>NZ_LMLV01000029.1:0-1287 GCF_001422685.1 Paenibacillus sp. Leaf72 | reverse complement strand
GGCAAAAAGTTCAATAAATATGGTGAAAATAAGACTTTGGTTCTAAAAGAGGCGCCGGGACCTACACCTTTGCCAATAATAGGTAATATGCACCTTTTGGGCAAGCACGAATCGCCATTCCAGTCTTTCACGGACTTGGCGAAAACTTATGGAGACATWTTTACGCTGCAATTGGGAACGTCGAAATGCCTAGTGGTTAATAATTTGGACCTCATCCGGGAGGTCTTGAATCAAAATGGAAAATTCTTCGGCGGACGGCCTGACTTTATCCGATTTCATCAACTTTTTGCTGGCGATAGGAATAATTCCTTAGCACTATGCGATTGGTCAAACCTTCAACTAAGAAGAAGAAATCTCGCCCGCCGCCATTGTGGACCCAAACAACACACCGACAACTTCGCGCGCATCGGAGACGTCGCTACATTCGAATCCATAGAACTGCTACAAACACTTAAAAACATAACCCGTACTTTAGACTCCAGCATCAACCTAAAACCGATCTTAATGACTACAGCAATGAATATGTTTTCGCACTACATGTGCAACGTGAGATTTGACGCCGAAAACGACGAAGATTTCAAGCGCATCGTCGACCATTTTGACNGCCGTGGCTCCAACCTTTTTACAAGAAGCATTTAGATAAACTGTCTAACTGGTCTTCAGATATTCGCTCGTTCATTCTTTCAAGGATCGTAGAACAGAGGGAATTGGATCTGGACATAGAAGGGCCTGAAAAGGACTTTCTAGATGGGTTGCTAAAAGTTTTACATGAAGACCCGACGGTTGATAGAAATACTATAATCTTCATGCTTGAAGATTTTCTAGGCGGTCATTCTTCGGTGGGTAATCTTGTCATGTTATGTTTGACAGCTGTGGCGAGAGACCCTGAAGTCGGCAGGAAGATTAGGGCAGAATTAGACGGTTTGACTAAAGNGTTACATTACTCGACCGTCATAGTTTGCCATACACAGAAGCAACTGTCTTAGAATGTCTAAGATACGCCTCATCCCCTATCGTTCCTCATGTAGCTACGGAGAACGCAGCAATCTCAGGATATGGCGTAGAAAAAGGAACGATAGTCTTCATAAACAACTATGAACTAAACACTTCAGAGGAATACTGGAATGAGCCGGAGAAATTTGACCCATCAAGGTTTCTAGAAAAGACCAAAGTTTGGGTTCGAAGGAATTCTTTCTGTGATTCCGGCATGGAATCTGATGGGGAAAGGCCGAGCAAGCCAGCGGAGACGGAAAAAGAAGTCTGGTCTGTTAAGAGGAACATCCCACA
>NZ_LMLV01000028.1:0-2372 GCF_001422685.1 Paenibacillus sp. Leaf72 | reverse complement strand
CAGCATCACCAGCCGGGAAGGCGTCGTCTGCATCACCTGGGCTGGATGCTTCGTGAGCAGCGCAGCCAGCTGGGCAGGGTCCTGCTGCTCCGCCTCGCTTGCCAGCAGAACCTGCATGCCACAGCTCAGCGGTACCCAGCTCTCGGTCACGAAGATGTCGAAGGACACCGTCGTCACACTGAGCATGGTTGCAGATGGCGCAAAGGGCAGTGCTTCCAGCATCCCCGTCATAAAGTTGACGACGTTCCGATGCTCCACCACCACCCCTTTCGGCGTGCCGGTCGTCCCCGAGGTGTAGATCACATACGCGCTGCCCTCAGCGCGAGTCTCCACCTCCGTTGATGCCGTGGAGTAAGCTTTCAGCTCCTCCACGGAGGCAAACCTCACCTGCGAAGCTTGCTCCTCCTGCTGTCCATCTGAGCCCTGCTCCTTCTGCTGTACGTCTGAGGCATGTTCCTTCTGCTGTCCGTCTGAGGCATGCTCCTCCAGACACAGCACCTGACGCAGCGGGGTTTCTACCCAGCCTGCCACCGTTTCCCGCTGTGCTTCTTCGCTTAAGAGAATGCGGATTCCGGCATCCCGGACCATCCCTTCGATGCGTCCGGCTGGCAGCGCCGGATCCAGTGGCACATAGGCCGCACCAGCTTTCATAATCCCCAGCAGACCCGCGATCAGCCAAGGCGAACGGGACAGCAGCACACCGACGCGGTCTTCNGGATCCAGTGGCACATAGGCCGCACCAGCTTTCATAATCCCCAGCAGACCCGCGATCAGCCAAGGCGAACGGGACAGCAGCACACCGACGCGGTCTTCACTGCTCACGCCCTGCGCGCGCAGCCAGCCCGCGATGCGGTTGGCTTGCCCGTCCAGCTCGCCGTACGTCCACACGGCCAGTCCGCTCACCAGCGCCGGATGCCCCGGCGTTCGGGCAGCCTGCTGCTCGAATAGCCCATGCACCGTCGCGTTCTCAGGGAGCTCCAGCTCCGTAGCGTTGAAGTGCATCAGCAGNCTGGACAAGCTCATTGAACTGCTTGCGCTGACGAAAGCGCACATTGTCAGTGCACCAGCGCCGGATGCCCCGGCGTTCGGGCAGCCTGCTGCTCGAATAGCCCATGCACCGTCGCGTTCTCAGGGAGCTCCAGCTCCGTAGCGTTGAAGTGCATCAGCAGCAGCTCCCGCTGCCCTGCCGTCAGCAGCTCCATCTGCGTGACCGGCACGTTCGGCTGGCTCACGATCTGTTCCACCAGTTGCAGCCAGTGACCCTGCACCCGCTCCATAGCCTCCTGTTCGTACACCTGTCAACTGCGTGACCGGCACGTTCGGCTGGCTCACGATCTGTTCCACCAGTTGCAGCCAGTGACCCTGCACCCGCTCCATAGCCTCCTGTTCGTACACCTGTCCGTTATAGTCGAAATGTACGACCAGTTCTTCTCCAGGCTGAATCATCACATTCAGGTCATAATTCGTTTGTTCGTCTGCCTGCACGCTGGTAATCGCCAGTCCGCTCGCATCCAGGGAGGCTTCCGAGCTCGTCGGCATCGGATAATTCTCGAACACTAAAATATGGTCAAACAGCTCTCTCGTTCCGGTGCAATGCGCCTGGATCTCATGCAGCGGATAGTAGCCATAGGCTTGCGCAGCCAGCGCGTCCGCCTGCATCCGCCGCAGCACATCAGCAGCCGTATCCTGACCCTCGCACGCGACCCGGACGGGCAGCGTGTTGATGAACAGTCCGATCATGCTTTCCACGCCTGGAAGGTCGGCAGGTCGGCCCGACACCACCCCGCCAAACACCACATCCCGGCTRCCGCTGTAGCGGTGCAGTAACAATCCCCATGCCGTTTGCAGCAGCGTGTTCATCGTTACGCCATGCGCTTTGGCCGCCGCCGCGATTCGCTCACTTTGCTCCCGAGGCACGACTCCGCTCACACGCCTCGCTTCATAGCCTGACGTCTGGCGCTGGCGTTTCGGGAACACCGCCTGTGCTTCACAGCCCGACAGTCGTTCCTTCCAGTAGCGCAGCGCCGACGCCTCGTCCTGCTCTNCCTGACGTCTGGCGCTGGCGTTTCGGGAACACCGCCTGTGCTTCACAGCCCGACAGTCGTTCCTTCCAGTAGCGCAGCGCCGACGCCTCGTCCTGCTCTGACAGCCAGCGGATATAGGCGCTGTACGCCGGACCTTTTGGCTGCTCCTGCTCCTGCTGCTCCTCTTCGCTACCCGACATACTGTAGGCGCTGTAGGTGCGCAGTACTTCCTCCATCACGAGCGGCAAACACCAGCCGTCCATCACAATATGATGGAAGCTCCAGACCAGCTCGTGCGTATGCTTCCCTGTGCGGAACACCGCCACTCGCATCAGGCTCTCCGCTTCC
>NZ_LMLV01000027.1:0-2777 GCF_001422685.1 Paenibacillus sp. Leaf72 | reverse complement strand
CCGGGAAAGCGCGTCTTATCGGGAGATGGAGCGCTACTGGCTGAAGCAGTTCGCCGGGGAGCTGCCAGTGCTGAGCCTGCCGCTCGATTATCCGCTTCCGGCGGTGCGGAGCTTCGAGGGAGCACGCGTAGAATTCGAGCTGGACAGCGAGCTGTCAGCAGCGCTGCGGGAACTGGCCCGTACGAGCGGGGCGACGGTGTATATGGTGCTGCTGGCAGCGTACAGCGCGTTGCTTGGCCGATTAAGCGGTCAGGAGGAGCTGATCGTCGGCACGCCGATTGCGGGACGTTCGCATGCTGACTTGCAGGGCATGCTGGGGATGTTCGTGAACACGCTGGCGCTGCGGCTGAGTCCGTCGGGGGAAAAAACGTTCTCTGCCTACTTGCAGGAAGTGAAGCAGACGGCGCTAAGCGCCTTCGAACATGGGGACTATCCGTTCGAGGAGCTGGTGGAGCAGGTAGTCAGGCNCACCTCGGTTCGCCGATTTGCCGCCGCATGCAGCGATATGCCGCATAATGGAAAAACGTTCTCTGCCTACTTGCAGGAAGTGAAGCAGACGGCGCTAAGCGCCTTCGAACATGGGGACTATCCGTTCGAGGAGCTGGTGGAGCAGGTAGTCAGGCAGCGGGATTTGAGCCGSAATCCGCTTTTTGATGCGATGCTGGTGTTGCAAAACACGGAGCAGTCGGAGCTGGAGCTGGCGGATCTGCAATGGACGCCGTACCCGATAGAAAGCGGAGCGGCGAAATTCGATCTGACGCTGTCGGTGAGTGAAGAAGAGCAGGGCATGCGTTGCACGCTGGAATACGCGGTGAAGCTGTTCGAGCAGGCCACAATAGAGCGCTGGGTGGGTCATTTTACGGAGCTGCTGCGTCAAGTGACCCGCGATTCGCATACAATGCTGGGAAGCATGGACTTGCTGACGGNGGCCACAATAGAGCGCTGGGTGGGTCATTTTACGGAGCTGCTGCGTCAAGTGACCCGCGATTCGCATACAATGCTGGGAAGCATGGACTTGCTGACGGCAGGGCAGCGGGAGCAACTGCTGATGCACTTCAACGCTACGGAGCTGGAGCTCCCTGAGAACGCGACGGTGCATGGGCTATTCGAGCAGCAGGCTGCCCGAACGCCGGGGCATCCGGCGGGCAAGCCAACCGCATCGCGGGCTGGCTGCGCGCGCAGGGCGTGAGCAGTGAAGACCGCGTCGGTGTGCTGCTGTCCCGTTCGCCTTGGCTGATCGCCGGTCTGCTGGGGATTATGAAAGCCGGTGCGGCCTATGTGCCACTGGATCCGGCGCTGCCAACCGGACGCATCGAAGGGATGGTCCGGGATGCCGGAATCCGCATTCTCTTAAGCGAAGAAGCACAGCGGGAAACGGTGGCGGGCTGGGTAGAAACCCCGCTGCGTCAGGTGCTGTGTCTGGAGGAGCAGGGCTCAGATGGACAGCAGGAGGAGCAAGCTTCGCAGGTGAGGTTTGCCTCCGTGGAGGAACTGAAAGCTTATTCCTCGGCATCAACGAAGGTGGAGACCCGGGCTGAGGGCAGCGCGTATGTGATCTACACCTCCGGGACGACCGGCACGCCGAAAGGGGTGGTGGTGGAGCATCGAAACGTCGTCAACTTTATGACGGGGATGGTGGAAGCACTGCCCTTTGCGCCATCTGCGACGATGCTTAGTGTGACGACGGTGTCCTTCGACATCTTCGTGACCGAGAGCTGGGTACCGCTGAGCTGTGGCATGCAGGTTCTGCTGGCGAGCGAAGCGGAGCAGCAGGACCCTGCCCAGCTGGCTGCGCTGCTTATGAAGCATCCAGCCCAGGTAATGCAGACGACGCCTTCCCGGCTGGTGATGCTGCTGGAGGATGCGCGCAGTGCCGCAGCGCTGCGTCCTATGCAGGCGCTGCTGATTGGGGGGGAGCCATTCCCTGTCACGCTGGAAAGACAATTGCGCGTTCAAACGGAGGCGGAGCTGTACAATATGTACGGCCCGACGGAAACGACGGTCTGGTCGACGTTTGCACACCTGAGAGAAGCGGGCGAAGGAGGAAAAATGAGCATCGGCCGTCCGCTGTCCAATACGCAGGTGTATGTGCTGAACGAGGCGCTGCAGGTGCAGCCGATCGGAGCGGTGGGAGAGCTGTGCATCGGAGGAGCAGGCGTAGCCCGTGGCTACTGGGCACGCGAGGAACTGACGAACGAGCGGTTTGTCGCGCATCCGTTTGCCCCMGGCGAGCGGATGTACCGGACTGGCGATTTAGCCAGATGGCTGCCGGATGGTCGTCTGGAGCATTTGGGCCGGATGGACCATCAGGTGAAGATACGGGGTTACCGGATCGAGCTGGGYGAGGTGGAAGCGCATCTGCTGCAAATCGAAGGGGTAAAAGAAGCGGTGGTGACGGTGATCGCTGGTTGGGAGCGAAGGAGATGCGCAGCAAGCTGGCAGAGGGACTTCCCTCGTATATGCTCCCAACGCACATCATATCCCTAACCGAGATGCCGCTAACACCTAACGGAAAGCTGGATCGCAAGGCGCTGCCGAAGCCGGAAGTCGGGGCACAGAGCGAAGCGGCGTATGTAGCGCCACGGACACCAGTSGAAGCGGAAGTCGCGCGGCTGTGGCAGGAGGTGCTGGGGCTTGAGCGCGTTGGCATTCGCGACAACTTCTTTGCGCTTGGCGGCCATTCCCTCCGGGCGATGACGCTTGTATCGCGCATGCATCAAGCATTGGAGACCGAGGTGCCGTTAAGAGAGGTRTTTCTYTATCCGACCGTTGAAGAG
>NZ_LMLV01000026.1:0-2949 GCF_001422685.1 Paenibacillus sp. Leaf72 | reverse complement strand
CGCTCTTCCGATCTGCACCTTCCTCTTTCGCTTGCGCTTTCTGGATCTCCACTTCCATTTGTTCAGGAACTTGCTCATCCATATACAGCTGCTCCAGCTCTTCATCCGTCAGCAGCTCGGTRAACGGYACCTCCACCTTCTGAAAATCCAGCTTGCCGCTCTTGATGCCGACTCGGTTTTCACTGATCAGCACATAGCGATCCGCCTTCGTCTGCAATGCGACCTGATTCGTCGCCCGCATTCGGATCGATTCGAGGATTCCCTTATCGCTCCCGCTTCCCAGCTCCACCTTATTGCCCGCGACTAGCAGCACATCTTCACTCGCATTCACCGTGATGTTCCCGCCATCCAAATGCAGGCTGACCGTTCCTTTTTCAAAAAGAACCCCATCGTCCCCCAGCTGCATCTTGGCCGCTCCCGGCGATTCAAACACCTTCGTCACACCTTCGTCGTCGGCTTCTGGAACACCGTCCGGCTTTTCATCTCCTCGCTGCCGCCTCGCACCGAGTTGATCGCCATCGCTTTCTTTTCCACACCGTTTGGAAAATAAACCTTTATCCGCGCGCCCTCATCCGGCAGCACATGAAACAGATTGTTCCCTTCCCCTGAATATGGGAACCACCAGTTTCCCTGCTCGTCATGTGCGTTGTCGATGTCCAGATGCACCTTAACCATATTGTTCGCCCGTTTCACGACGCGCCCTTCCAGCGATACACCCTGAATCCCTTCATTTTGCCGGGATTTCCGTCTCAGCGTCTGACGCCGGACCAGCACATATTCATAGGTCAGCAGCCCTGAGGCATAGCTAATGATCGACTCGGCCACGACCCACATCTGCTTCTTGAATACGACATCGTCCCCAACCTGGCAAAATTGCTCGCTGGTTATCCGGTAGCTGACGAAGTCTGCTTCGTGAATAAGATCCGCATCACTGCCTTCCGCATGGGCTTTCAGCTCTTCATAGGCGGCGCGGTTTTTCAAGACCGTATAGCGCTTCGCCTTCAGCTCCTTCCCCCATGACAGGTCCGGTACGCCAAAATACACGCGCGGGGTATCCATCACCACATCCGGCAAAATGACCGTACCCACCCGAGACGAACGCCGCCCTCCTCCACTCGCTCGAATATGAATATTTTGCGCGTCCCCGCGGGGATAGTTCTTAACCAGTTGCAGAATCGCATCCGTGTATGTCAGATACTTATTCTGATACGACCGATTTTTCGGCTCCAAATCCATTGCATACGTGCGCGACAGCGCCTCGACCTTGACGTGGGGAATGCCGTCCTCCATTTCAATATCTACATGCGTAATGCCCCCAGCAAACCAGCTTTCCGCCTTAGGCTCAGTGGGCTTGCGCATGATTAGGCTGTCCTCGAAGCTGCTTCTGCCTATACAGGCCTCGGCTTCCGCTTCCGTCATTTCCGCTGTAAAGGTACATTTCGCATGCGCATTGAACTTCCGCTCGATGCGAAAGCTGCGCACGGCCTTTAGCTTATAGGGCCACTGTAACTGATAGCCATCTCCTTCGAACCCTACCTCCACGCTTTCACCTCTCCTCTCCATTATCTCTGGGAAAATTCAGGAGGTACGGGGTCCATTCCATTGGTCAGCAAGCGAATCTCTCCTCCATACTTGCAAGACAAACACGATTTGCTGGTCAGCGCAGCTACCCCTTGAATCGATACATTGGGACTGCCATTCGTCCATTGCACTTGTGGCACCTTCAAGTTCTCCAGCATCTCAAGCAGCGATGGCACGCTGTTAGACGAACCCGTTTTCGGCTTAAATGGTGCCCCCGCAGGTGCGGATGCTGAAACCGTCGGCAGCAGTTGGGGCGCACAAGGATACACATAACGATTAAAGGTAGGTTCTTGTTCGTCCGGGTCATAAATGAATTTATGATAGCCGGGTTGCAGAGAATTCCCTTCCTCCGCTTCTTTCATAGGATGATGCTCACTTCGGCAATAGCCAAAAGAATAGAAGTTACCATTCAAATCCTCTGCCATGAGATAAGCAGGCTTCCCCTTAATCACGCCCGGCACGGATGTAGATGCCACACAATCCTCCACAGTCAGCATCGGACTTCCATTAATGTATACACCATTAGGATCTTGCTTGCTTAGCACCTCCTCATGCGTACCCTTGGAACAATACATGTAAGCTCCCGCCGTCACATACGTATCCTCGCTTCTCCATGGAGATTCAAGCAGCGCCTTAAGCGTAGCCTTCTTCAAAACGGTTGACCTAGCTTCCATTCGTCGCCATTCCCCCTACCAACTCAATTCGTCTCACACTCAGCCCATACAAGCTTTTCCGCAGCAGCCCCTCCGCTATATCTACACGCACCACCAGCACACGGCTGCGGTAGTACNACCAACTCAATTCGTCTCACACTCAGCCCATACAAGCTTTTCCGCAGCAGCCCCTCCGCTATATCTACACGCACCACCAGCACACGGCTGCGGTAGTACGGAATCTGGAAAATCGCAGCTTCTTGCAGCGCCCATGGATCTACCCACATTTTGCTCACTCGCCCGTTTTCCGTCACGGTCCGCTCTGGCGCTAAGCAAGGCACCTCCTGCACATCCATCCAGTCATAAAAAAACTGTCCCTGCTGCTCCAAATCCATGACGATGACGCTCTTATAGCCCATATTCGGAACCATTCGGCTGACGACCGCCCGCAGCTCAGCGCCTACGAGCAGCAGCGGATTTTCAATCATACAACCCGGATTTAGCCGACTCCCCTTCTTGACGTACACCATCTCCTGCTGCTCCGCATAGCGGTAGCCTCTCAGCATGCGCTCGGGAAAAGCCAGGTTCGCCCCGTTCGCCGGCAAGCGCCGATCATGCTCCAGCACGAAATATTCCATCCCTGCCTCCAGCTCATGCGAGTGCCATTCCCCTTCTTCTCAGCATCAGCGCCAAGTGCTGGGACGAGAGCAGATTG
>NZ_LMLV01000025.1:0-1872 GCF_001422685.1 Paenibacillus sp. Leaf72 | reverse complement strand
CCAGCGATCACCGTCACCACCGCTTCTTTTACCCCTTCGATTTGCAGCAGATGCGCTTCCACCTCGCCCAGCTCGATCCGGTAACCCCGTATCTTCACCTGATGGTCCATCCGGCCCAAATGCTCCAGACGACCATCCGGCAGCCATCTGGCTAAATCGCCAGTCCGGTACATCCGCTCGCCKGGGGCAAACGGATGCGCGACAAACCGCTCGTTCGTCAGTTCCTCGCGTGCCCAGTAGCCACGGGCTACGCCTGCTCCTCCGATGCACAGCTCTCCCACCGCTCCGATCGGCTGCACCTGCAGCGCCTCGTTCAGCACATACACCTGCGTATTGGACAGCGGACGGCCGATGCTCATTTTTCCGCCTTCGCCCGCTTCTCTCAGGTGTGCAAACGTCGACCAGACCGTCGTTTCTGTCGGGCCATACATATTGTANCGTGCCCAGTAGCCACGGGCTACGCCTGCTCCTCCGATGCACAGCTCTCCCACCGCTCCGATCGGCTGCACCTGCAGCGCCTCGTTCAGCACATACACTTGCGTATTCCCCAGCGGACGGCCGATGCTCATTTTTCCGCCTTCGCCCGCTTCTCTCAGGTGTGCAAACGTCGACCAGACCGTCGTTTCTGTCGGGCCATACATATTGTACAGCTCCGCCTCTGTTTGACCGCGCAATTGTCTTTCCAGCGTGGCAGGGAATGGCTCCCCGCCAATCAGCAGCGCCTGCATCGGACGCAGCGCTGCGGCACTGCGCGCATCCTCCAGCAGCATCACCAGCCGGGAAGGCGTCGTCTGCATCACCTGGGCTGGATGCTTCGTGAGCAGCGCAGCCAGCTGGGCAGGGTCCTGCTGCTCCGCCTCGCTNCAGCATCACCAGCCGGGAAGGCGTCGTCTGCATCACCTGGGCTGGATGCTTCGTGAGCAGCGCAGCCAGCTGGGCAGGGTCCTGCTGCTCCGCCTCGCTYGCCAGCAGAACCTGCATGCCRCAGCTCAGCGGTACCCAGCTCTCGGTCACGAAGATGTCAAAGGACACCGTCGTCACACTGAGCATGGTCGCAGATGGCGCAAAGGGCAGTGCTTCCACCATCCCCGTCATAAAGTTGACGACGTTTCGATGCTCCACCACCACGCCTTTCGGCGTGCCGGTCGTCCCCGAGGTGTAGATCACATACGCGCTGCCTTCAGCGCGGGTCTCCACCTTCGTTGCTGTCGTGGAATAAGCGTTCAGTTCCTCCACGGAGGCAAACCTCACCTGCGAATCGTCATCCTTCTGTTGTCCGTCTGAAGCATACCCCTCCTGCTGACCATCTGCATCTGAGATCTGCTCCTTCTGCCGTCCGCTCGTGGCCTGCTCCTCCAGACACAGCACCTGACGCAGCGGGGTTTCTACCCAGCCCGCCACCGTTTCCCGCTGGGCTTTTTCGCTTAAGAGAATGCGGATTCCGGCATCCCGGACCATCCCTTCGATGCGTCCGGCTGGCAGCGCCGGATCCAGTGGCACATAGGCCGCACCAGCTTTCATAATCCCCAGCAGACCCGCGATCAGCCAAGGCGAACGGGACAGCAGCACACCGACGCGGTCTTCNCGGATCCAGTGGCACATAGGCCGCACCAGCTTTCATAATCCCCAGCAGACCCGCGATCAGCCAAGGCGAACGGGACAGCAGCACACCGACGCGGTCTTCGCTGCTCACGCCCTGCGCGCGCAGCCAGCCTGCGATGCGGTTGGCTTGCCCGTCCAGCTCGCCGTACGTCCACACGGCCAGTCCACTCACCAGCGCCGGATGCCCCGGCGTTCGGGCAGCCTGCTGCTCGAATAGCCCATGCACCGTCGCGTTCTCAGGGAGCTCCAGCTCCGTAGCGTTGAAGTGCA
>NZ_LMLV01000024.1:0-4026 GCF_001422685.1 Paenibacillus sp. Leaf72 | reverse complement strand
GTGCATTTGGACATCGACAACGCACATGATGAGCAGGGAAACTGGTGGTTCCCGTATTCGGGGGAAGGCAACAATATGTTTCACGTGCTGCCCGATGAGGGCGCTCGGATTAAGGTGTATTTTCCCAACGGTGTGGAAAAGAAAGCGATGGCGATYAACTCGGTGCGAGGCGGMAGCGAGGAGATGAAAAGCCGGACGGTGTTCCAGAAGCCGACRACGAAGGTGTTTGAATCGCCGGGAGCGGCCAARATGCAGCTGGGGGACGATGGGGTTCTTTTTGAAAAGGGAACAGTCAGCCTGCATTTGGATGGCGGGAACATTACGGTGAATGCCAGTGAAGATGTGCTGCTGGTGGCGGGCAATAAGGTAGAGCTGGGCAGCGGGAGCGAGAAGGGGATTCTTGAATCAATTCGAATGCGAGCGACGAGTCAGGTTGCTCTGCAAACGAAGGCAGATCAATATATATTGATCAGCGATAACCGTGTCGGCATCACCGAGCTGCTGACGGATGAAGAGCTGGAGCAGCTGTATATGGATGAGCAAGTTCCTGAACAAATGGAAGTGGAGATCCAGAAAGCGCAAGCGAAAGAGGAAGGTGCGCCGATTTCCAAAGAAATCTATTACCAAAATATCCACCCCGATGTAAAATCGAATATGAAAAATGACCGGAATCTAAGCGAAAAGGCGAGGAATTGGTTTCGAGAAAAAACAGTAGAGGATCAGAAAAAGGCGTATCAGAAAAGGTATGGGCCGTCTGCGACTGAGCCGGAGGATCTAAGCAAGGAAGAGAAGCAGGCGGAATGGGCGAAGCAACAGAAGAGTTATGAACAAGAGGATCGGAACCGAACAGCGGTTTATGAATGGAATCAGAAGGCAAAAGCGATCATGGAGCAAGGGGATCGGGAAGGCAGGTCACAGGCGGAAATCCAATCGATGCTGCCTGCGCTCCCTGTGCTATCGTCCAGTCGGCGGCAGGAAAGCGGCTTGTCGGGGGTGATGAATCAGGTGWTGAATGCGCCGGGTGTCCAGCATTTYCTAGAGCAAATGGCTCCGATGGCAGAAGCCTGGCACCTGGAAAATGTCATTCCGCAAAAGCCGGATTATTTGAGCAAGCATACGGAAAAAACGGTATACTTATCTCGATTTACGTTTCAGGAGCTGGTGATCGAACCGGAACGAAARATAGCGCAGCTCAATGTGCTACTCGGGGTAGTAGCGATCATAGCTGCTGTTCCAACAGCGGGTGGATCGTTGTATGTATTATTGGCAGCTGATGTGGCCTTAAGCGCGACGATGATATGGATCAATGTAGAGAAACTTATTGATTTACAGAACGGGAATGCCAACACGAACCCCNGTATTATTGGCAGCTGATGTGGCCTTAAGCGCGACGATGATATGGATCAATGTAGAGAAACTTATTGATTTACAGAACGGGAATGCCAACACGAACCCCTCTTTGCTGGGCATAGACCAATCGATGTTAGATAAGCTGGGTATTGCCTTGGCTATCGTAAACTTAGGTATATTGCTTAAGTATGGCATGTATGGGGCTGCGAATAAACTGGCGAACGGCCGGATGCCTTGGCTATCGTAAACTTAGGTATATTGCTTAAGTATGGCATGTATGGGGCTGCGAATAAACTGGCGAACGGCCGGAATATAGCGGCGTTGGACGATGTTTGGAAGCTAGATAATAATGGAATTTCTAAAGCTGCTAATTTGAATAGCACAGATATTGTTACATATTACCGAGTTCAGGGTGGTACCCCTCCTAAAGCAAGTTGGAAAAGGATTACGAAAAACGATAACGGAAGTATTACTATACAGAAAGGTGTTAATGTTAATATAAGTACTGGTAATATAGATCACGCTATATATTATCTCAAAAAAAAGCGTGCGGGTGGGGAAATTGTTGCCTTTGATGTTCCAAAATGGCTTGACAATTTTGTTAAAGAAACTGCAATTAAGCAAAGAGATTTTAAAGAAAACCCGTTAAATCAGGGTGGGAGTGCACCTAAGAAAGTAGACCCAACAACTCCAGGGGACTCATATGAATTTCCCCCTATATGGTCTGAATGGTTTGAAGAATATGCGACAAATGGTAGAATAATAAAAGATATTGATGATTAGAACAAATAGATTAAAGAAGGTGAACTTTTGAAGGTAAATATAGAGTATGGTGAAAATATTATAGTTGCAGTTTTGTTTAATGGGATTTGGAAATGGTATGTGACTGAGAAAGATTATTGGTTTCTAGATTTGATTAAATTAGAAAATGCATTTTCTAATGACAGTAATCAAGTAACTGAGCAGGATGATTTTTCGGATCGATTTAATATCGCTGTATTAAATGAAAACACCGCAAAGGATTTTTTAGATAAGATAGTTGACTTTCAAGTTAGTAAAGATGAACTTAGAGATGTAATACTACAGGTAGAGGGGAAGTTGAATTTAGAAGATTATATTCTCGAGTTGATGCCTGCCTTATTAGTTGATTTCGATAATAAAATATTACTATCTTGTTTTCCCGAACCTGCTTCTTTTGAAAGTTTTACCCCTGACGGTTGGGTAGGGAAGTATGAAGATTTCTTGGACAAAGTACCGACTGAAGAGAAATACTGGATTATAAATAATAAGAATTATTTTCGTTTTGATAATGGAAAGGGAGTTGAATAATATGGGAAATGAAAACAAACTGAATTTATTAAGCGAAAAGTTTGTGAATGGAGAGACTGGTCAAGAGGTAGAGGGAATTACAATCATGATTGATGGTAAATTCAAACAGGCGCTTGATATAATTATGAATCAAAAAGCTGAGTACACTAGTTATACTGAAGTTATGCGGGATGTTATATTTAATGGTACGTCACAAATTATTGAGTCTATCAGAAAATGATATTGTTTTATTCTGTAGAAGAATGTTAGCAAAATCTCTTTGAAAATAATTCTGGGTTTAAAGTTATATGCATACAACGGTTTACGCCATTTTAAAACTAATAAAAAGTTATTTAAGTTAAAAGGCTTTTTCTACTTGATTTTTGAGTAGGAACAAGCTTTTTTGCATTACATTCCCTTCAAGAACTATCCCCGCGGAGACGCGCAAAATATGGCGACGAGCGATCAAGCGACGATCGGCTCCTTGATGGTCCAGTTCGAGGAAACGGATTGGCAGTTTTTGAAGCGGTTGGCATCGCGGGTTGGGACGGTCATTTTGCCAGATGTGGTGATGGATACCCCACGCATGTATTTCGGCGTACCCGATTTATCATGGGGGAAGGAACTGAAGGCGAAGCGCTATACGGTTCTGAAAAATCGCGCTGCCTATGAAGAGCTGAAAGCCCATGCGGAAGGCAGTGATGCGGATCTCATTTACGAAGCGGACTTCGTCAGCTACCGGATAACCAGCGAGCAATTTTGCCAGGTTGGGGACGATGTCGTATTCAAGAAGCAGATGTGGGTCGTAGCCGAGTCGATCATCAGCTATGCCTCAGGACTGCTGACCTATGAATATGTGCTGGTCCGGCGCCAGACGCTGAGACGAAAATCCCGACAAAATGAAGGGATTCAGGGTGTATCGCTGGAAGGTCGCGTCGTGAAGCGGGCGAACAATATGGTTAAGGTGCATCTGGACATCGACAACGCACATGACGAGCAGGGAAACTGGTGGTTCCCATATTCAGGGGAAGGGAACAATATGTTTCACGTGCTGCCCGATGAGGGCGCGCGGATAAAGGTTTATTTTCCAAGCGGTGTGGAAAAGAAAGCGATGGCGATCAACTCGGTGCGAGGCGGCAGCGAGGAGATGAAAAGCCGGACGGTGTTCCAGAAGCCGACGACGAAGGTGTTTGAATCGCCGGGAGCGGCCAARATGCAGCTGGGGGACGATGGGGTTCTTTTTGAAAARGGAACGGTCAGCCTGCATTTGGATGGCGGGAACATCACGGTGAATGCRAGTGAAGATGTGCTGCTGGTCGCGGGCAATAAGGTGGAACTGGGCAGCGGGAGCGAGAAGGGGATTCTTGA
>NZ_LMLV01000023.1:0-529303 GCF_001422685.1 Paenibacillus sp. Leaf72 | reverse complement strand
ACAGTATATCGGTGTTATTTCACTTACGCCTTCCCCGAGTCAAGGATTCGGTGAACGTCTGCTCTCGATTTTGTTTCTCTTTGGCTTATGTGTTTTAATAGGAACCGCACTTACTGCTTTTCTCAGCAAAAAAGCCTTGAATCCCATACGAAAGGTCATTGATTCGATCCATAGGGTTGCGGATGGCGATTTTAGCGTTAAGGTGAATTTGAAAGGTATTGGAGAGTTGGAAGAATTGTCGGAGAGCTTCAACAAAATGACTAAAGARCTGTCAGGTATTGAAACGCTGCGAAGTGATTTTATTAACAACTTTTCGCATGAATTCAAAACACCTATTGTMTCGGTTCGCGGTTTTGCCAAAATTCTTAAAGAAAATCCGCTATCTGAGGAAGAAAGGCAAGATTATCTGGACATTATCATTAAGGAATCCGAGCGTTTAGCCATGCTTTCCAGCAATGTTCTTACTTTGGCAAAATACGAGAATCTWGAGATTATGATGGATAAAGTCCCATTTAGGCTGGATGAACAGATCAGAAGGAGCATCATTTTATTGGAGCCCAAGTGGTCAGACAAAGACATCACCATAAATCTGGAGTTAGATAAAGTTATTTATAGTAGCAATGAAGAAATGCTACAGCAGATTTGGATCAATCTGGTGGATAATGCAATTAAWTTTTCCCACAAAGCTGGTATGATCGAAATCACCCTTGCCATAGTTAATGAAGAAATTCATTTYAGTATCCAGGATTATGGGGTTGGCATGGATGAACATACGAAAGCCCATCTTTATGATAAGTTTTTTCAGGGGGATGCATCTCATTCCAAAAAAGGGTATGGACTGGGACTTCCTTTGGTAAAACGCATAGTAGAACTTTGCCAAGGCAATATTATNTAAGTTTTTTCAGGGGGATGCATCTCATTCCAAAAAAGGGTATGGACTGGGACTTCCTTTGGTAAAACGCATAGTAGAACTTTGCCAAGGCAATATTATCGTTCACAGCGAGCAAGGTAAGGGCAGTAAATTTACCGTCATCTTCTGTAGATAAACTGGATAATGGATTGTCAACAGTAAATCAAACAACTTTTTTAAGGGCTGTAAGGCGATACTAAACAGGCGTCATATAGCCTAAAGTTCCATGAATACGATGTTGATTGAACCAATGAACATAATCGTATAGCTCCAGCTCCAAGTGACAAAGACTCTGAAAGTTCATCTGATTCACGAACTCCGTTTTCATGATTTTATAGGTGGCTTCGGCCACAGCGTTGTCATAGGGGCAACCTTTCGCACTCAGCGATCGTCCAATTTCAAACGTCTCTAAAAGCTCATCCATCTTTTGGTTTTTAAACTCGCTGCTACGGTCAGTATGAAACCACTGAATCCGACGCAGATCACCTTTCACGGTCGCAAAGGCGCGGGAAACCAGCGCTGCGTCCTTATGAGGACCAGCACTATGGTCGCGGTTCAGTGTATTGGAGGTAGCCGCTTCATTACAAGCGGTTTTATGGGGCTTATACTGTGCCACCGTGTATGTCGAAACCAGCCCCAGTTCGTTCATAATCCGACCAATTCGGCGCTTGGAAACCACGAGTCCTCGCTCATGAAGCTTAGCTTTGATCTTTCGGGTGCCGTATGCTTTTCGATTTTTCTGAAAAATGTCCACAATGACTGTGGTCACTTCGTCTTCTAGCGACTGTTCGCTTGCTTCATAGTAAAACGTGCTTTTTGCGATTTGCAGGACGTTACACCTTGCTGATACCGAGTATTTATCACGGTTTTTCTGGATGATAGCTACTTTCGTCCCATGATCAGCGCCGCTTGCTTTAAAATATCGTTTTCCATTTTGAGGCGTTGAACTTCTTTGCGTAAAGTAAGTAACTCCTTTTCTTCTGGCGAGCGATTGTCCTTCTCTGAGAAAGAGCCTGTTGTTTGGCCTTGTTTAATCCAGCGATCCAAAGCCGATCTGGTGAGACCATATTCCTCCACCAAATCTGCTCTGGATTTTCCGTTTTCATATAGTAGCACCATTTGTTTCTTGAACTCTGCTGTAAACGTACGTCGTTGATTCGGCATTGTAGAGATCCGCTCCTTAGTATGATAGGTTTATTTTACAAGCCCTCATTTTTATTGTCCAACTAAGTGTAGACGATCCACTAGATCATATGGATTAGCATAAACATTGAGGTACATGATACAATTGGGATAAATAATGCTAGATGTATAGGTTGGTTTTGTTAACGATATTGATGTGCTTCTGCTTTGGATCTAAAACCTCTGTCAGGAGCTTTATATTTCAATTTATTAATGTTTCATTTTGTGTTTGAAAGTCTGATTTTATTTGTGCAACAACAAGAGGAGGCTTATACAATGAATTCGATATTTTTTATCGCAGGTTGGGCTATAGTTGGAATGTGTATTGGAGGCTTAATTGTATTTATAAAATCCATGCCTAAGAAAAAATAAGCATGAGAAGTTTAGATTTTAATCATGGATTTTAACACAGCGAGCTTTTTCCCTCTTCTTGAATTATCTTACCCACTTGTCTCATAAACGTTTGATCATAGTTTTTCTTTGTCGCTTTTTTTGGGAATACCACCCTCAGCCTATATTTCGCAAGAAAATGGCAAGTAAATACCACTAAGGGATACCTACCGTAATCGATCAAGTGATACAAGGGGCCACGAAGTTCATCAGAGAACTGATTTCTGCAGAGGATTTCATGAAATTTTCATAGAGCCTGTAAATGATCAATTTAGACAAAAAAAGAAGTCCGACCCCTAGCTAGTTTCGCAATCCGCTTGACTATAAATCTATTCGAGCTGAACAAACCCTTAAATTAATGCTCTAATTAGGCCTCCTATTTCCGCTGCCAAGTGGGAAGAGGGGGCCTTTTATTTTGGAGCTATGTTGAACAATACAGTGTGATCTAAGTTCTAGCGAATGGTGGTTATCTGAATTGAAAATCTACCCTCAACAGTAAGGAATAATATCGAATTGACTACGGCCTCTAAATGATCTATTGTTAAATCTAATGATACATTTATCTATCACTTTTTTCATTAACAAGTAAGGAAAGAGTATTAAAAAAGCTCGTTCAAGACCTATTGGCCCAGATTGATCGTATGGAGCAGGATTACATGATCATTGCCCAGACCTTGATTGAAGGGGGCTGTGCGATTTGTTCGCATAGTGGGTCGCATAGTCTGGCAATCAGTTATAGATTGAAACAGTGAATACTTAGAAGGCGATAATTTTGAATTCATATTTAATCCTTGCATTGGCCATTGTGGCTGAAGTTTTTGGCAGCTCGATGTTGAAATTATCAGATGGCTTTAAAAGGCTATATCCAACGATCGGGGTAATCGTAGGGTTGGGATTAGCATTTTTTGGTCTTGCTTTATCGTTAGAAACCATACCGTTAGGTACGGCATATTCCATTTGGGCTGGGGCGGGTACTGCGCTTACTTCATTGATTGGAATAGTCATGTATAAAGAGTCGGTTAGCTTGCCAAAAATTGCTGGACTAACGTTTATCATTGTTGGTGTTGTTTTAATGAAGCTTGCCACTGATTAATTAAATACGGGGAGGTAAATACATGAAAAAAGGTTATGTATATTTATGTATAGCAATAATTGGTGAAGTTTTTGGCGCCTCAATGCTTAAGGCATCGGATGGTTTTACTAATGTATTACCCGTAATCGGTTTGATTATTGGAATGGGGTCAGCCTTTTTGTTCTTATCCCTTTGTTTGAGAACATTGTCCTTAAGTTTAGTTTATGCCATTTGGGCTGGCGTTGGAACAGCATTAACTGCACTACTCGGTGTGTTCATATGGAATGAACCATTTGGATGGCTTACGGGATTGGGACTCCTTTTCATTATAGGTGGAGTTGTTCTTCTCAACACTTTACCAGGAACGCAGCGAGCTACTGGTGATTCTAAATAAATTAAACTAAATGACTTGTGGGGACATCTTCAAACGCTGCGCCAAGCCACTCTATATAAGTCCATTTGGCTTATACAAGAGACTTTAATGATGAAACGATAGACTAAGGATACATTGGAGAGGAAGACACAAATATGGAATACCCAAAAGTTTGGCAGGATCGGTTTAAGCGATTTTTTCTAAACAATAAATTTGTCCTCTTTCTGCTAATCCTGCTGCTGGTTGGGCTGAATGTGATGGTTCTCACCAAGGTATCATTTCTCCTGCATCCGCTCGCTGTACTGATCAAGACGATCGTGCTGCCGATTATCCTGTCGGGTATCCTCTATTATCTGCTGAATCCGATTGTGGATTTAATGGAAAGGTGGAAAATCAAGCGGGGCTGGTCCATTCTGATTCTATATCTTGCCACCGGGGGGATCTTGACTGTGGTGGTGCTGGCAGTCATTCCGGTACTGCGCGACCAGATTACGGGACTCATTGATAATTTACCGATGTACAGTGAGGATGTAAGCAAGCAGTTTGAGAAACTGGCGGGCAGCCAGCTGTTCAGTCAAGTCCAGGAAACCTTTCATCTTAATTCACAGGATTGGTGGAGTACCATTTCGCAGAAAGCTACTGAAATGCTGAACTCTGCATGGAATAAAGTGGGCGAGTTCCTCGGAGCTTTCACCGAGACAGTGCTGTCCATTGTAACGGTTCCATTTATTCTGTTCTATTTGTTGAAAGACGGCAAAAAGCTTCCGCAAAAAATAATGTCTTTTCTGCCAATTAAGAGTCGTACAGGTGCCATGCATGTGCTGGAAGATATCAGCCACCAGATCAGTTCGTTCATTCGTGGACAGATTATCATTAGCTTTTGCATCGGCATTCTCCTATATATCGGCTATAAGATTATTGGTCTGGATTATGCGCTTATTCTCGCGGTTATCGCAGCGTTCACCAGCGTTGTACCGTATTTGGGTCCTGCAATTGCGATTACGCCTGCACTGATCGTGGCTCTGGTTACTTCTCCGGTGTTGCTGCTTAAGATGGTAGTAGTTTGGACGATCGTGCAGCTAATCGAGGGTAAATTCATCTCGCCACAGATTATGGGCAAAACGCTCAAGATCCATCCGATTACGATTATTTTCGTCATTCTGACCTCAGGCAACCTGTTTGGTGTGGTAGGTATCCTGCTTGCGGTTCCGGGATACGCCGTGCTTAAAGTATGTGTGTCACATATGTTCAACTGGTTCAAAAATAGTTCCGGTATGTATGATCAGAAGCATAACTAGCTATTGTAACGTCTGAATAAGGAGGAGATCATGATGAAAAAAGAGATGTCGGCAATAAAGCAATTAAGACTTAATTCGATTTTGGATATGGCTACATCGCTGCTTGTTGAGAAGCCCAATGCTTCAATGGCTGAGATTGCGGAAGGGATTGGAATTGGGATTGCAACCTTGCATCGTTATGTTGAGAGCAGAGAGCAATTGATGGTACATTTAGGATTTCGAGCTATCGACGTTGTAACTGAAACCTTAAGCCAAATTCCTATAAAAGAGGAGAACTGTGAAAGCTATATTCCGGAGCTGATCGAAGCTCTGATTCCTTTAGGAGACAAAATTTATTTTCTCGATCACGATACTTCATTGCATTACAATAAGGAAATAGAAGAAGCCGATAAGAAGCTGAGAGAACCCATATTGCACGTAATCGAGCTTTTACAACAAAAAGGTTATTTCCAGCAAGGGGTCAGCAAGGAGTGGATAATAAATGTACTTTATTCGCTGCTATTCCTGACATGGCAGCAGGTTCAGGAGGGCAATCTCGCTAAAAATTCCGCTGCGGCGCTGGTTGTTGATACTTTCTTCAATGGCTTCAAAGTCAATAAGTCATAAAATAGAGCATAAAAAGAGCTGCTAAAATTAAAACATCATTCTCTCTCTAATGAGTGGATAGGAGGAAGCAAAATGTTGATCCAAAATCTTATGGGAACCATTAAGATTTCCTATAATGCCGTTTCTAAAATTGTCGGTATGGCAGCAAGCACCACCAGCGGTATTGCTTCTATGTCGACAGGAATCGTTGAAGGAATTACCAATAAGTTAAGCGGGAAAAGCCTTCAGAGCGGAATTGAGCTTAAAACAGTCGAAGCAAAATTAGAGATTAACTTAAAGATTGTTATTCATTACGGTGTCAAAATGCATGATGTTTGTAGGGAATTGCAGCATAATGTGAGAGAAACGGTTGAGAAATTAACCGGTTTATCCGTCAGCAATGTCAACGTCAAGGTTCAGGGGATATCCATAATAGAGCAAAACGTCTCAGAAAAGATGCTCATTTCACGGCTGGAGCCCATCAGTTAATCGAGTTTATACAACTAAATTATTGCAAGATCGTTGGTTGCATCGAATAAAAAGTTTTTGCTCACAAATGTCCAGCATTCTACTTCGAAGTAGAACGCTGGGCATTTGTTTGTCCACTCTATAAGCCTGGCGAGCCTTTCCCACATCGGCTATACCGTCCATTAGATGATTTTTCAAAAAGGATCTGCTTTGTTAAAAATATGGATTGCTCAATTACTATGCTTTTGGATGTACTTATTCATTCCAATGACTGATATACTTACGAAAATTCAGTATTTGAGGAGTGGTTGAGAATGGATGGAGTTCGTTACAAGATAAGAGAAGTGTTGGACAGTGACAAGATAGAAGCCTTTCTGCTTAAAGCGAGAATTGGCCATCTTGGTATGGTTGATGGTCAGCTGCCATATGTTGTTCCGCTTAATTTTGTTTGGGCAAAGGGGAAGCTTTATTTTCATGGAGCCACAGGCGGGAGGCGCAATCAGGTCATGAGTGCGAATCCAGAGGTCTGTTTTACGGTTTGTGAAGAATATGGAACTATTACCGATCCAGTACCAGCTAAGACAGACACGGCATATATGAGTGTTATGATTTTCGGAAAGGCCGAGCTTATAGATGATCTGGACGAAGCTACATATATGCTGCAGGAAATGCTTCAAAAATATGTGCCTGGTTACTATAACCGTCCCTTGTCCAAGCAGCATGTAGACAAATATAGGTCTGCTATATTCAATTCCCCTGTTCAAGTATACCGAGTCGATCCTTATCATATAACGGCGAAAGCAAATCCGATCGAGGAAGAAAAAATGTACAAATAAGAAAAAAGAGGTTGTTAAAAATGTTGAAGAGAGTGCAAATGAACACTACATCATCTTCACTGCATGGCCGTGATTGGATATCGCCCATTATAGCTGCTTTAATATCTGTCATTGTCAACTACGGTGGGACATTTATTCTCGTGTTTCAGGCGGCAAAAGTGGCGGGTCTGAGTCCCGAAATGACCGCTTCATGGATATTGTCGATTTCCGTTGGTGTGGGGATAACGGGTATATGGCTAAGCTATCGATACCGTGAACCGATTATTACAGCTTGGTCAACACCAGGTGTAGCTTTTCTGGTTTCTGTATTAGCGATAACCCCCTATGAGGAAGCAATTGGCGCTTATATCATCTCTGCTTTAGGATTTATTGTTTTAGGCATATCGGGAATGTTCGAAAGGTTCGTCAGGATGATTCCTCCAGGTATTGCTTCTGGTCTGCTGGCAGGCATTTTACTGCAGTTTGGTATTTCAGCCTTTGGAGGAGCGAAAGTTGATCCTCTGCTGGTCATTGTCTTGTTTGCTGCTTATGTACTATTAAGAAGGTATACGTCCCGTTATGCTATTGTCGGTATTTTAGTAATTGGGCTTATTTATTTAATCAGCTTGGGAAAAGTAGATTTCAGCACGATCAAATTAGCTATCGCGTCGCCGGTATTCATTGTTCCTGAGTTTTCGTTTCATGCGTTATTAGGTGTTGCCTTGCCGTTGTTCATTATTACATTGACGGGACAATATATGCCCGGGATGCTAGTCTTGCGAAATGATGGGTTTAAGACGAGTGCGAATCCAATTTTGATCGTAACGGGTTTGGGCTCACTCTTTGCAGCGCCATTTGGCTCGCATGCTTTCAATGTAGCAGCCATTACAGCGGCGATTTGTACAGGTAAAGATGCGCATGAGGATTCAACAAAACGTTACATTGCGGGTATTGCCTGCGGCATTTTTTACATGGTTGTTGGCATATTTGGTGTGACGCTGGCAGCTCTGTTTCTGATTCTTCCAGCTGCCTTCATCGCGACGTTAGCGGGGCTCGCATTGCTTGGGACAATTGGCAGCAGCCTTGCGGGCGCTTTAACTGAGCCCAAGGGTCGTGAGACAGCACTGATTACTTTTTTAGCAACGGCTGCAAATGTTACTTTACTTGGTGTTGGCGGTGCATTCTGGGGTCTGGTTGCAGGTTTGGCTGCGCATATATTGATACACGGACAATTTCGCCACAAACAATATAGGACGAGTGGAATACAACAAGCTGAACAAAAATAATAAGCGGCATGAAACTGAATACAGGTGCAAATGGGCTAAAAAGGGATGGGAATTGTTAAGCTTAGCCGGAGCTGCTTAAATTATAAAAGCAGCTCCGCAAGACGATGAATGCCTGTCTCTATTGCGGACTCATCTACTTTAGCAAAGCCTAGCACCCATCCTTTTCGATCGCTTTCCAAGCAATACTTGCTAAGTGGATAAACACGTATGCCTTTTTCGAGCGCTTGGTTCGTTGCGGATTCTTCATCAAACGAGTCTTCAGCTTCAAGAAGCATATGTAATCCCGTCTCTACACCGCTAAGTTTAAAACGTGCACTTAGACCGGTCGCGATGATAGCCTTTGTCATGGCTTCGTGTCTGCGCCGATATACATTTCTGACTCTTCTCATATGGCGCATGAAATGCCCGTGCTCGATAAAATGAGCAAGCGTCAATTGCTCCATAATCGGTAGATGGCGATAGGTTAATTCATGAACATGGGCAAGCTGGCGAATGGCCTCCGTTGGGCCAACGATCGCTGATATACGAATGCCAGGAGCGACCATTTTGGAAAAGCTCATCATATACAGCGTGTTTTGAGGCTGCTGGCTAAACAAGGTTGGGAGTGGGTCGCCACGATATCGAAACTCGCTATCGTAGTCGTCCTCCACAATCCAAAATTGTTGTTGAGCCGCCATATGCAGCAATTGCTGTCTGCGGGGCTCCGACATGATTACTCCAGCTGCACACTGATGTGAAGGCGTAACATAAACAAGCTTTGATTGAGGAGGAATGCGGTCAATTTGTAGCCCGTAATCGTCGACAGGGACGGGAACAACATTCATCCGCCGATATTTCATCGCCATCCATGAAGCGGGGAAGCCGGGATCTTCAACGCAAACGGTTTCTCCTTCATTTAATAGGGCTTGGGCGATTAAATCCAGACTATGCTGTGCGCCCGAAGTTAATATAATTTGATCGATATGAACGTGGACGCCTCGCTCCAGTGACAAATAACGTTGAATCTGCTCTCGCAGCGGCACGAAACCATAGGGGTTGCCGTAAGCCCAGCTGGTCAGGTCTGTTTCTTTGGAGGCTTGTAAAAACGAGTGTCTCCAGTTTGTTTGAAAATGTTGATCCAAATAAGGCTCGTGTGGGCTGAAATCGATCTCCACATTTTTGTTTTCCTTGCCTCTAAACCAGTTTTGCAACTGGCTGACTGCATCGTTTAATAAAGGCAGCTCGGGGGTAACGGGTCCTCGAGTTATAACATCCTCCATAATACGGGTCTTGTGGGTCCAGTCACTTACCCTTGTTCCGCCGCGCCGGGAAGTAACCGTGTACCCACGACTGAATAATTCCTCATAAACAATCTGTATAGTTGAGCGAGAGACACCGATGAGCAGCGCAAGTTCGCGAGAAGGCAGCAGCAATTCGCCTGGAGGCCATTTTCCGGTTGTAATATTATGGATCGCTTGGTCAAGCAGCTGCTGCCAAATGGGGCGTTCGTCGTCACGGTTAACTTTGAGCATCTGTTTCACCTCTAGTTGTATTTGCGTTAAAAATATGGAATGTTCTATTTACTTCAATATGTATATTTTATAGCATTCCATTAATTGATATACTAGCATGGCTATAGTTGATCAAGCAATATGATCGCGGTTTTACTGAACCATAGAACTGAAATAGCAATAGTAACAGCAACAGCCTCTGAACCGTTGAAGCTTCAGCGGCTGTTTTTTGATTTATCTAGCTAGCTATCTGTCTTGCAAAGGAGGGGACTGATCCACCCAGTTCCATTCATTGTTCTGAATAAATAGAGTGACCGCCTGCTCAGACGATAATTCCAAGTCTAGAAAACCTAGTGTGACCTCCGTTAATTCCATGCATTTTTCATGGGTCGGATTTAACAGCAGCTCATGGCAAAGGCCGATAAAGGCATGCGGTTTTTCTGGTGCTTTTTCGACTTCAGCCATCATGGACTTGTGGCAAGGAAACAATATCCGATTGTGCGCTAAGATGATTCGGCTTCCGAATAAGACCAGATTGCTGACGGCATGTGACAGTAGGTACGGGTTATCCTTTTTGACGGCTTCCCCTGCAAAATAATAACCGTAAAGCATCACCTGTGCTTGAAAATCTTTAATGTTTTGGTTTCTATTCTGCTCAGGATATACTGATATTTTGGTTAGCAGTTCATTTAACCCTGGAACGATGGAGTAGTAAGCCTGCGAACCTGTAAACGAAGCGCGAGTCGGCTCGCTGCCTTTCTCGGCTGCCAGCTCCAGAAACCGCATATTGATGATTTTGACATCTATATAGCCATCTTCATATTTGCAAAATTCATGAGTGGTGTAAGACAATGCATTGGTTTTCTTCCGCTCTTCAAATTCTTGATCCGTGACAAGCAAATAAACGTCGATATCTGATGTTTCCTTGGCCGAACCTTTGGCGATAGACCCAGCCGTTATCACGGCTAATAGGTGGGGATCAGATTTCAGCGTTTCTACGAAATGGTCCAGCGATTGCTTATGGTGCATATACATATTCCAGCCTCGCTTTCATTTTTTTGATGCTCTCATCGTAACCTTAAACAAAAGGAAGGAATACATCTATAGTCATTCATGCCAAACGGATAATTCATCAAAAAATGTGTTGGCAAATGGAATATCATGTTGTATTCGAAATGCTGCGGGCGTCATGCCCAAACGTTTTTGAAATAAATAATAAAAGTGTTTCATGTCGCTAATGCCGACCTCCTGTCCGATTGATTGTATGCTTCGGTCAGTGTGTTGCAGTAGCCATACGCTGTACAGTATTCGAATATGTTGCAGCATCTTGATAAAGGATGCTCCCGTTATTTGCTTGAATAGACGCTGGAAATGCCGAAGACTCAAAGCTGCTTGATGACTGATTTCGCTCGCCGATAAAGGTTTGTTGAAATGGGATACCATATACTGCAACGTCGTATGGATTGGATATTGATATTCGCTAATTTCCGGAAGGGTTTATAGATGCAATTCCACACCTTAAACGGATGTTGGCCTAATAAATCAAAGGGCTGAAACACATGTGCTACTCCCCTGGGTATGATAAACACATCGCCTCGTGAAACTAGAAATTTCTTGTTTTCGATGAAATGAATACCTTCGCCTTCCGCTACATATGCGATCTCCACAAAGTTATGCTGATGCTGAATTAAAAAAAGGTGTTTCTCTGCTAAAAGTCACTATGATTGAAGTATGAGAAACGAAAAGGTTACGTCCTTTGAGAAACGGGCTTGGTCTCATGGCTGATTCTCCATTTCATAATCGATAAAATGATCCGAATGGATGCTTTTTCTAAAAGGATGCCACTAAGCTAGCTAGGAATGGCACTTATTAGCGAAGAGGATTTCGTGACACATTTTAACATCAATCACAAATAGGTAAAGTATCCTGCTTATATTTAATGGCAGCAAGCACTGGGAGTCGTTATCTCCTTGTACGAACGGGCATGTACCAACGTACATTTATATTTTTGGATTTGCATATATATAATGGTACATAAAGAGGTGGGGAGATGGAAAGAAACAGGATATATGAGCTAAGCATATCAAGGGCTCCTATTTTATTATGGGTGGGGCTTGTTTATGCAGCAACCATTATTTTGCAGAATATGCTAGATCCGCGTTTAGTGCAGAGTTTAATATTTTCAGTAGTGATTTCGCTGCATGCCGTTTTTCATTGGAACAGTCATAGTCTCGTTAAAAATCGACCATGGGTATACTTTCTCATACAAGGACTGTTAATTTTTGTATCGGCCCTGCTCATGCCTGCAGGTTTTCCAGCAGCTTTAATCGGTCTTTTTCCAGTACTCATTGCACAAAGTGTTAGTATTTATTACCGTAAAGCACTAGCGTTGCATTAATGTTTCCTGAATCTTCAATTATTTCTGTCATATCTGCAAAAGCAGTTGCAAGGACGCGAAGGCTTGCGTCATATCGCTGACGATCTCTTATGTGAAGACTTGCAGCGTGAGCTTGGTCTGACCTCAATTTCGGCTGCTCAGCTCAGCCGCAAACATAAGCAGGTTGATCCAGAGATATTGCGACAGGTATTCGAACAACTGGCTAAACTTGCGTTGTCACGCCGAGGTACGTCTGCCCACCGTTACAAGATCAAAATCATCGACTCGACTACGGTGACGTTGTGTCTGCAAAAATTCAAGTGGGCTGAGTTCCGCAAGACAAAGGCCGGTATTAAAATTCATATGCGTCTTTGCTTTCTCAGTGAACAGGATGTGATCCCGGAGAAGGCGACTGTGACCGTAGCGAAGAAAAATGACCGCACTCAGTTGGATGAGCTTGTTCATGAACCGGGAGTTACCTATGTGTTTGACCGCGGTTATATCGACTACGCGGCCTTTGATCGCTACTGCCGAGACGGAATTTGGTTCGTCACTCGTTTGAAAAGCAATACGCATATTGAGCCGCTGAAGGAACTCGTGATCCCAGATGACAGCGTGGTTTCAGCCGATTGGCATGTCCGAATTGGATCGCAGCAGAAAAAAATGAAGTCGGTTCTGCGCATGGTACAAACCCATGACTCAGAAGGTAATCTACTCTTTTTGGTAACCAACCGCTTCGATTTGAGCAAGCAATATGTTCGTGATGCTACTGATCCCTAAAAGCGCAATGGCTGAACTTATGAAAGGCTGTGAGAAAAAGATGTTAAGCGTTCAGGAAGTGAAAATGAGCATAAACCGTCCAGAATGCAGGCAACTTCTCGTATTGTTTAAAAATAATTAAGTTATTTGTTGGTTGATGCTGATAATACCGCTGCTCAGAGATTTTATGAAGGGGTTTGATAACAAAATTTAAATATGAATGGTAAGAAGTTAAATTAATCAGTTGACAAATTGAATGACTGTAACTATATTAGTTCTATCGGAATAAATTAATGAGTGCCTGTTTCAAGTACATAATTTACGCGATTATGTTGACCGTACTAGCGGAAACATTCCAAAGACAGGAGGGGTGTTTCTTTTTTTATGCCTTAAATGAAACTGAAATAGTTACACTCACTGCGCTTATAAATCCGATTATTTTTATATGTTTAATTAATTATAGAGGAAAGGAAGACCCCCAATGGCAGAGGTGATCAGATTAGCCACGCTTACAGATGCCCCACGGATTTTGGAATTGACGCATCGGGCATACGAATCAATACGCGAACTTGGGCTTGATTTTCCGGCTGCTTCAGCAGATCTGAACATGGTGGAAAACAATATCAATCTTAATCGGTGCTACATTTTACTAATTGATAATGTAATCATTTCTACGGTCTCAGTTGCGAAGGCCGAGTCGGTTCGAAAAGTGATAGATTACCCGTACGACTTCCCGTTTATATGGTGGTTTGCTACGGATCCCAGCTATGAAAGAAAGGGAATAGGTGGAAGATTGCTTGACGAGGTAGAGGCGATCATTCGCCGGGACTTGCGAGCATCAGCGGTTACCTTGGCAACCTCGACTCGCCACCCTTGGCTGATTGACATGTACAAAAGACGGGGATATGAACTGGTATTTGAAAGTGAAAAAGGGGAACGTGGAAGTTCTGTAATTCTCAAAAAAAACTTGTAATCGAAAATGAGGTGAAGCAGATGTCCATTAAATTGAGCGTGCTGGACCGCAGTCCTACAAATGAAGGGGAAAATCCGGCACAGGGAATATTGAACACAGTAAGATTGGCGCAAAAAGCGGATGAACTGGGATTTCATCGCTTCTGGGTATCAGAGCACCATGGCTCCGAAGTATTGGCTGGATCTTCTCCCGAGGTGTTCATTTCTCATTTGATTTCCAAAACCGATCGTATACGTATAGGTTCCGGCGGTGTGATGCTTCAGCACTATAGTCCATACAAGGTTGCGGAGAACTTCAATTTGTTGTCTGTGCTGGCTCCTGGCAGGGTAGATCTTGGCGTGGGGAGGGGGCCTGGAGGATTGCCAGTTACTACGCGGGCATTGTCGCCAGCAGTACATTCTGAAACGATACCTTTTACTGAGAAAATGGAGCATCTGGATCTTTACTTGCAGTCGGAGGGGGTTGAAGGACTCCGGGCACAGCCTTTACCATCCGTTCCACCCGAGCTACATGTGCTAGGGACAGGAGAATCCAGTGCTGAGCTGGCGGCCAAACAGGGGCTCCCTTTTGTATATGCCCATTTTATTAATGGAGATGAGCAATTACTCAAGAATTCCTTATCTGTATACAGAACAAGGTTCAACTTCTCCAAAGGAAGAACCCCCGGGCTCATTTTAGCCTTATCGGTGCTTTTTGCCGATACCGAAGAAGAGGCTAAGCGGCTGGCTGATGAAAAAATAACCTACAAGGTTCACTTCGACAGCGGAAAAACCATTTCCATCTTTTCGCTAGAGCTTGCTGAACGGTTAGGGCAACAAGCCAATGAACCCTATACAATTAAAGCCGAACCGACAAGCCTTCTTTATGGAACAAAAGAGACGTTGCTTAACAAAATTCATGAAATCAGCCTGCTTCATAACATTGAAGAAGTGATGATTTTACCCACAGCTCATGAATTTGAGCAAAGAATACAGGCCTACGAGTGGCTGTCTGCTGGTATAAAGCAATATCAAAAAGGAGAGAAAATTAGATGACTAAACAATTGAAATTAGGGTTAGGATTAACCGGAGTTGGAGCAAGTCATGTCGCTTGGCGAAGACCACAAGCGAATATTAAAGCAAGTGTGGACATCGATCATTACATTCATCAGGCACAGAAGGCGGAATTGGGCAAGTTTGATTTGCTCTTTGTCGCGGACGGTTTATTTATTAATGAAAAATCGTTACCTCATTTTCTTAATCGCTTCGAGCCGCTTACGATTTTGTCTGCATTGGCAACGGTGACCAAGCATGTAGGCTTGGTAGCGACAATTTCCACCTCTTATAGCGAGCCTTTTACAATATCCAGGCAACTGGCCTCTCTGGATCATATCAGTAAAGGCCGTGCGGGCTGGAATGTTGTAACCTCCCCACTGGAAGGCTCTGCGTTAAATTATGGCAAGGCACACCCGGAACATGACGATCGTTATCATATTGCCGAGGAGTATCTTAAGGTAGTCAAAGGACTTTGGGATTCGTGGGAGGACGATGCATTTATTGGTGACAAGGAAAATGGCGTTTTCTTTGACCAAGGTAAGTTGCACACGCTGAATCATAAAGGGGAATATTTTTCGGTGCGTGGACCGTTGAACATTTCAAGATCACGGCAGGGGCAACCGGTGATCTTTCAAGCGGGAACGTCTTCCATCGGGCGCAAATTTGCCTCCGCTCATGCCGATTGCATATTCACAAACTTGGTATCTATTGAGAATGCAAGGGATTACTATCAAGATTTGAAGAAACAAGCATCTGAGTTGGGAAGAGATCCCGAATCGCTCTCCATTTTGCCAAGTATTCAGCCCATCCTGGGCAATACGCAAGAAGAGGCAGACGCCAAATTTCATGAAATCGGAAATCTGCTTAGTCCGGAAGATACTTTGAATTATTTGGGACGTTTCTTTGATCATTACGATTTCGCGCAATTTCCATTAGATCAGCCATTTCCTGATATTGGTGATATAGGAAGTAATGCATTTAAAGGGGGACAAGAACGTCTCAAGAGGGAAGCAAAAGAAAATGGCTGGACTCTCCGTGAAGTGGCACTGCAGGTGACACACCCACGCCATCCGTTTATTGGAACTCCGGAAAAGGTTGCGGATGAAATTCAGAAATGGTTTGAAACTGGAGCTGCAGACGGTTTTATTGTAGGAGAAAGTGAAGCAGGCGCATTTGATGAATTTGTAGACCTTGTCGTCCCCATCCTTCAACAGAGGGGATTATTCCGTACTGAATATGACAAAGATACCTTCCGTGGAAATCTTGGCTTACCCATTCCTCAGAATCGATACAGCCAAACGGAAACCGTGTGAAACGATAACGTAGAAAAATAATTATTGGAGGCAAATTTGAATGAGGATTTTGAATTTCAAAAATATATTGATAGTATCAATCTCTCTTATCATTGCTAGCTCTCTGACAGGATGCGGAGCAGCGAACAATGAGGCAGTTACCTCGGTCAACGGCTCGTCTCCATCGAACGAAGAGAAACCACAGTTGATTAAAGTCGGGACGTCGGCCGTTATTAAAAACGTATCTTTTCTTGACGATGCTGGGAAGCTGACTGGGTATGATGTGGAGGTTGTACGGGAAATCGATAGAAGGTTGCCGCAATACGAGTTTGAATTCGAAACGATGGACTTTCCAAATTTGTTTTTAAGTCTGGAAGCTCAAAAAATTGACTTTATTGCGATGCATCTGGAACAAAATGAAGAAAGAAGAACTAAATATCTCTTCAATAAAGAATTCTATGATTCATCTGAATTATTGGTGGCTGTCAATGAATCCAACACGAGCATTCATTCCATTGATGATTTGAAAGGAAAGACCGTCATTGTCCCACCGTCGACCAGTTCAGCTGCACTTGTCGAAAAATACAATAAAGATCATCAAAATGAAATCAAAGTGATATATGGTGATTATACAAATGCGGTTAATCAACTTAAGTCTGGTCGTGTGGATGCAACGGTCATCGATTCAGGTCTGGCAAAAAGCTTAAATCGTGATGCTAACGCTCAATTGAAACTGATTGGCGAAAATCTTCATACAGAATCGGGCGTATATTTCGCTTTCCGCCAAAAGGATGGTTCGGTGTTCAGTAATGCGGTGGATGAAGCGTTAAAAGCAATGAAGGAGGACGGGACGCTGACAAAATTGGCGGAACAATGGCTGAAAAGGGATTATCAATAATGTTAAAAAGGTGAGTCGAATGAATGGGAAACACTTTTGATTGGCAATCGGTTGTGAAATACTTGCTTATTTTAATACACTATTTGCCTGTTTCATTGATGATTCTCGTCTTGTCATTGATTCTTGGTAGCGTCGTGGGGGCGCTTCTAGCTGCCCCCCGTCTGTACAAATGGCCGATTGTGAACGGATGGAGTGGGGCCTGTATTTCTTTTTTTCGGGGTACGCCAATTATTATTCAACTCATCCTGATCTTTTATGGGCTGCCGGAATTGCTGAAACCTCTAGGCGTGGACTTATCGAGGGTCTCTCCTGCCGTGTTTGTTGTGCTTACATTCGGGCTGAATACCGGTGCTTCTCTGGCTGAAATCTATCGACTTGCTGTCGATAGCGTTGATCGGGGGCAGTCTGAAGCGGCGGCCTCCGTCGGTATGACAGGCTGGAGCACCTTCTTCCGCATCGTATTTCCACAAGCATTTCGCATAGCCATGCCCCATCTGTCAAATGTAGTAGTAGCGAGTCTGAAGGATACCTCGCTCGCTTTTTCCGTAGGAGTGATGGATATGATGGGACGTGGAGAAGCAATCGGACTCGTTTCTTATCGGTTGCTTGAAGTTTATATCAGCTTAGCGATTATTTATTATATCATCTGTTTGACACTTCAATATGTGTTCGCGCGCATAGAGCATAAAATGCAACGATATACACGTATCATGACAAGCAGCTGAAATAGGTAGTCCGCACGCCGGAGAGTCAGCATACAAAGTGGAAGTGCGGACTGAAAGGAATGTCACAATAATGGCAAAAGCGTATGTGATACATGAGAATGATAGCTGGGTCGAACCTTTAAAACAAGCGTTGGAAGAAGAAAATATCCCGTATGAATTATGGCATCTCGATCATGGTGTGCTCGACATCAGTCAAGCTCCTCCCCAAGGGGTTTTTTACAATCGGATGAGTGCTTCTTCCCATACGAGAGGACATCGCTTTGCTCCTGAATATACATCGAATGTATTGGCTTGGCTTGAGCATCATGGTCGTAAGGTGCTCAACGAGAGCCGTGCGCTTGAACTGGAGCTTAGCAAAATCAAACAATATCTGGAACTGCATTCCTATGGGGTGGAAATTCCTTTTACTGTTGCAGCGGTCGGCAAGGAAGAGCTGTTGCAAGAAGCAAGCCGTTTCCCTTATCGTCCTTTCATAACCAAGCATAATCGGGCAGGTAAAGGGCTGGGTGTTTACCTGTTCGACAAGTATGAAGATCTGGAACGGTATGTGAATAGTCCGTCGTTCGAAGAACCAATCGACGGGATTACACTGCTGCAGCAGTACATTCATAACGAAGAGCAATATATTACCCGATGTGAATTTATCGATGGAAAATTTTATTACGCTGTCCGTGTCGATACGTCCGAAGGTTTCGAGCTGTGCCCAGCCGATGCATGCCAAATTGGCGACAGATTTTGCCCGGCGCCTGGTCAGGCAGTTAAAGCGAAATTTCAAGTCTTAGAGTCGTTTGAAAGTCCGCTTATCCCGGTTTATGAAGCAATGTTAAAGAAAAACGGCATTAGCTTTGCCGGTATAGAATTTATTACGGATCGAGAGGGAACCGCTTATACGTACGATATCAATACGAATACGAATTATAATTCAGAAGCGGAAGCCATTGCTGGTGTTGGCGGGATGAAAGCGATCGCTAGGACGATGGGAAAATATTTGCAGGAATGGTACGCGGCGAAGAAGTGAAAGTCAGACTTCTAATAGCTGTCCGTACGTTAACATTCGGGAGGTGGCATCGATTACTTTCGATTTTTCATTTTTTTGGGAAGCTTTGAACCAAATTGTTGGTGCCTTACCGCTTACCTTGTATATTACCATCTCGTCAATTGTCATCGGTTTAATCGTTGGGCTGACAGTGGCCTTGATTCGTTTGAAAAAAACAGTGATTCTTCATCCACTCGCTGAGTTCTATGTATCTTTCACAAGGGGAACGCCTGTCGTCTTGCATTTGTACATTGTATATTTAGGCCTTCCTATGGTTTGGGATGTGATAGCGACTCAATATCATTGGGGAATTTACTCCAAAGATATTCCATTGACTGCATTGGTCATAGCAGCTTTGTCTCTTACGGCTGGAGCATATATGTCAGAAATTATTAGATCAGGATTTATGGCCGTACCGGAGGGGCAGTTGGAAGCGGCATACTCAGTCGGGATGACGACGTTTCAGGCGGTTTATCGAGTTGTTTTTCCACAAGCGCTTGGCGCCAGTATTCCTGGGATATGCAACTTAATAGTAGGTATTTTGCATGGTTCTTCTTTGGCTTATTTGGTCACTCTACTGGAGATCAACGGAGTCGCGATGATGTTGGGGAGCCAAAAGTGGAGCTTCCTTGAACCGCTAATGGCTGCGGCGTTGATTTACTGGGGAGTTGTATTGTTCATTGAACGAATTGCGGCTGTCTTGGAGAAACGTTGGAAGAGTTATAGCGACGGGGGAGTAGCATGATCAAATTGACAAACTTGCACAAATCATACGGTAAACATGAGGTGCTGAAGGGTATTGATCTTTTGGTGCAGACAGGAGAAGTCACGACGGTTCTAGGCCCGAGCGGTTCAGGAAAATCCACATTGCTTCGCTGCGTCAATTTTTTAGATAAGGCGGATGAGGGCGTGGTTACGGTTGGGGATACGATGGTTTCCTGCCAAAAACCAACCAAACGGGAGGTGCTTCGATTACGCCGAAAAACGGCCATGGTGTTTCAACATTATAATTTGTTTAAGCATAAGACCGTATTGGAAAATGTGATGGAAGGCCTGATCGTCGCCCAGAAACAAAGTAAAACCGCAGCGAAGGAGAAAGCCGCAGCCGTATTGGAAAAGGTAGGATTGTCCGATAAATTGGAGTCGTATCCAAGCCAGCTTTCAGGCGGTCAGCAGCAGCGTGTAGGAATTGCCCGGGCACTTGCACTGGATCCGGAAATTATTTTGTTCGATGAGCCTACCTCTGCGCTTGATCCCGAGCTTGTAGGGGAAGTGCTAGCAGTCATTCGCAACATTGCAAGAGAAGGGATTACGATGATGATCGTCACGCATGAGTTGAATTTTGCTCGTGAAGTCGCAAATCATGTGATTTTTATGACAGACGGGAAGATCATCGAAGAGGGAACGCCGGAGCTCTTGTTCAATCAGCCTAAGGAAGAGAGAACCCGTCAATTTTTTCAGCGATTTATGAACGACCACAGTTATAGTATATAGCTATTTTATTGCTCTTTTTTGAATTCCGAATGGATCTGATTTTATGGAAACGAAAGGATGACATGAAAAATGGTAGATCAACGTTTAAAGTCAGTACGAGATAGCTTATTCAAGCCGGTTGAGATTTCCGGCCTCTCCTTAAAAAATCGGATTGTCATGGCTCCTATGACAAGAGGTTTTTCTGAAAATGGGGTTCCTGATGAAAATGTAGCAGCCTATTACCGTCGCCATGCGGAAAGCGGTGTGGGTCTGATAATAACAGAAGGAACCCTTATTGATCATCCCGCTGCATCGGCCAGTCCAAATTGGCCGCATATTCACGGAGAGGAGGCGCTCAAAGGGTGGGCAAAGGTTGTTGCTTCTGTCCATGAAGAGGGTGGGAAAATTGTTCCTCAATTATGGCACCTGGGAACCGCAAGAAAAATAGGAAGCTTGCCCAATCCGGAGGCATTACCAATCGGTCCATCGGGTCTGGATGCCGATGGCAATAAAGTTAACGAACCAATGTCTGAAAGCGAAATCGCAGATTTGGTGTCGGCCTATGCGCAGGCTGCTGCCGCAGCAAAGCGAACTGGTTTTGACGGAATTGAAATTCACGGAGCACATGGCTATTTGATTGATCAGTTTTTCTGGGCAAAAACCAATAGAAGAACGGACAAATACGGTGGGGATTTCATAAGCCGTACCCGCTTTGCGGCTGAGGTCGTTCAGGCATGCCGTCAAGCCGTTGGTTCCGATTTTCCGATCCTGTTCCGCTTCTCGCAATGGAAAGGAAATCATTATGAAGCCAAGCTGGTAGAAACACCGAAGCAACTGGAGCAATTCCTCAGTCCGCTAGTCGATGCAGGGGTCCATGTATTTCATGCTTCCACCCGACAGTTTTGGCAGCCGGAGTTTGAGAATTCCCAACTGAATCTGGCTGGATGGACCAAGAAATTGACAGGACTGCCCACTATAACTGTAGGCTCGGTAGCCTTGGAAAAAGATTTTTGGGAGCAGACGGAACAAATCCAGCGGCTTGAGGAAATACTGGGGCAGGACGAGGCGGATTTGGTCGCAATCGGAAGGTCGTTGCTAGCGAATCCACTGTGGGTGCGACAAGTTAGTGAAGCCCGTTTTTCGGACTGGACAACCTACGACAGCGAAATCTTAAAACATTTAAACTAAGAGCATTAGCCCTGTGTGAGCAGGGCTTTTCTCGTTGGATAAGGAGAAATTGGATGAGCACAAATGAAGCCAACCAGCCTGTTACACAAAAAATGGAGGCCGCTCTTCCAAAAGAAGGGCTGATTATATTCTTAGTGGGCTTCGCAGTTGTGCTCGTCATCATGAACACTGCTATGTTCAATCTGGCCATATCAGATTTATCTCATTTTTTTGAATTGCCTTTATCAACGATATCTTTAGCAATAACAGGGTATTCAATCATGTTTGCTATTGCCTCGATTACATATAGCAGGCTGTCAGACTTTGTTCCCATCCATTTATTGTTTACAACTAGCCTCGTAACTACTGGACTTGCTTCTATTGTAGGTTTTTTTAGTCATCACTTTTGGGTATTATTAATCGCCCGAATAATGCAAGCTGCTGGAGCTGGGGCTATTATATCTTTATCCATCGTTCTCTTAACCAGATATGTGCCCATTAAGCGGCGAGGGAAAACAATGTCCATTATTATGTCCTCCGTTTCGCTTGGTCTTGGTCTTGGACCGATTACTGGTGGATTTGTCGTAGAATTTTTGGGTTGGCAATACCTTTTTGCTATTTCATCTTTAACATTGATACTTGTCCCTCTCCTATTTCGACTAATACCGAAAGAACGATTTGTAAAAGGAAAGTTTGATGTGCAGGGAGCCTGTTATATCAGCATCGGCACCGCTGGCATACTCCTTTTTTTGACTAATCAATCATGGTCATCTTTATGTATTGGTCTACTTGGGCTTGTGTTATTTGTTTTTCGATTACTTCGTACGCCAAAACCATTTGTTCAACCTTCTTTATTCATAAACAAAACCTATATCTCATTATCGTTAATAGGGATATTAGCTTATTTGTGCAATTTCTCATCCTTATACTTACTTCCTCAGGTGTTAATAAATCATTTTAATTTAAGTGCCAGTCAGGCGGGTTTTGTTATTTTTCCAGGGGCGTTGTTGTCTATGCTTGCCTCACGGAAGATAGGTGCCATAATTGATCGCAATGGCAATAGCAGTATACTACGCTTTGTACCAATCCTTATTCTTGCAGCTACATGTCTATTTGCGATTATAGGCGTTCGGTTCTGGATCGCCAATATATTTGTCTTTTTATTAATGAATCTTGGATTTACGATGCTTGGAAGCAGTGTTTCTAATGAAATATCCCGTATCCTTCCTCCATCGGAAATTAGTTCTGGTATAGGACTATATCAACTTTTACAGTTTTTAAGTGGCGCATTTGGTATTGCTGGGGTATCTAGTGCACTGCGTTGGCAACATAATTATTCTTTCCCAATCGCTTACGCTAATATATTTTGGGGATTATTTATCTTCGCATTATTAACTAATTGCTTTTCATACTTTTATCGTAAATTAACTATATCCTCATAAGCTATCCCTCCTCCTCCTTCCGGAATAGTGAGACTTGGCTTGTGTTCAAACGATGCAAAATTACAGCGCAAAAACCGCATTTTTGACGTTCGGTGTGTCAATTGGTCAATCTAGGCATCGCTGCGGTATAAATCAAATCGAATCTATGCGGCCGCGATTGACAGTACCTCAAACCGTGTGAGAGCCTCCACTCATACAGCTAGACGTTGTACCTGATATCAAATCCTGATATGATAAATCGAGTGGAAAAGGGCAGTTTGAAGTCACAGCAACTTTGCTTCTCATATAAGGCTACTCGATTCTATTCTGGCTGAGTATGCGGCCGAGAATAACTTGCGGAAAAAGTCCATTCTGTTATGTAACAGAACAAGATATTGAATCAGGCGCTATTCATTACTAGCGTGAATGGAGGAGGGAAATCAATGGCAGTCGTAAGTCGTTATACCGTTGCACTGCATATATTGACTTTGTTGGCCTACAGTGCCACAGAACATTCAAAAGAATATTTGACTTCAGAGTTTATAGCAAAAAGTGTGAATACCAACCCCGTTTTTATACGCAGAATATTGTCTACGTTATCCAAGGCGGGGCTGGTCAATGTAAGGCATGGTACAGGAGCAGGGTGGTGCTTGGCAGTAGAGCCTAGGAAGATTTCGTTATTAAACGTTTATGAAGCGGTTGAGCAGAAAGAACTTTTTGATTATCATCACAGTACGCCAAACCCTATCTGTCCAATCGGAGGGAATATTAGTTCTGCTTTAGAGCCTCTATATTTCTCTGCGGAGCAGGCCATGAAAGCTGAATTGGCTAGATCGTCAATTGGAGACTTATTAACAGATACGATGCAGTTATCAAGCAAGTAAAGGGCAAGGATAACATTTAACTCGCAATTCATTTTGAGACAGCTCTATTAGTAGCATTCCAAGATCCCCTTCCCATACTACGAAGTACTCCCCTTAAAGTGGATATTGGAAAAACCCGTATGGGAATCCGATGATACTTTAGGGGGTGTATTTTTTTATGAGGAAGATAGAGCAGCCAAATAAATCATACACAAAGGAAAAAAGGCAAGAGGCCTTACGTTTAGATGAAGAAGCTAAGTGGACGTACAGACAAATTACTGAAAAGTTTAGAATACAAGATTAAGATAGAGTTCGTATATGGGTTTATAAGTTTAGAAAACTACATGAAGGCTCTTCAAAAGAACGAGTTACTCCATGTCTGAGGTGATTCATAAAGCATATTTGACTCAAGAAGGGATGAAGACTACAGGAACGCTTTACGTTTTCTGAAAGTAGTGGATGCAGCGGCTGTCTATCATAATTCCTCGACAAGGTTTACCAGGGGGTGAATTTGGCTTCGATGCGGAGATCGGTATAGAATTTTCAAAATAAAACATGGAGGTAACGATAATAAAAGTAATATTTCTCGATTTTTACGGAACAGTTGTATATGAAAACGGACCTATATCTTATGAAGTGATTAAGCGGGTTTTCAAAAGTGGAAATGCGAAGACGCCAGAAGAATTACTGAACTCCTTTTACATTTCCAATCGCAGGAGCGTGCAAAAGAACTATGCGACATGATGGTCGAACATTGGTGTAATCCACCTATCTATGATGATGCAAAATCATTCATGGAAAACATACAGTTTCCTGTCTATTTTGTAACCAATATATGGAATGTTAGAAAACTAAAACTAAATATAGCAGCTAAAGACAGAGACGAATATCGACTGAAAAGTGATATTTGTCTCTTCTCTTTTTTTAACAGTAACGATGATTTAAGAAAATTATTCTCTGTATCATAGGCATTAAGTCAATTTTTTATCATCGTACGTAGGTATTGAATGTTGCAGTAAATTCTTGGCGTGTTGTTTTCCTGCAGCAAGGAAGCTATCGCTCATGCTGAGATCATCAACGGAACGTGCCAGCACAAGCGATCCGACCGTGATACTGAGCAAAGCACTTCCAGTAGACTTATCTATATCCGCCAAATCAGAGATAAATTCAATAATTCGTTTCAACTCTTTGGTAATGACCTTACGCACCTCTTCTGATGATCTGGATAATTCACTGGAAAGGGTCGGTAAAATACAGCCCCTCTCGGTATTATCCCGGTGTGATGGACTGATCGTCATGAGTATAATTGCGAGTACTCGGATCTCACCACAACGCCACTAATATGAAAAAAACCGTTACACGTCATTAAGGATGTGTAGCGGTTAAAAATACATTTTAAAGAATGCTGATGAATAAGAAGGTGGGTGTACAGACCATTGTTCACTGAAGATCCGAATAAAATATTTACAGCTTATCGCATCATCGGAACGAAATGGACGATCCATATTTTATGCACCCTTTCTCAAGGTCCGAAGAAATTCGGTGAAATTTTCGAAAGCATTCCTTCCATTTCCGAAATGATCCTCTCCAGACGTTTAAAGGGTCTTCAACATGATAACTTGGTCAAAAGAACAATTCTGACACGCCCTAGTGCGAATATCCAAAATGCCTTCCTTAGAGCAGGCGATGATGAAGGGGGAAGCAGTGGTTTATCTTATACCCTTATCGTGGATGAGCAGCAGGCAGAAGAAGACATTGTGTTATTGATGGTCTTGAGATTGACTATGAAGAAAGTGGAATGCTAGGCGGATTCACCATGAATAATCCAAATGCTAAAGTTTCGTGTGGATGCGGGGCCAGTTTCAGAATGGCCAATTATCGTGGCGAAGTAAAAAAATGTGATTGAACTGAAGGAAGGAGTGCAGAGCAATGATTTCTTTTGTAGTATCTGATAAAGCGAGCGATTCATTTAAGAATGAATGGGAATTGGAAGAGGGGCAATATGTAAGGATTTATGCAAAATATATCGGAGGCTCAGATGCTTTTACGATTGGCATAAATGCGAGTGCTACACCGGTCGATCCCGCATTGGTTCAATCCATTGAAGGATTTCATTTCTTTGTTGAAAAAACAGATGCCTGGATCTTACAGGATGAACTTCTCCAAATTGACTGTAATGAAAATGGCATATTTTCAATCAAAATCTCCTATTGAATATGTGGATCATATTCTTGAGCACGACCCCACTTTTTAAACATTTAACTTTACAAAGTAGAATGCTTAATGTATATTCAGAATGATAAGAGGTTTAATTTACCATAATAACCATCAAATTACGGAGGTGTGGAAGACAAACAACAATCAGATTGGGATTTTTGATGCTCAGTACAGGGCGCCTACAATTGGTATTATGCTGGTTCTGGCAACCGTAGCTTTCGAAGGACTGGCTATCACGACTATTGCCGCGAAAATGGCACAAAGTTTAGAGGGCATTCATTTATACGGTTGGATCTTCAGCGCATTTTTGTTATCTCAGCTTATTGGAACCTTGGTTATGGGTCAGCAGGTTGACAAGCGCGGTGTTTTTACATCCATGCTGGTATCTTTTAGTGTTTTTGTGCTAGGAACTGTGGTCTCCGCTATTTCTTTCGATATGCACATGCTTATTGCCGGAAGAGCCCTTCAAGGTTTTGGAGCGGGGGCCCTGATCACATGCGTTTATACCTGTGTGACATTGCATTATCCAGATGCACTTCGTACTCAAATCCTGGCCGCATTCTCCATGGCATTTGTACTGCCTTCCTTGATCGGGCCTTATGTAGCAGGCCTTATTGCTTCCTATATCTCGTGGCGATATGTTTTCTGGATCGTTCTACCTTTGATTGGATTGGCGCTCAGTCTTACATTCCGCTCTTTCCGTGATTTGCAGCTTCGGCAAGATCTGACAGGTCCAGCGCGAGCAACCGACTCGAAGATTATTTATGCGATTCTACTTGCCGTTGGAACGGGGCTGTTACTCACAGGACTTGGTATGATAACCGATTGGAAAGGCATAGTACTCACTTTGGGTGGATTAGTCGTCATGATCCCACCAATGCGTAAACTGCTGCCTGTGGGCACTTTTTCGGTAAAAAAAGGATTGCCTGCTACTTTGGTTTCCAGAGGGCTATATGTTGCTTGTTATTTTACAACGGAAAGTTTTGTGATCTTGGCACTAACCGAAGTGAAGGGGTTATCAGCTGACCTTGCTGGCCTTCTTGTAGCAGCAGGTTCTCTGAGCTGGTCCGCCGCAGCGTGGTTGCAAGCCAAGCTTGATGCACGAGATCAAGGTCTTGCCCGAAAGGGCAGAGTCATGACCGGCATTGGGATTATGATCGCTGGAACTGAACTCGTGATCCTGGCTCTTATTTTGACGGACGGTGGAATTATACTCATCCTTCTCTCGCAAATGATTACAGGGTTCGGTGTTGGATTGGCCAACCCTACTACTGCAGCCATTGCTTTACAACATGCCATGCCCAGGAAAGAGGGAGAAATGTCCGCGAATCTGCAATTTGTGGATTCCTTCTATATGGGAGTAAACATTGGAGTTGGTGGCGCTCTGATTGCCTTGTCCGAAACTTTACAATGGGGCATATCGACAGGCGTTTTGATCGTGTTAACACTGCAATTACTATTGGTCTTGTTAAGTTTCTTGGCAGCACTACGAATTAACAAACTCGTTCATCAAGAACATCATCCGATCAGCCAGGTGAAGGACAACATTTCCATGTAACGGATGACGGCCGCGTCGTTAAATACATCACGAAGAACGGGGGACAAATTGCATTGGGAGGTGGATAAGATGGCACGTGTATTAGTAGTCATTACTCCAGCTGAAGGACATGTGAATCCGTCGTTAGGATTAGTTACTCAGTTGACGAACAATGGTGAGGAAGTCATCTATGTGTGCACGGAGGAGTATCGTTCCCGAATTGAACAAACTGGTGCCCAGATACTTACCTATCCATTTCCACAAGATGCCTTCTCTCATGATCCGGTGTTGAAACCCCAGGAGTACAAGCATTCTTATCAGTTCATTTATATGATGGTAAGCGGTATCATTCGGAGGATCATCCCCAATGTGCTGCGAGTAATAGAGAATCAAAAGTTTGACTATATAATCTTTGATTCCCTGATGGGATGGGGAGGGACTATTCTTGCAGAAAAACTGGGAATTCCCGCGGTGTGTTCGATTGCCTCCTTTGCTTTTGTAGAGCCTCTCGGGTCTGGATCAGACCTTAATGAGACGGAGACGAAGGAGCTTTATGAGACAACGATGAAGATAACAACTGAGTTATCCGAAGAGTTTCAAGTGAGTATTCCAGCCATGGAAGAGATTCCGGCACATGCAGGTCAGTTAAAGCTCGTGTACACCAGCCGTTATTTTCAGCCGCAGGCAGAAAAGCTGGATGATCGTTTTATTTTCACTGGTCCTTCGATCATAACACGTCAAGATGCTCCGGCCTTCTCGTTCGAGCTGCTTCGTGAACGGTACCCTCAAACCGTGTACATTGCCATGGGTACGATTTTAAATAAGAACTTGGATTTCTATCAGCTTTGCTTTGAAGCATTAGGGGATCTACCCGTGAATGTTGTTCTATCTTCAGGGAAATACACGGATATGGAGCCGCTGACGGAACAAATTCCTCCTAATTTTATCGTCAAGCCATACATTGCACAGTTGGACATGCTGCAGCATACAGATGTTTTTATTACACATGCTGGAATGAACAGCACGAGTGAGGCGCTATATTACAACGTTCCGATGGTGATGATCCCATTAACGTCAGATCAGCCTCTTGTTGCAGATCGGGTACAGGAGTTGGGCGCGGGTATTACTTTGAATAAACATAACCTCAGTGCAACTGATTTGAGAGAGGCGTTAACAGAAGTCCTACACAATTCACATTATAAACGGCAGGCTTACCTCATCGGTGAATCTTTACGCCAGGCTGGCGGTTACAAGCGGGCCGCCGAAATGATCATGAGTCATATGGGTTCAGCCCGAGGAAGTTACACAATTTAGTGGTGTTCCATTCAAAGTGAAGTGCTCCCTGTCAAGTGGACAGTGTAAAAAACAAAAAAACAGTTCGGTTGTCTAAGGAAAATATAGTACTAGACTGAAAATTATCAAGACCTAAACTTAAAAAAATCAAGTTAAATAAAGGGCTCTACATATTATGCATGACTAATATGTGGAACCCTTTATGTTTAACTATCGTTCCCATCGTATTATGAGGTCAGCCAGTTATTACTGGTTGACCACTTTTTATTTTGGTGGTGTATTTGTCAGTAGCCGGGGCAGATCGGTCGTTCCCCTGGGTCAGTCATTGGCCTGGATATTTCAAAAGGTAAAAGTGATGGACAAGTTTTCTTAGACAAAGGCCAGCCCTTTGGACATCCATTTTGTTTTCAGCATAATCAAGATGGTCTTAAGCAGCTTCTAGACGTCATTACCAACGTGCAGATTAAGGCTGAAAAGGCCCCGATTGTTATTTTGGAATCCACGGGCCACTATCACCAAGCTGTTATACAGTATTTAGAGGAGCACGGCATCTTGTTCTTAGTCGTAAACCCTCTCATTTCACATCAAGCCAAGAAATCAAGTCTACGCAAAGTGAAAACGGATGCGGTTGATGCCTTCCGGCTATGTGAACTGTATTACAAAGAGGAATTTGAAGACCATAAAAAACGTGGCGTTCAATTATTGAATCTTAGACATTTAACGCGTCAGTATGACTCTCTTACGCAAATGTATGTACAGGTAAAACTTCAGTTCCAAGCCGTTTTAGATCAGGTTTTCCCAGACTACAGAGGTATCTTCGGTGACCTCTATTCCAGAGTCTCTCTGCAACTTCTTAAGCAATTTACGACTCCTACTGCCTTTCAAGTTGCTGGAGAAGCGAATATCGCCAACACAATTACATGCCTATGCCCAAGTCGATCTGATCGCTGGGCTGACGAAAAAGCAGGCCTTATCCTGGCAGCTGCAGCTAACAATCCTTTTCAGAAAGTAGGCTACAGTAGCCATTTGATAAGCTTAGTGTTATACATCGATTTACTCCTTCAGTACCAAGAGCATCTTTCCCATCTACGAAGTCAGGTTGATGCTCTTGCTGAAGAAGTTGAGGCTTATCAGATTATCCAATCGATACCCGGTATAGGAAGCAAAATCGCTGCAACGATTCTGTCTGAGATCGGGGAGATCCATCGGTTTAATCACGCTAAAAAGCTGGTTGCTTTCGCAGGAATTGACCCTAGTGTTTACGCTTCAGGTAAGTTCACAGCTACCAGCAATCGCATTACCAAACGTGGTTCAAAAAAGCTACGACACGCCTTATATCTCGCCGTATTGTGCGGTCTTAGGAAGTCAGGCAGCAAGAGACTACGTGAGTTTTACGACAAGAAGCGCGAATCAGGAAAGCCTTATCGCGTCGCTCTGATTGCGTGTGTTAACAAGCTCCTGCACTGGATTTATGCATTATTAGTGAAGCAAGAGAGCTTTGTTGATTTAGCATAATTAGCAGATTTATCATTCAAACGAAAAACCTTCCAGCAACTGCAGAGAAGGTTCTTTAGCACGCCTATTTTTAGTATACTGCCAACGCCAAATAAATTTAAGAGAAAAATGTTGACAAGATATTAGCTGGTTTTAGCTTAATACCCCACCGAATCTACCTTTGTCGAACGGCTTCCAATGAAATATGTAGCCCCACTTGCCAGTACTGTCAAAAAAATCCCCGTTTTTATTAAACATCATATTTCCCTCCCGATGGGTAGTGCACACTTATACGCTTGCGATACATTTCGTTTCCTAATCATAAGTCAACAGAAACTTTACTACCTCAGTCTTCAGCGTTTCGTGAAATTGCACGCGATCAAAGCCAGGTGGGTCCTGTGAGGGGGGAAAGGCGGGTGAAATCATCGCAGCTGGGAAAGGACTCAGGAAGGAAAAGTGTCCGGCATTCTCCACCGTCCGATAGCGAATCATCCGTGGTTCGGCAACACCTTTCAAGATGATCTGTGCGTGAAATGGAGGTGTGTACGGGTCTCGCTCCGCGTCCAGCATGAGAATGGGGAGACGAACGTCGCTTAATGCCCCCTCATTCCGGAACCAAACGGACGCCGGGGCCAGCAAAATCAGGGACTGGATTCGCGAATCGCGAAGGACATCGATTTGCTGCGGCTTCCCATTGGGGCTCTCATTAGGGAAGGAGGTCGGGACGCCGCCAGCTGCTGCCAGCGCGGTGTAGCCGCCCATGGAATGCCCGATGACCGAGAGGCTTCCCGGCTGGATAAGCCCCTTAAACCTCTCATCTTCAAAAAACCAGTCGGCTGCCATGCGAAGGTGCTGGGGTCGATAGGTGAGGTTTTGGACCGTACCTTCCAAACTATTATCGTTGCGGTTATTGTGCGGATGTTCGGGCAGGCCAACGATAAAGCCGCTGCGTGCCAAATGCCGAGCAAGCGACCAGTACACAAGCGGCGAACCGCCTGTACCGTGTGAAATGAGGACCAACCTAAACTTTCCCTCCCTCGGCGCTGCGTCTCTGGCCACTTCCAACGAATACGGCCCTAGACGATCAGCCTGTTCCGGTGCGTCTGTCGGATACATCACGATCATAGGAAAGGTCACCCTCAATGAGTTTTCTGTAATTTGTACCTCGCAGCATCCTGCGTATCCTTCATTAATTTCTGCTTTTTTGTTCATCTTGATTTCTTCCTCTCCTTGAGAGATACGCTCCTAAGATGGCGAGCTAACGGGAATATATATGTCCAATACCGAATCCTCGTTAGTCGGTCCTAGATATCGTTGGTCGTAACGCGCGAACTCCGGGGCATTCGTACGAACGCTGCCTGACTGGGGTAACCACGTTTCGTAAATGTATTGGAACGTATCGTTGAGTCTCGCTAATGTCCCCTTATGAGTAAAAACCGCATAAGTTGCCGCTGGTAGCAGCTTAGCGACCATTCCCAAGAGAACCGTACTCTCCTCGCTGGTCGCCTCGACACAAGCGGTATAAGTGACTTCCCATTGCTCGCCCGTAAGTTCAATGACCGCATAAAATATGTCTTCCGTATCCGGTTTTCGCTTAATTTCAAACACACGCTGCCTAAAGCTCCGCCATAGCATTCCGACCTTGTCCGAATTGACACCCGGTATCGACATGCCGACCAAATGCAGATTGTCCAGGCAGACAAAAGCTGGCACGAGGGAAAAGCCCTTATGCAAATGTTGCAGCCCCACTTCATCCAAAGGAAGCTTCTCCATGGCCCGGAACAACGTGTCCTTCATGTCCCTTTGCTTGCGAAATTGTCCTGGCGAGATGGAGAACATTTTCCGAAAGGCTCGGGCGAAGGATTCCTGGGACTCGAATCGGTACTGGATGGCAATATCTATGATCCTTTGGTTGGTATGAAATAAATCGTATGCCGCGTGCGTCAATCTCCGCTTGCGTATGTACTCTGAGACGGAGGATCGGGTAACTGATAGGAAGATCCTGTGAAAATGGTAAGGCGAATAGCCGGCAGCTTCTGAAACCTTGGCGCTTAAACTCTCATCGGTCAGATGATTTTCAATATAGGAAATGGCCTTGATTACCGAATCTTTATAGTTCACATTAATGCCTCCATAGAGATATTATCACTATACGACAGATGAAACGCTCGGTTTTGATATTTTTTGCGGAATGTTACTTTTCTTACCGTTCAATATAAATGGTCTTCTCAGGATAAGCAGAAAGCTCTTGCTCTAATCTCTCATGAAAGCTCAATTCCTCACGGTATGTACGTAGAATAGTTTTTTTCATATTCAATCACCTTGAATCCTTTATATTGATCTGAAATGCTGTCTGTGCTTTCTCCCAATCCTTACGAATGTCATCTTCTGAAAGATGTAGGTATAGATTCATCGTGGTCTGAATCTGCGAATGCCCTAAACGTTCCTGCACTTGCTTTATGTCTTTGGTTTCTTGGTAATACATCGTAGCGTGTGTGTGTCTAAAAAGGTGGGGGTGAAGTTTGCGAATTCCCGTTTTCTCCCTTAAACGCTTAAAAAGAGCTTCTACAGCGGTAAGTGTCAGGGGCTTACCTTTATTTTCACCTCGAAGAATTACAAAAACGAAATTGGAACGAAAGTCCAACTCATCAAGGACTTCATATAAGTAGTCATCAAACAAGTCCATTAACGCTTGGGACACATATATTCCGCGCTCACCTGTTTTGAGCATGGCTCCGTTTTCTAATTCCCCTCGATCTTTTAGAAAAATCCGATGGCCTCTGTAATCAAACTTAAAATATTCCAAATAGAGTGAGAGGACTTCACCAATTCGCAAACCTGTTTCAAATAACACTTGGATGAGAAACTGATCTCTGATGTTTGTTGTTGCGTTTAGCACTTGCTGCACTTGTTCTTTTGAAAGTGTCTCAACATTTTTGCGTGGCTCTTTAATTTTTAATATATTTCTTATAGACGGCTTGTCCTTATGGACGTGATGCAGAAAGCTTTTATATCGTGATCTTCCTCCAGTAAATACCTGTCGCATTAACTTCTCGGACATATCATCGGGAAGCTCTTCATTTCTATACAAGTAATCATAAAAGTTTGTAACAGCTGTTACTGTTAGATTAATGGTCTTTTCTGTCCTCTTTGTTTGAATCGGTTTAAGTGGAGTTATCTTGTTGCTTTCAAAAGGGCTGCGCAACCAACCAACGAATTCCACCAAGTCTTCTAATCGAATATTATTGTGATCTTTATTCGTCTCTTTTAAGTACGCAAAATACTGCTTTAACGCATAACAATACGTTTTCTGCGTATTTCTACTTTTTCCCGTATTGTCTAAGTATTTTAGGTATTTCAAAACAGGGATCACAGGTAAACCATTTCCATCTATCAACACGTAACGTTTGTTGTTATCCATTAGGATAACTTCTTGTACTCGCATCGACTTTCACCTTCCAACATTAATTGATTACGCTCGGTTTTTAACCACTCTACGCCTCCCGCTATGGGCTACGCCCTCCACAAATAGAATCATATGTTGCATTTAATCCTTACATTATATACATTGTAAACAGTAACTTCGATGTCTAAATAATGAATCTATCATATATAAATATAGTGGATATATGCTCATAAATTGAACATAGTATCCACTATTTATAATAGTCTAATTAATGAAAAATAAAGTGTTAGACTCGGAAAATAAAGTTGTAGACTAAGAAAATAAAGTATTAGACCGGCACCGGTGTTATGCTAAGGACAGTTTACGTTATGAATCACACCTTCCTTTCCGTGACAGTTTGAGTTCTGATTGGTGATTTTAGGTAAAGGAAGGTAGAGAGCTCATTAGGGTTATCATTTGCTTAGTGATTCTAATTTCAATGTTTGGAACGCAAACTTAAATTTGTAATGCACTGGGTAAGAAGTTTGTTGAGGACTCTAGGGAACTGCAACTTCAAGATATGCTGGTGTTGCTTTTACTGCCGCATACCCCGAATTACCAAGATCCTTTGAAGTAACGAGTAACGTTGGCTGAATACGACATAACGGCAGTAAAACTTCGTCAGGCATTCGATTAAGATTCGGACTTGCCTTGACGGGAAAGCGAATATTACAAGATGTGGAACCTCGGTCCTTTTTGAATCGAGGCTCTGTTTTGAACGTGATCGACTTGTCACAGCGCAAACGAGTTGCCGGTTCTTTTAGAATATTACCATCGCAAGATTTACGACAACGGTCAGCGTAATGCTACTTAGAAGCATTGACACAAGAACCGCTTGTGCTGCGAAACCTGGCTCGTTGCCATATTCGAGAGCGAGAGCAGCACTATTGCGTGATGTCGGGATGGCGCTGGCAATAAACAAGGCTTGTGCGGTAATGCCGTCAAGGTGCAGCAGCAGGATTAACCCATAGGCACAGATTGGCGATATGATCAGTCGCACGATGCTGCTGAGCAGAACGGCCGAAGTATGCTGCTGCAACTTTGAAGAAGCGATCTGGGCTCCGATCGAGACGAGCGCGAAAGCGAACATTCCTGTTGATATTTGATCCAACGGAAGAAGAATCGGATCAGGGATTTGTATTTGACAGAACCGCAATATCGTACCGGCTGCAATCGAGTATAGAACCGGCATTTTGGCAAACTGTAATAGCGATCCTTTTAATCCCGAGACCGTTTTGCTTGCGTTAAGAAGTCCGAACGTAAACGTAACGAAGAGCTCAAAGACGACCACGATGACTTGAATCGACATGGCCAAGGCATCTTGCTTGAAGGCTAATGCGTTAATCGGTATTCCTACGTTGCCATTGTTTGTTAAGGAGACGCTGTTGGAAAAGCTTGCGGCTAGCGGCCTGGAATAGCCCATGATCCGGCTAATCGCATATCCGATTATGACAATAACTATGAATTGGATCATCAAAAATCCGAAAACGGACGCGATTAGTTTGGTTGACAATTCCGCTTCGTATATTTTAACGAAGGCTAAAGCAGGTACATAGTAATTTATAATGAGCTTTGAAAAACTATTCAAGTCGAACTTGAAACGCCGATGAAGAATGGCTCCAATTCCAATTGGTATCAGGATAGGAAGCATAATGTGATAGAACGTATAAAGGATGGGCATTGTTACCACTCCATTCGGGGATATTCTCTCAGTTGACCTCTATCATCTCGCCAGGTACCATGGCCGTACCTGAAATTCCTTTGCGGGACAAACTTTCAATAAAGCTTCCTCCGTCCTGCTGTATAAGAGGAAACGTTCCGTAATGAATAGGAACGACATGTCGAGCCTGAATCCACTCCGCAGCAACCAGCGCATCGGAAGGTCCCATTGTAAATCGGCCACCGATGGGAAGGAACGCGATATCGATATCGAATCTTTGGCCGATCCATTTCATATCGCCGAACAATCCCGAATCTCCGGCGTGATAGATAATCTTGCCTTCCATCTCGATTACGTAGCCTACAGGGACGCCCGCATATAGCCGTTGTCCGTCAACAGCCCGTACGGATGAGGTATGAATGGCTTGAGTAAGATGGACGTTACCGAAATCGAAAGACCACTCGCCGCCTACATGCATAGGCTCAGTTTTTGCTCCTTGCGAAGCCAAGTATTCCGCCAGTTCTTCTACAGCGATGATCGGAGCATTATTTCGTTTTGCAATGGATACCGCATCGGTGATATGATCGTCATGACCATGCGTCAGCAAAATATAATGTGCGAGAATGTCATTGGCTTTCACGACTGCTGCGGGATTGGCGTCAATGTAAGGGTCGATGAGAATAGAATGAGAACTGCTAGTTAATTGGATGCAAGAATGTCCATGGAATAAGATTTGCATACGTACCCTCCTCTTTTTATAACAAAAATAACTTCGTTCGTTGATTTTTATGTTATAATTGTTTTAGTGGAATGTCAATACATTCACATTTATTTTTCTGGGAGGTTTCTACCTTGTTATCGCTGGAAAAACAAATTCTATTCCTGATCTCCTCGACCAAGACGGAAGGTGTCGAAGTTAAACGGCTTGTCGAAATTTATGAAGCGCGAGGAATCGACCACCAAGTCGTTCGGAATGCACTTCTTCACATGAAAAAGGAAGGATACCTATGTTCGAAGGAACGTTCGAAATACGAAATTACGAGGCAGGGTCTGGACTTTATCACGACGATAAATCAAAAACCGCTACTGCTTGAAAAGCCTTGGGACGGTAAATGGTTAACGGTCATGTTTGAGGTGCCTGAATCAGAACGAAAAAAGCGGGACTCTTTGCGTAGCGACCTGCTGCAGCTTGGATTCGGAGCGTTGTACAAAAGCGTATATATTACCCCATGGGATTATGTTGAAGAAGTGCTTCGTTTCGCCAAACAATATGACTTAGAGGGTCGTTTGACCTTACTGAAAGGATCTTTCGTCTCACAAGAGCAGCCACTGGCTCTAGTGAAGCGGCTTTGGCCTTTGGATGATTTAAATGAAGTTTATAGAGCGAAAATCAAATGGTTTCGTTCCGATTTTGCTTCGGAAATTGATCCATTGTTACGAGAACCTTCTGACGGTCTTGCCTTGTTTGTCCGATTTCTGGAATTGGGCGAATTGTTAGCGGATTTAAGTCTCAACGACCCAATGTTACCGGAGGAGCTGTTGGGTAAGAATTGGCTGGGAAGAGCCTGCTTCCAAGAAATGCAGCAATGTCTGCGACAGCTGGCGAATGCCATACCTATGCTATCCCCGTATAGATCGTTCGTTGCCCCGTTTCTATAAGGATTCGCTTCTTGCACATGGAATAGCTAAGGTGGAAAAAAATAAAGTGATTTTTAAGAGAGCATTCAACGGGATACGATAGCTCAATGATAAGAGGCAGTCTACGACTTTATTTTCCAAGTCTACAGACTGCCTTTCATTATTACGGAGGGTTAGTCTAACACTTATTTCTTGAAAGCTGATGATTCTCTATACCTAAAATCGCATAAAATCAACGAGTCCAGTCTAAGCCTTTATTTTTCGCGTTCATCGGTTAGATACCTCAGCTTGTATGAACAAAGCTAAGGTATCTTTTGTATGAGGGAAAACCGCTAAAGAAGGATTATATGTCATAATCTGCCGCTGCGTTTTTGTTTATGAGAGTCTAATGCTTATTGCTGGCTTTCATCCTAATTAAAAACCGTATAAAACCTGAATTACGCTTCTTATAGTGGACATTGGAAAAGCCTCTGTTTTTATACTAAAAGTAACGAGAATTCAATAAAAATTGTTCGAGACGAATTGTTGTAGGCTCGACTAGAAATAATGTATATAATCAATCGTAGGCAAAACGCATAAGATCATTTGGGCGGTGGAGCAAGATGTTGAAGCAGCATAGTATGATTAGAAAAATTACTGTGCAAATGACGGTGATGCTGGCGATCCTGTTAGCCACACTGATCTTGAGTAATTTTTATTCGTTGGAAGTCGTGCGAAAAAATCAGCTTGCAAGCTCCAAGAACACATTGGCGATTTATATTAACAGTATTCAAAATAGCTTAAATAATACATCCAGGGATTTGTTAGAGGTGTTCGATACACAGATTAATAGCCTTAGTACGTTTGGAACAAAGGATGAGAGCCAGAAGTATTTTGAAGCCATCAGACTGCAGGAGATTTTGGCATCGAAGGCGTCTAATACGAGCGGAAGTGACGGATTATTTATTTCCGTTCCCAATGAGGACTTTTTATTAGCCTCCTTTAGTAATCGAATGTATTCGAAGGAAGGCTTGTTTTTGACTGACTTTCTAAAGGAATATGATTTTGAAGCTGGGAAAGTGGCGGGTGCGGCAGAGTGGATGCCTGTCGAAGTGAACGGCGTTGCTTATTTATTGAAATCGATTACTTATTCGAATGTGATCTTTGGAGCGGTCATAAAGACGGATACGCTAATGTCTGCCATAAAGAAAAATGCAAATGAACAAAACTTATTTTACCTAACCGATAAGTCGGACCGTATGCTTTCTACAACAAATCCAGTCGATCTTACTAAGGAGAAACAATACCATATTTATACCTCCAAGCATTTTTTCGTTACCGAGCAGATTCCTGAATTCGGAAGATTAACGAACGTTGTCGCAAGTCGAAATGTCTTCTTGGGCTTGGAATTGATTCAATGGCTTATTATTTTTTTAAGTATAGCTGCGGTCGTCATCACTCCGATTATCTTCAGATTTTTTGCAAAGGATTTGATTCAACCCATATTAGAGCTTGTAAAAGGCGCAAAAGAAGTTGAAAAAGGCAACTGGGACTATTCATTTTCCAATAAAGCCTCCTCAATCGAGTTTGCACGGTTGTCCAATTCCTTTTCCTCGATGATACGCGAAATTAAAACGTTGAAAATCAACACCTATGAAGAGAAGCTTGAGCGGAACAAAACGGAATTAAAATATTTGCAAATGCAAATAAGGCCCCATTTTTTCTTAAATGCGATAACGACCATTTCTAGCCTCACCTACCATAACAAAAATGAGGAGATACGTCTGTTAATCAGCCATTTATCCGAGCATTTACGATACATGTTTAGAGGCGGTTTGGTTCAAGTTCAAATTCAAGAAGAAATGAAGCATGTCGAAAATTACATCCAGATGCAAGAAATTAGATATCCGAATCAGGTGTTCCACATGGCGGACATCGATCGGGAATTGCAATCTTATCCGCTGCCGCAATATTTGATTCAAACCTTTGTTGAGAACACGTTTAAGCATGCTTTAGCACCTAAAGAAATGCTGTCTATTTTTATTAAAGTCGATAGCGTTCTCACAAATGGCCAACCTTTCCTTCGGGTAGTAATAGAAGATAATGGAGAGGGTTTCCCCGAAGAAATGATGGAAGAAGTGAATTTTTCAGATCTGCAGCAAAGCGGTACGGGGGAAAAAGTGGGGATCAGCAACATCCAAAGAACATTAAAGCTTTTATACAAGCGGGACAGGCTGTTAAAGCTATCCAATATACAGCCATCCGGCGCCAGAGTAGAAATAATGATTCCTATGGACAACGAAGAGTAAACTCCACACAAAGGGGATGAAACAGATGCAATGTTTATTAATTGACGATGATATCCCTACCGTAAACGTTTTGCACGATTTCGTAGACTGGGATGTATTCGGTATTTCCAAAATCATGACGGCACACAATATATCCGATGCGAAGCTGCTATTCGAACAAAGCATTCCTGACATCATCATATGCGATATTGAAATGCCAAAGGGTACCGGACTCGATATGATCAAATGGGTAAGAGAACAAAAATACGACTGCGCCTTTATTTTCTTTACCTGTCACGAGAGCTTTGATTTTGCCTCCACCGCCATTTCGTTTAATGCGGATGCTTATGTCATTAAGCCCTTTGATAAAGATAAGCTTGAGACGTCGCTAATAAAGGCGATAGATGTCATCAAGCAAAGAAGGGAACTAAATGAATACAGCAGGTACGGGCAGGCATGGTTGAAAAACCGCGATCTCGTTGAGCAGGGCTTCTGGAGAGACATTATGTTTGCGACGGTACCTCCTCGACTCGATGTCATTCAGTCCGAAATGCGGAAAAGAGATTTGGACATCCATTTGGAGGAACGCTATCTTCTCGCGATTACTTGCGTCAGTAAAACGGATATGGAGATCGATTGGAGCGATAATACGTTCAAATACGCCTTTCATAACTTGTGTTCGGAAATGTGGTTTGGTACGACCGATCATTCACAAATCGTGACTTACAAAATGGAGGATGTTTTTTACAGCGCTTTAATTATACCTGGGGCGGAATCCATTGATGTAGTAAAGGATAAATGCAATAAACTCATTAAACAATGCAGAAAGCTGTTCCGCTGCACGGCTACTTCCTATCTCGCAGAAGGGAATGCCATTTACCAAATAGCCGAAGCTAAAATAAGGCTAGAGGAAATGGATAAAAAGAACATCATTTATAAGGGTAAAGTGCATGATGGCAAGGAGCATTTTGTTAATGCCCATTCTGAACCTTATTCGCTCGATGTTGCTCTAATGAATACGTTGTTGATTCAAGGAGAAAGAGTGAAGATCGTTCATTTGTTGAAAAAGGAATTAGAGTCGCTTGCGGCCCTGAATAAACTGGATGTGATCACAATACGTGCCATACACCAGGATTTCGTACAGGTTGTCTATGCCCTATTGTATAAAAACAATATCCAGGCTCATAAATTATTTTCGGATGAGGTAGCTCAGCAATTAGCCCAAAGCTCGAATGCCAGTGTATTTGAATTCATGAAATGGGCAAATTATGTAACGAATACAACGATCGATTTTCTAAAGATGGTCATCGCCTCGGAAGGTGTTGTTGAAAAGGCAAAAAGATTCATCCATGAGCATTACAATCAGGATTTAAATCGGGAAGATATAGCGGCAGTCGTGTTTTTAACGCCGGACTATTTAGCTAAGCGCTTTAAACTGGAAACAGGTTTGTCGGTCAAGGAGTATTTGAATGAGTATCGGGTGAAGGTTGCACAAGAAATGCTTATCCACAGTAAGGAAAGCATTAGCCATATTGCAACCCAAACGGGATTTGACAGCATTTCATATTTCTCCACCGTATTTAAAAAAATCACAGGCGAAACTCCAAATGCGTTTCGTGCCAAATATAACGTACTGAAGATATAAAGCCCTAAAAAATAATCAACGGCAACTATGTTACCCAAAAGAGGTGGCGGAGTTGCTGTTTTTTTATCAAGTAAAGAAGACAGAGTGGGATTCATTTACTAAGCAGAGTACTTATTTTTTAAAAAAGAGCACGGATTTATTAAAGTGTTGAAAGTGGATTGAAGGTAAGATGAAGGAGATTCATTATTCGAATGGAGGCAGAACAAATGAGCACAAAAAGGGGAATCACTGCACTGCTTTTGTCTGTAACCTTAATCGGTTCGTCGTTAACCGCATGCGGCACAGAATCCGCAAACGAAACGTCTAAAGAGGCTGCGGGAAAGGTTGAAAAAGTTGTATTTGCACTCCCGTCATTTAATCGAATACCTGACGATCTTAGCCGCGTAACGGAAGCTATTAATAAGATTACAAGGGAAAAGATAAATGTTGAGGTGGAGCTGAAAATTTACGGTCCAGCTGAATACAGCCAGAAAGTCAACCTGGCGCTGCAAAGCGGTGAGCAATTGGACATCTTTACAGGCTTTGAGCAGTTCGCGAATTTCGCATCGAAAAAACAGCTTTATCCAATGAATGATCTTCTCTTGCAATATGGGAAAGACATGAAAGGGATTTTGGATAAGGACTTCGGTGACGATCTTCTTGAAGCGACTACGATTGATGGTCAAATTTACGGCATTCCCGCGAATAAAGGGATGGCGCTTCCAACCAATCTGGTCTACAACGCCGACATGATGTCGGAAATGGGAAAGTCCGCTAATGATATGGATTCGATAGATGATCTGCCGGCGATATTTGATGCCTTGAAACAAAAGAATCCAGATGTCGTTCCTTTCGGTCCCATCAATGTCAGCCCGAGTGATACGGGGCTGGTGAGGCTGTTAAGAGGATTAAATAAAGTCGACTTTCTGACAGACAGCACGGGTGTCGGAGTCGTCATCGGAGATGACGGCAAAGTACGGAATTTTTATGACACGGATGAATTTAAAGCTGGTGCTGCGATGATGAGAGAATGGTACAACAAAGGGTACTTGCAGAAAGATGCGGCAACAGCCTCCAGTCCATTTTCTGAAATGATTGCCTCCGGACGCGGATTCGCCTATATGGGTGGATATGGCGGTATGGCTGTTGCCCAAGCGCTTAGCGCCCAAACTGGCAAGAATCTAGAGACGAAACGCATTGCACCGTTCTATTTCGATACGATTGCAGTCAATGCGGTTGTATGGATGATCTCAAGCAGGAGTAAAGCTTCAGAGGCTTCCATGAAGTTTTTAAACTTGTTATATACGGACGCTGAAGTTATGAACACGCTGTTGTACGGAATCGAAGGCGAGGATTATGTGAAGGTCGATGAGCATCATGTCAAGTTCCCTGAGGGCAAAAATGCTTCGACGGTTGCTTACACCGCGCATTTGAGTTCCGGAATTGTTGGTTCGGAGTCTCTTCAGTATCAACTTGAGGGTGCAGATTGGTCAGATATTGAGCTGAAGCTGAAAGAAAATAAAGAGACGGAACGCTCTCCTTATTTTGGCTTTATTTTCGACCAAAACAGTGTGAAAACGCAAATGAGCTCGGTCAACAATGTCGTCAATCAATATCTTCCTGGACTGGTTACCGGCTCCTTGGACCCCGAAACGACGATACCCAAGCTCGTGGAAGCGTTGAACGATGCTGGCGCCGAAGCGATTATCCAAGCGAAGCAGGAGCAGCTTGACGCTTGGCTGGCGAAGAAGAAGCTATAAATAAGTGAGAGGTGCGAAGTGGGGCTTGGTGCAAGCTCCACTTTGTACGAAAGGAGAAATGTTGATGAACGCTGCGATTGCAAAACGCCGGGAATTAAAGAAGATGATGCCGCTACTTCTGCTTGCGGCTCCAGGTCTGCTTTATTTGCTCATTAATAATTATATTCCCATGCTCGGCGTCTTTATTGGGTTCAAAGAAGTGGATTTTACGAAAGGAATATTCGGCAGCGATTGGGTTGGACTTGCTAACTTTAAATTTCTCTTCAATACAAGCGATGCCTTCATCATGACAAGAAATACGATTTTATATAACTTAGCGTTTATTGTTTTAGGCACGATCTGTTCGGTTTTTATCGCTGTTCTAATGTCAGAGCTGTTAACGAAGGTATACTCGAAGTTTTTTCAATCCGGCCTAGTACTTCCGAATCTGATTTCCATGGTGGTGCTGTCATACCTCGTATTTGCTTATCTTAATTCGGATAGCGGATTTATTAATCTTTCCATTTTGCGACCGTTTGGGCTTCCTGAAATCAGCTGGTATTCGGAGGCTAAATATTGGCCTTATATATTAGTCATCATCCAGTTATGGAAAACCGCCGGCTATGGGTCAATCGTTTATTTTGCATTTATCGCTGGTATCGATAAGAGCATTTACGAAGCGGCGAAGATTGATGGCGCAGGCAAGCTGAAGCAAATTTTCAATATAACGCTGCCTTTGCTCAAACCGACGATTATTATATTAGGACTTCTTTCGGTAGGGAGAATCTTCAATTCCGATTTTGGCTTGTTCTATCAAGTGCCGATGAATGCCGGTGCCTTGTACAGTACCACACAAACCATCGATACGTATGTGTACCGAGCGCTGATTCAGTTAAATGATATTGGGATGTCCGCAGCAGCCGGTCTTTATCAATCGTTAGTTGGTTTCATTCTTGTGTTGATTGTGAATGCGATTGTCAGAAAAGTAAATGCTGATAATGCTTTATTTTAGGGGGTAAATACGTTGATACAAACAAGAGGAGAACGGACCTTTGCCCATTTCTCTGCACTCGTTATGACTTTGATTACCTTGGCGGCTTTTTTACCCTTTATTTTAATTTTCGTGGCTTCTTTTACGGACGAGTCTGCCTTGATCAGAAACGGGTACAGCTACTTTCCGGAAAAATGGAGCCTGGATGCCTATGTGTACATGTACACAACCGTTTCAACTTTTATTAGAGCCTATGGTGTATCCTTCTTCGTTACGATCGTCGGAACCGCAGTCAGCACGATTTTGACCGCAATGCTTGCATACCCGATGGCACGAAGGGATTTTAAGCTGCATAATGTTCTGGCTTTTATTGTGTTTTTCACAATGCTGTTTAGCGGTGGCGTAGTCCCCACTTATATGATGTGGACGAAAATTTTTCATATTAAGGATTCCTTGTGGGCGTTAATCGTGCCTAGCTATTTGATAAGCGGTTTTAACGTTCTGTTGGTTCGTAATTATTTTAAAAATAATGTGCCAGTGGACCTGATCGAATCGGCACAGATCGACGGCGCTTCCGAGCTGAAAACCTTTTACAGAATTATGCTGCCGCTATCGGTTCCAGTTCTGGTGACAATCGGTTTGTTTACAGCATTAACGTATTGGAATGATTGGATCAATGCCTTGTATTATATTACTAAGCCCCAATATTATGGCGTTCAAAATCTTCTGATTCAGCTAATGAACAATATCCAATATTTAAAGTCTGATCAGGCGAGCAGTATGATTGGTGTCGGCGCCGTAGAGCTTCCTAGCACGGCAGTTCGGATGGCAATGGCCGTTATTGGAATTTTACCGATTTTAGTTGTCCTTCCCTTCCTTCAGAAGTATTTGACTAAAGGCGTCGTAATTGGAGCAGTAAAAGGATAATTAAAGGGAATTCAAAGGAATGTCAAAGGAGAGAAGAAAATGAAGGTACAAGAAGTGATTGACACGGTTATATTCGATACTTGCGGCGATCGAAAATTAGAAAAATCAGGGGATGTATTAATGAGCGGCGATCCTGATATGGAAGTGACAGGTATTGTCACGAGCTTTATGGCTACCGTCGAGGTGATCAGAAAGGCGATTGCGCATGGCGCTAACATGATCATTACCCACGAGCCAACCTACTATACGGGAAAGGATGAAATAGAATGGCTTGAACATGACCCCGTTTATTTGGAAAAAAAGAAGCTCATCGAAGACAACCAAATCGCGGTTTGGAGATTTCATGATCATATGCACATGGGGCATACAGACCGGATCTACGATGGTTTATTGAAGGATATCGGTTGGGAGGAGCAAATGTTCGAAAAAAACCAGCCGCATTCGTATGAAATCGCCCAGACAACGCTCGGAGAACTGGCTGAATTTTTTAAGCAAAAGCTAAATATGTCGGTCATCCAAATCGTCGGGGATCCAGCAATGCCGTGTTCAAGAATTGGCATACTCGTCGGCGGTGGCAGCTTGGGACTTGGTAGAGAACAAATGCCGATAGAGCTCATGCGGGATAAAAATCTTGATGTAATGGTGTGCGGAGAAATTGTAGAATGGACGCTTTGTGCCTACGTTAATGATGCCAGGATGCTTGGACTTAATAAGGCTATGCTGGTAGTAGGACATGAACGAAGCGAGGAGCCCGGCATGAAGCATATGGCTGAATGGCTGCAGCCTTTGGTCAACGGTATTCCAGTCTCCTTTATCGATGCGGAAGAGCCCTTTATCTACTTGTAAATTACATCGATGAGAGCGGATTTACCGTAGAATACGACGTGTAATTGCGATAAAAAATAGATAGGGGACATGGATAATGGCCATGATGCAGGTTCATTTTTATTCAAAATGTCTGAGAAGAGAAGTCACTTTTAATGCACTGATTCCATTAGACAAGCTGGAAATACCGGGCCAAGCAGCAGCGAAGAAAAAAACGATGAAGGCACTCTATTTATTAAATGGTTATTCGGGCAGCTGCATGGACTGGATTAGCTATACCAGAATTAGGGAGCTATCTAATAAACATAACATCGCTGTGTTTATGCCATCCGGAGAAAATCATTTTTATGTGGATGATCTGGGTAAAGGAGAATTATTTGGGGAATATGTCGGCAATGAACTGGTCGCGTTTACGCGAGAAATGTTTCCTTTATCGAAAAGAAGAGAGGATACCTTTATTGGCGGTTTATCCATGGGCGGCTACGGTGCGATACGCAATGGCTTGAAGTATGCCGGGAATTTTAGCAAGATCATGGCTTTTTCCTCTGCCATATTACCCTATAAGATTGCGGGAGCAGCGAAGGATTATCGCGATGGAGTTGCTGATTACAACTATTTTACGCGGGTGTTCGGCGACTTAAATCAACTGCAAGGGAGCGATAAAGATCCGGAAGCGCTGATTTTGAACCTCAAACGAAGCAACGAGGAGATTCCTCGTATTTATATGGCTTGCGGTACCGAGGATTTTCTATTGGACGTCAATCAGAAATTCCACAGCTTTCTGGTTTCTGAAAATGTTGAGATCGCGTATATGGAAAGTCCTGGTGCCCATACGTGGGACTTTTGGAATGTTTACCTCGAAGAAGCGATTTTATGGGCAATGGATGATGAAGAAATAGGGTGAGCAGCATGCCTAAGATGAAGATCGGTCTCTAGTGTTCCCCATGATCGAAAAAATGATTAAGTATCGGGACAACTCCTTTGTTGTCTGCCGTATGGAAGAAAAGCAGCACCTGCTGCACTTGCAGCAGGATGCGCGAATATCTGCTTTCAAGTTGCGGTTGCACGATTCAGAGCTTTTCGTACCGCTGGCGCTACCCGGTTGGCGAGCAGATCAATGGCTTTCTCTACTCGGGCAAGGGGCTGGCCGCCCATATCGAATTGGGCCATGAAGCGGCTGTGGCCGAACAATTCATGTTGGTACAGGATTTTCTCGGTCAATTCCTCCGCGCTGCCCACTCCTAGAATGTAGCTGGCCGCACGCTGTTGGTGCAGCGACTCCTTCGGGGCGTCAAAGCGCTGGTTTCGTTCTTTCATACTCTGCCTTGCGAAAGGAGATCCAGCGTCGCAAAATCTTCGTACACACGCACCGGATCAGCGGTACTGATGACGGACAGTGTACTGGTCAGCCTGATTTTCTTTGTTTCCCGGGCAGCAGCAGCCAGGATCAATGCATACGAGGAGGTGACAAAATCCGCCCGGTGATGCTCACCTACCCCGAATACGTCAAGGCCCGCTTCATCTGCCATTTTGGCCATTTGCAAAATATCTGCCACCCGCTCGGCCGCTCCGATTGTTTGCCCGTGCTGATCCGGAAGCAATTCACCCAGCGAATAAATGCCGAATTCAAACGGTTTTCCACCCCGATTTAACATCGTAACGCATCCTTTCTTAAAGTTAATTAGTAGAGCAGGAACAGCAATACGCCGGCCAGAATGCCAAGAATAACAATCGTAGACGTTTCCTTGATGCCGTCTTTTACGCGTAGATGAGTCAAGATTCCACCAAGGGCTGTAACAGCCAAAAGGAGTGCGCCAGCTATGGCAAAGCCGCTTTTCCAAAACCCAATAATGAGCAATGCTGCTCCTGCTAGCTCTACTAGTCCTGTCACCACTCGGAACCACTGCGGCAGCCGCCAGCGCCTGAAGGACTCGACGTGCATCGAAGAACCGAATGTTTTACCCAATCCTGCCATTAGAAACATCGCTGCTAATAATCCTTCTATAATCCATATGGTCATCGTCAATGTTGTATTTTCCTCCTTTATTGGTTAAAAACGATCGGCATTTTGTGGATATAGGCCGTATTTCGAACGGAATCGTATAAGCATTTTGCAACGTTTTCTCGCGTCACATTCATGCCTGCCTTCGTATCCCCAAGCGAAATCCCATAGCTCTTGCCGTCATGTTTAATATTAGGGTTAATTATGCGTACGACGGTCCACTCCAGACTTGATTGCTGAATCAACTGTTCGATGCGCTTCATTTCCTGATAGCCGGTTGGAAAAAGAAGCTTAGCCATTATACCGGGCAGCACAGTAGCGGTTTGTGAACGGTCTTCTTTTGCTTTGACGGTAGGCGTTGCCAAAGTGATGAAACGTTTTTTATTTAAAGCCTGCATGATTTGAATAATGGTTTCATGAGCCCGGGCTATCGGCAAATCCTTCACTTTTCTGGATTTATCGAGGGCTGGCCCCAGCGCGCTGATTACGGCGTCTGAATTCGCAATCGCTTCTTCCATTTTGCCGCGGTCATCCAAGCTGCCAACAATGACTTGTATATTCGGATCCTTGTCAGGCAGAGCATCAGCTCTTCTTACATAAGCTACTATCTGGTCGCCATGTTTTAATGCTTCTTGTACGACCAACTTCCCAATAGCGCCGCTTGCCCCAAAAACGGTTATTTTCATCGTTCCACCTCATTTCTTATCCACCTTTTATTTCTACAACACTTGTTGTATAGTTGTATTGTAAATAGCGCTATGCAGCTGTTCAACCGATAAAATAGCGTTTTTATCGGATATACGACATATCCAGTGAAATGTCTAAAAAATAGAGGTGGAATGGGATGACGGAAAACAGACTCGACCCGCGTTTTGTACGTACACGCAAATTAATTATGGATGCCTTTCTTCTTCTCGCGATGAAAAAGGATTTGAAGGATATCAGCATTAAAGATATTACAACAGAAGCAACAGTCAACCGTGCCACCTTTTACTACCATTTTATGGATAAGTACGATCTGCTTGAAAAAACACTGAAAGAGAGCCTCATGATGAGCGTAATGAGAGAAATCTCCATACATGATCAGCTCAATGAAAAGACGATTGCCAGTGTATTTATGTCGCTTACCGTGTTTCTATCTTCGCTGGCGTCCCAATGCCGCAAAAGCTTCGAATCCTTTACTTCTGTCATTGAAGCCATTATTAAGAAAGAGCTTGAACAAGTTTTTTATGACATGCTAATGAAACAAAATGCAGGAATCGGAGAGGATGAGGAGTCGGTTCGAATTGCAGCTGTCATGTTAAGCTGGAGCCTATACGGGGCGGCTGTTAACTGGCAATACAACGGGGCAAAGCCAGCTGAGGAATATATTCAATTGGTGCTCCCTTATCTTTCACAAGGATTACAGCTGTTTATTGCGGAGGAAGTACGTTAGAGCTGAAATTCGATAGGTAAAGTTCATTCTCTAAATCGGCGGTAGCCTAGGTTTTTTTTCGCCAAGTGCTGCTTTAGGCTCGTCGTTGCAGGGGTTTACTCCAGGCAAAAAGATAGACTTGGCGGACATCGGAACACTTCCCGCCGCAGTTTTGCAACTAACCCCGGCTTACTCCCTGCACAATGATGGACTTGGCGGACACAGCAGCCGCTATTTCAACAGAATCGCTGGTTATGGGGCAGTTCGCGGACTCAGGAGCAGCTAATGCACTGCCAAAAGCCCCTTTGATGGGATAATGAGGGCAATAACGGATTTCCTGTCCGCTTACGGCCTGAAATCGAATCAAAAGCCAGAATAGCGGAAACTCAGTCCGCCAAAAAAAGCAGGGAGCGTTCCCGAGCTGCGGGGTCTCAGCTACAGCTGTCTCAGCTACAGCTGTCTCAGCAATAGTGATCACAGCTACAATGATTTCAGCCACATTGGTCTCAGTAACACTCCCATGCGGCTATCCCCTAGCCTTAACTCGTCATAGGGGACGCCCTCGATTAAGCGCTAAGCAAGCAGAAGCAGGCTGACTTTGGTTTGCATACACATCCTAGATGCCCTAGACACAAAGCATAATCATAATATAAAGCTTATCCTCGCAGAACTCATCTCTCTTTATTCCCCCGACGGTACTCACTCGGCGAAGCACCATACCAGCGCTTGAACTGCCGGCTAAAATGCGAAATATCGCGATAGCCGAGAATCGCGGAAATTTGGCTGATTGACATCTGGGGATCGTTAAGCAGCACCTTCGCCTCATGCAGCATCTCCTTGGAGAGAAACACGCGGGGCGACATTTCAAAAACCTGCCGGAACACCCGGTTGCAGTGGGAGACACTGATGCCAAGCTCGGCTGCAATGTCGTCAATGCCGTAATGCTGGTCTAGTAGAGCGGCATCCTGCTTGAATTGCTGGTAAATGAGTCCCTGCAGCTTATCGCGAATTTGATGAGCCAGCTGGACTTTCTCGTAGGAGACGGCTGAATGGAGGTCGGCCTCCGCAGAAAGGGCTTCCCAGAGCTGGCCGAACAGCTCAAATACAGCGGATTGGAGGCGCATCCGTTCCGTAAGCTTGGCAGCGGAATGTTCAGCGAGCTGGCTCGACATTTCGATGACTTTATTGAGCGCTGGCCTTAATTGCTGGACAACATTGCTGTCAGTGTCAAATAGAACAGAGTCGAGGCGACTTAATAAGGATAAAAACATGCGGTCATCGATATCAAAATGCAGGCAAAAATAAGTAAACGGCTTGCCGTTTCCACTTTTACTGGCATGAGAGGCTCCTGGCTGAAGAAACATGAGGGCCCCAGCCTTTTGTATATAATGACGGTCATCGACGATAAACAATTGCTCGCCCTCGAGCACGTAATTGATCTCATATTGGGGATGGGTATGCACCGGATAATCCCATTGTCCGCTCACTTTGCGCAAATGCATGCCAAACAGGTTGATCGTTGTTTTGACATCAGGAACAATAGCTTCGCTAATGCATTGTCCAAGTATAGGTGGTATAAAAGTGGCTGCCATCATGCAGCACCTCCGTTCTATTCCTCGCAAATTTTCACACTATGCTTAACTACGAGTATAACGTACCCAGCCCGATTTGGGTAAATAATTGCTCGATTTGACAATGGCTTCCGCTTAACCTGACGTGCTAGGATAAAAATAATTCATGCAAACGCTTAACTTTTATTTTTATTAACGGTCAGGAAGGGGTTCAACAGTGGCTAATCCAAATCAATTTTATAATGTGCAGCACTCGCCAATCGGAGCTTTTTCGAGCTTCACCTTGGGCTTCAAAGGAAAGAAGGGCGGACTTGCTTCCGAGCTGGGAAAGCCAGCCGATCAAAACATTTATATCGGAATGCAGGCTTTAGCTGGCAGCGTTTATGAGGCTTTTCCGTTTTTTGAAGCGGCTGCCGACGACAGCTCCAGATATGATGTGGAAAAAGCCGATTCGAGCGATAAGGATCAGCAGGCGACGGCAAAATTGAAAGCGTTTAACGACGATCAAATTTTGCGAACGCTGGGCGCAGGCACAGATACGTGGCAGGCGGGTGACGTAACGCTGCGTATTTATTCGCCTGTCCGCTCCGTGCCAGATCCGGCAGCAGCGAGCCCAGAGGAGCTGAAGCAGGCGATCGTTCCGGCTGTTTTTGCCGAATTGACGCTGGACAATAGCAACGGGTCCACGGCTAGAAGAGGTTTTTTTGGCTACGAGGGCAGCGATCCCTACAGTGCGATGCGCAGGCTGGGCGATACGAGCGGAGGGCAAATTGCCGGCATCGGGCAGGGCCGCTTGACGGCTATCGCTTGCGATACGGACGATGTTCAGAGTGCGCTGGGATTTACAATGGAGAAAATTTTGGATGAGCGATACGAGCATAACTATGCTTTTGGCTTGGGCGGAACAGGAGCCATTCTAATGGAGGTGCCGCCGGGCGAGACGCGCACGTACAAGTTTGCAATTTGCTTCTATCGCGATGGCATCGTCACAACAGGCATCGAAGCCTCTTATGCATATACCCGTTATTTTAAAAATATCGACAGCGTCGCTGCATACGCCTTGGAGCATTTTCAGGAGCTTGCTGAGTCCTGCCAGCAGGCGGATCAATGGATTAATGATTCGAAGCTTTCGAACGATCAAAAATTTATGCTCTCGCACGCTATTCACAGCTATTACGGAAGCACCCAAATGCTGGACCATGATGGCAAAGCGCTATGGATTGTCAATGAAGGCGAATATCGGATGATGAACACGCTGGATTTGACGGTGGATCAGCTGTTTTTTGAATTGATTATGAATCCGTGGACGGTAAGAAACGAATTGGAGCTGTTCGTAGACAGGTACAGCTACAACGACCAGGTTACGTTTCCTGGTGGGCAGGAGCTATATCCCGGCGGTATAACATTTACCCATGATGTCGGGGTGGCGAATGTTTTTTCCCGTCCGCAATATTCGGCCTATGAGCTGGCGGGGCTGGACGACTGCTTCTCTTATATGTCCCATGAAGAGCTGGTCAATTGGCTCTGTACGGCGCTTGTATATATTGAGCAAACGAAGGATGCGGAATTTACAGCCAACATGCTGCCCGTCATTCGCTCCTGCTTTGAAAGCATGCTGAACCGGGATCATCCTGTAAAGGAGCTGCGCAGCGGCCTTATGGCACTGGACAGCACGCGTACGCAGGGAGGCGCTGAAATTTCCACCTATGACAGCTTGGATGCCTCCTTGGGCCAGTCCCGCAACAATATTTATATGGCCGGAAAATGCTGGGCCGCTTATGTGGCGCTGGAGCGCCTGTTCCAAGCCGAAGGCTTGCCAGAATTGTCGGCAGAGGCTGGCGGTCAAGCAGATAAATGTGCGGCGTCCATTACAGCTGCATTAACAGAGGATGGTTATATACCTGCTATTATTGGAGAAAACAATGACTCGCGCATCATTCCTGCGATTGAAGGGCTTGTATTCCCGCTATTTACCGGCTGCAAGGAAGCCCTTGATCCGAACGGCAGATTTGCCGATTATTTGAGCAGTCTTCACCGTCACCTGACAACCGTGCTTGTGCCTGGCGTATGCTTGTTTGAGGATGGAGCGTGGAAATTATCTTCGACCAGCAACAATTCATGGCTTAGCAAAATTTATTTATGCCAATTTATTGCCCGAGAAATTATGAAAATGCCGTGGGAGGAGAACGGAAAGCTTGCCGATTCGGCTCATGTCGCTTGGCTGCTGCATCCCGAGCTTTCCTACTGGTGCTGGAGCGACCAGGTGTTGTCCGGCCAAATTGTAGGCAGCAAATATTACCCTCGCGGCGTAACCGCCATTTTGTGGCTATATGAGAAGTCGGCTGACTATTCGCTTGTCAAAAGCAGTTAAGGCAAATTCAAACCATAGGACGAGGTGCAACAAAGGATGAATGAAACTGCGAGGAAACCTAAACCAGCGGAAAGCGGCTATCATGCTTGGCTGAGCTATAATAAGGCGCTGCCGGGTACCCAATTGGAGCAATATAAGCAATGGGGCGGCGCAATAGTTGTCTATGAAGAGCAGGAAACGATTCAGGCTGCGGCGGCTGAACTAAAGCTCGGCCTGGAAGCGATGCTGGGCCACTCCGTATCAGCTGCCCCCACTCAGGGGCAGCGTCATATCGCGCTGGGAACGTTCCCGTCCGGGAATGCGCGCTATGAAAGCTTGTTTAGCGAAAAAGATATTCAAGCTGCAGGAGCGGAAGGGTTTGTCATCCGCACGAGCCATGCTGATTCCTGTCTAGCAATCGGCGCTGCCTCGCCGGCAGGCGTGCTTTATGGCGTGTTTCATTTGCTGAGGCTCATAGGCACGGGCGCTTCAATCGATGAGCTTGATATCGTCAGCGCTCCGATAAACGGATTAAGAATGATTAATCACTGGGATAATTTCGATGGCAGCATTGAGCGCGGCTATGCCGGAAACTCTTTTTTGTATGAAAATAACCGTTTTACCAAGGATCAGGAGCGGCTGCGCGATTACGCCAGAATGATGGCTTCGGTTGGCATTAATGCGATAGCGATTAACAACGTTAATGTTCATCAGGAGGAGACGCTGTTTATTACGCCAACCTATTTGCCGCAAGTAGCGAAGCTCGCCGATATTTTCCGGATTTACGGCATTCGCTTGTACCTCAGCATCAATTTCGCGAGTCCGATTCAGATCGGCGGGCTTGCGACGGCTGATCCCCTGGATAAGAGTGTGCAAGCTTGGTGGAACAGCAAAGCTTCGGAAATTTACGTAGCCATTCCGGATTTTGGCGGTTTTCTGGTCAAAGCTGATTCTGAAAATCGTCCGGGTCCCTTTACGTATGAGCGGGACCATGCAGAGGGAGCCAATATGCTGGCGCAGGCGCTGGAGCCGCATGGCGGCATCGTGATATGGCGATGCTTCGTTTACAATTGCAAGCAGGATTGGCGTGACCGCACGACCGATCGTGCGCGGGCAGCGTATGACCATTTTAAACCGCTGGATGGCAGATTCAACGATAATGTTGTGCTGCAAATTAAAAATGGCCCGCTTGATTTTCAAGCTAGAGAGCCTGTATCTCCGCTCTTTGGTGCGCTTGCGCATACGAATCAGCTGATTGAATTTCAAATTACGCAGGAGTATACAGGGCAGCAGCGGCATCTGTGCTACCTCGTCCCGCAATGGAAGGAAATATTGGAGTTCAATACGTATGCGAGCGGCGAACAGGCTCCAGTCAAGCGTATTGTCGACGGCTCCATGTGGGGCAACCGGATAAACGGGATGGCAGCTGTCACTAATGTAGGAGCAGAATCAAACTGGAGCGGGCATTTGCTGGCTCAAGCTAATTTGTACGGCTATGGCAGGCTGGCATGGAACCCGGATTTAACGGCGGAGCAAATAGCGAGTGAGTGGATACAGTTGGCTCTAAGTTTGGATACCGCCGTTCATGATGTCGTTAGCGGACTGCTAATGGATTCGTGGAGCATTTATGAGTCGTATACGGCACCGCTCGGCATAGGCTGGATGGTCAACCCAAACCATCATTACGGTCCTAATGTCGATGGATATGAATATTCGCCATGGGGAACGTATCATTTTGCAGACAACAAAGGATTAGGCGTTGACCGCACGGTGCAGAGCGGAACCGGCTACAGCGCGCAATATATGGGCGCGAATGCCGAAATCTATAATTCGCTGGAGCATTGCCCAGATGAGCTGCTGCTGTTCTTCCATCATGTCCCGTATACCCATGTGCTTCATTCTGGAAAAACCGTCATTCAGCATATATACGATACCCACTTTGAAGGGGTGGAGCGGGCGGTGCAATTGCTGACAGCTTGGAGCTCCCTGCAGGGCCGAATGAAGGAAGGGCTGTATACGCAGGTTGAAGAGCGTTTGCGGGAGCAGGCTCGGCATGCAGAAGAGTGGCGTGATCAAATCAATACGTACTTTTTGCGCAAAAGCGGGATAGAAGATGAGCACCACCGCAAAATCTATTAACTTACATGTTCGACTGTGAAGGAGACTTTCAAATGAGTGAGCAGAGTGTAGCAGGATTAGAACGAGAGCAGCTGCCTCAAACGATGAAAGCGGCCATTATGACGGAGCCGGGTGCAATTGTTTTGCAAGAGCTGCCAATCCCTTCAATTGGGGACAGAGAAGTGTTAGTCAAGGTGATGGCTGTCGGCATATGCGGCTCGGATCTGCATTATTATGAGCATGGCCGAATAGGCCGCTTTATCGTAGAGAAGCCGCTTATTCTCGGACATGAATGTGCAGGAATGATAGCAGCTGTCGGGAATAAGGTGAGCTCCGTCACGGTAGGTACACGGGTCGCTATAGAGCCAGGGACGACGTGCGGACATTGCAGTGCTTGCAAGGAAGGGCGCTACAATCTTTGCCTTGACGTGAGCTTTCTGGCAACTCCGCCGATAGACGGCGCTTTTGTGCAATATTTGGCGGTTCGGGAGGATATGGTATTTCCGATTCCCGACCAATTGTCTTATGAGGAGGCTGCGCTTAACGAGCCGTTTTCGGTGGGCATTCACGCGGCGAGAAGAAGCAAGCTGCAGCCCGGAGATACGGTAGCGATTATGGGCATGGGTCCGGTAGGGCTCATGGCGGTTGCCGCGGCAAAAGCTTTCGGAGCCGCACAAATCGTTGTGAGCGATATGGAGGAAATTCGCTTGGAAGCCGCTTTGAAGATGGGAGCTACCCACGCCATTCATGCCAAGAACGAGAACCCGGCCAGCGTCGTGAAGACTCTGACCGGTGGCAAAGGGGTGGACGTGGCTTGGGAAACAGCCGGCAATCCCCATGCGCTTCGTTCAGCTTTATATTCGCTGCGCCGGGGAGGGAAGCTCGCGATCGTCGGACTGCCTCCGCAGGATGAAACGCCGCTGAGCATTACCTTTATCGCGGACAATGAAATTGATTTGTACGGTATTTTCCGCTATGCTAATACCTATCCTAGCGGCCTATCTTTTTTGTCATCTGAATCCATAGATGCGAGCTTTCTCATTACCGACCGCTATCCGCTCGCCAAGACGCAGGAGGCACTTGAACGGGCTATTCATAACAAGAGCGGCAGCTTGAAGGTAGTCGTTTATCCGAATGAGTAAGCTACTGCTGCTGCTGTCGGATGTACAGCTCGAAAGGTGGCCGCGATGAAAATTACCATTGGGCAAGTGATAAAGGACTTGAAAGCAGGCATAGAGGTTCCTGTTCCAACCGTTGATCAATTGAGCTTTGGGCACGAGCATACCGTAGTGAAAGGAATCGTTACAGCCTTTTCGGCCACCCATTCTATTATTGAGCAGGCATTCGCTTTGGGCGCCAATTTAATTGTATCGCACGAGGGCTTTTTTTATAGCCACCATGAGGCAGGAGATTGGCTGCGCAACGACGCTGTTGTTGAGGCCAAAACGGCCTTCATTGAAAAAGCAGGTGTCGGCATTTTTCGCTTCCATGATTATATGCATAGCTACCAGCCGGACATTGTCTTGATCGGTTTGCTGCGCAAGCTCGGTTGGATGGCAGCCGAAACGCAGCCAGCCGAGGCAATTGTAGATATACCCGCTATGCAGCTCGCCGAAGTGGCTGATTATTTGAAAAGCAAGCTGCACATTCCCTATGTGCGGGCAGCAGGGGAACCCACAATGCCGTGCAAACGCGTAGGTGTTCTGGTAGGATATAGAGGCGGCGGAAGCTCAGCAATTCCATTGCTCCAGCAGCAAAATGTGGATTTGATAATAGCTGGCGAAGGACCGGAGTGGGAAACGCCAGAATATATAAGGGATGCGCTGCATCAAGGGCACAGCAAAGCGCTCATTATGCTTGGCCATGCCGAGAGCGAAGAGCCGGGGATGGAATATTTAGCTGAAATGCTAGCGGAGAAGTATCCGAAGCTTCCGGTTTGTTTTTTGGCAGATGCCCCTGTATTCCAAGTGTTCTAAATCAATCAATAGGTAGAGATTTCAAATACTGCTTTGCTGCTAAGGGGACTTCATTGAAGTTCTTATTAGGGCAGAGCAGGTTTTTTAAAATATAGAGAAAGGATATGATTTTCCCATCCCTTCTCTATATTTCTACGCGAAACGGAAGCTTTGCCGCCAGAGGGTGGCGAAAGCCGTTTACGCTTGAAATATAGGAAAGGATATGATTTTCCCATCCCTTCTCTATATTTCTACGCGAAACGRAAGCTTTGCCGCCAAAGGGTGGCGAAAGCCGTTTACGCTTGAAATATAGGAAAGGATATGATTTTCCCATCCCTTCTCTATATTTCTACGCGAAACGGGTGGCGAAAGCCGTTTACGCTTGCGATAAGAGAGTTCAACCTGCGGAGGCAAAGTATGAAACAGCAGAGGTTTGTTTTTAGCAAAAGCATTGCTTTTAGGTGGATCATTTCCTATGCCATCATAATGCTCATCCCATTAATCGTTAGCGCTGTCGTGTACACCCAAACGAAAAAGGTAGTAGAGTATGAAATTCAGCGGGCTAGCGGTGCCATGCTCAAACAGGTTAAATATATGGTAGACAGTGAAATCAACCAAGCAGAAAAGCTGGCTATGCTGCTGTCTATTCATAATGACGTGAATTCCTTCCTGAATATGAATCCGGACTCGGAGCAGAAGGAAGCCTTTCAAATTTTTAAAATCCAGCAGGAGCTGAGCAAGTATAAATCCGCCAACAATTTTATAAAAGGGATTTATCTGTATTCCGGCAAGCTGGGTACGATACTTACAGACGAGACCTACGCGGATTCAGCCTTATTTTATGAGATGAATCGCCAGCAGTTTAACATCAGCGAGCAGGAATGGCAGAAAATTTTGGCTACACCGATGATCCAGTCGGGGAAGCTGAGGCCTTTTATTCAATTTAAACGGGTCGGAAATACGGTTTTATTAATTAAGCCATTATCGAATATAAAGGAAAAGGACACGACGCGAGGCGTACTATTCATCGCTTTAAATAGCAGCACCGTGCAAAAAATGCTGGCGAATGTCGATTGGGTCAACAATGGGGACGTCTATATCGTCGATCATGCGAATCAAATTATGTTTCAAAATAATAAAATAGATAGTCCGCCGATTTTTTCTATGGTGGAGACGGACAATAAAGAAGCAGATTCTTCCTTTTTGACTATTGCCGGAACGGAAAATATGGTTTCCTTTATCGCCTCGGATACGTCTGATTGGAAATATGTAAGCGTTTTCCCTTCGAATACCTTTTGGGAAAAAGCCAGAGAGATTCGCAATTTGAATTTGCTTGGCTTGCTGGTCTGTTTTTTAATTGGTGGGGTCGTCATTTATTATGTTGCCCGCCGCAATTATAATCCTGTTCGCGAGCTGGTCAATGTATTCTCCTACGCCAAGCAGGAGCGGAGCATGTGGCGAGCAGACGAGTTTTCGTTTATTAGGGAAAATGCGCTGGCAACGATTCGCGAGCGGGATGATATGAGCAGCCGCGAATACAAGCAGCTTCGGGTGCTGCAGGCCTACTATTTGACGAGGCTGCTCAAAGGGCAGGCAGAGGAAGGCTTGTCCGTCCAAGGAGCGGCGGGTCGTTACCATTTGAATTGGAGCACTGAGCATTTTGCCGTACTGCTCTTCGATATTGGGCCAGACGAAGCAAGCGCGACGTCGATGAATTTATCCCATTTTATCGTAACGAATATTATGCTTGATGTGGCTCAGGAGTTTCATAGCTTAAGCTTTACCGATATGGACGGCATGCTTGCTGCGGTTATTAACATCCACCCCGATCGCATTTCCGTCTGGAAAGAGGACATGGAGCAGGCTTTGGTGAAAACGCTGGAATTTACCGATCAGCGCTACCGCTTGCAAATTGTGATGGCCGGGAGCGAGCATGAGGTCGGGGTAGCGGGCATACATCATGCTTATTTGCAGGCGCTGGAGGCCCAAGAATACCGCTTATTTTCAGAAGAAAATGTGTCGATTTGGTATGGAGATATTGAGCCTGTGGAAGCTGAATATTATTTGTCGATCAATGATGAGCTTGCTTTTATCAACATCATTAAGACAGGAGACCTGGAAAAAGCGACCGAGAAGGTAGATGATATTTTGAACCAGGTGTTCAGCAGCCAATCCTCCGTTGAAATGCTCAAATGCGCGATGATCGATTTGGCAAGCTCCATGATGAAATCTGTTCCGCTGGAAGCCCAGCAGGCTCAAATATGGGAAGAATCGCGACCGATGAAGCGTCTGCTCGCCTGTACAACTAGGGGGGAGTTCCGGCAGGAGCTGCTGCAAATTTTACAAATGGTGTGCCACAAAATCAATGAAAAGCTGTCCTTGCTGTCCAATACGGGAATTGGAGAACAGGTGGCGGAGTACGTAGAGAAAAACTATGACGATATTAATCTCAGCGTATCGATGATTGGGGCCGAATTCGGCATTACCCCGCAATACGTATCGCGATTATTTAAAGAGCAGAAGGAGCTCGGCCTGCATGACTTCATTAGTCAAACGCGCACTTCTAAGGCGAAGTTGCTGCTTCAGCAAGGCGCCAGCATAGAAGAGACTTCATCAAAAACGGGCTTCTCCAGCAGCAGTGCCTTCATTCGAGTATTCAAGAAGTATGAGGGGATTACACCGGGCAAATATAAGAATCTACAAGTTGAGCGGAGCTAAAACACACATATATGCATGCAAACGGAGGTCTTGATGTTGGCAAAAGGGTTCAGCAAAAAAACGGTGGGCAAGCCTGTCCTTTTTCTACTGAGTTTCATTATGCTGGCTGCTGGCTGCAGTCATTCGAATTCAAACAGCAATATGGAAGGCATTGTTAATACTAATGTCAATAATCAAACAGGAGGCGTGTTTTCTTATCCTATGCAGGGCAATGTCGAGCTTTCTTTTATGGATGAGCAGCTTGGCAGTACGCCAGAAGTGATGCCGATTGATGAAGAATACGAGCAGCGGACCGGTGTTAAAATCAGGCATTTGGGTGGAACGCCGATGACGGATCAAAAGTTCAGCCTGCTGCTCGCCTCGGGAGAGCTTCCTGATATTTTTCTAAATACGTGGCTTCAATATCCCGGCGGGCCAGATCGGGCTGTGGAGCAGGGGTATATATTAAAGCTGAATGATTTAATTGACCAGTATGCGCCGAATTTAAAGAAAGTGCTTCAGGAAAATCCCGACATCGACAAAATGATCAAAACGGATGACGGCACGTATTATGCTTTCCCGTTCATTCGTTCAGATGCTGGCCGTGTATATGGCGGACCTATTATCCGTAAAGATTGGCTCGACGAGCTGAATTTGGACATTCCCGAAACGATTGAGGAATGGCATACCGTATTGACGGCGTTCAAAGAGAAGAAAAAGGCCAGCTCGCCGGTTACGTTTCGGTCGATGTTTCTGGGCGAACGCACGGGCGGTTTTGCCGGCGCATTTGGCGTAATGGGCAACTTCTATATGAATGATGGAAAAGTGACGTACGGCTTTTTGGAGCCGCAATATAAAGAATATTTAAAAGCGATGAGCCAGTGGTACAAGGAAGGGCTCATTGACAAGGACTTTGCTTCCATCGATGCGGCAACCGTTGATAAAAAAATGTCCTCCGGCAGCAGCGGCGCAACGATTGGCTGGCAGTTTTACATTGAAAAATACAATGCTGCAGCTCAGGAAACCGATCCGAAGGCGAACTTCGTGGCCGTCCCTTACCCAGCAGCGGTAAAAGGCGAGCTTCCAGAGTTCGGTCAGTTGGACAATGCATATGCAGGGACAAGCTCCGCAGCGATTTCCGCTACTGCTGAAAATGTAGAAACAGCCATCCGTTGGCTGGATTACGCCTATTCCACTGAAGGAAGCATGCTGAACACCTATGGTCTGGAAGGGGTCACGTATAAACTCGGCAACGGCAAGCCAGTCTATACGGATTTGGTCGTCAACAACCCGAATGGACTAGGCAGCGACCAAGTGATGCTGCAATATTCACATGGCACCAACTTTCCTATGATTCAGCAGGATAATAATTTACCAGCGAAATATGAGCAGACGACGGAAGCGCTGGGCATCTGGAAAAACACGAATCACGAGAGCCACCTGCTGCCGCCAGTGACGCCAACGGCTGAGGAAGCGGATGAAATGAGCAGCATTATGAACGATATTAACGCATTGGTTAAAGAAGCGGAGCTGAAAATTATATTAGGCAATGAGTCTGCCGACAACTACGATAAATATGTTCAGCAAATGAAGGAGCTGGGCATTGAAAGAGCGCTGGAAATTCAGCAAGCTGCCTATGAACGTTATTTGCAACGTTAAAGCGATACGATACACGATCAGGAGCCCCTCATATGTAATGCCATTAACGGCTCGCAAACTATAAGGAATTGTAAAATTATATTTGTATAACCATTGAAAACATATTTCTAATGTTTAACTATGAAATTCATAGAAAGAGATTTTAGATTGGTTATCTAATTTTAAATTTATAATAAACATTATTTTTTTGGAGGTACATGCCGATAATGATATAAAGATGGAGTTATTTCCCTAGCGAGAGGTAAAGTGAAATGTATATAAGATCGAATTTAATGGCTGTGAATGCAAATCGAAGTTTAACTATTAACAATGATAAGAGAACGAAGTCTATGGAAAAACTTTCATCTGGGCTTAATATTAATAGGGCGGCAGATGATGCAGCGGGGATGTCAATATCAGAGAAAATGCGTGGGCAGATACGTGGTTTACAGCAAGCATCAAGAAATATACAAGATGGAATTTCACTTATTCAAACTGCTGAAGGCGCTATGCAGGAAATCCATGCTATTCTGCAGCGTATGAATGAATTAGCTGTGCAAACAGCAAATGGTACTTATAGCGACACTGATAGAAAAAATAGTCAGAATGAGTTCAACCAGCTGCAGGCTGAGATTGATAATATTGCTGAACATACTAATTTCAATGGAATCAAGCTTTTGAATGGAGAGGCATCTGGTGACCGTACTTTTTCAGCAAACTACATTGCGAAATGGAATTTTACTGGAAATCCCAATGATGAGGATAGGATTGGCATACGTGATCTTACCTTAATGTTAGCTGCAGATTTTGAATTTGTTAGTCCCAATAATATAAATAATACGTGGGTTGATGTTCCAATTGGGGTAAATATAAATGAAACATTAAGTAATTTGTTGAGTAAGTATACTAATTTAAAAGCCCGGAATATTGGTTTTCCATCGGAGCAAGAATCAGTACAAAATACAAGTTTATACATTTCGGGTACGACCGTAATTCTGCTAACAGATAAAGAAATCACTATATCATCCTCGGCAGGCATTCCAGCCGATCTCCTGACGGGAAGCCCAGCAACACTAACACTTAGTGGGGAAAGTGGAATATCCATTCAGACGGGCACTGCTGCTGGTGAGAACTTGAATATAGGCATGCCAAACGTAAATGGATCTGCAATAGGGGTGGCTGGTTTAAATATCTCATCCCATTTAGGAGCTTCTAATGCTATTGTTCCTATAAAAAATGCTATTAATACAGTATCCTCTGAACGAGCCAAGCTTGGAGCTTATCAAAACCGTCTTGAACATACGGGAAGCAATATTCTTAACTATGGGGAAAACCTATCCGCTTCGGAGTCAAGAATTAGAGATTCGGATATGGCAAGAGAAATAATGGAACTTGCAAAATCTCGAATTTTGACTGATGCAGGTCAGGCTATGCTTGTACAAGCGAAGATGATTCCGCAAAATATATTAAAGCTACTTAGTTGAACGACATTGAAGATAAAAATTGCTTGATATTATTGACAGATGATTGAAATAACCTTTGCAGGAGAATATTCATGAAATCACTACTCAGAAAACATATGGCAAGCAGATCGACCATGTAGCCGATAGCAGGCATGACATGATGGTACGTTTTGCAGAGGGCAAACAAACTCATATTATTTTTATCGAAAATAAGCTAGGCACGGCGAGAGAGATCAGCAGTTGAAGCGATATGCAGATCATTTGCGCAATTATGAGGCTGATGGCTGCCGCTCGCATTTCATTTATATAACGAGGGCTTACGCCCCCAAGCGAGATGCGGATATTTTACAAAATCAAAATGGCAATCAGGCGACCTTTCATCAAATCCGTTGGTTTCAAGTTTATAACCATTGAACGGTTGAATGAACTGTAAGAGCTAAAGCAGCAAACTCCGGAATTGGAGTGGAAATCGACAAATAATGGTTCTTCTTATTAAAAGCAGTTCACAGCAGATAAAGCCCTAACCGCCAGATGTTTTTTCTGGTAGTTGGGGCTTTTATTTGAAAGATTAAACTGCACGTTCTCCCACTTGCAGCGCCGGCTTCGCCGAAGCACCTTGCTTTGGCGTCTTCAACAAATTGCCAACCAAATATTTTCCGAAGGAGAAACGATTGAACAGGTTGGCGATAACAAGGCTGACGGCAATGCTCCCCACATAACAAACAACAAACGAAACGGCGAAATTTGTTTTCGGCAAAAACTGGAGCAGCAGCTTCATGACGATCATGTGCAATAGGTAGAGGCTGAACGAATATTTACTGATGAGCATAATGAATCTCGGCACGGAGCGGGTTTTACCTGATAGATAGAGGATCAGCCCAATCATGGCGATCGTATAGAGCATCATATCGGGGCGTTTCGAGGATATAATGGTGAAAATGCCTTGCTGCTGAAAGCCCATCACCCCAATGAAGCAAACGGGGATGATCGCAAATAGCCAGACGCCTTGTCTGCTAATATATTGCTTCACCTGTTCAAAATGCTTTCCAGCATAATACGCCAAGGTAAAATAAAAAATCCAGCCGACGGCGAGCAGCCAGTAGCCTCTTTCCCAAATGTATGTAGAGACAGCGGATGAGCCTGGGGCTGATGTCGCGCTGAAATAAGCCAAATAACCAAAGTTCAGTACAAACGAAGTGACTATAACCGTTAGCGGTTTAAGCTTGCTGGCATAGCGATTAAAGAGAAAGTGGAGAATATGAATTTGGAATAGCAATAAGATGAACCAAAGCACGAAATCGCCTAGAAAAATATTTTTGACCGCTTCGATGGAATAGGAGGCAAACGTAAAGGCACCATTTTGAGCCGTATCAAAAATAGCAAAAATGAAGCTCATAAACAAAAACGGAATAAGCAAAAAGAGCGCCCTTTTTTGAAAAAAGCCTTGTGGCGGTTTGCCATGATACGTTTTGGCATTCAGAAATTCAGATATAAATACAAATGTCCCGGTGCCAAATAAAATCGCCATTTGAAAAATTTTGAGCAAATAGAAGGCGATCCCTTCCTGTCCGCTGAAATACAACGCCAAATTATTGCCCAAAGCGTGGTTTAAAATGACAAATAAACAGGCAACTGCTCGCAGCCAATAAATTTCACTAACCAATTCCTTTTTAATCGGACTCACCCACTCCTCTTTATTTGATACAAATTGTATCATGTGAAAAAGGAAGTTTCAATGCGAATTTCGGCGGGGAATTGCGTATTTTTTTGCTGAAGATGAATGTTTACTAGTATCCGCGCTAGGCCTTGTTAATTGAAACCCCTATCCAAATCAGATATAGTATGGATATATTTAGCCGTATGGAAAAGAGGGTGCTTTTTCAAATCAATTTGGTATAACGGTTATGTTTATTCAAAGGAGTGAGAGGATGGATTTCCAACAAATCAATGAATTAAAGCAAGAGCTCGACAGTCTAAGACCCTTACCCTCCGCGGCCGTCCGGAATTTAGAGGAGGTTTACCGAGTAGAGTGGACCTACAACTCAAATGCAATCGAGGGAAATACGTTAACGCTCTTGGAAACAAAGCTGGTGCTGGAGGAAGGTCTAACCATTGGCGGTAAAAAGCTTAGAGAGCATTTCGAAGTCATTAATCATTCTGAAGCGATTAGTTATGTACAAGACATCGTGCATCGTAATATGACTATAACGGAATCAGTAATTAAATCTATTCATCATTTAGTATTGAAAAATATTGACGACGAGAATGCAGGACGTTACCGCTCCATTAATGTTCGAATATCTGGATCGCAGCACATACCACCGACTTATGTATTTGTACCTGAAAAAATGGAAAGTTTGCTGCATTGGTATCAAGAGCAGCATAACCGTCTGCATCCTGTTGAATTAGCAGCCAGGCTCCATTTTCAGTTCGTTTTTATCCATCCGTTTGCAGATGGCAACGGGCGTACGGCTCGTTTATTGATGAATTTGGTTTTAATGCAGCATGGATTTCCTCCTGCCATTGTAAAAGCAGCCGCAGATGCAAGGTTGAAATATTATGAGACGTTGGAAGAAGCCAGCAGCAATGACCAGTTGGAGCCCTTCATCGCCTTAATTGCTGATTGTGTAGAGGAGAGTTTACGAACATACATTTCTGCGGTGAAATAAATGTTTGCATCTATTTTTGAAATTGCCACAGCACCATAATCTATGATAAAGTAAAAACACTAACATAAAGGGAGGTGAGGTAGGTGAATCACGAATTGGTCAATAACCGTATTAGCCAGCTGCCGATTGCTATGGCTGGCATTGTTCATGCATTTTCCGCGAACGGGATCAGTCTGTCCATTTTTAACGATACGGATATACCATTCGCGAGAAGACGCCTACCTTAACCACAACGGATTGCTTTGCCATTCGAAGGGTCGCAGGCTTGTTGCTGCGGCTCTTTTTGAATTATAGGAAAGTATGTGATGTTTCTATCCTTTCTCTATAATTCTCGGAATGAAACGCGCTGCGCGCCAGAGGACGGCGACAGCCGTTTCACCTTGAATTCTAAGCATTTATAAGTTTTATCCTTATATTCACTTAGAATTCTCCGACAAAGCTCTTCGCTCGTCCTAGAAGGACGACGAAGTCGTTTTTGCTTGTGTTTTCAAGCTAGGGTCTTCCTCATCAAATAGGAGGCTCTTCAAATGATTATTGTAAATGTACAACAAATAAAAAAATACCACGCGGCAAATCTGGTGCTGGATGGCGTAACGCTTCAGCTTCAGGAGGGAGAGAAAGTAGGGCTCATAGGCCGCAATGGCTGTGGCAAATCGACGCTTCTCCGGCTGATTGCCGGACATGAGCAGGTTGACGATGGGATGCTGACTGTAAAGAGGGATTTGCAAATCGGCTACTTGCCGCAAATACCTGCTGCGTTCGAATCACTTACCGTATATGAGGTAATGGCCTACGGATTTCGGGAGCTGATGGCCTGCAGGCAGGAAATGTCGGAGCTGGAGCGCGAGATGGCGGGGGAAGAAGCGGCAAATGATGCTGTGAAATTGGAGAGGCTATTGAAAACATACGCCCTTGCGCAGGAAAAATTCGAGCAGGGCGGCGGCTACGACATGGATACGGCGATTGATCAGGTTGCCAGCGGCCTGCGCATTGACCGCAGCTACGATCAGCGGAGCTTCAGCAGCTTGTCGGGCGGCGAGAAAACCCGCATCGTTCTGGCTTCACAGCTCGTCGTCCGTCCGGATTTGCTGCTGCTGGATGAGCCGACGAACCACCTTGATCTCAAAGGGATTGAATGGCTGGAGCAGTTTATTCAGCACTATGAAGGCGCTTGTGTTATCGTATCGCATGACCGTTATTTTCTCGATACCGTCGGCACAAAAATGATTGAACTGGAGGATGGCGAAGCCCACACCTATCACTGCAACTATAGCGGTTATCTGAAAGAGAAGGAGGAACGGCTGCTCCAGCAATTTGCCCAGTTCCAAGAGCAGCAGAAAGTCATTCGAAAAATGAAAGAAACGATTCGCCAACTGGAAGAATGGGGCCGCATCGGCGACAACGGGAAGTTTTTCAAGCGTGCGGCGTCGATCCGCAAGGCGTTAGAGCGATTAGAAACGGTGAAGCGCCCGGTTTTGGAGCGGAATACAGCGGAGTTCGAGCTGTCGCCGCTTGACCGTTCTGGACGCAACGTCATTTCGTTTGAAGGTTTGACGAAACAGTTCGGGGAACGAGTCATTTTACGGGAGGCAGAGGGCGGCTTGCTATATGGCGAGAAAGTCGTGCTGCTAGGCGATAACGGCTCCGGGAAAACGACGCTGTTTAAGCTGCTGCTCGGGGTGATGGAAGCGGATAGCGGGCAAGTGGCGCAGGGAACGCGATTGGAAATCGGATATTTGGCGCAGCAGGAGCCGTTAAAGGGCAATAAGCAAACGGTGCTGGAGCATTTCCGGCTTGAGGGCGGCTTGGAGGAAGGCGAAGCACGGAATGTGCTTGCTAAATATTTATTTTATGGGGCGGATGTATTTAAGCCGCTCGCAGCGCTTTCTGGTGGAGAGTGGTCACGGCTGCGGCTTGCGCTGCTTGTAAGACGCAAGCCAAATTTACTGCTGCTTGATGAGCCAACTAACCACCTGGATGTCGCATCGCGCGAAGCATTGGAGGAGGCGCTGGAGGATTTCCCCGGCACGGTGCTTGCGATCTCGCATGACCGCTATTTCATCAATCGTTTGGCTAAGCGGGTATGGGAGCTGGCACAAGGAAAGGTCGCCACTTATCTGGGCAACTATGATGATTTTAAGGCGAAGCGGGAGGAACGGCTTGCTCAAGCAAATTCATCCGCCAAAGGAGAGGCGAGAACAGCTAAAGGTGCAGGTATAGAAAAGCCACGCTCAAATGGAAGTCCGGCACCTGCTGAAAGCAAACTGGAGCATATGGAGCAGGAGATAGCTAAGCTTGAAGCCGAAATTGCAATAGCTGATGCCGAGCTGGAACGATTGGATCGCATGGGCGACACGGAAAATCTTGAGAAGCAATGGAGGGAACGGGAAGAGCTGCAAACGAGGCTGGATCAGCGTTTGGAACAGTGGCTGGAGCTGTCGAGCTAGTGCATATTTGGAAAATTTTCAAAAAAGTTGTCACCAATGGCGCCCAAAACAATACTCTATATAGACGAATGACTATATAAAAAAACGGAGGTTTTGTTATGGATCGTACAGATCGTGCATTTGTTCCTGGTGGTGGCTTTGGTGGTGGGTTCGGCCGTCCTTTCTTTCGTCCGTTCCCTCATCCTTTTTTCCCTAACCGTTTCTTGTTCCCATTTTTCTTCTTTTCACCATTTTTGTTCCCTTTCTTCAGAGAAGGCAACTCGGACGATATGATATACGCTCAGCACCAAGCCCAGCATGGGGAGACGCTAGCGGCAGTTTGTCATAAATACAACGTTCCTCATGCGATCATGGAGGAAGCCAATCCCCATGTGAACCCGGCTCAATTAAAAGCAGGGGAAATGGTATACATTCCGCGAATTTCTAATATGATGTGTCAAAAGACATATTCGGAGACGGCGGTTGGCGGCCAGCAAACTCAGCCCATGATGTATCCCGGGCAGCATTCCTAATCTTTACTTGAAAATAACAATAAGCCGCCGATCGCTGTGATCTGGCGGCTTATTTCTTTTATCTGTAAATATTCAAGTGATAAACATTGTGATTTTTGAAAAGCTATGCTTACATATAGTGTTATTATTCAAGGAATTGGTGTAAAATAGCTAATAGAATAAACTAAATTAATAGTAAAGGAGCTTATTTTATGGATACGATTCGTTCTTCGCAACTGTTATTGCCGAAAGTTTTTCGGGTCTTATTTCTTTCACTGCTCGTATCGCTGGTCGGCTTCTTAATCGGTCAGGTTGTTCCGCCTGTACTGGCTATGCCGCTGTATATAGTGGAAATTGGACTTCTGATTGCACTGCTCTTTTTACGAAAAAAGAAATCGATCGGCTACACGCTGATGTACAGCTTTATGTTCGTATCCGGCTTGACGATGTATTTCGTCATTGCGAGCTATATTAGCATGCTGGGCGCTTCACTGGTATTGCAAGGTCTTGGCGTTGCGATTCTTGCATTTGGCGGTACGGCGCTTTACGCGATTAAGTCGAAGCAGGATTTTTCATTCCTCGGCGGCTTCTTGTTCGCTTCCACTATTGTACTTGTACTGATGACACTCGTCGGCTTGTTCCTCCCCTTCTCGGGTACAACAGAGCTGATGGTATCCGGCTTCGGTATTTTGATCTTCATCGGTTGGACGCTGTTTGACTTCTCGCGTCTTACTCGTCAAGGCTTTAGCGATGAGGACATTCCGATGATCGTCGTGAGCATTTATCTTGACTTCGTGAATCTGTTTCTGTTCATTCTGCGTTTCCTTGGTGCTAGCCGAGACTAAGGACGTGATTTTCAAGGAAGAGCGATCAGCGCTGCTGGTCGCTTTTTTTGAAACGCACCGCGCCGCCAAAGGACGGCGACAGCCGTTTCACCTTGTTTGATTCTGTCATCCGGGTGGACAGGAGCCGCATTTTTCGATTTAATAGAAGGATGGACGTTTGGTAAAGGTGGTAAGAACAAGCTAATGGCGAAATCAAAATATTATGTCGTTTGGGTAGGCAAGCAAGCAGGCGTATTCGCAACATGGAAGGAATGCCAGGAGCAGGTGAATGGCGTTCAGGATGCGAAATATAAGTCCTTTGAATCCAAGGCGCTGGCGGAGGCCGCTTTCAAGGAGGGCTGGCGCAGCCACTGGGGCAAGGGGAAAAGCACGGCAGGCGGCGCAAGCAGCAGCTCGGGCGGTTTTAAGAAAACGGCTTCCAAGCCGCAAGAGTCCGGAGAAATCGATTATGACAGCATCTCTGTAGATGTCGGTACGCGGGGCAATCCGGGTCCAGTGGAGTACAAGGGAGTCGATACGCAGACAGGCGAAATTTTATTTTATGTAGGGCCGATTCCGAATGGTACGAACAATCTCGGTGAATTTATCGCCGTTGTGCATGCACTCGCCTATTTGAAGCAGAAGGGCAGCGAGAGAACGGTATACAGCGACTCCAGAACGGCACTCAGCTGGCTGCGTAATAAGAAGGTCGCATCGACCCTCGTAAGAGATGCCTCTACAGCAAAAATTTGGGCGCTGACAGACGAAGCGGAGAGATGGCTCAAGACGAACACCTATCCGAATAAAGTGCTCAAATGGAACACTGAGGAATGGGGAGAAATTAAAGCAGATTTTGGGAGAAAATAACGTTATACATAGAGAGGGGACTACGCGGTGTTTCAGCAGTTGAACAATGATTGGGCAGCTAAGCTGCAATTTGAATTTGAACAGCCCTACTTCAAGAAATTAGAAGTTTTCTTGACGGAGCAATACAGCACCAAAACCGTTTATCCGAAGCAGGAGGATGTGTTTAATGCGCTTAATTACACGTCTTATGAAGGAACGCGGGTCGTTATTTTAGGACAGGATCCTTATCATGGAGAAGGCCAGGCGCATGGCCTGAGCTTCTCCGTGCAGCCAGGAGTTGCGGTGCCAAGGTCGCTGGGCAACATATATAAGGAGCTTCATGCAGACTTGGGCTGCCCGATTCCATCCCATGGCTCGCTGCGAGCTTGGGCAGAGCAGGGGGTGCTGCTGCTAAATACGGTGCTGACAGTGGAAGCGGCCGCAGCCAACTCGCATAAGAAGAAGGGCTGGGAAACCTTCACTGACCGTATCATCACTGCGCTTAATGAACGCGAGCGTCCGGTCGTATTCATTTTATGGGGAAATCCCGCCCAGAAGAAGCTGGAGCTCATTGACACGGACAAGCATAAAATCATTACGTCCGTACATCCTAGTCCATTGTCTGCCCGTGGCGGATTTTTCGGCAGCAAGCCGTTCTCGCAAGCAAATGGTTATCTGAACGAGCTGGGAGAGCGAGAAATCGATTGGAGTATACCGGCATTATAATTTTTCAAGCTGTATAACCGCATTCATTCACAAACCAAAAGCCGCTGAACTTGCGTAATGGCTTACGCGTAGTTCAGCGGCTTTTTAAAATGGTTTTAGCTGAAGCTCTTCAGCTTCAATTATTAGGAAGCGACAGACGTATTGCTGCCCGCAGGAGCAGCAGCGGAGCTGCCTGAAACGGCATTAGCGGCTGTTGGAAGAACGGGCTTGAATTTAGCATCTACATAAGTTGTAACCTGTACTTCTGTAATCACTTGGGGATACATTTGATCGGGTTTAGGCTCCGTGCGCTCTAACTTAATAGTGGCTTGGTCGCCATCAAACGTGATGCCGGAAATTTGAATGCCATAGCCTGGATGAGGCACCGTTGCTGTTACCGTCACTTTATTGACTTCAGCATTGACTGGCGTAACGGTCAATCTTGCATCTGTGAAAGGGTTATCCGTTGGCTCATTTCCCGTAGCAGGTGCTTCATTTTCCTTCATTTCCTTCATAAATGCAATTCCATCATGCAGCCATGCCGCAGCATCACTGCGTTTAATGGAAGCCGTTGGGTAAAAATTTTGCTTTGCGTCAAGCGTTGCGATTTTGCTGAGGAGCAGCTTTTGGATATTGCCCATAAAATCTGGATTTACATCGGCCTCATCATTAAGCATCACATACATTTCAATCATGGCATAAGTCACTTTATTGTCAATCGCTTTGAACAAATGCTGCGCGAATTGCTCGCGAGTCATCACGTCATTTGCTTTCACATCTTTAGCTACACCAAGATCGTAGAAATGGGCGATGATGAAAGCTTGGGAGTACCATTTGTCATCTTTAATATTCGTATAATAGTCGGCTGCCAGCGGCTGCTTAATGAAACGAATATGATCGAAGTTAAGCTCAAGTCCTTTGACAATCATGGAGATTCCTTCTGCATAAGTCAGTTTGCCCTGCGGGCGGAAATTGCCGTCTTTGTCCCCGGAAATAATGCCTTGCTGCTGGAGCGCTTCAATTTTTTTGGCATTCGGGTCATTTTTGACATCGTTGAAGGCCCAGGCACTTTGTCCGATTGTCAGCATCATCATGGTCAAGATAAGGGTTAACAGTAGTGGTTTTTTCTTCATTTCCAGTCACCTCTTTATTTTTTTCGCTTTCTTATATCATCCCAGACGTTGCTATTTCTTTTATTGTTGCAAAACGAAGCGAAATCGATTCATTTGTTCGCTTATAGGCTAATTAGCAAGCGTACTATTTTCTTTACAACATGAAAAAACGGGAAGGATTGACCTTCCCGCTCCACACTTGCCTATCCTATACTTTAATATCTAGTAGGCTGCCGACATTTGGATTTACACTGAGCTCCATCATTTTGATAAGTCCTTGTGCCTGCACTTGCATTTGGTCTTGGCCAATATCCAGCATGCGAACCGATACAGCCGTGCCGAGTGATGCTTGACTAAGTGACGTTGATAATGCTGCTATATCCATTATTCACCACCTCCACCTTTATTATCGGCAAGCATGGCGGAGGGATGAATACAATTAGGCAAAAAAAATAACCCGCATCGCTGCGGGTCACAACCATATATGTCGAAAAGAGAGTAAAGTCAGTATGCGCCTCGCACCTTAAATAGAAATGAAACGAAGCTGATTTTTAGCTTAATGCTTTTTTCTATGATATAAATAGCCATTCACGCACGCATCTTTAAGCAAAAAAAAGAACCCGCCGGAAGGCGAGTCGTCAAGGATTAACTATATAAATAGTGGGGGGTCATGTGATTAGTATAGGCAGCCAACCTTAAAATAAAATGAATGCCAACTGATAACAACATTAAATTTATATTTCAAGGCCATCTGATCATTTTTTTTGAAAATAGGCAAAAAAGTAGCCCGCTATTCAAGCGGGCCCAAAAATATATTAAAAGGGAGTATGTTGCTAGTATGGATTAACCATCTGAAACTGCACTGAAACGAAGCTGAAAATAAAATAAAAAAAGCTCCCATTGTGTCCGGGAAGCCTTGGCGTTTCCTTATTCTTTTTTCTCCTCTTTGACAATGACTTCATCTGGCGCATCGAACGGTACGCGATCTTCTTCATAATACATGGGTGAATCACCTCCTGCTTAAAGTCAGTATGCACCTGTTTAGTTATCTGGGAATGAACGTAATGTAAACGGAAAATTAAAAAAAGAAGCAGCGGCACCCGTCCATCGAGGCAAATACCCATTTTGCCTGAAAGCCCAACCCTTTTTGGCTTTTGACCATATGATGCTGTGTACCTTAAAAAAAGGAGATGAGCAACGAAATGGGATATGAAGTAGGAAATGTAGGAGTAGGTCCAGGATACGGTGGCTGCGGAAATAAAGTAGGCGGTGCTTTCACAAGCCCAGGCGCTATTCTTGTACTGTTCATTCTATTGGTTATCATCATTTGCTCCTGTATGTGGTAATAGAAGCGGCTTAGTTCCATCCTGACCTAATCAGTATTTCCTTAACCATGCGTTCTAAGTTAAAAATAGAGAAGAAGCATCCCCTTGCCATGTTATGGCAGGGGGATGTTTTTTTGCCTAATTTCATAATCTCCATGACAAATGCTTTGAAGAAAGGGTATGATTTAAAGATGGGTTGAAAAAGGCATGAGTTAAATGAAGGTCATGTACTAAAACATAGAATGGAGACGGAAGTAATGGCAAAGAAACCAAAGCGCCCGACAAGGGATGAGTTTGAATTGGAGGAGCTCGGAGAGCGCCTGGTTGAAGCGTATCAAGAGGGTATTGAGCTGCTTTTTGAGGTGTGGAACTGGGAAGAACCCGTTGCGGGGCTAATTGTAAAAATGGATTCCCGGACGAGGCTGGTGCACGTAGCGAAAGGTGAAGAAATTACTAAAATTCCGTTCATGGATATTATGAAGGTGAACAATAACGCAAGCTAGCCGAAGCGGCAGATGCTCCTTGTTTTTGACGAATAAAGTCTAGTTTTGTTGGGAAATGTCATTAAAATGCTAGAAAAGAAGTATCGAAAGTGCTAGCAAATATTCCTCCTCACCACTTAGAATGGACTCTACTGGTAGATTTAGGGTTTCAAAAATGTGGAGGAGGTTTCTGTTATGAAAAAAAAGCACGGTGTAGTCAAATTTGGAATCGTTTGTCTTGCGATGTTCGTTTTGTACCCGGCGGTGCAGGCGTTTGCAGCTTGGAACGATGTGCGTACAAGCTATGCGACGTATACAGGCTCAGGATATTCGGGCGGTGCAGTACTGCTTGATCCGATTAATCCGAATATGGAAATTACGGCCTTAAATCCGACTGATATGAATTACAATGGGGTCAAAGCGGCGCTTGCGGGCGCTTACTTGGAGGTTACGGGGCCTAAGGGCAAAACGGTCGTCTATGTCACCGATTTATACCCGGAAGGCGCTCCGGGAGCGCTTGACTTGTCGCCAAACGCTTTTGCTAAAATTGGGGAAATGTCGGCAGGCACAATCAATATTTCATGGAAAGTCGTGAAAGCGCCGATAACCGGAAATTTTTCGTACCGGGTGAAGGAAGGCAGCAGCCAGTGGTGGGCGGCGATTCAAGTGCGCAATCATTTTTATCCGGTCATGAAAATGGAATATAAGAAGGCTGGCGCGTGGATCAATCTGGAGAAAATGGACTATAACCATTTCTTGGGCACGAACATGGGGACAAGCCCGCTGCAGGTTCGGATAACCGATATTCGCGGGAAAGCGGTTCTGGATACGATTCCCGCACTTCCAGCAAACGGTACATCAGGCGCTTATATAGTTCCGGGAAATGTTCAATTCCCGAGCTGAAATGGAGCATAGGCTGAAAACAAAAAGCTTCATTCTCCGGTTGATTGGAGGACGAAGCTTTTTTTGAAGCTCAAAAAAAATAATAGCAAAATGGTTGACTTTTCCGCTCAAGCTTGGTATATTAATAAACGTCGCTAATATACGATCTGTTAGCTCAGCTGGGAGAGCACTATCTTGACAGGGTAGGGGTCAGTGGTTCGAGCCCACTACAGATCATACAAAGAAAAAGCCTGAGAAGCCGCATTATATATGGTTTCTTGGGTTTTTTCAATTTTTTGCTTACTGTCAGTGAAAAGCGATCTGTGGACATTCTGGGGACGGATTCTTTGCTAATTGATTTTATAAGACTATTCAGGATCAATCTTGTGTACTTTTTCTAGAAAATTTATCGAATTTATTCGCTGTGCGTTGTCTAAATTTTTTGGTGATATGCATGTAAGTGTCAGCTGAGGTCGATAACCTGGCATGCCCTAGTCTACGCTGAATCGCAATGAGAAGGGAATCAAAGTTAGCTGCATCATCTTCGCCATCTTCTAACATTAGAGTACCTGAACTGTGTCGTAGCCCGTGAAATTTAATAAATCGACTCGTAATCTCCAAGTGTTTTCTCCTCTCTTTTCGATGCTACCTTTTGGCATTTCATTCCCCTAAACAGAACGCATGTTCTTTTTTTGTCTATAAGAAACCGCCTCGCAGCGGTGGAAGCGCAAGATCATAGAGTGTTATGCATTTTTTTTGCTATTTATTTTGCTTCTTCTTACTTTCCCAAAAAAGAACTGTTAGAAATTCTTTTGCTTTAAGTTTGTCTTCCTTACTTATTGGCGCGCCATCAAATAGCACTTCACCATCAGCTTCTAACAACCTTTTTAAATCAAAAATGTCGTTTTCTGTTGCCCAAGAAGGGGCTTGAATTTGTTCCTCGCGTCCTAAAAGGTAATCCGTAGAAGTCCCGAGAATTTCCGCTAGGGTGTCTAAATCTTTGCTAGTAGGCGTTACTCTGTCATTTTCGATGTGCCCGAAATTGGAATTGCCCATCCCTAACTTATCCGCAATTTGTTTTTGTGTAAGATTGAGGGATTTTCTTAGAACTTTAATACGGCTTCCTAGTGACATAATAACTTTACATCCTTCCGAAATAAATTGTATTAAAAATACTGTTGACTGTATTTGAAATACAATGCATGATGATCACAACGAATAAACAAGGTGGTGACAAATTGAAAAGAGTCGAACTCAAAAAAGCTAGGGTTGATGAGGGGTTGACTCAAGAAGCACTGGCTTCTGAGTTATCAGTACATGTTGATCATATCCGAAGCTTAGAATACGGTCGTGTAAATCCAAGTGTTAAACTAATGAATAGAATTTGCGACCGACTAAAAGGCGAGCCGAGAGTCTTATTTCCTGATCTATAAAACAGTATTATTAATACGACAAATTCATAATACTGTATTTAAAATAGGATGTAAAGGTGTGCTTATTTTTTTGCCTATAAAATGTATTTAAAATACGATTTAGGGGGCTGTAAGCTGGGTATTTCAATTGAGTTATCCATAAGAACAATCATTTCGGAAGAAGTGGCGGCAGCTGAACGGAGAATCCGAGAAAGTCTTAGTATGAAAGCGGCTGAAACATTGACGTTAAGAGAGGATGATTGGAAGCGGGAACAAGAAGATAACTACAAACCATAGTAATCATAAGAGGAGGAACATTCATTATGTCAGATAGCAATGAAAAAGCCACCGTTGCAGCGGCGGCAGATGATTTAAGTGTTGATACTCGAAATACTTGGTCTTCTAGGTAGTAATGGGACGAATGTAAGAGAGAGGAGAAAAGCATGTATGAGTGAAACGAAAAAAGAATCAGTTTCAAAATTGGAGACTGATATAAATATTGTAACTGACATCATTTTTTAGATCCTTGTAGGAGACGTAACGGATGGAGTTACGGATTTGGTGAATGATGCATTTCTGAATCTCGGTGTTCGGATAGCAGGCGGAGATGGCCTGGGAGAAGCCTGTGAGGTTATCCACACAGGTGATCAGAATGTCCTGTACACCACGGTTTTTAAGCTCGTTTAATACACTGAGCCAAAATTTAGCGGACTCGTGCTCCCCAATCCACATGCCTAATGTCCTGTACACCACGGTTTTTAAGCTCGTTTAATACACTGAGCCAAAATTTAGCGGACTCGTGCTCCCCAATCCACATGCCTAATACGTCCTTGTTGTCATCTAAATCGATGCCAATGACCATGTAGGCGGCCTTATTCACAATGGCGCCGTCTTGCTTCACTTTGTAATGAATCGCATCCATAAATACGACTGCGTAGATGCCTTGCAGCGGCCGATTCTGCCATTCTTTAATGAGGGGGACGATTTTGTTCGTCACGTTTGAAATCATGGTTGGTGAGACGTCTATTCCGTACAAATGATGGAGGTGATCTTGAATATCCCTCGTACTGACACCTTTCGCGTACATCGCGATGATTTGGTCTTCAATACCGGTGACGGTGGACTGATGCTTCTTTACAATAACGGGCTCAAACTCACCATGACGACCACGAGGCACGGCTATCTCCATTTCGCGGTACTCGCTCGTTACCGTCTTTTTCGTTTTCCCGGTACGGCTATTACGTGTCGCTTTGCTTTTCACATCATGCTTCTCATAGCCCAGCTCCGTGTCGAGCTCAGCCTCTAGCATGGATTGCAGCGTCTCTGCAAATAGCTCCTTTCCATCGTTTTGAGGTTGTTTTCCTTCACAAATGCCTTCACTTGTTCCTTATTGAATCTCGCCATCGGTGCCATCCTCTCAAACCAGCCTTTCTTCTATTGTAATCGGGTTTGAGAGTTTACACAGAATATTTTACAGACTCGCGCCGATCAGAATTGGCCAGACCCAGCAAATCCCAAAAAGGGCGGCTCGCGCTGCCGAGTTTCTGTTAATAAGGGTATTAAGCCAAAAGATTTAATAGGCATACCGTGAAGTGTGGCATTCGCGCTCCAAGCAGACGGCTGGTATCTCAGAATGGACAACATTTGGCATAAGCCTAACTGCATGCCGGAGAGCGTCAGGGATCGCCCTACAAAGGCTCATGAATACGTGTTCCTCATGTCAAAATCGGAAAAATATTACTACAACGCCGAAGCGATTAAGGAACCAATGGCAGCATCTAGCATTGTGGGATTGTCACAGGATTTCGAGGGGCAAGCTGGATCAAATCGCGCAAACGGAGGCGCCAAAACGAACGGGACCATGAAGGCAGTAGGTGCGGCATACAGTTTTGCTCGAAAGGTTAATGAAGGAGACGTGCCTGGTAAGAGCAAGCAGCATAGAGAAGATAGAGTAGATGTGAAGTATTTTGGCTTCCGGAATAAACGCTCCGTGTGGAACAGGCAGCTCGGTTGGCGACAAGGTATTTGATCCATTCGGCGGGAGTGGCACGAGTTTAGAAGTGGTGCATAAACACAGGCGAAAATGTACGATCATCGAGATCGGGCCGCAATACGTGGAAATAGCTGAACGCCGGACGGCTAACGTTCAGCAGATGCTGCAATTATAACCCCTATAGAGGGGAAAGGAGCAAGCTTAAAATGATAGTCCGGATCGAGTATGTAAGAGCGCTTGTATGAGCAAGCACTCCACAAGCTTAGCAATGAGGTTTCTTTTTCCAATGCTTCTTTCCGATAATAAGAATTTTTTGACCAGGTTTAACAAATATAACTTTAACCTTTTTCTTTTTGGCATATTCGTATCCCATTCAAATCATCTCCTTTCCGTCAATTAATCTATTATATTCAAAGTTTAATTGATTCGATTGTGCATTTGATATATTGGGTAAAATTGGGGTTTTAGCTGTGGAGGTGGAGCACAAAATGAAAGCTATTACGATCATACAGCCATGGGCGACACTAATCGCGATTGGTGCCAAGCAATACGAAACGCGCGGTTGGTCGACGAAGCATCGGGGGGCACTAGCAATTCATGCTGGAAGCCAGAAGTCAATTTTGGTTGGTATGAGGAAGGCCGTTACGCATGGGAGCTTACAGAGGTTCGGCGGCTTGCAGGGCCGATAGCAGCCAAGGGGCAGCAGGGGCTTTGGAATTGGGATGATCAAGCTAAAGGATACTGATGGGCCGTAAAATCTACATCCGACAGAAGCTATATTACTTTTTCGAGAGCATATCTGACGTCGAGCTGGTATTCGCGATGTACGAGGACGTAGACGGCGATATCCATTACCGACGTACCGATTACGACACGGACAAGCATACGATGCCAGCGAGTCATTTTTATAATCAGTTCAGGCGAGAGTCAGGCTAACAGGTACTAGGCGGGCTGATCATGACGGAAGGCAATAAATTTGTGAACTGCCTTTTATGCGACGGAGCAGGCGTTTTGTACGAACTGGACAATACAGCATTTGAATGTCCGGTATGCGAAGGTGAGGGCGGAGAATTCGAGAATTACCGCCAACTCAACGATACAACACAATGAATAATGAAGTGCATAGAGGAGGGTAAAAAAAGAAAAGCAGCCATTATTGGCCGCTCAAGAAGGGTGCATCTGATGCATAGCAAGGAAATGCTTTTCAACTTCACTTAGATGTTTTCTATATTCGCCTCCATAGTAAACGTGTAACGGATGATCTATATATTCATATTTATCAGCAAGCATCTTATACGTAGAGGCTAAATTCAAATGATGTTCCCATGCCATCCTATTATCCAAATCGTTACCATCCTTTTCAAGTGTGTAGGCAATAACAATGTATGTTAACGCCCTAAGTGAGGTGACAAATGGGAGGGAACGACAGATGAACAGGCAGGAAACTTTGAAAAAAGTTAGATCGCATCACGGATATGAGTGACAAGGAAATATTAGAAAATGCGGCGTGGATTAGAGACGTAGCGAGCAAAGCCCACATGCATATAAACGTAAAGTCGGGCACGGTTAAAACGAATGACGTTCATGGATATGCGAAAAAAGTATTCCCGCAGGGCTATGAAGTCGAGGGAAATGACCATTTATCTGAAAAGAAAGATCCTGCTTTATGAAAGCAGGATCGATAAAATTAAGCTTTTACCGGCTCAGGTCTTTTTAATTGGAGCGGAGGGGGAATTAGCCAACCTTTTTCTTTATTCATTTCCAAAATACGAACAGCAATACCTGTCTTCGAGAGATGATATTTAGCGAATAATGCACCAATATCTTCCCTTAACGATTGCGTCATAGCTTGGCTGCATGCAACGATTCCTGCAGCCGTGTCTGCGGAGATAGCAGCAGCAATCTCGGGATCAGTGAATCTCGCACCAACTGGGATATCCTCGAGTTTAACTGGTGGTCTTTCCGCTAATAAAGGAGCAGGCGCAATCCCATTGTTAGTAAGTAATTCGTCCAGTTCTCTGATCTCAAGCTTCGCTTGGTCGATAAGTGCATCCAAGATTTTCTTGAGGTCCTTGTCGCCGGCATGGTTCATGAACGCTTGGTAACATGACACGATTCCTTTTGCTACCATTGAAGCTTGCCACACACCGTAGATTTCACCATAGTGCATAGGTTCGTCTTTTGGATTACCGCTTAAAATGCCCATTTAATTTGCTCCTTTTCATTCCTTGATTTTTACTGAATTAATTTGCTCAGAGATCAGATAAATATGCAATTCTGCGTATATTTTGATTTTTGAAATTACTTCTAGCTGAGGCTGCCAAACATACAGAACCCCTGGTTTTAAGCAGGGGTTTTTGGAAAAATTATTTGGTTAATTTTTTAGGTGCGTTCCCGATCACGGCTTCTTAAACCAAACAGTCCGGCCAAGCCAAGCAATCCGAGCCAGCCCCAATCAAAATCATTATCATCAGTCGTGGCATTTGTTCGGTAGTTGTTCGCGTTAAGATTTGTGTTACCTTCTGTATTATTGTTTGTTCCATAGCTGTTCATCTGGCTGTTGTTTGTTGCATGGGAAAGGCTTGGCGTTCCTTGCGCAAAGGCAGGAATAGACAGTGCAGATGACAGAATTACTAAGGTGAATAGCAACGGGAATAATTTTTTCATTACATTAATCGCTCCTTGTTTTGAATTTATCACGAGTATATGTTTCCCTACGGGGAAAATAAATATTCTGTTCTCGATAAAAAATCATTATGATCTAGATGCGAAAAAAAGCCTATAGAATCAGCCTTCCGAAATGGATTGAAGAATACAGAAATACATGGGAGGGAACGACAGTGCCAGAAGAGTTTGGAATTGGCGATATCGTCACATGCCCGCATTGTAAAAGAGATTATGTCATCGAATTGGGTTGGGGTTTTATGTGGTCGACAGAGAGTCAATAGAGGTCATCGGCAACATACACGACAATCCCGAGCTACTGGAGGCGAGCAGCCAGGTACGCGCAGGGGCATTGAGCGGCGCAGCGTGTATCAAAATACCGTGCTGCTGGACCCGATGATTATGCAGAGCTTTGCGAATCCGGTTAATAGTCGGAGCGGATCGTCACTCACTGAGGATGAGAAAAAGGCGCTGGAGGAAGTATTGGAGATTAAGCCCACAGGAGCGTGAATGTTATGTAATGGCTCATGGGCATGCGATACCGCATCAACAGATTGCACGGATGCTCAAACTCTCCGAAAGTAGTGTTTCAACCTATATAAAGAGAGCTCATGAAAAAGTGTCAAAAGGCTGGGAAGGTACATTATTTTGAAAGGGGCGTTTATACTATGCCAGAAGAATATACAAGCACAGAACAATATCCATCCGTGCTAGTGGCATCCGACATACAAAAGATACTCGGGATTGGCGAGAGGCAAACTTACGATTTGATGAACTCGGGACAATACCATGTATTGAGGATCGGGAGAATGAAGAAAGTTTCGAAAAGTGTATTCCTTAGATGGATGGAAGGAGAGGCTAAATTTTAATATAGGAGGCCCACCCCAATAATCACTATTTTCCCTTTAATATCAAGGCATCACACCATTAAAAAATTGGCGCGAAAGTTGGTGCCGCAATAGTGAATAGTAGGGGTGGGAACAGGAAGACAAAGACTATTAACAAATGAGGGAAATGCAATGCCAGCAAGCTCTAGGAGGTCAAAGGAAGCTATGGTAATACCTTGTCACTATCTTGACAGGGTAGGGGTCAGTGGTTCGAGCCCACTACAGATCATACAGTAAAGAAGGTCCGAGAATCCTTTTATAACAAGGGTTTTCGGTCTTTTTTGTTTCTGATTAATATTTGCATCATGCCGTATAAAATTTTCAAAAGCTACGCATCCTATCGATTGAATGCCGAGTGGCGGGCGGTAATTGCCGCTCACAATCCGAAGGAGGCGAGCTTTGAATGAGCACAAATGAAATGACTGGCGGGGAAAGAGAACATATTGTAGCGGTACAGAAAAATGGCGACGGTGACCTGACGAGTTTTAAAACATCATCGGGCCGTGTACTGGATTACCAGACGGCGCTGCAAGAGGTGCAGGCAGGGCAGATCGCTGGTGTGAATGCTTTCAAAGGCAGAGATGGTGAAACGTATATCCGTGGCGACGCGGACGGCGATCCTACAAACAATTTGGACCAGCTTCCGATGTTTTAAACGGCAAGCCTGAGCTAAGCATAGCCAGCAGCAAGAAGAGCCTGACGCGAAAAAGCGTCAGGCTCTTTTTGTTATGGTTGCTGATCATTTCTGCGACTCGTACCTACACCGTATAAATCTCACGCTGCTGAACGAAGCGCATTTTCCCCGTATGGCCTATGTAATTTTCCATCGTATCCCCGTAATGCATGAGCCACACCTTCTCCTGCAGCAGCTCTGGCAGTGTCAGCAGCTCGTCGAGACAGGCATGTACAACACCGGGCGCAATTAGCTGGCAGTCGTGAAAAATCGTATCGACGCCATCCTCAACAAGCTGCTCCAGCAACGCTTGACTGAATTTCATATCTGCCGAATAAAAAAATTGCTGATTGAAAATAAACGAATAGCTGTCTTTCCCCACAATATGCTCGGTTTGAAGCAGCTTCACCTTCAAGCCCGGATGCAGCTCATGCTCTACGCCTTCCTCGAGCCGTCTCACTTCAAAGAAGTCATTAATGGATTGAAGCGGTCCCTGCGTCAGCCCGCCGCGCAGCGTCTGCTCCCACAGCGGCTCTACTAGCGAGGAGGCGATGTACAGCACCGGCTTTTTTCCATAGAGAAACATCATCTGAAAAGCATATTCCTCCAGCCCGCCCACATGGTCGCCATGAATATGGCTGATCAGCACAGCATCCAGCTCATCGAACGAACGATTCGTCTCGTGCAGCGCCTTAGGCAGCGTAATGCCGCAATCGACCAGCAGCTTGTACCCAGGCACCTCAATTAACGCATTGTTATTATCATATTTCTTGGCAAAAGCACTCCCAGTTCCGATCATTTGTATATTCATTGGAACACCCCCGTCATAGAAATCATCTCGCTACATCCAATGTATCAAATGAATGGCAAACTGACAAATAGAGATACCCTTTGCCGGGTAGCTACATATAATGCATGAGCAAGAACCGGCAGGGAGGACAGAGCATCAATGAGCAAAGGAAAAGGCAAAAACGTTAAGAAGAAACAACCGTCAGGTGAACGGAAACAGTACCACTACAAATTGGTGCTATCCCCAGTCTGCGAAGTGTGTCCGACACCTTGTGCAAGGGGACTCGCGTATTTGGACCGAATGTCTGAGCCGGGCGCAGTTGGAAAAGGGGTTCCTTGCGTGCTCACCCGTACGTATCATTAACCCGAATATTTCCCAGGCAACCGCACATTTCTACAATTTTTTTCGCACGGGCATGCTGCTTAAATCCCTGTAAATGATCGTCTGAAAAAAGGGAGAGCACCCGCCTATGCTGGAGACAAAATATAGCGCTGGTACAAGGCTGAAAAAGTTTCTGTAACAGCGCAACTCTATTCATTTTGAAGAGTATAACCATATATCCAGACAAAGCGGATGGAGGGTACTCATCTATGAAATTCAGAAAAGTAGCGGTTTTGCTGCTGGCGCTTTTTTTATGCAGCAGTACCTTAATGATTGCGAGTGCAGCATCGCAGACTGTTAAGGTTCTCCTGAATGGCAGCGAGCTTGAAGATGGCGGCATTATGGTGGATGGCAAGACTTACCTGCCGATTCGGGAAATAGCCAATAGCCTGCAAACCATCGTCAATTGGGATGGGCAGAATAAGAAGGCAACCTTAACGAGACCGAATGTACATATTGTACTTATGCAGGATAGCAAGCTGTTTGGCAATGTGACGAAGGGCAACTCATATACGTTCAGCGTATTGTCGCAGGTCGACAATTTGAAGACGGATATTGCCGCGGTTAAAGTATCTATATTTGATCCGTATGGCAGCGAGAAGGTTATTCAGACACAGACCGATAAGATTACGAAGGATAACTTCTGGTATCGGACGGAAGACATGAAGTATAACTTCGAGTATTCGGGAAAATATGCGGTGAGATTTTTCCTGAAAACGAGCTCGTCCGACGATTGGACGCTCGTCTCGGAGAAGCTGATTTCTTCGCAATAACGGCAATGGCCCGCGTTTCTTCCAAGTGGAGGAAACGCGGGCTTTTTCGAAATATAAGAAATTATTAGTTTCAAGCTTATAATTTCTTATATTTCACCCTCGAAACGGTAGCTTTGCCTCCGGATGACGGCGACAGCCGTTTACGCTTGTTTGACCGCTGCTAGGACTCATGGTACGATACACAGGTATGGATAATTGACTGAAATGGGGTAAAACAATGACTGAGCATAATCATGGCGCAGATTGCGGTTGCGGAGAAGACCATGAACATGAAGAAAGTGTATTTATTGTAACGGACGATGAGGGCCAAGAACGCGAAATGGTCATGGTTTATACGTTTGAATCCGAAAACAACGCTTATGCGGTATTGCTGGATCGCAATGATCCTGAAGCAGACGGCGTTATTTTCCGCATCGAGGAAGAGAACGACGAGGCATTCCTCGTTGGTATCGAAGACGATGAAGAATGGGATCGCGTAACGAAGATTTATGAAGAAATCGCCGTTACTGAAAACGCGGCAAAAGAAGAGTAGATTTCTCGCTCTTTACGCTGCTCTACCAAGCCATCATGCAGCTAAGCTTTGCATGCAAAAGACACCTGCGTTACCAAGGGCGAATGCTCATGGGACAGCAGGTGTCTTTTGTTCAAATATAGGAAAGGATATTTCTCGGAATGAAACGCTCCGCTCCGCCAAAGGACGGCGTCAGCTGTTTCACCTTGAAATATAACGATGTCTAGGAAATAGCCGTTTCCTCGAAAATGACTTTAACGAATTCTACGTTGCGGTCCTCCGGACCTTTAACGGGGAGGCCAACTTCAACATGCTCGACGATGTAGTCGATATTTTTCTGGGAAATAACCTCGCCTGGAAGTAGAATAGGGATGCCAGGTGGGTAAACATAAATAAACTCGGCGATAATTCGGCCAGCCGACTCTTTGAACGGAACGACCTCGGTCTGTCCGTAGAAAGCATCGCGCGGCGAGAGCGACAGCTGGGGAATATCCGGGATTTTGACAACGAGTTCTCGGGCCTCGGCGCCTTCATTGAAGCTGTCCGACAGCGCGCGCAGCGCCTCCAGCAATTTTTCTATCGAATCGGATGTATCACCAGGCGTAACAAGGCAAAGAATGTTATACATATCGCTCATTTCAATTTCGAGGTTGAAATGGTCACGAAGCCAGTTTTCCGTCTCATAGCCGGTAATGCCGAGATGACGGACATGAATAGCGACCTTGGTTGGGTCGAGATCAAAGGTAGCTTCGCCACCTAAAATTTCCCGTCCAAAGCAGTACAAGCCGGGGATTTCATTGATGGTCTTGCGCGCATATTGGGCAAGCTCAATCGCTTGTTCAGCCAGCTTGTGACCGTTCAAAGCCAAATTGCGGCGCGACGTATCGAGCGATGACAGCAAAATATAGGATGTCGACGTTGTCGTCAGCATGCTGATAATCGTCTGAATGCGGTGGGGATTAACCCGCCCGCCGCGCACGTTCAGCACGGAGCTTTGCGTCATCGAGCCGCCCAGCTTATGAACGCTCGTCGCTGCCATATCTGCGCCAGCCTGCATCGCAGACATCGGAAGCTTTTCATTGAAATGAATGAGTACGCCGTGCGCCTCATCTACGAGAACCGGAATATCGAACGTATGCACGAGATCGACGATCTCCTTCAGGTCGGCGCATACGCCATAATACGTCGGGTTGATAACAAGCACTGCTTTCGCATCGGGGTGCTTGTCCAGCGCGCGTTTGACAGCGCGTGTCGTAATGCCGTGATCAATGCCGAGATTTTCGTCACGCACGGGTGAGATAAAGATCGGACGGGCACCTGCAAAAATAATCGCTGCCATAATGGACTTATGCACATTGCGCGGAACGATGATTTTATCGCCGGGAAGACAGACGCTCATAATCATCGTAATAATGGCACCGCTCGTTCCTTGCACGGAAAAATAAGTATAATCTGCGCCGAAAGCATCGGCTGCAAGCTTCTGGGCTTCCTCAATAACGCCGGTTGGCTGATGCAGGTCATCCAGCGGAGCTATATTTATTAAATCGATCGATAACGCATTATCGCCGATAAATGCACGAAATTCGGCATCGCTGCCTAACCCTTTCTTATGTCCTGGAATATGAAATTGGGTTGGATTCTGTTCCGCATGGCGGCGTAATGCGCTGAAGAGCGGGGTTTTGTTATGATCCATCGCTTTCATCCCTGCCTCTCTAGTTAAAATACAAACAAGGTTGAGTATAGCAAAAACAAGTCGGAATGCAAGAAGCTTTTTTTAAAAATATAGGAAAGTATAGCATTGCGCGGTACTTTCTCTATATTTCTACGCGAAACGGTGCTTTGCCGCCAAAGGACGGCGACAGCCGTTTGCGCTTGAAATATAGGAAAGTATAGCATTGCGCAATCCTTTCTCTATATTTCTCGGAATGAAACGCGCCGCGCTGCCAAAGGACAGCGCGAGCCGTTTCACCTGGATCGCTTGCTTGCAGCAGAAACGGAGGCTCGATATTTAATGAAAGAACATAGGGGCATAAAGCCATCCGGCGTCGTTATTTGGCGCTCTCCTTTTATTATTCAGCTGCTGATTATTATGTTTATTATTGAATTTGTAAAGGGCGCGCTGCTCATCTCCATTTTGCCAGTGTACATGGGTACGGTGCTGGGTTTATCTGCCTATGCGATTGGCTGGGCGCTGGCGCTGCAATATATTGGCGATAATTTGTTCCGCAGCCCGATTGGCTGGCTTATTGACCGTTTGGGCTACCGCTCCGTAATGCTTGCGGGTATTGTGCTGACGTTCACCTCTGTTTTGCTTGTCGCTTTCGTGCATCATACGAGCTGGATTGTAGTCGCTTGCCTGCTGCTTGGCATCGGGTCGTCCCCGCTATGGCCTTGCGTCATTACAGGAGCAACAGAGGAGGCTGGAGAGGAAGCGAGCGGCCGGGCGATGAGTGTCGTCTATGTCGCTTGGCTGGTTGGCGTGGGCGCGGGGCCGATTGCGATTAATTTTCTGCTGTCCAGCTCGTATACGGCAGCGTTCCGCCTCATTATTGGCGGCATGATCGTCGTTGTCCTGACGACGATGTTTCTGCCCGGTCGCGGGCGCATGAAGCAGCGTTCAGGCGCAGCGGAAGAGGCTGCGGCGCAGACGGATTCGCATGCAGCGAACACAAGTGATGCTGCAAGAGAGCCGCTCAAAGTTCGGGCCAGCCGTTATTTTGCCAAGGTGGGCAAGTCGCTTCATGCCAGCAAGCTGCTTTATCCGGCAATGTTTGTGCAGAACTTCTCGCTGGGGCTGTTGACGCCGATCTTAACGCTGTTCGCGCGTTCAGTGCTCCATCTGACGCCTGCCCAGTACAGCTGGTTTCTTATCGCGGGCGGCGCCATTACAGTGCTGGGGCTAATCCCAGTCGGGAAGTTTGTCGATCGGCTCGGGACAAAATGGTTTTTGCATGTCGGCTTTCTCCTCGCCGCGATCTCGCTGCCGCTGCTAGGCATGACTCGTTCACTGCCGCTGGTGCTGGTTATTGTGGCGATTGTAGGACTTGGCTATGCCTGCATCATCCCGGCATGGAATGCTTTAATTGCTCAAGCGATTCCGAAAGAAGAGCGAGGTGCAGTATGGGGCTTTTTCCTGACGATCGAAGGCTCCGGCATGGTGCTGGGCACGATTTTGTCCGGCAAGCTGTGGGATACATTCGGGCATCAGGCACCATTTTTAGTAAGCGGTGCAATGCTGCTCGTCCTATTTGTTCTCCATTTGTTCATTACCAGAAAACAGCCAGTTATGATAACATAACGTGTGGAGGGGATGAGCTTAATGGACAGACGCTTGTTAATTGTAATGGCTACCTTAATGACAACATTTATTGGCTTCGGGATTATTATCCCGGTCATGCCCGAAATTATTAAAGCAGCAGATCCGCTTGGCGCTGAGGCGCATACGGGTTTGATGCTCGCGGTGTATTCGGCCGTATCGTTTGTGCTGTCGCCAGTTTGGGGAAGCTTGTCTGACCGAATCGGCAGACGGCCTATCATTCTCATTGGCGTACTTGGCTTCGCTTTAAGCTTTGTATTATTCGGCTTGTCGTCGGGCAATTTGACGCTGATGTATTTGTCCCGTGTGCTGGGAGGGTTATTTTCCGGTGCAGTGACTTCGGTTATTGTTGCTTACGTAGCGGATATTACAACGCCCGAGGAGCGCACCAAGGGCATGGGACTGGTTGGCATGTCAATCGGCCTCGGTTTTACGATTGGGCCGGGATTTGGCGGTCTGCTGAGCCTCGTGTCGCTGGAGATGCCGTTTTATGCAGCTTCCATCCTTGCGCTGATTACTTTCATTCTTGCATGGGCCAAGCTCAAGGAATCGCTGACACCGGAGCAGCGCCGCAGCGGGGCGAGCCGCCGAGAGTCGCGCTGGAAAGCATTTACCGGGCCGCTTAAATATTTGTACATACTTGCGTTTTTCGTTACCTTTACACTGGCGGGATTAGAAGCGACCTTGCAGTTTTTCGGCATGAGGCGCTTTGATGTAACGCCGCTGCAGGTTGGGATTTTATTTTTCGTCTGCGGCTTTGTCGGGGCTTTAATTCAAGGTGGTGTCGTGCGCAGAAGGATCAAAGCTGGCGAAGAGGGCAAATACATTGCCATCGGGCTAGTTATATCGAGCATCGGCTTTTTCATGCTGCTCGCTGCGCATTCGCTTTGGTGGGCAACCCTTTCCTTGGCCGTGTTCGGCATCGGCAATGCGCTCATTCGCCCTTGTGTAACGTCATTAATTACCCAGAAGACGACAGTTGGGCAGGGCGTTGCCTCTGGCCTCAGCTCGTCGATGGACAGCCTGGGACGAATTGCTGGGCCGCTGGCGGGAACGTTCCTGTTTACACTGGATTTGAGGCTTCCTTATGTATCCGGAGGCATTCTGTGTCTGGCAGCGCTGCTGCTGCTCGCGCAATTCCGTCAATTGGATAAAAAGAAAGCTGTAGCGCAAGCTTAATATTTCTCGTGTGTTTCAAATATCATCACTTTCTTTGGGGCTGCCTTCGGGCAGCTCTATTTTCTTTTCTGGGGGCAGAAGAAATGGGGAATCTCTATATCTGGGCGGTCTGGCGGGAGAAAAAGGGGCACTCATATGTGACAAAAAAACGATTAGCCCGAAAATCGTCCCGAATAAAATAGTCGCAGAGTACAGGCGATCATGCCGATGCCCCACGACTGTTCGGTGCAGCTTCATTTATTTGCCTTCTTCGTCGGCTGAAGTACCGTAGAGGCCAGGCACCGGAATATCGAGAAGGCGGTAATAAACCCCAAGCTGAGCCCGGTGGTGAACCATATGGCTGAGTCCAAAGGTGCGGAGCGCGATCGCCCGCATAGCTAATTGCCAGTTCAGCAGGTTGACCAGGTGCGTGACGAGCCCTCCGAGTGTCATCGATTTCTCGTGCGGTTTCCACGCCATATGCTCCTCGGGCAAGCGCTCCAGTATTCGGCGTGTATTGGCCAGCTCATGCATGGCGTCTCCGATGATCAGTTGTTTCACCATAAATTAACTCTCCTCCCTTATATAGTGATAGTACTATAAACGCGATGGAGTGGAAAGGCTTGTCTCGGTCGTTTTGGGCATCCGCAATGAATACTTAGAGCTGCTTTTTTTTGAGGATAAAGGGACAGAGTTTTATTTTTTAAAAATAAATATATGGTAATATGAGGATATGATTACAAGGAGAGGAGAAGGTAGGCATATATATGACAAAACATTACGTCCCCGACATCATGGAACAATATGCATCTGTAGACTACTTGCAGAAAAACGTAACCGTTGGCTGGGTGGACAACACTCCTATTTGGGCGTGGCTGCAGGTATTGCCTGTCATGCTGTTTGGAGTAGCTGCATACTACTCGGCAAGGCTGCTGAAAAGCAAGCTATCGAAATGATCAGCGATAGGCTAACACTTACTTTTCAGCCCATCAACTCCCATGTCCGAAATATTTGCTGATCAACAAAAAACCGCTGCACCTTGCAATAGACAAGGGCAGCGGCTTTTAGCATGTGCTATACTTTTATGCGTCTTATTCCTGCACGAGCGAGCGGCGATACAGCGGCAGCAGCGATTCATAGGTTGAGGAAGCAAGCTTCATAAGCGCTTCGCCATCACGCAAAATCGGGTCGTCAGCCGCAATATGCTGACCGATGAGCAGCTCTGACTTCTTCACGTCGCGGAAGCGGATGAGGGCATGCTTCCATTGCTCATCCGACATTTCGCTGACGGCAGCGGATTCCTTTTTCGTATGATCAAGCGAAATGACATAAGAGGAAGGAACCTGCGCGATTACCTCATCAAGCTGATTCAAGTAAGCGGAAGCGATGCGGGATTTATTCGGCGTCTCGTAAATGAGCGCAAACCATATAAATAGATGATCGTCAAAAAGGCCCAGTTGAAAATGAGGATGCGCCTTATAGCCGCGCTTATTATTGCAAATGGCGAGCCAAGTATCCTTAGGCGGATTTACGGAACGGCGGGCATGCTTTGCTACATGCAGAAACATTTCGTCGCCTGCCTGCATGGAAAGCTCGGTGCGCAAGCGCTCGCCAATGGCGTGGAACTTAGGCTGGATTTTTTCCTGGATTCCCGCCATGCGCTCCGCTAATCCCTGAAGCTGAAACACATCGAAGTCCTCTTGTGTAAATCCTGTAAATTCGGTCGTGCTGTTTGCTACTGTATTTATGGTCATATGGTTATCTCTCCTTGCTTGGAATGAATGATAATTTCAAATAAAAAATCGCCATTTGCGTGCGATCCCGCAGCCCCAGCTTGTGAAGCATATCGGAAATATAGTTTTTGATCGTGCCTTCACTTAAAAAAAGCGATGCGGCAATTTCCTTATTGGATTGCCCCTCGGCCACGAGTCGAATAATTTGCTGCTCGGCCTGCGTCAAGCTGTAACGTGCCGCAAGCTCGCTGCTGGTCTGCTCTTCTGAAGAAAGCTCAGTTATTGCAGCTTCTTCTGTTTCTGGCATCGTAATCATGCCCGCCAGCTTGCGGGCGATATCGGGATGAATGAGCAGCGAGCCTTCATGTACGGTTTTAATGCCGTTAATAATGCGGCTTGGCGGTACGTTCTTCAGCAAATAGCCGCCAGCGCCGCAGCGGATCGCCTGCACAATATAATCGTCATCATCGAAGGTGGTCAGGATGAGGACGGCAGGAGGCTGCTCCTGTGCCCGAATGAGCCGTGTGCCTTCGACGCCATCACAGCCAGGCATGCGAATATCCATCAGCACGACGTCAACCTTCGTTGATTGCACGAATTCAGCGGCCGCCTTGCCGTCGGCGCATACCCCCGCAACGTGGAGCTCCGGGTCAAGCTGCAAAATAACCTGCATGCTTTCCCGAATGAACGGGTCGTCATCTACAATCAATACCGTAATCATGGCAGCGGCTTCCTCCTATCCTTTCACAAATGCTTGTCGCTCGCCTGCATCATTAGCAGCACTGCCGCCTAGCAGCGGGAGCTCAGTCGTCACGCTGAAGCCAACCTCCGACTGCCAGGACAGCTTTCCGCCGATTAATGAAATGCGCTCCCGCATGCCGCGCATGCCAAGCCCTGCTGTTATGGCCCCTTCGGGCACAGCCCCATTGTTGGCTATCGTTAGGGCTACGGTGTTCGGCTGAAAAAGCAGCGTTACCTTTACCCTTGTAGCGCCGCCATGGCGAACCGCATTCGTAATGGCTTCCTGCGCATTTTTGAACAAAATAAATTCCATGCTTGGATAGAGGGGGCGCGGATTTCCCTGCACCTCAAAGGCGACTGCGATGCCGAGCGCTTCGCCGGAATCTGTAACGAGTCGGTCCAGCGCATATTGCCTCGAGTCTCCTTCGCTAGGCACTGCGAGCCTGCGCACCGTTTGGCGCATCCGCTCCATGCTGTCCTGCAGCTGGTCGCGAATTTGCCCGACCGTCGCCTGCGCGCGGGCAGGGTCTGCCTGGAACAGATGCAGCGCGGCCTCGGACATCATTTTCACCCGAATCAAGCGATGCCCGAGATCGTCATGAATGTCCCGCGCAATGCGATTGCGCTCTTCAGTCTGCGCGTACTGCTCAATCTGCGAGGCGTAGCTCTGCATGCGGCGCCTTGCGGCTTCCAGTTCCTCATGGCTTTGCGCAAGTGCTGCATACAGCGTCTCCACTTGGCTGCGCTTGTCCTCTACCTGCTGGGCAGCCTGCAGCACCGCCGCAATCGTCAGCCACAGCAGCAGCATAGCAGCCATCATGCCCGGCGCTTGTTCGTGCATGGCGATCCAGAGGCATGCCCCTCCAGCCAGGGTCCATAATGCGGCCATGCCAGCTGAGGGCTTCGTGCTTAAGGCTGCTATTAAAGTAGAGAAGGGGAGCAGAAACAAGACGCCGCCAAAATGATAGGCGAACGATCCGAAGCCAAGCAGCTCTATCAACAAAATCAACGCCGTGTATTTCGGAAACAGCGAACCTAGTTTAATGAGGGACAAAGCTATCAGTACGCCGATCGTATAAAAGGCATAGCTTGCAGCTGAAATCGAGAATACGCTGATGACTGCGGGTCCAGCAATTAATAGGCCTCGAAACCAGTGAAATGGTACGTTCATATCGGATTAGCTCCCGCAGCGCATTAGGCTTTTATCGTCCTAAGGCGTTTTTTCATTTTAATTTATATCGTTTCATTATAGCATAATCCGCCAAAAACCGGCTGTATACAGCCGGAGCCAATGATATGACTTTCGTCACCTTCATTTTGTGACTTTGTAGAGCTGTATGCTCGTGAGGCGGCGTTTTATAATGGACACAAGATGATAAACGTGGAGGATGAGCGCTTGATGAGCCTAGTAACATTTAAAGATGTCGTTAAAAAATATGACAGCACCATTACCGTCAACCATTTGACTTTTGATATTGGCGAAGGCGAAATATTTGGACTGCTTGGGCCTAATGGAGCGGGGAAAAGCACCTCCATCCATATGCTGTCGGGGCTGCTGCCATTGAGTAGCGGGGAAATTACCGTTGGCGGATATTCCATCCGCAAGCAGCCGCTGGACGTTAAGCGCCTCATTGGCTTGGTGCCGCAGGAGCTGGCGATTTACGACATGCTGACCGCTTGGGAAAATGTAGCTTTTTTCGCAAAATTGTATGGACTCAGAGGCAAGCTGCTGAAGCAGCGGGTGGAGGAGTCGCTGCAGTTTGTCGGGCTGCTGGAGCGGGCAAAAGACAAGCCGTCAACGTTTTCAGGCGGCATGAAGCGGAGACTGAACATTGCTTGCGCGATTACCCATCGCCCGAAGCTTATTATTATGGATGAGCCGACGGTCGGCATCGACCCGCAGTCCCGCAATCATATATTGGAGTCGGTGCGCGAGCTTAACCGTCTGGGTTCGGCCATTATATACACGAGCCATTACATGGAGGAAGTGGATGCGATTTGCTCGCGAATTGGCATTGTCGATAAAGGCAAGCTTATTGCCTGCGGCAGCAAGGAGCAGCTCAGACAGCAGGTCGGGCAGGAGGAGCGCATTATTTTTGAAGTCGATCAGGCCCATCCAGCTGCGGCGAAGGAGATGAGCGAGCATCCGGCCGTCAAGAAGATAGACGAGCAGGACGGCCAGAGAAGGCTTGAGGTTACCGTGAAGGATTCGCCATCTGTCCTTCAGGATTTGCTGTTTATTTTGCAAAAGCACGGCATTTCGCTGCGGCAACTGACCCGCGTCGAACCGAATTTGGAGTCCTTGTTCCTCCAGTTAACCGGCCGCTTGCTTCGCGATGAATAGGGGGCGGAACATGCGGACATGGTGGATTACGTTAACCTATGAATGGATAAAAATAAGCCGAATGCATGCGCTGCTTGTGGTGCTCGCTGGTCTTCCGCTGCTGCTCATCTATTTGCTTGGCAGCGCTTTTGACAGCGAAATCAAACCAGCGAAGGTGGCGGTATACAATGCCGATCAAGGGGCGATGCGCGAAGGTGTAGATGCTTTCTGGCAAGGAGCTGACATCCTCCCATACGTTCGTCCCGCAGCGCTCTCCTCAGAGGCTGAGGTGCGGGAGGCGGTGCAGGATGGAGCAGCCGATTACGGCGTTATCATTCCTGCTAATTATTCCGCCAAGCTTGCAGCGGGAGAAAGCGTAAGCTGGCACACCCTCGACGGTCATGACGGGAGTAAAAATATTGCGGCCCATTCTATCGTTCGTTCGTACCTGTCTCAGGTGAACATGGAGGTGGCGGCCTTCAAGGTGCTTGGGCCTGAAAGCTTATCCGGGCTGGAGAGCCGCCAGACGGATGCAGCTGCACTCGTTAAAGTGCAGACGCTGGGCGGCGGGTCGGACCAATCCTTCGGCTCTGTATCGGCTATCCAATATTATTCTGTCGCTTATTTGGTCATGTTTTTGCAGTATGGCGGCATGACGGGAGCGGTTTCACTGCTGCGGCAAAAAAGAGAAGGAACCTTGCAGCGCTTATATGGCATCCCTGCGTCGTTTAATGGAGTTGTAGCGGGCATCATTAGCGGTGCGGCGCTGCTCGGCGTGATGCAGACGATTATTATTATTGTTTTTACCAAGTATGTTTACGGCGTCGATTGGGGAGGGGCTTACTGGGGAATCGCCCTTATCTCACTGCTGACCATTATCGCGGGCTCTGGACTAGCACTGACGATAGCTTCTTTTGCCAAAACCGTCAAAACGATGCAGACGCTGTTTAACACGATTATTTTCAGCATGACTTTTTTAAGCGGGGGCATGGTTGCGATGATTCAGAACAAGCTCGGCCTTATCAGCAAGCTGAATATTAATTTTTGGGCGAATGCTGCTCTGCGCGGCTTAATGGATGGTTCGAGCCGCGTTCTCGTTTGGCAAAATATCGGTATATTGGCTGCTATAGCCGCCGTTCTTGCTATTTTTGCAATTATTCGCTTGCCTAAGGTGGTGAAGCAGCATGCGTAGCTTGCCAATTGCGATGCAGCTCATTCGCAGAACGATGGGGACGCGCCGGGGCTTTTTTCTAAATGTGCTGCTTCCTGCAATTGCCTTGTCGGTTATCGCTGGCTTGTTCAGCAGCCTGCAAGCGGATAAAGAAATTATTGCGGTCAGCAATGCGGATCGAGGAGCTTTCGGCGCTTATATGCTGAACATTGTGAATCAGGACTCGCTTTATGAGGTGCGCATACAGACGGATTTGACGGGCAAGCAGCTCAGGGAAGCCGTTGCTGCTGGTGACGCGGATGCGGCCATTTTTATTCCTGCCGATTTCACGGAGCGGCTGCTTGCCGGCGAGCAGCCACAGCCGGTGCTGTATCGCTGGACAGAGCAGCTGTGGAATGCCTCGCTGCTAGCCTCGCTTGAGGCTGAGGCTAGCAGCATGGCGGCTTCCGTACAATTGCTGCTAGCAGCCTCTGGCGGTGCTGCTCCTGATGCGGGGAAGCTGAGCGAGCTGCTGGAGCAGCAGGCGAAGCCTGCGGTCAGCGTAGAGCATACTCCGATGAAGCTAGGGGTAGTGGCTGCCAATCCGATTATGATTGGATCGATTTTGCTTTTTCTCATGCTGCTGGTCAGCCAGTCTGTCGGCTTTATAATGGAGGATCGGGAAATGCGGACGATGCAGCGCATGTACACGGCGCCGCTTCGCGCCTTCGATATTGCTCTAGGCAATTATTTGGGCAGCATATTGGTCGGCACCATTCAGCTTGTGCTGGTGCTCTCGCTCACTTATTTTGTATTTGGCTATTCGCCAGGCGTTTCCTTCGGTGCGATGCTTTTAGTATTGGAATGCTTTATGCTGGCGGCAATAGGCGTGATGACGGCTGTGGCGGGGCTCGTGCGAAATGCCCATCAGCTCAGCCAAATCAATTTGCTCATTGTCTCGCCTACCTCGATGATCAGCGGCTGTTTTTTTCCGCTGTCGATGATGCCGGAATTTTTGCAGAAGCTGGCCAATTTCATGCCGCAAAAATGGGCGCTGCAAGCCATTGACCGGCTGAGCACAGGCGCCGGGCTCTTAGACATTGCGCAGCCGATATTGATTTTAATGCTGTTCGCTGTCGTACTGCTTATTTTCGGCGCGGCTGTACTACGCCCAAGCCAGCAATAACGGGGATTCAGCTTCTCTATTGAATCATTTACAATAGTGCATGTACTTGCTCACTGGCGCAGCTTGCTGGTGGGGAGGGCCTGCACTATTTTTGCGTGGAATTATTTAGAGAGCGAAAAGTGAACCTTTTGACTCCGTTAATTGTTAATAGGGTGTACACGGCGAGAGCGAGAGGAGGGAAAGCGGGTTATGACGGAAAGAGAGCTGTTTGAGCAATATAACAAGGACGTCTATAAAACATGCTACTACATGCTCAGAAATGCAGCGGATGCGGAAGATATATGCCAGGAAGTATTCGTGACAGCATTCCGCAAGGAATGGCGGCAGGTGGAGCAGCTTAAAGCTTGGCTGCTGCGCTTGACAGTCAATTGCTGCCTGAATGCAATCCGCCGCTCCAAAAATGGGAGGCTTAAAGAAAGCTTAAGCGAATGGCTGTCTCGCAGACAGCCGGAAACGGTGGAGCAGGTAGTCGAGAAGCGGGAAACGGATCAAGAATACAGCAGGCTTGTGCAGCAACTGCCGCTGAAAATTCGCTCAGTAATAGCGCTGCGCTATATGCAGGAGCAGACGCTGCCAGAAATAGCAGACATTCTAGGTATTCCAGTAGGCACGGTGAAATCGCGGCTGCACAAAGGACTGAAGCTGATGAAGCAGTCGCTGGAAAGCAGTTCGACCCATAATAAACAAGGAGGCCTGTCCTATGAAGCCATCAGAGAACGAAATGATTCAGCGTTTAAAAGAAGTTAAACCGCCAGCCTATCCGGATTTTGAGGCGATGTGGCAGCGGATTGAGCAAGCAGGCGTTGAAGGAGCCATTGGCAGCAAAGGGGCTGCCCTAACAGAGGGTTCTCAGCTGAACGGAGCAGGCTTGCAGCAAGGAAAATCTAGTGCAGCAGCATCCGGGCACGAATCTGTGCGCGTTTTGCGGAAGCCGCGCAGCCTGAAGCGCGGTCTATTTATAGCAGCAGCCGTTGCTTTAGTTGCGGCGACTCCGGTTTTTGCCTATCAAATGGACTGGATTCAGCTGCTGAATGGCAGAAGCGGCATTCAATCGGCATTAGCTCAAGGGATGGGACAAAATATTGAAAAGTCGGCAGTACAGGACGATGCAACGTTTACGATTCATACAGCGGTTGTTGATGACAATCGTACCGTGCTGCTGTACAGCCTCGTTCCACCAGATGGGGAGGACGGTTATTTATCCTTCACAAATATGCATTTGACGGACTCAAACGGTAAAACGATTGATGGCAACTACTCAATGAGAGGCTGGGATGAGGCCAGCCAATCGTACCGCGGTTATTTCGAGACGGAATGGACGCCAGAGCAGTTAGTCGATAAGGTGGATTTTACGGCGTCGGAGGCAAGCTTCATCTCAAACGCGTCTCTTCCCATTGAACTGGACTTAGCAAGCGATGGCATACAAGTTTTTAATTTGGATAAGGATGGAATGGGCAAGCTGGAAGTCCAGCTTTTCAAGCAAAATGGAGACGAGGTTTTGCTATCTTCCGCGCTCAGCTTTACAGATAAAACCGTGTCGGGCTATGCTTACCCAGAGCTGACCGTCAAGAGCGGGGACACGCCGATTAAAACAAGCCGCAGCGGTACATTTGGGAAACCGGGGCCTAATGGTGAATATACGATGCAGCAATATTTTAAACAAAGCGAATTAAAGAGTGGCAATATAACGTATAGCCTAAGCTACGCACGTGAAGAGAATCGTATTGAGGGGGAATGGAATCTCCCGCTTCAGCTCGATAAACAGGCAATGCTAGCCGGTACGATTAAACGTGATGTTCATTTGCCGATTGATTTGCCGCAAGGCAGTTTTAATATTGATCAGGTTGTCATTACACCAACTCAAATTAGGCTTGCTACTAGCCATGAGCAAAAATATATGCAGTATTCCTTCAAAAATTATGAGCTTGATGTGGGAGGAACCATACTGGAAGGCCATTTTTGGGGGAGCGACGACCCGTATACCAATTCTATCCGGTTTGAGCGTCCACAGGGGCTTACTGTTACAGAGCAGACGCCGATTACGCTCATTCAAAGCTATGAGGTAACAGAGCATACGGACAAGGATGCTGTCATTCACCTGAGCAGCATAACCGAAGAGAAGCAGCACATGACAACGGAAGTAGGCGGCTACGAGGTTAAGTGGACCTATTACCGCAAAGGGGCGGATGTGTTCGTCCAAAACGAAAGCGATGACAAGACGTTCGGCGGCGTCAACCAGACGTACCGACTGGAAGGTAAGAAAAGCTTCCCTAGCGAGATATTGACCGCGAATTTCTCTGGCGATGGCATTAACAGCTCGACGGAGGTTTTCCGGAACTACGATGGAGACAATCTTGATTTGCACATGTATTACTATACGACGGATGCGCCAGACAAGGAACTCCGTACGTCTATATTGCCGCAGTAAGCGCGTAGAAGCTGCTGCTCACGCTGACAGCCGCCCCGGTTTAGGGGCGGCTTGTATTATTTTTTTACCCAAAATCCACTTTCGCTTTAAAATTAGTCAATAATCCAAGTTGCCAGAACATAAGATGGAGTATAAGATAGAAATAAGACAAAATTGTCAGAACATTTAGTCAAATTTGTGAAAGGTGTTACGACACTGTTTTGAAGGAGGGATTGCCGTGAATAAGAGCCACGAAGTCGAGTATTGCAATTTGGAGCTGCGATTTGAACGGCGGCAAATCCAAAATCTCATCCGCGATCTCATTCAGGAAGGGTACTCCTTGTATTGGAGCGAAACGGAGGTACAGTTTCTCATCTCGATTCGAACAGGCCGCAAGCTGGTGAAGCTTAAGTTTCAGCGGATGAAGGATAGCTACAAGATGGTGGGAGACTATTTAATCCGGGACGAGAGGTTGTCGGAGCTGCTGGAAAAGCTCATTAATGATTCCAGAGGTCATGCGGTGGTCAAGCGAATGAAGGATCGTCAAATCGTCATTGAGAGCATTATGTTCGGTGAGATTATACGACTTGTGGAGGTGTCCGGTATGGAACATCGGATTATTTATCAGAAGAAGCCGCTTGTGACCATGGAAGAAATGATCAAAGCTTTTCAATCCAAACGAGCAGAGGAGCGCGCCCAGGTGCTGCGCTATGAGCTTGATTACGAGCTGTCCGTTCTGTATGAAGCGCTGGAAGCTGTAGATGAGGCTGCTGTCCTTTCGTCAAAAGCAAAGCTTGGCGAGCTGCGGCTGGAAATGCTGCAACTCGAATTGTAAACGCCGTCTATTTGAGAACAAAGGTTGTACAAAATAGATAAAGCGGGTGTAGCCATTGCGGTTATTCCCGTTTTTTTTTTAATATAGCCCGGATGGCGGCAATGTTTGCTAGTGGAAGGTCGCATTCTGGCGCAATATAAGGTAAACTTTCTAAAGCGGTCAATAAAACTGATGGTGTTTTGATTATATTTTTAAACCCTACTAGTTTTCTTCTCTGCACAAAAGGAGTAAAATAGAGCTATTGTTGACCCAAATACAATAACAAAGGATGGAAGAACCAGATGTCTAAACAGCAAATCGGTGTAATTGGCTTGGCAGTCATGGGCAAAAACTTGGCCCTTAATATTGAAAGCAGAGGCTTTACGGTGTCGGTATTTAACCGCTCCCGCGAGAAAACGGATGACCTGATCCAGGAAGCAGCAGGCAAAAACCTCGTTGCTGCTTATACAGTTGAAGAGTTCGTACAATCGCTTGAAGTTCCGCGCAAAATCCTGATCATGGTACAAGCAGGCGCGGGTACTGATGCTACAATTGACTCCCTGTTGCCGCATCTGGACAAAGGCGACATCATTATCGACGGCGGCAACGCTTATTTCCCTGATACACAGCGCCGCTCCAAAGCGCTTGAAGATAAAGGCATCCGCTTCATCGGCACGGGCGTATCCGGCGGCGAAGAGGGCGCATTGAAAGGCCCTTCCATCATGCCAGGCGGACAAGAGTCAGCTTACAAGCTGGTTGAGCCAATCCTTACAGCTATTTCGGCAAAAGTCGGCGACGACGCTTGCTGCACATACATCGGACCAGACGGCGCAGGCCACTATGTAAAAATGGTGCACAACGGCATTGAGTATGGCGACATGCAGCTGATCTGCGAAGCTTACGACCTGCTCAAAAACGTGCTTGACGTTAGCGTTGAAGAGCTTCACAGCATTTTCAGCGAGTGGAACAAAGGCGAGCTGGACAGCTACCTGATCGAAATTACAACTGACATCTTCTCGAAATACGATGAAGAAACAGGCAAGCCGATGGTTGACGTGATTTTGGACTCCGCTGGTCAAAAAGGTACTGGCAAATGGACAAGCCAAAGCTCGCTTGATTTGGGCGTTCCACTTTCCATCATTACAGAATCCGTATTTACTCGCTTCTTGTCTGCTATGAAGGAAGAGCGCGTAGCAGCTAGCAAAGTGCTGAGCGGTCCTGCAAAACAACCATTCCAAGGCGACAGAGCGGCATTCATCGAATCCGTACGCAAAGCTTTGTTTGCAAGTAAAATTTGCTCGTACGCACAAGGTTTTGCTCAAATGCGTGCAGCTTCCGATGAGTACAACTGGAACCTGCAATACGGCGAAATTGCGAAAATTTTCCGCGGCGGCTGCATTATCCGTGCCCGCTTCCTGCAAAACATTACGGATGCTTACAACCGCGATGCGGATTTGCGCAACCTGCTGCTTGATCCTTACTTCAAGGAAATCGTTGAATCGTACCAAGGCGCATGGCGTGAAGTGGTTTCCGTGGCTGTATCGAACGGTACGCCGGTACCTGCATTCGCAAGCGCGCTTGCTTACTTCGACAGCTACCGTACAGAGCGTCTTCCTGCGAACCTGCTTCAAGCACAACGCGACTACTTCGGTGCTCATACGTTCAAACGTCTGGACAAAGAAGGCACATTCCACTACAACTGGATTCAATCTTAATCGAGCCTTTGCAGAGGAGCGAGCGGCATTATTCGTGCGGCTCGCTCCTTTTTGCTGCGGTTAAACCGTAAGACGCTTCTTTGAGCCAGCTCCGCAAACGATCGGCTTCCTGTTCGGAAGCGCGCCCGCGGTGAATGAGGCTCATGGCCGCTTCTGCAAAGCAATGAAAATTACGCAACAATCGTGGCTGCGACAAACCTGCTAAAGCAGGATCATCGTCAGCCACCTTTTTTTTAATATATTCGAGCATCCAGATGACATCTTCGCGGGAAAGCGGATGAGTGGGGTTTAAAATACGGCTAATACGCAATTCCGCCTTCTGTGCGGCTGAGCATTCACGATCATTGGTCATTACGGCAACCCTCCTACCGTTTGATATAAGCATCATTATCAACGATACGGCAAAATGAACTTTTTTATACCCGATTTGCTGTGAAAAATGATATGATGGTTGAAGAAATTAATAGGATACACTAATTTGATGGGGGCACTAGAGAATGAATCAGGAAGCAGGCCGCCACAGCAAAATTGTGCTGGTAGGCTTTATGGGAACAGGGAAATCGACCGTCAGCCGCCTGCTCGCCGAGCAGCTCGGCTATGCAAGATTCGATACCGATGAGGAAATCGAACGCTCGCAGGGCAAGCGGGTCGCAGAGCTGTTTGCGGAAATTGGGGAAGCGGGCTTTCGTGATTTGGAGAGCGGCATCATTCAAGAGCTGCTAAGCCGCAAGGAGCCGGCCATTATTGCGACGGGTGGAGGCGCTGTTTTGCGTGAAGCCAACCGGGAGGCGATGCTGGGCGGAAGTCTCGTAGTCGCACTCAAGGCAAGCGCCGAGCAGATTATTGCGAGGGTACAGTCCGATTCGTCTAGGCCGCTGCTGCAAGGCGACGTTGCCGCGAATGTGAACCGGATTATGGAGCAGCGCAAGCACGCTTACGATTTTGCACATCTGGTGCTGGATACGACATCGCTCAATGTGCATGCCGTATGCGCAACTATTATACAAACAAGGGAGACAAAATAAATGACAGATGTTTTAGTTACGCCCACACCGACGTTAAACGGGGAAATTCAAGCGCTTTCCTCTAAAAATTATACGACGCGCTACTTGCTGGTCGCTGCGCTTGCTGAAGGCACGAGCACCATTTATTATCCAGCTCACAGTGAGGACAGCGATGCGATGCGCCGCTGTATTCGCGATTTGGGCGCTACGGTAGAAGAAGATGAAGAGAAAATCGTCATTACCGGTTTTGGCCGTAATCCGAAGGATGTCAAGGAACTGGACGTAGGCAATGCAGGAGCTGTGCTGCGTTTCCTGATGGCCATCGCATCGCTGTGCCCGGAAGTGACGTTTGTAAACCGTTATCCGGATTCGCTTGGCAAACGCCCGCACAGTGATTTAATTGATGCGCTCGGGCAAATTGGCGTACAAGTCACCCATAATGAAGGCAAGCTGCCGATTACGATTAAGGGCGGACAAGCGAAAGGCGGCAAAATTCAAGTGTCCGGCGCTGTCAGCTCGCAATTTTTGAGCGCCTTGCTGTTCCTGACTCCGCTGCTTGCAGAAGATAGCGAAATCGAAGTGCTGAATGATTTGAAGTCCAAGGTTGTCGTTGGACAAACGCTGGAGGTGCTGGAGCAAGCGGGCATCGTCATTCATGCAAGCGAGGATTTGATGAGCTACCGCATTCCAGGCGGCCAAAGCTACGAAGCGAAAACCTATATCGTACAAGGAGATTATCCAGGCTCGGCAGCGATTCTTGCGGCTGCGGCAGTGACGCAATCGGATGTTATCGTGCACCGTCTCGCTGAGAAAAGCAAGCAGGGCGAGCGTGCGATCGTAGATGTGCTGCGCATGATGGAAGTGCCGCTCACTCATGACAATGATATCGTTCATGTCAAGGGCAATGGCAAGCTGAAAGCTGTTGAGTTCGACGGCGACCAAGCGACGGATGCGGTGCTGGCGATGGTAGCGGCAGCTGTATTTGCTGAGGGTACCTCGCGTTTCTATGATGTTGAAAATTTGCGGTACAAGGAATGCGACCGGATTACCGACTATTTGAACGAGCTTCGCAAAGCGGGAGCAAATGTAGAAGAGCGTCAAAGCGAAATTATTGTCCACGGACGTCCGGAAGGCGTTGAAGGCGGCGTCGAAATTAATGCGCATTATGACCACCGCGTCATTATGGCTTTGACGATTGTCGGACTGCGCTCGAAGCAGCCGATCCGTATTCGCGACGCGCACCATGTAGCGAAGTCCTACCCGATTTATTTTGACCATTTGAAGGCGCTTGGTGCGAACGTAGAGTGGGTAGAATAAGCTTGCGGAACGAGAAATAAACAGGTTGAATAAGGGAGGAGCGGTTCATATGGCATTTGAAAATCCATCACGCGAGGAAATTAAGCAGCTGCTTGAGCAAAGTGCTACTGTAGCGGTGGTCGGCTTGTCGGACAAGCCTGACCGCGTCTCTTATATGGTATCGCAGGCGATGCAGGCTAAAGGCTATCGCATCATTCCGGTTAATCCGGCTGTGAAGGCGGCAGAAATTTTGGGTGAAACCCGATACGAAACGTTAAGTGATATTCCATTTAAAGTGGACATCGTTAATGTGTTCAGACGCAGCGAGCATACCCCGCAAGTAGCGGAGGAAGCCGTTGCAATTGGTGCGAAAATTTTGTGGCTCCAGCTTGGCATCGCTAATGATGAAGCAGCGAACATCGCTGAAGCTGGTGGATTGCAAGTGATTATGGACCGCTGCATTAAGGTAGAGGATTCGATTTTGCTGCCGCAAGGAAAATCCAAAACCTGACTGTAATAAAAAACCGATCGATTTAACACAATAAGAAAGGCTTCAAGGGGCGATGCAGCATGTCGTTCATGAAGACTTTCTTTTTTAATGTCGAGGAGGACAACACGTGAATCAAATGTCGCAACAGCCAGGATATTTCCAAGGGCAGCAAGGTCAACTGGGTCAACAAGGTCAATTTTCGAACAACTATCAGCCATCGGGCTTCGTACAGTCGCATTATCAAGGCCAACTGAGCGAGCCAACCTTTAACCAGAACCCAAGCAGCATTGTGCAATCTCCAATTGGCGGTTATCAGGCGACGAATCAGCACAGCTACAGCTCTGCTGCATATTTGCCAAGCCATCAACAAAATGCGGGAATGATGCAGCATCAATATCAGCCGAATAGCGGCTACCAATCGCACACGTCGCATTACCAAGTTCCAAGCTATACTTCGCACCAAAGCTCGGCTAATTATGGAGCGAATCCGGTGATCTCGCATTTAGGCTATCAATCGAGCCCACAGCAGCATTATGTTCAGTCCCACACAGGCTACGCTAACCAAAACTTCTCGAGCGGCGGATATGCAGGTCTGTCCAATAACATGTCCAATAATCAAAACCAAACGCATGGCGGCATGCCCGTACAATCGGCGACAGGACAAAATCCGGTGTACCACGCAACGAACGCTTATGCACAATCCGGTCCGGTCATTTCACATTTGGGATGGCAAGCTGGACAAAACCGCTAAGCTATATACGCAGGGCTTAAGCTAAGCCCTCCCCTGTATCGTTTTATAGGGAGAATCATCAACAGGAGCGGGCCGAGAGGCCCGCTCTTCACTTTGACAAAACGTGCGGAAAGCCTTACCATCGAGAAAAAGACATTTTAATCCGCAAAGGGGGTACGAAAGTGAATATATTAGGAAGCCTGCAGCAGCTCGGAAGAGCATTTATGCTGCCAATGATTGTGCTTCCAGCAGCAGCCATATTTTCGAGCCTCAGTCAATTGCCGTGGGATTATATTGGACTGCCGCAGCTTACGCTTTATTTGCAGGCCGCAAGTCACGCCATTTTTACTTACCTTCCTTATTTGTTTGCGGTAGGCATTGCGCTTGGAATGACGGGAAATGCGCTTGCAGCTGCTTTAGCGGCACTTGGCGGGATGTTCATTTATGTGGGCATTACCCAGACGGCTGTGCCGGAAATTGAGCCGACGGTGTTTATCGGAACGTTGATGGGCATCATCTCAGGCTTTAGTTATGAACGATTTAAGAACTTGCGTTTGCCTGAATACATACAATTTTTCGGAGGGCCGCGGTTTGTACCGCTGTTTGTCAGCTTTATATCGGTCTTATTTTCCATATTTATGATTGGACTAACGCCATATATTGAACGCATGCTTGAAGAGCTTGGCAACATTGTAGCTTCAGGAGGCGGGTTCGGTGTTTTTCTTTATGGTTTTGTCCATCGGATTTTGGTCGTGTTTGGCCTGCATCATCTCGTCAGCCATGTGTTCTGGTTCCAGATTGGCAGTTATACGATGGCAGATGGGACAACCGTATATGGCGATTTGCCGCGGTTTTTCGCTGGCGATCCCACAGCAGGCGTATTCATGGCGGGAATGTACCCGACGATGATGTTTGCCCTGCCCGCTATCGCGCTTGCCATTATTCATGAGGCGAGGGAGGATCTTAAGCCTAAAATCCGCAAAACGTTTATGTACGCGGCTCTAGCCTCCTTTTTGACTGGTGTGACCGAGCCTGTAGAATTTGCCTTTCTGTTCGTTGCGCCTTATTTGTTCGTCGTTCATGCGCTGCTGTCGGGCGTCATTATGTGGGTGACGTATGAGCTTGGCATTCGCCATGGCTTTTCTTTCTCGGGCGGGGCGATTGATTTTATCGTCAACGAGCATTTGGCTACGCGCGGCTGGCTGCTTATTCCAATCGGTATCGTAGTCGGGCTCATTTATTATTTTTTGTTCCGCTGGGCGATCGACCGTTTTCAAATTCCGACCCCTGGGCGCGAGGAAGGCTCGCATCTCGATGAGTGGGCTGGCGATATTCCGCAGCGTGCGCCGCTTATTTTACAGGCGATTGGCGGCAAGGACAATATTGTGAAAATGGAGTCCTGCATTACACGGCTGCGATTGAAGGTAGCCAATGAGAAGCAGCTTGATATCGCAGCGCTGCGCAATTTGGGGGCAGCCGGAGTCATTCGGCTCGGCGGCGGCAATGTGCAGGTCGTCTTCGGCACATATTCGGAGCTGATTCGCGGGGAAATTTTGAATACCATTCAGCGGGATCAGGAGCAGGTGCTGTTCAGCTCGCCAATGCAGGGAAAAATGATCGCGCTCAGCGATGTGCCCGATCCGATTTTTTCCGGCAAGCTTGTTGGCGATGGGGTTGCGTTCATACCGGATAAAGGGGAGCTTGTCTCGCCTGTCAAAGGTGAAGTTATTCATATTTATCCGACGATGCATGCGATTGGCATTCGAACGCCGGAAGGGCTTGAAGTGCTGCTTCATATCGGCATTGACACGTCCCTGCTTGGCGGCAAAGGCTATTTCAAGGCTGCTGTCAAAGAAGGGGACAAGGTGCTTCCCGGCGACCTGCTCATCCGCTTTAATTTGCAGCAGGTGCGCAAGGAGAGCAAATCGCTGGCTACTCCGATGGTGATTACCAATTCGGATATGGTACGTTCATGGCGATTTGCGCCATATAAAACCGTTAAAAAAGGACAATCTTCCGTGATGTCGGTCGTGCTTAAAGAGATACAAGTTGGAGGGGAAAGGCCATGATACAAGGTATTGGAGCGTCAGCAGGCATAGCGATCGGAAAATCTTTCGTATTGCCCAGCTGGGAGTGGGAGCTGCCGGAGCAGCGCATCGATGTTGCTGATTTTGCCCGTGAGTTCGAGCGAGTATATGAAGGCATCCGAACGTCAAAATTCGAAATCGAGCAAATGAAGGACGAGCTGCGGGAAGTGGTTGGCCCTTCGGAAACCCATATTTTTGACGCGCATCTTGCGATTTTGGACGACCCGGTGTTTATGAATGAAATTCAAGGCATTATTAGCCGGCAATACAAGGCAGCAGAGGTAGCGGTCAAGGAAGCGATCGATCATTTTGTGACGATGTTTGATTTGCTGGATGATGAATATATGAAGGAGCGCGCGCTGGATATAAAGGATGTCGGCAATCGGCTGCTTAAGCATTTGCTAGGCGTGCCGGAAATTAAGCTTCCATCCAACACGAAGCCGTTTATTCTCGTCGCCAAGGAGCTTTCTCCTTCGCAGCTTGCCCATATTAATCCGCAAAATGTGCTTGGCATCGTAACGCTGGCAGGAAGCACGACTTCCCATTCCGCTATTATGGCGAGGGCGCTCGGCGTACCGCTCGTCGTTGGCGTGGAAGCGAAGCTGGAGGAACCGATTCAGACGGGCCAGATGATCGTGCTCGATGGCGGAGACGGTGTCATGTATGTGCAGCCGGAGCAGGAAGTTATTGCGCTGTATTCGGCGAAGCAGCGGCAGCAGCAGGAGGCGAAAACCCGTCTGCGCGATATCGTCGATCATAAGTCGATGACGCCGGATGGCAAGCGGCTGGAGCTGGCTGCTAATATTAGCTCCTTCAAGGAGCTGGAAATTGCTTTGTCCAGCGGAGCGCATGGCGTCGGCTTGTTCCGCACCGAGTTTTTATATATGGACCGCAATCGCTTCCCGCTGGAGGAGGAGCAGTTTGAAGTATACCGCAGCGTAGCGGAGAAGCTGGAAGGCAAGCCGCTTATCATTAGGACGCTTGATATTGGCGGTGACAAGCAGCTTGATTATTTCAATATTGCCGAGGAAGACAATCCGTTTCTAGGCTATCGGGCTATCCGCATATCACTGGATCGCAAAGATTTGTTTAAAGTGCAGCTTAGAGCCATATTGCGGGCAAGCCATTTTGGACAGGTCAAGCTAATGTACCCGCTCATTTCTTCGGTTGAGGAGGTTCGTGCAGCCAATGCGGTATTAGCGGAGGCGAAGCAGGAGCTGGAGCAGGAAGGCCAGCCGTATAACCGGAATTTGCAGGTAGGTGTCATGATCGAGGTTCCGGCTGCGGTAATCATTGCCGATCTGCTTGCAGGAGAGGTTGATTTTTTCAGTATTGGGACGAATGATTTAGTGCAGTTTACCCTTGCTGTAGACCGGATGAATGAGGAGATATCGCATTTATACGAGCCCTTCCATCCCGCAGTGCTGCGGATGCTTAAGCTGACGATTGATGCGGCGCGCCGCAGCGGCATTAAGGTGGGCGTTTGCGGAGAGCTGGCAGGGGATGCCAAGGCGCTGCCGATATGGTTAAGCCTCGATGTTGATGAGCTTAGTATTTCTTCGCATTCTCTGCTGCAGGTGAAAGAGCGGCTGCTCCGCACAAGGCAGGAAGACAGCCGCTTGCTGCTGCCTAAGCTGCTGGAATGCCGCACGAGTGCGGACATTCATGAGCTGCTAGGACAGTTTATGGATGAAAATGATGCCAGAAGGCAAAGCGCCTCTATTTCTTAAAATATAAGAATTTATAAGTATTACATTTATAAATAGACTTATATTTCATCGCGAAACGGTTGTTTTGCCGCCAAAGGACGGCTTCAGCCGTTTACGCTTGGCCTTTGTATTGCTCTAAAGCGTCAACGAAAGCTTTGGCGTATGGCGGAAGATCGGGCGGACGTCTCGCAGAGATGAGGTTTCCGTCTACGACAACCGCCTCGTCAAACCATTCGGCACCAGCGTTTTCCATATCGTCGCGAATGCCTGGCGTAGAAGTGACTTTCCGTCCTTGCAATATTTTTGCAGAAATGAGCACCCAGCCAGCGTGGCAAATTTGGCCAATCGGCTTGCCAGCTGCATCAAGCTCCTGCACAAGCTCAAGCACTTTAGGGTAGCGGCGGAGCTTGTCCGGCGCCCAGCCTCCGGGAACGAGCAGGCCAATAATGTCGCTGCTGTTCACTTCATCAAAGCTGAGGTCGGCAACGGCGGGCACGCCATATTTTCCAATATGCTTCTTGCCCTTCTCAGGACCTGCATATAGTACGGTAGCTCCCGCTTCGCGGGCGCGATATACCGGATACCACAGCTCCAAATCTTCGAATTCATCATCAAGTAAGCAAATAACGGTTTTATTGTGTAATGACAAGGATTTCCCCTCCAATTCATATTGTCTTACCTATTGTATCGAAGGAGAACTTATGAAGCAAACAATAGCAAAGCGTTCGGTGCGGGTGCTTCGCTGTATTCCAGCCGTGCTCGTCATGACAGCGATTTTTGCTGCATCAGCGACGACGGGCGAAGAGATGAATACGCTGCTGCCGTTTTTTCAAAAGCTGTTCCCGCAAATGGCGAGCTTTGATTGGGGACATTTTGTCGCTTATTTTATGCTCGCCGCCACCATCGATTTCGCTATCGGTGCGAGAGCCGACCGTATCGTAATCAAAGTGTTGATTGTGCTGCTGTGCGGCCTGTATGGCATCACTGATGAATTTCATCAGTCCTTCGTAGGGGGCAGAATGCCGGATGCGGCCGATGTCCGCAATGACATGATTGGGGCTGCAGTGTGGGCTGTTCTGGTGGCGCTGCCGCCAGTACGCCGATTATGGCGGCGCATCGCCCGGTAGTCCAGTTTATTCAAAGGACATCAATCAGAAAACAGCGGCTGTCAGTATTCCAGGCTTTCACCAATGGCGGACAACGCTCGGAGCCTGCATTTATCGTTCATTTTTAATAGTAAAAATTACATAAGTCTACAAGCAGGAGTTTTTGCGAAAAAGGTCGAATATTTTACGCATCTCAAATTATGAGCATAAACGGAGATGAAGGGCGGTACAGCCGTCCGCGTGAAGGAGTGGACCAACTTGGAAAAGCGGTGTCATTGTGGTGACATCATGAAGATGAAGCTGCGTACCGTCATTTATTCTGGGAAAGTGGAAATAGACAATGTGCCTATTTATTCCTGCGTGGCCTGCAGTCGAAGTGAAGTGTTTCCGGAAGTGAAGCCCGATTTGACTGGTCTGATTGCTCAGCTTGGTGCAGAGCCATCGAAGCAGACCTTTTTTTTCGATGAGTGCAATGAATGGGCGAGTCTGCTCGTCATTGCTAGAAACACGAAGAAGCAATCCGATCCTGCTGCGGTGGAACGGCTTATTCAGGAGCGCATTGATGCGCTGCTGGACCTGCTGCTGCTTGCTCAAGCGCTTGAGGACCAAGTATGGATAGCGGATATTACGAAGCGGCTGGGCCAAATCAGCCGGCCGACAAGGCATACATAACGCAATAAAACGATGAGAATGCGAGCAGTTGCTTGTGCGGAAATGAAAGCGCCCCGGCGCTGACATTGCGAAAAGTAATATTTTGTCGTATGATTATTCTATTGTGCAGTGGGCGAAAGTAAAAAATCTGAGATAATGGAGAGAAGGACCTTGACGGTAACCATTTATGATGTAGCAAGAGAAGCAGGAGTATCTATGGCTACGGTTTCCCGGGTTGTCAATAACAATCCGAATGTGAAACCCGCAACCCGCAAGAAGGTTTACGAGGCCATTGAGCGTCTGGGATACCGTCCTAATGCGGTAGCTAGGGGCCTTGCCAGCAAGAAAACAACGACTGTTGGTGTCGTAATTCCCGATATTTCCAACGCTATTTTTGCGGAAGTGGCACGGGGCATTGAAGACATTGCGAATATGTATCACTATAATATTATTTTGTGTAATGCGGATAAGAAGAAGGATAAAGAAATTCGCGTTATTAACACGCTGCTGGAGAAGCAGGTTGACGGATTGCTCTTTATGGGCGGAGCAGTAACGGAAGAGCATATGCAGGCGTTCAAAACAACGAATGTCCCGATCGTATTATGCGCAACGACTGATGAGAACGGCGAAATTCCTTCCGTTGATATTAATCATGAGGAAGCGGCTTTTGATGCGGTCAACAAATTGCTGGAGCAGGGCCACCGCCGCATTGCGATGATCAGTGGCACGTTGCAGGACCCTGCGAATGGCTATGCCCGTTTCCAAGGGTATAAGCGCGCGCTGGAGACAGCTGGCATTGCTTATGATGACACGCTTGTCCGTATCGGCAACTACCGTTATGAATCTGGTATCGATGCCATGAAATATTTTATTGAGCTGGACGAGCGTCCAACTGCGGTATTCTCAGCGACAGATGAGATGGCGATTGGTGCCATTCATATGATTCAAGACTCTGGTCTGAGCGTGCCAGGCGATATTTCAGTTATTAGCGTAGATAACAGCCGCATGGCTTCGATGGTTCGTCCGCAATTGACAGCCGTTGCCCAGCCTATGTATGATATCGGAGCTGTATCGATGCGTCTGCTCACAAAGCTGATGAATAAAGAAAATGTGGATCACTCCAAAGTCATTTTGCCGCATGAGATGATTGTGCGCCAGTCTGTTGGAGGGGTATAGGAAGCATGACTTTTAACAAAATCGGCATCATTGGGGCGATGGTGGAAGAGATAGAACTTCTCGGCCAGCACGTCCAAGTAACGAAAGAAACCGTTAAGGCTGGCATCACTTATTACGAAGGCCAGTTTCATGGCAAGACCGTTATTTATTGCAAATCCGGTGTTGGCAAAGTGAACGCTGCTGTATGTACGCAAATTTTAATCGATTTGGGTGCGGACTGCGTGCTGTTTACTGGCGTAGCCGGAGCCGTTGATCCAAGCCTGAATATTGGTGATATTGTCGTATCTACGAGCTGTGTTCAGCATGATATGGATTGCACGCCGCTAGGCTTCGCCCGCGGTGAAATTCCATTCCATGCGCGTTCGGAGTTTGTGGCGGATGAGCGGCTAGTCCAGCTGGCCGTTGATTCTAGCAATCGCTTGTTCGAAGGGCGCAGCTTGAAAGGCATCGTGTTATCCGGTGACCAATTTATTGCGAGCCGCGAGACGGTTGGGCTGTTGCGTGAGACGATGAATGGCGCTTGCGCCGAAATGGAAGGCGCTTCAGTAGCCCATGTATGCGACATGAATGAGGTGCCATTCGTGGTCATCCGCTCCATGTCGGACAAGGCTGACGGATCTGCGCATGTCAATTTCCCAGAGTTCACGGTGAAAGCAGCTAACAATTCCTACGCCATTATTGACGACATGCTTCGACATATTTAGTTCATAAGAAGGTATCAAACCGCCATCCGGGCACACGGGATGGCGGTTTTTGTCGTTGGAAATCAGTATTCAAAATAGGAAATAGATAGAAATAATTATATTCCGATAGGAATTATCTATTTTAATTGACAGCGATAGGAAAACCATTGTACGATTCATCTTGCCACCAGCATTTTACTATTTTTGGTTAAATGAGGAGGAGAGAAGAAAAAAGAGAGCGTAGAGTAGCGCGGAAACGATTTAAAAGACCGAATATTCTGAAAATAAGGCTGTTGGCGCAAATTAAACTTTAGGATAGGTGGAGATAGGTAATGGCAGACGTTAGCTGTGTCGTATGCAAATCGGAAATTAGTGTTGAGTCTGATGCAATAAGCGGAGAAATCGTAGAGTGCTCGTCATGCGGACAAGAGCATGAGGTGCATGCCGTAAATAATAGCATTTCAGTTGCATTAGCTCCCGAGATTGAAGAAACTTGGGGCGAGTAAAGGAGCCAGGGGATGAAGCAGACAAACACGGATATTTTGCTATGTGTGACGAAGCTGCGTGAGGAAGAGAAGCGAATCTATGAGCTGCTCCAGCAGGCTGGACATCATGTCCAAGTAAATCTGGATTCGATGGAGCTGCCGCTTGAGCAGGGCTGGGCGGATCAGTATGGTGTCGCGCTCATTCGCTGCCTCTCCCAGAAAAAAGCGTTAAGCCGCTCAACGATGCTGGAGTTATCCGGCATTGAAACGATTAATTCCGTTAAAGCGATTAACATTTGCACAAATAAAATTCATCAAGCAATCGTGTTCCAAAAGCATAACATTCCACAGCCCCGCTTCAAGGTCGCTTTTACAGCAGACAAAATCCTCGAATCGTTCGAGGATTTTGGCAACATATTTGTAATCAAGCCACCCAGCTCCTCCTGGGGAAGGGGCATTGCCCGCATTGTCGGCAAGGAATGCCTAGATGGCTGGATTGCAGCACGGGAATCGCTTGATCCGACCCAGCAGTCCTTTCCAGTACTCGTACAGGAATACGTGGATAAGGGGGATTATGATATTCGCGTTGTCATTGTCGGCCGCAAGCCAATCGTAGCGTTTCGCCGGGTGTCGGTCGACAACTGGAAGACGAATACGCATTTGGGGGCTGAGGTTGAACCTATTGCTGTCAATAAGGAAATAGAATCGATTTGCAGCAAGCTGACCGAGGTGCTCGGTGAAGGCATCTACGGTCTGGATTTATTTTATGACTATCAAAATAAACGATATCTCGTATGCGAGGTTAATCAAAACCCGGAGTTTTCGAAGTCCTGGAAAATTCATGGCGTCGATGTAGCCGCTCATATCGCGCTTTATTTGCAGGGGAAATTGGCCTCCAGAACGAGGCAGGAGGTTAACGCCTAACGCAGTTTAGATGATCGAGCTCCAGTTAAACGACGAACCATGAACCATGAACCACGAAAACAAGCTACGGATAAAGGAGAATCGGCGATGGCCCATACGACAATTATTACAGCTCCAGAGAAGGTGACACCAGTAATCAAAAAGGAGCAATATTTTTCTCTTTCCTTTGTTTTATCCCGTGTGCTGAATTCGGGCGTCATCATGAGTATTGAAAAAAATGAGAGTGAGCTCAAGGGGCTAGAAAAAAGCATCGGCAAGCTGACACAAAGCAAATATGTTTCCTTGTTCAACAGCTACACGGGCGCGGTGCATGCCGCGCTTTGGGGACAGGATATCGTCCATGGCTCGCTGACGCGCCTGGAGGAAGCAAGCGAGCAGGATCAGCGTTTTGCAAGCTGGCTCGGAGTAGGGCTGGTCACGGACTCTGATGTGCAGCAAGGCTTCGAGAAGGTAACGGTGACGTGGGATAACTTGCCCCGCATTGAGCAAGAGCTACAGCCTAAGCTGCACAAAGCACCCGTGCTGGTGCTGGATTTCACGGAGCTTGGCTTCGGCCCCTGCGCCTCAATTTCGGTAAATGACGAGAGCGTATGGACCAAGGCGGAGCGTCTGAAAATATTCGGCGCCTTCGATTTGAAGACGATGTGGACGCAGGAGGAGGCGGAGCCGGACATTCAGCCAGGCGCACAGTTTAACTACAGGCTCAGCCCGCTTGTGGCGGCATGCGTCAAATTATCGCTTCTAAGGAGGAATAGCGGCTATGAAAACTGATTTTATCCGCAAGCCGCTGAGCTTGCCATCGGAAGCCTGGATTAACGAGCAGCTTGCTTATTATGGAGGCCCAGCCGTCATTCCCGAGGATAGCCGGAAGACGACCTTTCCTTCCATTACGAAAGAAGATATCGTTCAAATGCTAGTGTCCATTCAGCAAAGCCCGGAAGAAGTGATTCATGAGTTTACGGAAAAATACCGCAGCTACGTTGGGGCGAATTATGCGATCGCTACGGCAAGCGGGACGTCAAGCCTGCATCTGGCGCTCGTTGGTGTTGGCGTACAGCCCGGGGATGAGGTCATCGTTCCGGCGTTTACGTTTATTGCGACCGCACAGGCCGTTGTGGCGGCAAAAGCGATCCCTGTATTTGTGGATATTGATCCACTGACCTATAACTTGAATCCTGCGCTGGTGGAACAGGCGATCACGGCGAGGACGAAGGTTATTATGCCTGTCCATGTCCATGGATTGCCAGCTGATTTGGCGCAGCTCAGGGCACTCGCTGACAAGCATGAGCTGCGGCTGGTGGAGGATGCCTCCCATGCGCATTCGGCCTCCATTGGCGGCCAGCTGTGCGGATCTATCGGCGATGGAGCGGGGCAGAGTCTAATGGCGGACAAAAACTTTCCTGTAGGCGGAGAGGGGGGCATCGCCTTCTTCAAGGAGCGGGAGGATTATGAGCGGGCTTTGAGTTTTTTGCAGGAGACAGGCATTGATTACCGCATGTCTTGGATCGCTGCGGCATTTGGCATTAGCCAACTGGATCGTTTGCCGTATTACGATGCGATCCGGGCGAGAAATGCGAGCTATTTAACGAATATTTTAGCGCAAACGAAGCTGTTTAAAGGGCCTCATGTGCCTGAGGGGCATAAGCATAGCTACAATATGTACCGAATAAAGCTGGACCCGGAAGCGGCGGGATTGGGAGGTTTGCCGGATTATCAGGTGAAAGAGGCCATTCAAGAGCTGGCATCGAGCGAAGGCGTGTTTGCACGGGAATGGCAAAACGTGCCGATTCCAGGCCATCTGCCGTTTCAAAATCGCAAAGGGTTCGGCAGGGGGTATCCCTTTACGTTGTCAGAGCGCAAAGACTTTGGTTACCATATCGACCGTTTCCCCGCGACGCTGAGCATGCTGCGCTCAACGCTGACCATTTGCCGGGAGCTGCGCTCGCCCATTGAATATGAGCGCATAGCCGCATATGCGCTGGCGTTTCAGAAAATTGATGCGAACCCGGCGATTATTCGTGAACTCGTGCTTCAGAACACGGCGGCCAAAAAATCATATGAGAGGGATGCGAGGCTCGGATGAGTGTAACTAGGAGCAGCGTGAAGCGCGTCGCCATTTTGGGCGGCAATGGCTTTACAGGCGGGGAGCTTTATCGCCTGTTGAAACGCCATCCTTATTTCAAAGTTGATTTTGTATCTTCGGAATCGAAGGCGGGGCTGCCGCTGGATAAATTTTTTGTTTCGTCGGCGCGCCAGAAACGGGCGGATGGCGGAAAGTTTCAAAAGCTGGCTTCGCTTTCTGGACATTATGATTTCATCTTTTCCTGTCTGCCGACCGGGGTATTGCCCCGACATATCGACCATATTGCCGAGCATGCCGAATATGTGATTAATGTCAGCGGCGATTATCGCCTGAACGATCAGGAGCTGCTGCGGCAGTATTATCCAGAGAGCCTCAGCCATCCGGCGCAAGGGGGCAGCCATTATTTTATTCCAGAGTTCAGCGATATTAATTTGGAGGCGAAGGTCGTCAATTTGCCTGGCTGCATGGCGGTCGCAACGATTTATACGCTGTTTCCGCTGCTGGCAGCTAATCTGATTGAGCCGCGCGTCATCTCGGACGCCAAGACGGGCTCCAGCGGCGGCGGCAAGGCGAGCACGGAGCATCACGCGGAGCGCGCCCATAACTTCCGTCCTTATAAAGTGCATGGGCATCGCCACAGGCCGGAAATCGAATTTGCGCTCGAGGAGCATCTGGAACGTTCCGTGGAGCTGCAATTTTCCGTACACAGCCTGGATTTGCCGCGAGGCATTCTCGTTACCTCCTACTCCTTGCTGAAAGAGCATGCGAGCGAAATCGATGTGAAAAAAGCATTTTATGGCGCTTATGCGGCAAAGCCGTTTGTCCATTATTTCAATTCCAAAAACGGCTCCTATTCGTATCCGATGATCAAAACGACAGCCGGGACGAATTACGCTGAAGTTGGCGCTTATGTAGAGGGGCGCAATTGCGTCTCGATTGCCTCGATCGACAACTTGATTAAAGGAGCGGCGGGACAGGCGATTCAGGCGGCGAACCTGTACAGCGGCATTGCGGAGGAGGCAGGCTTACAATTTGAGCTAGAGGGGGCGTGGCCTTAATGTCAAGCCAGAGCTTGTACGTCATTAAGCTCGGGAGCAGCACCATTATGCACCATCCCGAAGTGTTTGCCGAGCTCAATGATCTGGTGCAAAAAGGGAAAAAGGTGCTGCTCGTTGCCGGTGGTGCAGAAGGCATCCGGCAAAAATACGAGCAGCTGAACCGGAGCATTCCGGTTCTCGCTTTAGCGAATGGAGACGAGGCGCGGTACTGCTCTCCATCAGAGATGCCGCTCATTCGGGAGGCGTATCAGGAGTTTATTTTAGCGAAGATCCATGAGCAATTAAAAAGCTACGAGCTCAAAGTATTCGCCCAAATTGGCGGTGACAACGAGGTTGTATTTGGACAAAAATCGAAGCCGGTTAAAGCGGTCAAGGATGGCAAAACGGTTATCGTTCGCGATTCCCTGTTCGGCTCTTTTACAGGCTGCAACGTCGATTTTCTACAGGGCGCCCTGCAGGTATTTGATGTCGTATGCTTGACACCGCCTATTTATGACCGTGAGCTAAGCGAATATATTAACATCGATGCGGACATGCTGGCCGCTCATCTTGCAACCGAGCTTGCAGCCGAGCATTTGCGATTTGTGACAGGCACGGCAGGGCTTTTGGAAAATGTGGATGAACCAGCTTCTACGATATCCGACGTCTACTTGGGCGATGACATTCATTCCATCAAAGGACGGATGAAGCAAAAGGTACGGGCGGCGAATCATGCCATCAGCAAAGGCATTTGCGACGTAAGCATAACGGGCCCCCATTCGCTGAATCGGCCGGGCACAGGCAAAACATGGTTTTGGAATATGCAGCGGGATGCTAACGGGACGGATTTGCTTAGAAAAGCGATTCGAATTCCGTCGGTATCCGGCGACGAGTCTGAGCTTGCGAACTATTTGCTGAATGCCGTGCAATTGCCAGAGGTAAACGGTTTTGTCGATGAGGCGGGCAATGTGGTGTTCCGCAAAGGCAACGGGCCTAATCAGCTGCTGCTGCTCGGCCATCTGGATACCGTGCCCTATAATTGGCCTGTTGCATGCGATGAGGAGCGAATTGCTGGCCGGGGAACGGTCGATGCCAAGGGCAGCCTGCTCAGCTTCATTCAAATGCTTTATGAGGCCAAGGTGCCAGAGGATGGCTCGCTGCTCGTCATTGGAGCGGTGGAGGAGGAAGTATCTTCGTCCAAGGGGGCCTTCTATGTCAGGGATCATTACCGGGCGGATGCGGTCATTATCGGCGAGCCGAGCGGGGAGGACAGCTTGACCTTAGGCTACTACGGACTATATAAGCTAAGTATCGCCATAAGCAAGCCGCAGGAGCATTCCGCCGGCAAGGACAGCATTAGCGTGCTGGATCAGCTTTATACGATTGTGGCGGATATCCGGCAGCAGGTAGGGGGTGTTGACCCGAACCATCTGTCATCTCTTATTGATATAAAACATAGTAATCATAATGGAATACTTAGTGCTGTGGGTATTTTAAATTTTCGGATTTCCCCGGATGCGGGCAAGGAGTATGCGAAGCAGATCCAGCTTGATTATGGCGATGGGGTTTCTGTAACGGTGCTGCGGGCTACGCCGGGCTTCGCAAATCCGCGAAACAGCCCATTAGTGAAAGCCTTTGTACGCAGCTTTGCGAGTAAGGGGAAAGCGATTCATTATATTAAAAAGCGTGGAACAAGCGATATGAATACGCTGGCTACGACTTGGGAGGGCGTACCAATGGTCGCTTACGGCCCAGGTGATGCGAGCCTCGACCATACGAATGAGGAGTATTTGCAGCTCAGCGAGGTGCATGGCGCGCGAGCGATTTTGCGGGGAGCAATTGAGGAATGGTATCGCCTGCGATCGGAGGAGGGTTCCTATGGGTACGTTGGTACAGTCGGCAAGTCATTCAGCTGAGTTTGAACAATTGCTAGCAAAGGCGCAGGCTGCGCGCAGCTCTATTATCGATATGGCGGCTCGTGAGACAGGCTGCCATATCGGCGGCAGCTTGTCGGTCATCGATTTGCTCATAGGCGCCTATGCAAAATATCATCAGGACGAGAATACGGCCATCGTGCTGAGCAAAGGTCATTCCGCAGCGGCATTATATGCAGCGCTGTACCAGTACGGAATTTTATCGGATGATCCAGCGGCCTCCTACGGCGGGGCAGATTCGCTATTCACCGGGCATCCCAACCCGAAGCTGCCTGGCATCCCATTTGCGACGGGCAGTCTCGGTCACGGGGTAGCCTATGCAGCTGGCTGGGCGCTCGGACAAAAGCTGCGGCGTACGAGTGGGCTCGGCATTGCCATTGGCGGCGATGGCGAGCTTCAGGAAGGGCTGTGCTGGGAAACGGCACAGCTCGTGCAGGCGAAGGGCATTACGAATTTTATTTATGTCGTCGATTGCAACGGAGGTCAGAACGACGGCTTGCTAGCCGACATATCGCCGCTGCCGAATTTGCGGGAGCGCTTTGAAGCGTTTGGCTTTCAGGTGAAGGAGATCGACGGCCATGATCTGGGGCAAATTATTGCAGCGCTGGAGCCGGACGGGGAGAAGCCGCTGGCGATTTTGGCCCACACGGTGAAGGGCAAGGGCGTAGCTGCCATTGAAGGCAATCCGCATGCCCATTATGCCAAAATTTCCGAGAAAATAGCGCTGAAATGGAAGAGGGGCTTGCAATGAGCAGCTTGGCAGCAAGAGAGGCCTACAAAGATGAATTAACGAAGCTGGCAGCGGATAATGGGAACATTATTTGCTTGGAGGCGGACTTGGGAGGGAAGGAGCATCCTTTTCAGCAAAGCTATCCGGATCGTTTCTTCAATCTAGGCATAGCAGAGCTCGCCAGCGTAGATATTGCTGCGGGGCTGTCGAAGGCAGGCTTCGTGCCGTTTTTCTCGACCTTTGCGTCATTTGCTGCTCTGCGGGCAGCAGAGGGCGTGAAGCTGGCGCTAGGGTATATGGGTGAAAATATTAAAATCGTCGCCGCTTACGGCGGTGTATCGGGCGGCTGGTTCGGGACAACGCATCATTGTCTGGAGGACATTGCGGTTATCCAGACGTTCCAGAACATCCGTATCGCCTGTCCTCATGGGGAAGCGGAGACGCGTCGGGTCGTACAGGAGGCCGCAGCGTCGAAGGAGCCCTATTACATCCGCCTGTCGCGCAATGACAAGTTCGACAGCCTCGCCCGTGATGAGTCAAGCAGCTGCCGCGAGCTGCTGTTCGAAGGCGCTGTCCGCAGCGATGCGCCGCTGTGCCTGGTGTCGATTGGCGAGCAGGCTACTGAAATATGCAGCCGGATTTATCAGGAAAATGAGCGGGTCAATCATGCGCATCTTTGCTATGTCGACCGCGACAGCTTGAAGCGCTACAAAGCGGAGCTGCAAGCGGCAGCGGGAACCTTCCTTGTTGTAGAGGAGCACCGGGCTGCTGGCGGTACAGCGTCAAGTCTCGCCCTGCTGCTGCCTGAGAGCCAGGTCTACTCGCATGATTGCGGCGAGGAATGGCCGATATATGGCGGCAGCCATGCTGATGTGCTGCATTATTTAGGCTTTGGCTATGAAGCGCTGACAAGGCAAATCGCAGAGCTCGGAGGAGATGCCGATGATTTTTAGTGTGCTGCGGCCAGCGAAATTCCGTTATTTTTTTCTCTCGGACATTATATCCGGCTTTGGAGTAGGAATGAGCACCATTGGCGCCAACTGGTTTCTAATGGACGAGACGGGCTCCATCAGCGCAATCGGGTTTATGCTGTCTCTGAATGTGATCGCCGGCTTTCTGATTTCGCCTTTTGTGGGCAGCTTGACTGACAAGTTTAATCGCAAAGCGATTATTCAGTGGACGTATTTTATCCGGGCGGCAGCTGTGCTGGCTATTATGGGCTTGTTTTTATGGACTGGATTCCGCATTGAATATTTGTATTTATTTACGATCGTAAATGGGATGGGCTGGACCATCTATATGTCGGCTTCCCGCAGCCTGGTGCAGGAGCTGCTGCCTGAGAAGGACTTAATTAAGGGCAATTCCTTAATCGAAATCAGCCTGCAGGTCGGCATGTTTATGGCTGGCGCAGCATCGGGCGTGCTGTATAAATATTCGGGCTTCGAAGTGATTCTGCTTATTAATGCCCTTGTGTTTATCGTCAGCAGCCTGCTGCTGTTCCGGGTCAGCTATGAAGCGATTGCGGTTGAAAATAAAGAAGAATCGTTTGTTTCCAGCTTTAAAAATGGACTCAGCTATTTGGCTGAGCGCCCGTTTATTTTTTTCCTCGGCGTCATCGCTATTATTCCGTTAGTATCCACGATGATTTATAATGTCGTGCTGCCGGGTTATGTGAGCGATGCCGTAAAGGGCGACTCGGTCGTGTTTGGCCTGTCGGATATGTTTTATGGCATTGGCGGGCTGCTATCGGGCTTCATTGCCGCTCCGCTGGCCGCGAAATTATCGAAAAATACGACGATTGCTTTATTTTTCGCCGTAGCCTTCGGTGTATTAGTCGCTGTCGCATTCAACACATTTGCGTTTATCCTTTACTTGGGCAGTGTGCTCATCGGCCTCAGCAATTCCTCGCTGCGAATCGTCATGACGACGACGCTGATGGAGAGTGTGTCGAAGTCGTACATGGGCCGGGCGATGTCGGTGTGGATGGCCATTTCGCTGCTGCTGCAGACGGTATCCGCTTCGGCGCTGGGCTTGCTCATCGACCGTTATTCCGCAGCTGTTGGCTTTCTCTGCATGGGCGGGCTGATGCTCGTCGGGCTGATTTTGCACCGGATGCTAGTAGCAAGCAGCGGCGTGAAGGCGAAAAAAACGCTGGAAGTATAAATTCATGAACTAAAGGAGAATGGTTATATGACCGAAACTAAAATCGTCGCTTTTGTTGAGCCGAGCTTCTACGGGGTGAGCTTCGCAAGAGCTGCCTTTCAGCAGGGCTGCACCGTGATTTCGATTGTATCTTCTGTGGATAACCCGCGTACGTATGGCTATGAGGGCATTTACCATGATTTAATTGTTGCGGATATAAGAGATGAGGAGTCCGTTTACGAGGCGATTCGCAGCTCAGCGTATTTCGGCAAGCTGGATGCTTTAATTCCGGCGACGGACTATGCCTCGCATTTGACGGCAAAGGTGGCAGAGCGGCTGGGGCTTAGAAGCGTGCCGTATGAAGCGGCGTTAAAATCAAGAAATAAAGATTTGGCCCGTGAAGCCTATGAGGCGTTTGGGGTGCCCAGCGCAAAATACAGGAAGGTGAGAACTTATGAGGAAGCGGAGGCTGCGGCTCGTGAAATTGGCTATCCTATTGTACTTAAGCCGACCAATTGCGCAAGCAGCCAAAACGTTTATTTTATTTCCGGGCAGGATGAGCTGAAGGAAGCGATGGCGATCATCTCGGATTTTAAAGTAACGTATATGGATTTCAAAGTGAGAGAGGAATATTTGGTTGAAGAATATTTGGATGGCCAGGAGTTCAGCGTGGAAATTTTCCTGGAAAATAGCGAGCCGGCGTTTGCGGTCGTTACCGAAAAAATAACGTCGCCGCTGCCTTATTTCGTCGAGGTGGCGCATACGCTGCCTACCTCCGTGCATAAGGATAAGCAAGCGGAAATTATTGAAACAGCGGTAAGCGCGCTGCGGGCAATAGGCATTACGGATGGCCCTAGCCATGTCGAGGTGAAGCTTTCGGAGCAAGGACCGCGCATCATTGAGGTGAACGGCCGGCCTGGTGGGGACAATATTTCCTCCGATTTGCTCGTTCAAGCGCTCGGTGTTGATTTTTTTGAAGCGACCGTGCATTATTATTTAGCAGAACCTGTCAATGTTCATGCCAGCCGCAGCCGAGCGGCGGCGATCGCTTATTTGCTGGCCGAGAAGGACGGCACCGTTGCCTCTGTAGAAGGGCTTGAGCATTTGCAGCCGGGAGACGCTATCGTCCGTTCGCATATATCGGTTCAGCAAGGCGACCAGATTTCCGTAGCCAGAAGCTCGGATGACAGGCTCGGTTATGTCATTACCGTGGCCGATACGCCGCAGGAGGCGAAGCAGGCTGCACTTGATTTAATAAGCAAGGTAGAACTGGTCTATCAGTAGCCTAAGCAAGCTTGCCATTTTAAACACCTACAGGGGGACTGCAAGCAGATGACGAACATTCTGATTGTGAACGGACATGATTATTATGACAGAGCGCAAGGTAAGCTGACCCAGACACTCGTTGCCGCGGCGGTTTCACAGCTTTCTGCGCAGCATACGGTTCAGACAACAACGGTTGCAGAGGGCTATGAGGTGGAGCAGGAGATTCAAAAATTCCAATGGGCCGACGTCATTATTTTTCAGACGCCGATTTATTGGTTCAGCATTACGGGCCTGCTTAAAAAATATATCGACGACATTTATCTGCCGAATATCTTTTTCGGCAAAGCGACGAAGTTTGGCCGGGGCGGGCTGCTCACCGATAAAAAATATATGCTGTCGCTCACCTGGGGATCGTCCGCTGGCGCTTTCTCCGATCCAGCGGGCTTCCTGGAAGGAAAAAGCGAGGACGAGGTGCTGTTCAGCGTACATAAAACCCAAGAGTATTGCGGGCTGAAGCCGCTGCCTACATTCTCGCTTTATTCTTCGATGCGCGAGCCTGATGTGGATGATGGCTTAGCGAAGCTTGAGGCTCATTTGAAAAAGACATTCGAGCTTTGAGGCAGAGCGAGCGGGGGAAGCTTGGAGGTTTTTTTTGAAGGCTTCCTTGAAAGCCTCTTAAACGTTTCTCGGAAAGCTTCCCTTAAGTTTTCCCTCAAAGCTTCTCACCCCGCAGTTTTTCATAGATAGCCCGCTCTGTTCGGCCACGCCAGCTTATAAATCCTGTATTGCGATTTCACAAATAGCACGATTTTTGGCTTCAATTTCACTACGGCGGGGAATAGGCGGAATTTGCGCCAAATCATCCAGCCACCATTCGGGCAGCCCGCTAGGGCTGCTTTCTTGCCATTTATCGAGCCACTGCTGCGGCAGTCGCAGATTGCTCTCAGGGGTGAACCCGGCTTCCTTGAGCCCCGCACCCGTTTTGCCGGCAAGCGCCAAGGCGATTGGGTGATCGGTCATCGTCAGCCATACGAGTGCCCAAGCACGCGGAACGACGCGCCACAGGTCATAGCCGCCACCGCCTAGCGCGACCCATTTGCCTCCCGCAAACGTATGGGCCAGCTCATGGATAATGGCAGGCATTTCGCTATAAATGCGCATGCTGCAATGAATATGCGACAGCGGATCATAGGCGTGGGCATCGCAGCCATGCTGGCTAATAATAATGTCGGGCTTAAAAGCGGCCGCGACCTTCGTAATGGAGGAGCGGAAGCATTCCAGCCACGAATCGTCCTCCGTATAAGGCTCCATTGGCAGATTAAAGCACGTGCCAATGCCCGCATCGGTTCCTTTTTCATACACATAGCCGGTACCGGGAAAAAGAAACTTGCCCGTCTCATGGATAGAGTAGGTGCACACATCGGGATCATTGTAAAAAATCCACTGCACCCCGTCGCCATGATGGACATCGGTATCGATATAAAGCACCCTCGCATTATACGTTTCCCGCAAATGCTTAATCGCTACGGCCGCGTCATTGTAGACGCAGAAGCCGGAACCGCGCTCTGGAAAAGCGTGATGCAGCCCGCCTGCCATATGATAAGCATGCAGCGTCTTGCCGCTCATCACCTGCTCCGCCGCTTCTACGGAACCAGCGACGATAGCCGCCGCTGCGTCATGCATGCCCGGGAAAAAAGGCGTATCCTCCGTATTAAGCCCAAATTGCCCGGAGCTGTCTTGTTCTTCCGCTGCTGGCGTCTGCGTACTGAGCTGTTTAACCGCTTCTATGTAGTCCTGGCGATGCGCCAGCGCGAGCATTTGGCTGCTTGCTTGGCGGTCCGTCTCATGCCAATGCTTCTGGGGGAGCGCACCCAGTGCTTGAAGCAGGTCAACCGTAAGCGTCAGCCTGATCGGATTAAAAGGATGCTCCTCGCCAAATTTATAAAGCGAGCAGCCTGGCTGATGCACAAAAATAGCATTTGACGGCATAAACGAATCACGTCCTCCTCCGGCCTATAACGCCGATCTATCCTTAATACATAAACCGCTGCCGAAACCGAACGCGGTCAAACTGTTCGATCGATGCCAGCGGCACCTCGCTGCCGATCCGCACCATCAGGCAGTTGGCGGGATGAGAGCATATTTCCGGATCATCCGTTGCGTACCAAATCATATCGACAGACTTCATGAGCTTTTCCATCATCGTGCGATATTCCCAGACGCTTAAACCCGTGCTTTTCAAATCCCAGTGCCAATAATATTCCGTTGTGAAAACAATCAGGTTTTCCATCTGCTGCTCCGCGAAGGCGAGCTGGATCATTTTTTTGCCGAGCCCATAGGAGCGGTAGTCATTGGCTACTTCGACAGCGCCAAGCTCGACCAAATCGATCATATTTCCTTCGGACCACCGCTCTAGCTCATCGGGGTAATGGAAGGTGACATAACCGACGATGCAATCAGCTTCCCGTGTCAAAATAATGCGGCCTTCTTCCAAGGCGGCGATTTCCACAAGCGCCTCATGCTGCTCGGTAGGCCTGCGAAACGCATCAAGGTCTGGATGCATGATAAGCTGTGATAGCTGCTCAGCGGGAACAGGCCCTTCCAGCACAAGCTCCCGGCCGTCTTCGAGTATGATTTTGTCTTGCTGATAATGTTTGCGATGCTGCAAGGCATACTCCCCTCTCTGTGGTGCTGCCTAAATGGTAAAGCTTGTTCTACTAATGGTTATAGCAAACATTCAGCCAAATGAAAAGCATGGTCGAAAATAAAGCAGATATGTTATAATCGTCCATGTAAGCGTATTCCACTCGGTAAAGGTGTAATAGATTTGATGGGAGAGTGATAGAATGTCTGATCTACATCAAGAGCGAATTCCAGCAATAGCCAATAATTCTAACCTGGTTGATTATGATGAAGCTGTAAAAACCTTCCGATGGGAAACGATCGAGCAGCAGTTCAGCTGGCACCAGACCGGAAAGGTGAATATGGCTTATGAAGCGATAGATCGCCACGTTTCTGAAGGCAAAGGAGATAAGGTTGCGCTTTATTACAGCGACAGCTCGCGCGACGAGGCTTATACGTTTGGACAGCTGCAAGCGCAATCGAATCAATTTGCGAATGTGCTGCGGGGGCTCGGCATAACGAAGGGCGAGCGTGTATTCGTGTTTATGCCGCGAACGCCTGAGCTGTATATCAGCGTGCTCGGAGCGCTCAAGCTCGGCGCCGTCATCGGCCCGTTATTTGAAGCGTTCATGGAAACAGCAGTCAAGGACCGCCTGCAAGACAGTGAAGCGTCTGCGATTATCACAACGCCAGCGCTGCTTAGCCGGATTAAGCGCGATGAAATTCCATCGCTGCGGCATATTATCGTTTACGGCGATGAGGTGCAGACGGATGACGTAATCGTCGATTATGCCGCCGAGATGCAGCAGGCATCGACCGATAGCGAGATCGAATGGCTCGGACGCGAGGATGGCCTTATTTTGCATTATACGTCCGGTTCGACCGGCAAGCCTAAGGGCGTCTATCATGTACAAAATGCAATGATTCAGCATAAATATACAGGCCAGATTGTCCTCGATCTGAAAGAGGATGATATTTACTGGTGCACCGCCGACCCGGGCTGGGTAACGGGAACGTCCTATGGCATTTTTGCCCCATGGCTGAATGCGGCTACGATTGTTGTAAGAGGAGGCAGGTTCAGCCCGGCGGATTGGTATGGCACCATTCAAAAATACGGCGTCACCGTCTGGTACAGTGCGCCAACAGCGTTCCGCATGCTGATGGGAGCAGGCGATGACGTCGTATTGAACTACGATTTGTCGAGCTTGCGTCATGTGCTCAGCGTGGGCGAACCACTCAATCCAGAAGTCGTTCGCTGGGGGATGAAGGTTTATCAGCAGCGCATTCACGATACGTGGTGGATGACGGAAACGGGTGGACAGCTGATCTGCAATTACCCGTCGATGACGATTAAGCCAGGCTCAATGGGCAAGCCGCTGCCGGGGGTGGAAGCGGCGATTATTGATAATCAAGGCAATGTGCTGCCGCCATTCCGAATGGGCAATTTGGCGATTCGCACGCCATGGCCTTCGATGATGCGCAAAATTTATAATAACCCAGCCAAATACGCAGAATATTTTCATCTGGAGGGCTGGTATGTATCGGGCGACTCCGCCTATATCGATGAGGATGGCTACTTCTGGTTCCAGGGCCGCATTGATGATGTAATTAATACAGCGGGCGAGCGAGTAGGGCCGTTTGAGGTGGAGAGCAAGCTTGTTGAGCATCCAGCGGTTGCCGAAGCAGGCGTCATTGGCAAGCCTGATCCGATGCGCGGCGAGATCATTAAAGCTTTTATCGCCCTGCGTGAAGGCTACACAGCATCCGATGAGCTGAAGGCGGAAATTTCCCAGTTTGTGAAAGTGGGCCTGTCTGCACATGCGGCTCCCCGGGAAATTGAATTCAAGGATAAGCTGCCAAAGACGCGCAGCGGCAAAATTATGCGTCGTGTGCTGAAGGCATGGGAGCTGAATTTGCCAACAGGCGATTTATCTACGATTGAGGATTAGGCTGTGTGTTAAGTTAAAAAAGCTCCGGTTCCTGCAACGTTAGTTGCGGAACCGGAGCTTTTGCTTTAGAACGATTTATCTGTGAAAAATAACGTTTAACCGCCAATGCTTGCTTTCGAGGAAGGAGCCGACTGCCCGACCGCGTTCTCCGCTGTCACGTAGAACGTTCCTGACGAAAGCGGCGAGGCGTAGACGAAGCTCGTCTCTGCGGTGGAGCCTACTTCCACATATTTGCCATCGTTGCCTGCGGCGAAATATACATGATACACCGTGACCTGCTCGCCAGCTGCGCTTGCCTGCCAAGACAAGGTAATCCCTGTTTCATTGCCCTGCGCGGAAAGGCCAGCAGGAGCTGCTGGAGCAGCCAAGCCGATTTCCGGCGTTGGCCGAACATCAGGTCCTTGACCTTGTCCTGGATCGCCGCCTTCTTCAGGAGGCTGGCCCGGATTAAGCGGATCAGGGATTTCAGGTGCGACAGGCGCCTTGCCGAAGCGGACAATTTGGCTTGGTGCCGATTCCTTGCCGGCAACATCCACGGCTGTTACATAGAAGCTGTAGCCATTGCTGGCACTGACGGTAAAGCTCGCGCTGTAAGTATCTCCCAGCAGGATGGAATTTCCTACTTTGTTAAAGGAGCCTTCGTTAACAGCCTGATATAACCGGAAGCCAACGACATCATTCTGGCCCGGAGCGGAGAAGGAAAGGCTGACTACGCCCTGGCCAATCGATGTGAGTGACACATTTCCCGGTGCACTTGGCGCACTTCCGTCATCCTTGCGTGGATCGACCTTGGAAGGCGCGTTTTTGCCTGCATCCGTAGGCAAGTAATAGCTGAGCGCTCTGCGGCTGCTTGCCGGAACGCGGGAAAGCACTTTGCTGATTTCATCCATAAGCTCATCAAGCGGCTTCTTGCGCTTAATAACCGTCTGCTGCGAAATGAAATCAGATGGTGTTGCATCATGAGCGACATAATTGACGCCGTTATAGCGTATGAATGACATATTCACAAGGGCATCATCCGCTTGCTTAGGAATATATTTTTTGTTGAACCAGTCGGTTACCAGCATGCCTGCTGATCTAGTTAATGAAGTCGGCAGCTTGCCGCTGGCACTGGATACAGTTGCTTTAACAACGCCATCCGGCTGATTGAACGCTTTGGTTGCAAACATCTCCGGCTTCTGATCGGCCAGCTGATTCATCATCTTCGCCCAAATTTCGCGGGCGCGCTTGCGGCTGTCGCCTTCGAGCGTGTAGATCGGCTTCTCATAGCCGGCCCATACGCCAAGCGTGACATCTGGGGTGAAGCCCATAAACCAGACGTCGCCGTAGTTTTGCGTGGAGCCCGTTTTGCCCGCGTACGGAATTTTACCGTAATTTTTAAGCCGTGAAGTCAAGGAATTCGCTGTGCCGCTTGGGCTGGAAATAACGGTGCGAAGCATATCCGTCATCAGGAAAGCGGTCTGCTCGGAAAAGACGCGAGTTGGCTCGTGCTGATGCTCATAGACGATTTTTCCATTAGCATCCGTAATTTTGGCGATCATGTAAGAATCATTGTACAGACCTTGATTCGGAATCGAGCCATAGGCGCTGGTCAATTCTTCAACAGACACCCCGATGCTGAGTCCGCCAAGAACGCCGGTCTGTGCGGCATCATCTTCTGGCTGCAGCGTTGTAATGCCGAGCTTTCTAGTAAACTTCCAGGCTTCCTTAATCGTAACCTCATCGAGGAAAATTTTCAGCGCTGGCAAGTTAAGCGAGCGGTTGAGCGCTTCGCGAGCGGTAACAAGGCCGCTGTAACGGTTATTTGCATTTTTTGGAATGTGATAGCTGGAACCACTGTTTTTCAAAATAATCGGTGCATCATCCAAAATGCTTGCTGGTTGGATCAGCCCTTTATCAATGGCTGGCAAATAGGCGGCGATAGGTTTCATCGTTGAGCCCGGCTGCCGCGTCATCTGAGTGGCAAAGTTCATTTGCTCCTCGTAAAAATCACGGCCCTCCAGCATGCTAAGTATCGCTCCGGTTTTGTGATCGACGAGAACGGCAGCAATTTGTTCAATGCCTTTCTCCTTGCTGTCCGGAGTGAAGTTGCTCGGATCATTGCCGATATCACGCATCATTTTATAAATGTCTTTGTCAATCGTTGTATGCACCTGATAGCCGCCACGGAGCAAATGCTCGCGCGCTTCTTCTATGAGATCGGCGTTTTCCTTCTTGCGAAGATCGGCTACGGTTAGCGTCGGGTCCTGCTGCATGAGCATAACTTCCGCCGCTTGGCGCTCTGCCTCCAGCATGAGATAAGGATACGTCGTATAGGCTTTCGCTACTGGCTTTGCGAGCGATCCGCGAATATCGAATTTTTTCGCCTCATCATATTCCTGCTGGGTAATGCGTCCGGTTTGGAGCATCCGCATCAGCACGGTCGCCTGACGCTCAATGGCGAGGTCAAAGCCGCCTTCATTGAACTGGCCTTTGCCGTTAAACGCGGTATAAGCGGAAGGACGCTGCGGCAGTCCGGCCAAATAAGCCGATTGCGCAATGTTCAGCTTGCTCAAATCGGTAATGCCGAAAACACCTTTGGCGGCCGCCTTGATTCCATATAAATTGTAGCCGCTTGAGCCATTTCCGAATGGTACTTTATTCAAATATGCTGCAAGAATTTCTTCCTTCGTCAAGTAGCGCTCCATCCGCAGAGCGAGAAAAATTTCCTTCACTTTACGGCTGTCGGTTACGTCCAGACTTAAAAATACGCGTCGTGCCAATTGCTGGGTAAGCGTACTGCCGCCCGTCTGCGTATCTTCATTAAGCAGCTTTTGCTTGACTGCCCGTCCCAAACCGTTCAAATCAACGCCATAATGGGTTTCAAAATTATTGTCTTCAATCGCAAGCACGGCGTTAATGACTTGCGGGGGAAGCTCATCGTAATCGACTAGAATACGATCTTCTTCCGTACGAAGCTGTCCAATAAGGGTATCATCATTAAAGAAGACAAAGCCGGTAACTGAGTTTTCGTTTATTTTCTCTTCAATTAAGGTTCGCGGTCGTACTTCTTCTCCTTTAACCAAAGAGGCCACATAGCCCGTTACGGCTCCTCCCGTTAGCAAACCGACGAATATGACAAGGTAACAGAGCCACTTTACTGTTAGCCATGTTACGAGTCCAAATGTGCGCCAGCCGCTTCTGCGGGATGATGATGGTTGTTGATCTTCCTGCATATGAATTAACTCCTCCTCCAATACACCCAACTATTATAGCATAAAACACCATTTCGAAAAGAGGGAAGATGATTGACTTCACTCATTTGCTATGTTATGGATACGAGAAATATGTGATACCCATAAAACTAAGGAATAATTAGTATGAAAAAAAGAAATATAGTAAAGCATTTGGGACAAATTGTGTAGACTTATTTATTTTTTTGAAACAAATCCCAAGGAATTATCGTAATAAATAAAAACAGTTATAACAGCATTTGGTTGCAGAAAGGGGAGGACAAAGTGGAGGCGTTGTTCTGGGGCTGTCTGTTTGGCGGCGTGCTTTATGCAATTGTAAGCGTTATATTTGGCGATTTTCTAAGCTCTGCTTTTGACGGAGCGCTCGATTTCCTCGCCAGCGAGGGGTATGGCTGGCTTCAGCCAACCTCGCTCGTAGGCGGTATTACCGCCTTTGGCGGCGCAGGGCTGCTGCTGCAGCAATATTCACCGCTGACAGCTGGAATAGTCCTTGTCATTGCTGGATTAGTCGCGATCGTCGCAGGCGGAGGCGTATATTTCCTATATGTGAAGCCGATGAGCGAAAGCGAAAATTCAACAGCCGTCTCCATTCATGATTTCACGGGGCGGCTTGGAGAAGTATTGGTACCGATTCCGGCGATTGGATGCGGCGAGGTGCTGATGCCGGCAGGAGCGGGATTTTCCAATCAAATTGCCGCAAGCTTTGACGGCGAACCGATTCCAAGCGGCGTCCGCGTTGTCGTAATTGAAGTGAAGGAGCATACGCTGTATGTGTCTCAGCTTGAAATATAGGAAAGGATATGATTTTGCCATCCTTTCTCTATATTTCTCGGAATGAAACGCGCCGCCAGAGGACGGCGACAGCCGTTTCACCTTGAATTCTAAGAATGTATAAGTTTCTTCCTTATATCCGCTTAGAATTCTCCGACAAAGCTCTTCGCTCGTCCCAGAAGGACGACGAAGTCGTTTTTGCTTGATCCACTGTTATAACTGGCTATTTGACAAATAGAGAGGAGCTTGATACTATGCCTGAATTTTTGCTTATTCCCATTATTGTTGTTGCTGTATTCGTCGTACTAGGACTCGCGTTCTGGGCTCGCTACAAAACCGTTAGCCCAGATGAGGCGATGATTGTAACCGGCTCATTTCTTGGAACCCGCAATGTTATGACAGATGACAGCGGCCGCCGCATTAAAATCGTCAGAGGAGGAGGCGCTTTTATACTGCCAATCTTCCAGAAGGCTGAATTTCTTTCTTTGCTTTCCCATAAGCTTGATGTGTCTACTCCAGAGGTGTATACGGAGCAAGGTGTTCCGGTTATGGCCGATGGCGTCGCGATCATTAAAATCGGCGGTATCGTAGAGGATGTCGCAACAGCTGCCGAGCAGTTCATGGGCAAGCCGACAGAAGAGCTGAAGAGCGAGGCACAGGAAGTGCTGGAAGGGCATTTGCGGGCGATTCTAGGTTCCATGACGGTAGAGGAAGTATATCGCAACCGCGATCGGTTTGCCCAAGAGGTACAAAGCGTGGCGGCCAAAGATCTTAAAAAGATGGGGCTGCAAATTGTCTCCTTTACGATTAAAGATTTGCGCGACAAGCATGGTTATCTGGATGCGCTCGGCAAGCCTCGTATAGCGGCAGTGAAGCGGGATGCAGACATTGCACAAGCTGAGGCGGTGCGGGATGCAAGAATTAAGAAGGCGAGTGCCGAAGAGGAAGGACAGAAGGCCGAGCTGCTGCGGGATACGAATATCGCGGAGGCAGAGAAAATGAAAGAGCTCAAAGTCGCTTCCTTCAAAAAAGACCAGGATACCGCGAAAGCGGAAGCGGATCAGGCCTACGCCATTCAAGAAGCTCGGGCGAAGCAGAGCGTGGTCGAAGAGCAAATGAAAGTTGAGCTGGTGCGTAAAGAACGGGAGATTGACCTTGAAGCAAAAGAAATTTTGCGTAGAGAGAAGCAATACGACGCTGAGGTGAAGAAAAAAGCGGATGCCGATCGTTATGCAGTCGAGCAGGCGGCAGAAGGGGAGAAATCCAAACGGCTGCGTGAGGCGGATGCGCTGCAGTACAGCATCGAAGCGGAAGCGAAGGCGATGGCCGAGCAGAAGCGGCTGGATGGCTTGGCCGTAGCGGATGCTGAGCGGGCCAAAGGTACAGCGGAAGCCGAAGTGATAAGGCTGCGCGGTCTAGCGGAAGCCGAGGCAAAAGAAAAGCTGGCAGAGGCGTTCGAGAAGTTTGGAGAGGCAGCGATCCTCGACATTATTGTGAAAATGCTGCCTGAGCTGGCAGGCAAGGTCGCTGAGCCAATTAAAGGCATTGATAAGCTGACCGTTGTGGATACGGGCAATGGCGAAGGGGCGATGCGTCTAAGCAATTACGTCACTTCCTTGATGGCTACAGCGCCAGAAATGCTGAAAAGTGTAGCGGGCATTGATGTGTTTGCTTTAATGAAGGGATTAACGACGAAAAATACATCAGTCCCTGCCCCAGTGCCCGCTGTCGCGGTTCCGGCGAAAGCTTCCTCAACGAGCGAGGCATTAATGCAATTGCTGTCCTCTAAGGAATCGGGCCAAGACGAGAACACCCCATCCTAAATAAGTGAACAAAAAAATCCCCGGCCATCATAAGATGACCGGGGATTTCCTTTAAAATATAGGAAAGAATATTCTAACACTATCCTATCTCTATATTTCTCGGAATGAAACGCGCCGCCAAAGGACGGCGCGTTTCAGCTTATTAACGGCTGTAGAACTCGACGATTTGTTTAACGTCGATTTCTTGCGTCAACTCAGCACGCTCTGGGAAACGAACGTACTTGCCTTCAAGCGCTTGGTCGTTAAACTCAAGGTAGTTAGGCAGGTGATGACGGCCTTCCATAGCTTCTTTGATCGTTTTCAGACCACGGCTGCGCTCGCGCAGGCCGATTACGTCGTTAAGCGATACTGTGTAAGAAGCGATGTCGACTTTTTTGCCGTTAACTGTTACGTGACCGTGAGAAACCAATTGGCGCGCACCAGCACGCGAGTTGGACAGGCCAAGACGGTAAACGAGGTTATCCAGACGGCTTTCCAAAAGCACGAGGAAGTTGTCGCCGGAAATACCTTTCATTTTAGCTGCTTTGTCGAACAAGTTGCGGAATTGCTTCTCGTTCAAACCATACATATGGCGCAGCTTTTGTTTTTCTTGCAATTGAACGCCATAGCCGCTCAATTTCTTGCGTTGGTTCGGGCCGTGTTGGCCTGGTGGAAATGGACGTTTGAGATCTTTGCCAGTTCCGCTCAGGGAAATACCAAGGCGGCGGCTTAATTTAAATTTAGGTCCTGTATAACGTGACATGCGTCGTGTTAACTCCTTCAACAAATGGGATTTTTGAAGATGGGGTTGTGTTTCGCGGAACAAGCTCAAATGCTCAAGTCAAAACTTAGAGCCTAACAAGCACCTCAGCCGCAGGCCTGTCAGTGAACTTATTCTCGAGGGTGACACAAAACCGTACGCCCATGTATTCAACAATTAATATTATATGAAATTCAAGCAGAAAGTCAAGAAAAATAGCCTGTTATGCTAATCGGGAATGATATAGAGTCTTTAGGCCTATAAACCAACTGTTAATTAGTGCAATATTCTTAAAAATAAAGTATGATGATGGTATCTTCTTCATACATAGATGACTGCTCATCTCCTTGTTTAGACCGACAGAAGGGTTGGGTGTTGCAGATGAACAATCGAAACCGAGATGGGAATAATAACGATCACTTTGCTCAGGCTGCAGCTCCTGTAGAGCAATTGCATCCTGAAATATGGTTTATGCACGAAGATATTAACGATGCGGACAGGCCATATATGATGCCGCTGCTTCAGGACAGCTTCGAGCTATGGTTCAGGGAGGCAAGCGAAGAAGCGGAAGCGGTGCAGGGCGCCTCATTATTATTTGACTGGGAGCTGCGTTTAATTGATAGCGCGGGTGCTGTTAAAGGGCAGGCGGAGTTGTGGCGCGATGAGCTGCGAATGCTTGCTGCACAAGTAGCTGAGTCTGGCTGCGCAGCTTCAGTGACGTTTGGAGAGCCGCCTGCTCATGCTGCTGCTGTTCCTGTCCGCAAACGCTCGAGTGGCGAGCCATTCAGCATATTTATACATATTGCCCCAAGCAGTACCGCCGAAGCTGAGCAGCAGGCAAGGCTTAGTGCCCTTCATTTCCGCAGCTGCTTCTACCGCTCTTTCGAACATATATATGTCCGGGATTTGATGCTCCAGCAAAAACGAACGGAGAAGGATGCCAATAGGCGCGATGCCCTGTTTCTGGCAGCTAAGCGATTGTATGATCAGTTCGACGTTACAGCCGTACTGTCCGAAATGCTAAGCAGTTTAGGTCAGCTTTACCCGAGCTCCGAAGTCAATCTATATTTGTCCCAAGACCATTTGAATGGCGACGCGCGCGTCAAGCCGCTTATTTTTAAAAATACAGCGCATGACATTGTTGCGAAAGCTTTCATGGAAGGCAAGCCGATGACGCAGAAGGAGCGGGATGGCACGATACGCCTAGCAGTTCCAATGAGCGGCAAGCAGGCGGCTTACGGCGTGCTCTGCATCTCGATTGACGCTGAGCGCTGGGATATTGCGAATATGCCGGCCTTCGTGCTGCTGGCGGATACAGCGGGATCTGCATTTGAGAATGCCAAGCTGTACGAGCAGTCCAATTTGCTCATTAACGAGCTTCGCGTCATTAATGAGCTGGCGAAACGGCTGAATCAATCGCTGAAGCTTAAGGATATATTCAAGTTTGCGACGAATGAGTTGCTTAATATTTTTGAAGCGGATTATTGCTCGATTCTCCAATTGGATAAAGACCGCAACCAATTTAATGTCATGTCCAGCAACATTCCTACGCTTGCACGCGAGCAATTCGTGCCGGATTACGGCTTTAGCGGCATTATTAACCGAACGAAAGAACCGCTTATTTTGTCAGATTATTGGCAAACCCGTGTCGTAACGTCTAAAATGATGGATTACACTGGCTCCCGCTCGCTGATCGCTGCCCCTATTATGGTTGAGGATGAAGTAGTGGGCGTGATCATGGTTACGCATAAAAACCCTCATTATTTCTCCTACGACAATTATAAGCTGCTCCAAATTATGTCCACACATATTGCCTTGGCGGTGACGAACGCTTCGCTGCATGCAGAGGTTCGCCGCATGGTTATTACGGACAATTTAACGGGGCTGCATGCCCGCCACTACTTGAACGAGCAAATCCAGAGCCGTCAGCGCAAAGATCCGTTAGGCTCACTCGTGCTCGTCGACGTCGACCATTTCAAACGCATTAATGACACATTCGGCCATCAGGTTGGGGATCGTATTTTAATCCAAGTGAGCGAAATTATACGGACTACGATTAGGCAGGGAGACATCGCTGCACGATGGGGCGGGGAGGAGCTGGCCGTATATTTGCCAGGCATTCGTTCTGAACAAGCTTTTCGAATTGCTGAACGTATTCGTCTGCTTGTGGAAGCGGAGACGGATCCTAAAGTGACGGTGTCATGCGGCGTGTCGGAATGGACGTTTGAAAATGATAAAATCAGCGTGGAATCGCTATTTTATCGTGCAGATATGGCCTTATATGATGCAAAAAATAATGGAAGAAACTGTATTCGTCTCGGCGTAGGATAAGAGCAGGCATTAGACATAAGATTTTTGTTTGAAAAAAAATAGGAGAAGCGTCTGGGCATTTTGCTCAGGCGTTTTTTCTTTTTTTGCAGCCCTGCTTCATTAGATAATAGAAGCCCAGAAAGGAATAAGGAGCCTGCTGCTTCGGGGAAGCTAGAGAAAGCAAAAGCAACCTTATGGAGGGAAGAAAAAATGAAAACCATTAAGCTAGCTGTTCTATTAGCTTTATTCGCATGCACGGCATGGCTGAGCGGCTGCATGGATGTGGCAGACAAACGAACGCCGGAGCAATGGCTTTCTTTATCAGCAGCAGGACTTGCGGCAACGGATAAATACAGCTTCAGCGGCACTACTTCCATTATTGGAGCAGATGGCTGGAGCTATTCGCCGCTGCGCTTCTCGGGAGAGGTAGTGGACCATGAGCAGGTCAAATCGTATGCAGCAACAGCTGCGGACCAGAGCGAATACGCCGTGCCAGCTGAGCTGCTTAAGGAGATTCAGCAAGCGACAAATAAGGTAAGTATTCAAACGACGGCAACCGCAGAAGGGCATCTCGTGCTTCATGCAGCCGTAGACAAGGGGAAAGCGAAGAAACGGTGGGAGAAGCGCTTGACGGCAGAAATGGCGGCGCTCGCGAGCCAGGCTCCCGCTAAGGAAGGAGCTCTCCGGCAGGAATGGCTGCGCACATATGAGAAGTCCAATCAGGAGCTGAAGCAAATGCTGTCCACCTTAGAGGTGGATGGGCAATACGAGCTGACGATCGACCGCAGCAAGCTGGTGCCGCTCCAGTTGCAGGAGCAAACAACATTTGCTTATCAAAAGCAGGGAAAGCGGATTACGGAGAAGCGGACGACGAACATCTCGCTCAGCGCTTTTGACGGCACCACTTCGCCATGAAGGATGCACGCACCTGTTAAACATGTTACGATGGAGTTGGTAGTATTTATCAACGATAGAGAAGCAATGATTTGGAGGAGAGTTTAACATGCGTGACCCAAGAATTCAGCAGCTAGCTGCCAATTTGGCAGGCTATTCCATCGGTGTTCAGCCAGGAGAAAATGTACTTATTGAAGTGATCGGCTCGGAGCGCGAGCTGACGAAAGCTTTAATTGAAGAGGTAGCGAAGCTTGGCGGCAGACCTTTTGTAGAAATTACAGACCCTGCGGTGACGCGCACGCTGCTGCGAAGCGGAAGCAAAGAGCAAATCGAAGAATGGACGAAATATGATTTGCAGCGCATGAAGCAAATGGATGCTTACATCGGCATTCGCGCAGGCGGCAATGTCAATGAAATGAGCGACGTTCCAGAAGATAAAATGCGGCTCTATGAGCAAATTTATCGCGATGCTGTACATATGGATCAGCGGGTAAAACGCACACGCTGGGTTGTGATGCGTTATCCGAACGAATCCATGGCGCAGCTGGCGAAGATGAGCACGGAATCGTTTGAAGATTTTTATTTTAATGTATGTAATTTGGATTATGCCAAAATGGACAAAGCGATGGACCCGCTTCAGGCTTTGATGAACAAAACCGATCGCGTCAGAATCGTATCGCCAGGCACAGATCTTACTTTTTCCATTAAAAATATCGGTTCCAAAAAATGCTCCGGCCACCGCAACATCCCGGATGGAGAAGTATTTTCGGCCCCTGTTCGCGACTCGGTACAAGGCATCATTTCCTACAATGCACCCAGCGTATATTCAGGCGTAACCTTCTCGGACATTTGCTTCACGTTTGAAAATGGCAAAATCGTCAAAGCGACCAGCAGCGATACGGCTCGCTTGAATGAGATTTTGGACATGGATGAGGGCGCTCGCTATATTGGCGAATTTGCAATTGGCTTTAATCCGCATATTTTGCACCCGATGAATGACACTTTATTTGATGAGAAAATTGCCGGAAGCCTGCACTTTACACCGGGCCGCGCTTATGATGAAACAGACAATGGAAATCGATCGTCCGTTCACTGGGACCTTGTGCTCATTCAGCGTCCAGAGTATGGCGGAGGGGAAATTTATTTCGATGATGTGCTAATCCGCAAGGATGGGCACTTCGTTATTCCGGAGCTAGAGGCATTAAATTCCGAAAATTTGAAATAAATGAAAAAGAAGCGTTTTACAATTTGCCTCTTGCCCGATCTTTAATTTCAGGTTATCATGATTTCGAAGGTAAGCTTTACTAATTTAATTGGAGGGGTTCCCCATGTCTAACAACGCAGCTATTGTAGAAATATCCCAAGCAGCAGGTCAATTCCGCTCATCAATCGTTCTGCAAGCAGATAACAAATATATTGATGTTAAAAGTATTTTGGGATTGTTTACTACGCTGGTAGGCGGTCACTCCTACGAGCTTCACGTCCACGGACCAGATGCTGAGGAAGCAAAAGCCGCAATGGCAGCTGTTTTCGCTAAGCATAACCTGAATATTGCGGTTGTTTCTGAATAAACAGGTTACACCAGTACATGCGCCTCTTCGCTAGCCGAAGGGGCGCTTTTCTGTTTTGTCCTTGTGTATTGGCTCTTTTTCGTCTAATATAAAGGGTATAGACGACGGCGGGTACACGCATTAGGGGGGAAAACGATGTCTTCACCGGAAGTCACGGTTCAATTGCATGAGAAAGCTCTTCGTCTCCTTATGGAGGATGCGGCTAAAATAGAGAAATTGATTGAGGTTCAGATGGAGAACTTGACGACCCGTCAATGTCCGCTGTACGAGGAAGTATTGGACACGCAGATGTATGGATTCTCGCGGGAAATTGATTTTGCAGTACGCGCAGGATTGATCGCTGAGCATAGCGGCAAGGAGCTGCTAAGTCGCTTGGAGCGCAATCTGGCTCAGCTTTACGAAGCGTTGAATAGAAAGGAGTAGGCGTACCATGCGGCCTGCTCCTTTTTTTTTGTCTGTCTCTCTTTGTGTCTATGAACTCCAAGCCTTTTGCGCAGTCCAGATCCTGTTTCAGCATACTCCCGTCCTTTAGACCAAATAAAAAGCAATGCCCAAAATACAATAAACCATGAGTAGCAGCGCCCCTTCGTACCAATTGGTCTGTCCATCGCCCGATACCGATTTCGCGATAAAGACGGATACTGCGATAGCGGTCAGCTCAATCGGTGTAAAAATAATGTCCATCGTTTTGCCCATTAATGCGCTGGCAATAATGAGCACGGGAGCGACGAACAGGGCGATTTGCAGGCTGCTGCCGACCGCAATTTCCACAGCTGCCCCGATTTTGTTGCGCAGTGCCAGCAAAACCGCAGCGCTGTGCTCAGCGGCATTGCCGACAATGGCAATGATGAATGCCCCTACAAACAGCTCAGACAGCCCAAAACGCGTTGTAAACGTATCCAGCGTGTGCACAAGCCATTCGCTAATAAAAGCGACCATAACGGTAGCTACAACGAGCATAAGGACGGAGCGGCCCTTAGACCATGCAGGCGCCTCGCCGTGATCAGCGCTCATTTCGCTGTCTGCCAGCATTTGTTTATGTGTCACCATGGAAAACAGCAGCCACAGCACGTAAGCCAAAATCAAAATGACCGCAACGGATAGGCTGAGAAAATGATCTTTCTCCATGGTGAAATGTTCGGCTCCAACGAAGATGGCCGGCACGAACAAGCCGATGACGGCAAGCAGCATGAGAGTCGAGTTATGCTGGGCCAGCTGCTGATTGAAATGCTGCTGCTTGAATTTAAGGCCGCCTGCCAGCAGGCTGAGCCCCAGCACGAGCAGCAAGTTGCCGATGATGGACCCGGTAATGCTCGCTTTGACCATATCGAACAAGCCTTCCTTGACGAGGAAAAACGCGATAATCAGCTCCGCGGCATTGCCGAAGGTCGCATTGAGGAAGCCGCCAAGCCGCTGTCCGGCATAATGGGCGACGCTCTCTGTTGCTTGCCCGAGAAAGCCTGCTGCGAAAACAATCGCTACAGCGGAAACAGCAAATTGCAGCGTCATGTCCAGATGGGCGAAATGTGCGATTGCACTAAAGACGAACATGACGATTAATCCGGTGAAAAACAGCTTCTGTCTCACATGGGCACCCCTTTGTTAAAGTCTGCAAACCTGTTATATAATATATCCAATTCTATTCGACAGATAACCGTTATTTTAATCGACAAAAGTTGCTTCCGGTTAATCCATCCAGTACAATATACATATATAGCAAATGGAGGAGTGAAGAAGATGACCGAGGACCTTAAAACAGGCATTATTCGTATTTCTGATGACGTAGTAGCAACAATCGCGGGACTCGCCGCACTTGAGACTCCAGGTATAGCAGCCATGTCTGGCGGGATTTCTGAAGGGCTTGCTAAACGCCTAAGCGGGAAAAACGTGCAGAAGGGTGTTTCCGTGGAAGTCGGACAGCTCGAAGCCGCAATTGATTTGCGTATTATCGTTCATTATGGCATTCCTATTCAGGAAGTATGCCGCCAACTGCAGCTCAATGTAAGGGAGTCGGTATCGAATATGACCGGTCTTCAAGTCGTTGAAGTCAATGTGAAAGTAGAAGGCGTTGTATTTAAGGAAGAAGAAGTGTTTGAGGAAACAGCTACCCCGCGTATTAAATAATCGGTGATGGCATGTTCCGCTCCGGCGGATAAAGCTGTTCATTCTGATATAACGACACAACAATAAACAAGCTTCCGCGCCTCATAGCAGGTGGGAAGCTTGTTTTAGTTTTGACGTTTGTTTTTTGGCTTTGCATTGCGATTCGCTTCTCGTGAAATGCTGAGAAGAATTCCGATACACATCAGACATGTCATCAGGGACGAGCCGCCATAGCTGATGAAAGGAAGCGTTACTCCCGTCAGCGGTATAGTGCCCGTTACTCCGCCAATGTTTATGAATGCCTGAACGCTGAACAGCCCTACAATGCCGACGCCAATAATAGTGCCGTATTGATCCGAGCAGCGCAAAGCGATGATCAGGCCGCGCCATAAAAAAGCCAGAAAAAATAAAATAAAAAACGAGGCGCCAATAAAGCCGAATTCCTCCGCGATAATGGCAAATATAAAATCATTATACGCATAGGTTAAATAATGCAGCTTTTGTACACTTTCGCCAAAACCTGCTCCAGTAAAACCGCCATGTCCTAATGCCTGTAACGAGGAAACGAGCTGGAGCCCCGTATCCTGCTTGTCTGCCAGAGGATCCAAAAAAGCAGTAAAACGGGCAGTACGGTAAGACCACATTGTCGGGCTGATCGCCATAGAAATGCTGACTACCACCGAGAGTACAAGTCCCATTAGTCCTCCCGTTACGAATACCTGCTTCAGGTTTGCGCCGCCGGCCATAATCATAACCGTTGCGCAGCCTGCCAGTACCATGCAAGAGCCCAAATCCGGCTGCAGCATAATAAGGAAACAGATGAAGCCTGTCACAAGGATGACGGGAACGAGCCCTTTTTTGAAGTCGCGAAATTTCTCGCCTTTTTTGGTAATGAGTGCTCCCAAGTACAAAATAAGCGCGAGCTTTGCGGGCTCCGTAGGCTGTATAGTTAGTGAGCCTATTTGTAGCCAGCTGTGCGCGCCGTTAGTGTTATCACTCACAAAAGGAACAATTGCAAGTAAAATAATGACAGGAATAAAGAAAAGCAAAAAAGATTTCTTGTAAAATTCGTAACGAATATTCATCATGATGAGCATGAAAAATACGCCTGCTGCTGCAAAAACCGCCTGTTTCTTAACAAAATAAAGCGGATCATTCAAATACTTTGGTGAATATAAAGCAATGCTTGAGCTCGCGCTGAATACCATCACGAGCCCAAAACCGACGAGCAGAAGCGTGAAAATTAAAAGCAGAAAATCTGGCCTGCCACGGCTGCCGTTTTGCGTTTTGCTCATACTAGTCAAGCAATTGCTTGAGTTGCTGCAATCGCTGCGTAGCTGTGTTCAAAATAGGCTGTGGCACCGGGGATTCATACTCCATGCCATGCGGGAACGTTGCTCTGCCAATGTATACGGCTTCAATTGCAAGTACAGCATGCGGAGATTCAAGCTTTCCTTCAACAGCACGCGTGTTGATGCGCAAGAAGTATTCAGAGTTCGTAGCCTTATCTTCCAGTTTCAAATCATATGTAGCGCGGTAGTATTCCCACTGCCAGCGAACGAAGCCGAGCTTTTCTGCCGATTCATCCAGATGGAACAGCTCGCTCTGAACACCGTTCAAACCGGTATTCTCAATAATCATGATGTTTCCTCCTCATTATTCAAAAACCAATTGTTGAACATTCATTTCTCATGATAGTATGTTTCCCCAGCCAGTGCAAGCCTTACCCACGGCGACAAAGCAATCCGAATAAACATTCCTGCAATTAAGCTTCCTTATGTGAGCTTCGTTCTGTTAAAATAGAGTAAGTTAATACGATTAAGACGATAGGTCTGTCATTTGTGTAAAAGGTGAAGGAGGTTTGCTGTTATGTTGACCAGTGTCTATGCATTAGAAAAGCTGCAACATCTTTATCCAGAGATGGTGCAGTGGCGGAGATACCTCCATCAGCATCCTGAACTATCCTTCCAAGAGGAGAAAACCTCAAGATGGATCGCAGGGAAGCTGGCGGAATTCGGCTGCGAGTTTGAGGAAGGTGTAGGCGGATATGGAATCGTTGTGACGATAAAGGGCGAACAGCCTGGGCCAGTCGTGGCTCTGCGCGCCGATATCGATGCGTTGCCGATTCAAGATGAGAAGCAGTGTGATTATGCGTCAACGGTACCCGGAATTATGCATGCCTGCGGGCACGATGGTCATACGTCGTCGATGCTGGCCATAGCAAAGTTCTATCAGGAGCATCGCAGTGACATTAAAGGCGAGCGGAGACTGCTGTTCCAGCCTGCTGAGGAAGTGACGCCGGGCGGTGCCATTCATATGATTAGGGACGGAGCGCTTGCAGGCGTAGATGTTATCTATGGCATTCATCTGTGGGCACCGCTCCCATTTGGGCAAGTATCGACAAGAGCAGGCGCATTCATGGCCGCAGCCGATGAATTCACAATTGAAATTATCGGGCTGGGCGGACATGGCGGCATGCCGCATAAAGGAATTGATACGATTGTGGTTGGGGCGTCGCTCGTGCAGTCGATTCAATCGATTGTTAGCCGGAGCATCAATCCGCTGCATCCGTCGGTTATTTCTATAGGTTCTTTTCAAGCGGGAACGACGAATAACGTCATTGCCGAGCGGTGTTTGATGAAAGGCACGGTTCGTTCCTTCGATGAGGAAAGCCGTTATTTTATTCATGAGCGTTTGAAGCAGGTTATTGAGCATACGTGCCAAATGTATGGCGCCAAATACGATTTTCAGCTTCGCGTCGGCTATCCTGCCGTCATTAATAATGAGCATGAAGCGGAGCGTTTTTTCCGCGTAGCGGAGCCGATGCTCGGAGAAGGCAATGCGGTGCGGGGCGATGAAATGATGGTAGCAGAAGATTTTTCCTACTATTTGGATGAAGTTCCCGGCTGCTTTATGATGGTAGGCGCGGGCAATGGTGATACGTCCACCAGCTATTCCCATCATCATCCTAAGTTCGATTTCGAAGAAGGCGCCATGCTTAAATCCGCAGAACTGCTCATACGGCTGGCTGAGGATTATGTGTCAGAGCATTAGAAGGTTAGAGCATTAAACGGCGTGCTGGACGAGCATGGCAGCAGCAGTACGATAAATGGAGAGTATGTCACAGAATACGGTGGCATGCTCTCTTTTTTTATGACCAGCTAAAGATAACAACGACTTTTATGCTTGCATAAAATAGGGCCTATTTCCGCATACTGCTCCTATAGGAGGCCATTATGGCCGGGTGGGTTGGCTTCGCCGTTGTGCTAATGGCAGGCTGCACACAGATACATAAGGAGGGGATAATATGCTGGAACCAAGCAGCAAGCCGCTCATTGTTCAAAGCGATATGACGCTGCTGCTCAATATGAAGCAGGCCGGGGCAGAGGAAGCTGCTGGCAGGCTGCTTGCTTTCGCAGAGCTCGTCAAACGCCCAGGCGGTTGGCATACGTACCGGATGACAGCCATGACGCTGTGGCAAGCCTGCGCGTCGGGAATGGCAGCGGAGGACGTCATAGCGCTGCTGATGAAGTATGCTTCATCGAGCATCCCGGGCTATACGGAAATGAGCATACGCAAATGGATGGGCCGCTATGGCAAGCTGCACCTTGAGCAGGCAGAAGACAAGCTCATGCTCAGTGGCAGCGCGGAGCTGCTGGCGGAGCTTGCTCTCCATCCGGAAATCGGGCCGAAATTAGCTAGCCCGGATTTGGCAGCATGCCTCAGCGGGCTAGGTGTAGAAGTTCGCGGGGAGGAGCGGGGGCTGCTCAAGCAGGAGCTGGCTCGGCTCGGTTATCCCGTCATCGATCAGGCGGGCTATCACGCCGGCGAGGCGCTGAAGGTGCAGCTGCGTGAGGTAACGCGCCAAGGCAAGCCGTTTGAGCTGCGAGCCTATCAGCAGCAGGCGGTAGATGTTTTCTGCGCTGAAGGCTCCGTGCATGGCGGCAGCGGGGTCGTCGTGCTGCCATGCGGGGCAGGCAAGACGGTTGTGGGACTGGCTGCTCTTGCTAAGCTAAGCAGCGCGACCCTGATTTTGACCTCCAGCACCACCTCGGTCCAGCAGTGGAAGCGCGAGCTCCTGGACAAAACAACACTGCTGGAAGAGCACATCGGAGAATATGCCGGCGGGCTCAAGCAGGTACGCCCGGTAACCATTGCCACCTATCAAATATTGACGAGCCGCAAGGCGAAGTCGGCAGCTTACCAGCATATGAATTTATTTTCAGAGCGCGACTGGGGGCTCATTATTTATGATGAGGTGCATTTGCTGCCTGCACCTGTATTTCGAATGACGGCAGATATTCAAGCGACGAGGCGGCTTGGGCTAACGGCAACGCTCGTCCGCGAGGATGGCTGCGCGGAGGACGTCTTTTCGCTCATTGGTCCGAAGCAGTATGAATGGCTGTGGAAGGCGGTTGAAGCAGAGGGGCATATTGCGGCTGTTCATTGCACCGAAATTCGCATACCGCTTGGTGAGGATGTCCGCACGCGTTATGCGGCTGCCGCTCCCCGTTCCCAATTGCGGCTTGCGGCAGAAAATCCATCAAAGGCATCTGTAATTAGGGAACTGCTGAAGCGTCATGAAGGCGTGCCTACGCTCATTATCGGGCAATATTTAGATCAGCTGCATGCGGTTGCCGAAGCGCTTGCGATTCCTGTTATAACCGGAGAGCTGGAGCAGGATAAACGCCAGCTGCTGTATGACCGTTTCCGCTCGGGCGAGGTTCCGGTGCTGGCGGTTTCAAGGGTTGCCAATTTCGCTGTTGATTTGCCGGATGCGGCAGTAGCTATTCAAATATCGGGCAGCTATGGCTCAAGGCAAGAGGAGGCTCAGCGCATTGGGCGCATTCTCAGGCCAAAGCAAGGAAGAAACGAAGCGTGGTTTTATACCGTTGTCAGCGACGGCACCAAGGAGCTGGATTTTGCCTTGCGGCGCCAGCTGTTCATGGTGGAGCAGGGGTATCGCTATGCGCTGGAATCGCGGGAAGCAGCTCTGCTTGAATAAAGGCAGCAAGCCGAGGCAAACGATGTAGGGGGAGAAAAAAATGTACGTCCACGAGCTCGCCGACAAGCTGACGGATTATCGGCAGCAAACATTTATGGAAGCGCCGATGTGGTGGTATGCAGCTAAAGAAAATAAGCAGTGGAGCGATGCGGTTAAAGATCGCCGCTCCATGCTTGAGGCGATTCAATCGCTCTCTTCTACGACGCTTGCGGCGCTGAAAGCGGTCATAAAGCTTGCTGGCGCTGATCCAGCTCCTGAGGAGAGGCTTTTTCGCCTCGGCCCGAAGCAGGCGTGCATGTCAGGCGCGGAGTTTCGCTGGGCTTTGGCAGAGCTGCAGCGCGGCGGACTCGTATTTTCGGTAAGCCGCAATTGGGGCGAGCGCATTTATTTTGTGCCTCGCGACAGCTTTGCGCTATGGCGGCAGCTGGTGTTTCCCTGCCATATGGAGGCGAAGGCGATGGATGCTTTGGCGGAAGGCGAGTTGCAGTTTCGAGCCTCTGGTAGACTGCTGGGACTTCAATTGCTTGATGCGTGGACGGAGCTCGCGCGAAGCGGGCTTACGCTGACGAATAAAGGAATTTTGCCTAAAAAAATAATTGCCCGACTGGGGATCTCCGTTACGCTTACGGAGGAAAATATCGCTTGCTTGAATGTATCGGACGATCGGGTACGCCAATACGGACGCATACCTGCCTTTATTTTGGAAACGGCTGTAAGATTAGGCGTGCTGGAGGAGGAAGAGGGGCGGCTCATATGGGTAAAGGATAAGCTGGAGCAGTGGCTGATTTTAAACAGCTTTGCCCGAGAGGCTTGTCTGCACAGCCTGATTGTGGAGCATTATTTATATAGAAAGCCGCTTTTGGCGCATGGCGCATCGGCATTGTCTGCGCTAACCATGGGGCCTTGGTATGAGGCTGAGGCGTGGCTGTATCAGGTGCAGGGCGAGGCTGTTGCAGTTGCGGCTGGACAATTGCCTTTGAGCGATAAGCAGCAGCTGCTGGGGTGGTTGGACACGCTGCATGCTTTCGGCTGGCTTGAGCGGATCGAAGGACCCGGGGAGCGCAGCTGGTTTCGCTGGATGATAGATCCCCAGCCCGGAACAGATCGTTCATCAGCACCGCTTTCAAGTGAAAGCGAAGCTGTCATCGTGCAGCCAAATGGGGAAATTATCGTCCTAACGGAATGCGACGGGCGTATTCGCTGGGAGCTGGAGCTTATGGCCGAGCGTGTGAACGAGGTGCAGCAAGGGCTGTACCGGCTTAGCCGCAAGTCGATCGAACGGGCAATGGCTTTTGGCCGAACGGAAGCAGCGATGCTCGCATTTCTCGAATGGGCTTCCGGGAGCAAGGACGCAGCAGCAGAAGCAGCTCCGCTGCTGCGGGACTGGGGAAGCAAGTTGGGCCAGCTGGACAAGCCAGTTGCGGGTGCAGGGAGCTTCGGAGACGGCAGAGAATATCCTTCCTTTCAGGATAGCTCCCAGCAGCAGCTTGTCGCTGGTTTCCGGCTGTATCCCGACTATGGAATGGCTACACCCAGAGCAGAGCATGAGGACTGGCTGGGCCATTATGAGCTGATTCAGCATGATGAAGAGGACAAGCAAGGAAGCTATGCGGGGCTAAAGCAAATTCCCGCAAGCTGGCTGAACCAGCGCCGCGCCTACCATCATTCCACAAGCCGGGAGATGATGGAGCGTGCGCTGCAGTGGCAAACACCTGTCGAGCTGCATTTGGAGGAAGGACTGGCTGCTTTTGTACCTTGGGAGCTGCATGCCGAATCCAATAGTTGGTCTGTAACGGGCAGCTTCTCAGGCGCGCAATATGGAGCCAGCGTGAGGTTGTCGCCTGAAAGCTGGCAGGCGATGCGGCTGCTTGTTCCAGGAATTAATTTTTATACATAAAATGGTATGTACTATTTAAGCTAGTATGCTATGATAGATAAGGAAGTAAGCGAATGAGATGAGGTGGAAAAATGCCTGCTACTAAGGAGCTCTCGGCTGTTCTACCCATACACCCTGAAGGTGCAAGCGGTGTTTCTTCGCTCGATATGGCGTCGCTGCTGCTTTGTGCTTACGAGCTGGGTGATTGGATTAATCAGTCGGCTGAAGTTGCCGAATATTTATATTGGAAAGACGCAGTCAGCGAGGATGCTGATGTTAAGGCGCTGACCAGGAAGTTTGAAAAGGCGAAAGAGCTGTTTGAGGAATGCCAGCGTTTTGGGCGTTTTCATCCGGATTTTCATGCAGCCAAAGATAAAATTAAGCTGGTTGAAGCTGAGCTCGCCCAAATCGAGGCGGTCGTTCGATTCAAATCAGCGGAGCAGGCTGTTGATACGATGCTGTTTGAGGTATCACGGACCATTGCTGAATCAGTATCGGACACGATTAAAGTGCCGAGCAATGAAGCAAGCGGCGGCGGTTGCGGAAGCGGCGGATCATGTGGCTGTGGAAGCGGCGGTTGCGGCTAGGCGGCTCTGCTCGGTGTGAATTTTACACAGGTGGAGGGAATCGTATTGTTACCGGAACGGACGGGTTATATTATATGGGTCAGTGACCTAAAGGCGGCCAGATCGCTAGAAAAACACGGCACCGTTCATTACATGTCGCGCAAAATGCACTATGTCGTCATCTACGTAAATGCCGAACGTGCCGAAGAAGTGCTGCGCAATATTGGACGTTTGCCATTCGTTCGCAGAATTGAACGTTCCTTCCGGAATGAGCTGCGAACGGAATATACGAAAGACAGTGAAGACAAAACAAGATTTTACAGCATGTAGCTGCTGGCAGCGAACAGGCTGTGCGCAATAGCCCGGGTGGGGTACAACCACCCGGGCTATTTTTTTATGCCTAGCAATATAATGAAAGTAGCCTCCGTAAAAGAGAAGCTAAAATCGATTTCGGAAAAGGAAGCGAAACGCTGAGTTAGCAAGCCTGTGGCGGGATCATAATCAGAACCGCGGTCGCGGCGGCGTCACGTCAACTGTTATTTTTGAGATTCAGCATTTTTTCTGTTGTAAAATCGGTCAATCATGGTAAAATACTTGATATATTAGTCATAAAGGCCTGGTTCTTTAGGAGGAGGGTTCGTGATGAAGGACAAGTTGACGAAACGATGGAGCACCTATGAAACGTTCTATGTCGATCTGGGCGATATGAAAGTTTCTGATATTGTCATTACGAATCATGCCCGTAGCCGCTGGATTGATCGAGTTGAACATGAGAAAACTGGCTATGAGGATATCGCAGAATTTTTGTGGGAATGCTTGAAGCAGGGCAGAATCGAGTCGTATTACCGCAATGAGCAGGATGTCTATTTAATTGACAATGATTTGGTTTTCGTAGCTGAATTTTCGCCTTCCCTGACAGATACGGACATCTTGGGGAACCCGCTGCACAAAATGATTATCGTGACCTTTCTCGGCCGCATGTCGGAGACGATGGAGCTTAGAGATTTGAAATCCTATTATTCCTGGCTGCGCCATTCCCGGCGAATGACGCTCGTTAAAAATAGCCGCAAGAAGAAATAAACCGGCCCTTATATGGAATTAAAAATGAAAGCGCATCTTCGATTCGCAAGCATGGTTAAGCAGCAGCTAGCCGTGCGATGAACGATAGTTGCGCTTTTTCGTGCGTTTTGGCCTAGCCATATAGTATAATATAGGGCAAAGGAAAGGGTGGTCGGCCAGATGGCGCTTAATTTTCATCAACTGCATATTTTTTATACCGTCGCGGAACGGGGCAGCTTTTCGGCTGCGGCGCAAGCGCTCCATATGACCCAGCCGGCCGTGACCATGCAGGTTCAGTCGCTGGAGGATTATTTTGGCACGAAGCTGCTGCTGCGTTCGACAAAGCGAATCGAGCTGACAGAAGCCGGGCAGGAGCTGATGCCGTACGCGAGACGCAGTATTGAGCTAATTAGAGATACAGATCAAGCGATGAGCTTGTTTACAAAGCAATTAAAGGGACGGCTGCTGCTTGGAGGCAGTCTGACGATAGGAGAATACATACTTCCACGGCTGCTCGGCCCTTTCGGTCAAGCTTATCCGGACATTGCCATCAGCATGAAGGTGATGAACACAGCGCAAATTATGGAGGATATCATTAATCATCAGCTGAATTTTGGGCTTATTGAAGCGCCTGTCAATCATCCGGATATGCAGATGGAGGCCGTCATGAGCGATGAGCTGCATCTCGTAGTGCCACAGGGTCACCCGCTAGCGGGGCGAACGGATGTGACGCTGACAGAGGCGGCAAGCTATCCCTTTGTGCTGCGTGAGCAAGGCTCTGGAACGAGGCTTGTGATGGAAGAGCAGCTGAAGCGCAAAAATATTGATCCTTCCGATCTTAAGGTCGTCATGGATCTTGGAAGCACCGGCGCGGTAAAATGTGCGGTAGAAGCGGGCTTAGGCATTTCTTTTCTGTCCTCCTCATCGACCAAGCATGAAATTGCGCTAGGCTTGTTGCATAGCGTGCCGATTGTAGATACGAAATTTAAACGGCAGTTTTATTCGATTTATTTGAAATCCGCGCTGCTGCCGATTTCTGCGGTCACTTTTTTAACGTTTCTTAGAGAAAATGATTTGAGAAAATGGCTATGAGGAGCAGTGAGATGAGACAAGCTGATTTGCATACACATACGACGGCTTCCGACGGTACAGGCTCCCCAAGCTACAATGTGCAGCTAGCAAAGGCAGCAGGGCTGGCAGCGATTGCGATAACCGACCATGATACGATGGCTGGGGTGGAAGAGGCGCTGGCGGAAGGCGAGCGATTAGGCATCACGGTGGTGCCAGGAGTAGAGCTAAGCACGGTGGCAGATGGTCAGGACATTCATGTGCTCGGCTATTATGCGAATTGGCGGGATCAATTATGGCAGCAGCGCCTTACGGGGCTGCGTTCAGTTCGTGACAAACGCAATGAGCTAATCGTTGCCAAGCTCGTAGAGCTGGGCATCGACATAACGCTGGAGGAGGTTATAGCGGTCGCGCTGGAGCACTCTGGCGATGCGGCGGGCGGGAAGACGGTAGGCCGTCCGCATATAGCGGAGCTGCTCATTCGTAAAGGGGCAGTCGCCACCATGCGGGAGGCGTTCGACCGTTATCTGGCTTCGGGAAGCGCAGCCTATGTCAATCCGCCTCGCGTGAATCCTTATGAAGCGATTAGCTGGATCAAGGAAGCGGGTGGCGTGAGCGTGCTGGCTCATCCTGGTTTATACAGCAACGACAAGCTGGTGGAGGAATTAATTCGCAGTGGCGGCGTTCAAGGCATTGAGGTTTATCATTCCGATCATGGCCCCCAGGAGGAAGCGAGATATTTGCAGCTTGCGGAGCAATACGGCTTGATTGTAACCGGTGGCTCTGATTATCACGGTGAACGGGAAGGCAAAGTATTTCACGGCGCAATTGGCAGCCGGACAGTGGATGCGGGCGTCTTGGAGCTATTGAAATCTGGATTGAACTTGAACGATGTGAGTTCGTAAAGATAGGTCTTTTTAAATGAAAAGGACGTGACCAGCTGTGCTTAGCAGCGGGTTCACGTCCTTTTTTATGGTGTGCAGGCAATTTAGGCCATGTAGGCAAGGCCAAGTTGTACAGATGAGGCTGGCCTTTTGAAGCCTACTGCTTTAATTAGGTGATTTTTGAAGGCAGTGCTTTAATGCGCTGTTCGTCTGGCGTAATGAAAAGCGTCTTCTGATGATCATAGATGACGAAGCCTGGCTTGGCGCCGCTTGGCTTATGCACATGGCGTATCATCGTGTAGTCCACCGGAATCATGCTGGACGATCTTGCTTGACTGTAATGCGCCGCCAGCATAGCTGCCTCTTCAAGTGTAGCATCGCCAAAGCTGCCCCCGCGGATGACGACATGCGAGCCCGGGATGTCCTTCGTATGCAGCCAAGTGTCGGAGGAAGAGGCGAGACGGTTCGTCAAATATTCGTTTTGCGTATTGTTTTTGCCTACGTAAATCGCAATATTTTCCGAAGAGGTGTAACAGAGCAGAGAAGGCTGGGCCGCCTTTTTGCGTTTAGGTCCGCGCTTGCTGCTGCGATCCCTCAGGTAGCCCTGCGCAACGAGCTCCTCGCGAATTTCTTCCGTGTCGGCAAGCGACGCATTGTCCAGCTGCTGAAGCAGGGAGGACAAATAATCAATTTCTGCCTTCGCCAGCTCCATCTGCTCGCCAACGACAGCGATGCTGTTCTTATGCTTCGTATAGCGGCGGAAATAGCGCTGCGCATTGTCAGACGGTGTGAGCTGCGGATCAAGCTCTATCGTGACCGTCGCTTGATTTTCATCATAAAAGTTAACCAATGTCGCTACCTTATCCCCGCGCTGGATTTGATGCATGAAGGCGGTAAGCAGTTCGCCAAGGACGCGGTATTTATCGGCATCATGCGCGTCAACCAACGTTTCCTCCAGCTTGTCGATTTTTTTAATGTTTTTGGCTTTTTCGTTTTGCACAAAACGGATTAGATCGGAGGCGCGCTGCTTCACCGTATCCCGCTCGGCTTTATCGCCATAGAACGCTTCGAGCATTTCGCTGACGTTAGGGAAGCTTGCGGTTTCCCCTTCCAAATGAGTGAGCGCCGTGATGGAAAAATAAGCTTTGCCTTTCGCGTTCGTTACGATGGCGGGCTCAAATTCTCCCCGCTTTGCTTTGTCCATTAAAGCAGAAAAGCTCGGCCATAAGGCAGCTGCTGAATCATTAGCACGGTATGCAATCTCCTTGGCAAGCAGCGGACTCAAACCGCTGAAAGCTTCTACAAGCTGCTGAAAAATGGGAGCATCTGCACTAGCTTGCTTCTCTACTGCTGGTGTGCTGTCAGCTTCATCGCCAGCTGCCTCCGAATGAGCCGGCTCTGGCTTGCGAAGCGCTTCGTGGAACTGGTCCTCTCGGGCAATAGCAAATGGATCAAGCTTTCCTTGGTCAGGGGGAGAGACGTAGCTGCTGCCCGGCATGACGATGCGGAAGCTGCTGATGGAAGGCGTGACATGATGGATGCCGTCATGGATGATGCCGGTAGCCGGATCCAGCAAAATAATGTTGCTGTGCCGCCCCATAATTTCAATAACAATGCGTTTCAACGATAAGTCGCCGAGCTCGTCGCGGTGCCGGATATCGATATGTAAAATTCGTTCCCGTCCGATTTGGCTGATCGCTTCAATGACGCCGCCCTCGCAGTATTTGCGCAGCAGCATGCAGAACATCGGGGCTTCCATCGGATTGACATAAGTGCCCGTCGTCCAATGAAGCCGCGGATAGGTGGGATTGGCGGACAGCAGCAGCTTGCCGCTCATTCCGGCTCCACGAATGCTGAAGATGAGGTCGTTAGCTGTCGGCTGATGGATTTTATGAATGCGGGCGCCAATGCAGCGCTGCAAATCATCGGTAATTGCATGTATGACAATGCCGTCTAAGGCCATAATTCGCTAGCTCCTTTATGTTTCAGGTCACTGAAGGGCTCCTGAAATCGGTACGTATCTTTCTATCATGCCATAGTTGGGGCAAAAACTTAACCCCTTGTTGGGATATTTTGCGGGTTGTCCGAATACATTTAGGCTTGAGAGGCTGTCCGAGGGGCGCTGAGGCATATACGGGAGGGAAAAGAAGCGATGGAACAATTGAAATGGCATCAATTGGGTAAAGGGGAGCTGACGCAAGCGCTGAACAGCATCCCGGAGCAGGGGCTGGCTGCCGCTGAAGCGGCGGAAAGGTTGCAGCGGGATGGGCACAATGAGCTGACCGAGGGCAAGCGGGTATCGCCGATCATGCTGTTTCTCAATCAGTTCAAGGATTTTATGGTATTGGTGCTCATGGGCGCTACTCTTATATCAGGGCTTTTGGGCGAATATTTGGATGCGGTAACGATTATCGCCATTATCGTCATTAATTCTGTGCTCGGCTTCGTACAGGAGTTTCGGGCGGAAAAGTCGCTGCATGCGCTAAAAGAAATGTCGGCCCCGTCGGCCAAGGTGCTGCGCGGCGGGCAAATGATGGACATTCCAGCCAAGGACCTGGTCGTTGGTGATGTCATTGTGCTGGAGAGCGGGGACCGGATTCCTGCCGATGTGCGGCTGCTTGAGGCGAACAGCTGCTATACGGAGGAGTCTGCCTTAACGGGAGAGTCCGTGCCAGTGGGCAAGCATGCGATGGCAATTTCCGAAGCGGATTTGCCGCTCGGTGATCAGCGCAATATTGGGTTTATGGGCACGATGGTCACACGGGGCACTGCGAAGGGCATGGTCATTCGTACCGGAATGAAGACGGAGATGGGCACGATTGCCGAGCTTATCCAGCAGACGGAGTCGATGGAAACGCCGCTGCAGCACAGGCTGGAGCAGCTGGGCAAAATATTGATCGCCGTCGCCATTGGCCTGACGATTATCGTTGTTGTAGCAGGAATTTTGCATGGACAGCCTGCTTATGGCATGTTTCTGGCTGGCGTCAGCCTTGCTGTAGCCGCTATTCCCGAAGGGCTGCCCGCTATTGTGACGATAGCGCTCGCGCTTGGCGTGCAGCGGATGATCAAGCGCAAGGCTATCGTCCGTAAGCTGCCGTCGGTAGAGACGCTCGGCTGTGCCTCGGTTATTTGCTCAGACAAAACAGGCACGCTGACGCAAAATAAAATGACCGTCACGACCATTTGGATGGGCGGTCGCCGCCTGGATGTGACCGGGCAGGGCTATGAGCCTGTCGGAGCGATTTTGGAGGGCGGGGAGCCCGTCGATATGAAGCATGACGCCTCGCTTAAACGGCTGCTGCAAATTGCCGCGCTGTGCAATAATGCTTCGATTTATCAGGTGGAGCCAGAGGATGGCCGCAAGCGCAGCAGCAAAAATGCAGGGGAAGCCAAGCAGGAGTGGGTGCTCAATGGCGATCCGACCGAAGGAGCGCTCGTCGTGCTGGCAGCGAAGCTCGGCTTGACGGCCAAATCGCTGGAAGGGCTGTACAAGCGGGAGCGGGAGTTCCCGTTCGATTCGGAGCGCAAGCTGATGTCGGTATTGGCAGCCCATCAAGGAGGTCGCGTCATTTATGCGAAGGGCGCGCCAGATGTGCTCATGCACCAGTGCAGCTATGTGCTGTGGGATGGCAAGGTTGTGCCGTTTACAGGGACGCTTAAGCAAAAATATGCCGAGGCGAGCGAAGAGATGGCCCAATCAGCGCTGCGTGTGCTCGGTCTCGCCTATCGCGACCTGCGGGCGACGGATAAATGCAATAGCGAAGCGGAGGCGGAAAGCCAGCTCGTATTCGTTGGGCTTACGGGCATGATTGACCCGCCGCGCCGCGAAGCGAGGGAAGCGATCGCCGTATGCCGCCGCGCTGGCATCAAGACGGTGATGATTACAGGCGATCACCAGTTGACTGCGGAAGCCATCGCTGGGCAGCTGGGCATTATGCCCCGCGGAGGCATTGCGATGAGCGGCAAGCAGCTGGAAAGCATGAGCGATGAGCAGCTCGATCGACTCGTTGACAATGTATACGTTTATGCCCGCGTGTCTCCAGAGCATAAGCTGCGCATCGTCAAATCGCTCCAGCGCCAAGGGCATGTCGTTGCAATGACGGGCGACGGGGTAAATGATGCGCCAGCGATCAAAGCGGCTGATATCGGCATATCTATGGGCATTACCGGAACGGATGTCTCCAAGGAAGCGTCTGCCCTTATTTTGAGCGATGACAATTTCGCTTCCATTGTTTCAGCCATTGAAGAGGGTCGGAATATTTATGAAAATATCCGCAAATTCATCCGCTACTTGCTGGCATCGAATGTCGGCGAAATTATGACGATGCTGCTTGCTATGATGGTTGGCTTGCCGCTGCCGCTCGTGCCAATCCAAATTTTATGGGTCAATTTGGTGACCGACGGGCTGCCGGCGATGGCGCTTGGCGTCGATCAGGCGGAGAAGGATTTAATGAGCCAGAAGCCGCGCTCGGCGAAGGAAAATATTTTTGCCCGCCGACTTGGTTGGAAAATCATTAGCCGCGGCTTGCTCATCGGCTTATGTACGCTTGGGGCATTCTGGATTACGCTGATTGAGGCGCCGGGAAGCACGGAGCATTTGGTTAAAGCGCAAACCGTCGCGTTTGCAACACTCGTAATGGCGCAGCTCATTCATGTGTTTGACTGCCGCAGCTCGCGCTCGATTTTTCACCGCAATCCGCTGCAAAACCGTTATTTGGTGCTCGCTGTGCTATCGTCGCTCATTATGATGCTTGGCGTGCTTTACATTGAGCCGCTGCAGCCTATTTTCAAAACGGTGCCGCTTGGCCTGCGCGAATGGTGTCTCGTCTTTGTTGCAGCGGGAATTCCGACGTTCCTTATGGGAATTGGCAGCGTGCTGGGCACATCCAAGCCTAAAAACAAATCGGGCAAGCTGACGTTTGGCTCCAAAATGTCGACCAGATAACATAAAAGTACAAATGTTGATGTATTTAATGAATAGTGTTTATCCAAGCTTTGCGGTATGCTATCATTAATCAGAATCTTTTATTTATCAATGATAGCCGCGGCAAAGGAGCGTACACATATGAATTTCACGAAAATGCACGGATTAGGAAATGATTTTATCGTTATTGCGGGCGAGCAGCAGCTGCCTGATAACGCAGCTCAGCTTGCTATCGAATTGTGCAACCGATTTTTCGGTATTGGCGCAGACGGTCTTGTATACATTTTGCCTTCGGAAAATGCGGATTTCCGCATGCGCATCATCAATTCTGACGGCTCTGAAGCCGAACAATGCGGCAACGCGATTCGCTGCGTTGCAAAATACGTGTATGACAACGGCTTAACCAATAAGGAGCTCATTACGATTGAAACGCTTGGCGCAGGTGCACAGGCAGTACAATTGAGAGTAGAAGGCGGCAAAGTTCAAAGCGTTCGCGTTGATATGGGCGAGCCGATTTTGAATGGCCTGGCGGTTCCGACTACGGTAGACCAGGAGCAGGTTGTGGAGCATCCGATTGAGGTTGACGGCCATGAGTTCCGCTTTACTGCTGTATCGATGGGCAATCCGCATTGCGTTATTTACGTAGATGATGCGGCTAATTTCGACTTGGCTGCATGGGGTCCCAAGCTGGAGACCCATCCGATGTTCCCGCGCAAAATCAACGTAGAGTTCGTTACGGTCAATTCCCGCGAGCATACGGAAATGCGCGTTTGGGAACGCGGTGCAGGCCCGACGCTTGCTTGCGGTACAGGCGCTTGCGCGACGGTCGTTGCTTCGGTGCTGAACGGTTACACAGATCGGACGGCAACGGTGTCGCTGAAGGGCGGCGATCTGCTCATTGAATGGAATGAAGCGGATAATCATGTATATATGACAGGGCCAGCGGCAGAAGTTTTCCGCGGCTCATTATAAGGCGGATACGGCTATGGGAGAGATGAACAACAAACCGGATTTGCGCTCAGCAATCGCTGAGCGCATCTTAACTGGGGACGGCGCAATGGGAACCTTTCTGTATCAGATGGGGTTCCCTGTCGGCGTTTCGTATGAGGAATTTAATATTTTGCGTCCTGATGTTATTGAAAATGTTCACCGCCGCTATTATGAAGCGGGAGCACAGGTCATTGAAACGAACACCTTTTCGGCAAACTTGGAAAAGCTGTCGATTTACGGCTTGGAAGCGGAAATGGAAGCGATTAATCGTGCGGGTGTCCGCATTGCCCGCGCTGCATCCGGCCCGGATGCTTACGTAGTAGGGGCGGTCGGCTCGATTCGCGCCGGAAAGCTTAAAAACACAAGAACCGTCCGCGTCAGCGATGCATATGAGCGCCAAATGGCGGCGCTGCTGACAGAGGGCGTTGACGGTTTTATGCTTGAAACGTTTTACGATCTTGACGAAATGCTGCTGGCATTGCGGATTGCCCGCAAGCTTACGGATATCCCGGTCATCTGCCAATTCGCAGTTGAAGACGTTGGCCGTACGCAAGATGGCGTCAGCCTGAGACAGGCGTTCGACCAGCTTACCGATGAAGGCGCAGATGTCGTTGGCTTCAACTGCCGAAGCGGCCCGAACGGGATTATGCGGGCGATGAAAGCGATTGAAGGGGAAGCGACATGGCCGCTGTCCATTTTTCCGAACGCCGGTATTCCTGATTATGTGGACGGCAAATACACGTATGCGGCTACGCCGGAATATTTTGCGGCATCTGCACGCGAATTTGCGGACTACGGAGCGCGCATTGTCGGTGGCTGCTGCGGTACGACTCCTGAGCATGTCGCTGCAATGGCAGCAGCGCTGAACCACTATTCACCGCAAAGCGGTTCACAGGCAGCTGGAGAAACGGCTGTTGCGGAAGTAGAGACCATTGTTATTAATGAACAACCTCCGGTGAAGCTGGAAATTCCGGATGTACGCATGCCAAGCGAGCCGAACATCGTGGATACGGTCCGCGAGCGTCATACCGTAATTGTCGAGCTGGACCCGCCGCGCGATTTGGATATTAGCAAATTTATGGCGGGAGCAGCAGCGCTTAAGGCATGTGGAACGGACGCGGTTACGATGGCGGATAATTCGCTGGCAGTTACGCGCATGAGCAATTTGGCGCTCGCAGCGCTCGTGCAAGAGAAGGTCGGCTTGCGGCCGCTCGTGCACATTGCCTGCCGGGACCGCAATTTGATCGGTACGCAATCCCACTTGATGGGCCTTGACGCGCTTGGCATTGACCATGTGCTTGCGGTAACAGGCGACCCGGCCCGTTTTGGCGATTTGCCGGATTCCAGCTCCGTCTATGACTTCACCTCCTTTGAGATGATCCGCATGACGAAGCAGCTTAATGAAGGCATTGCCTTCTCCGGCAAGCCGCTGAAGCAAAAAGCGAATTTCATCGTCGGTGCCGCCTTCAACCCGAATGTGAAGCATTTGGACAAAGCGGTGCAGCGTTTGGAGCGCAAAATCAAATCCGGCGCCGATTACATTATGACACAGCCGGTCTACGATCCGGCTTTGATCAAACAGGTGGCAGAGGCGACAAAACATCTTCCGATTCCTGTTTTTATCGGTATTATGCCGCTTGCGAGCGGGCGCAATGCCGAGTACCTGCACAATGAGGTGCCGGGCATCCAGCTGTCGGATGAAGTTCGCCAGCGGATGGCTGGCCTTGAAGGGGAAGCGGGGCGTGCTGAAGGCGTTCGTATAGCCAAGGAGCTTCTGGATGAGGCGGTGCTCCATTTCAAAGGCATTTATCTAATTACACCGTTTATGTTTTATGATATGGCGGTCCAGCTTACGGAATATGTTTGGGAGAAAACAGGCGTTCATCGCTAATAGCATCGAAATGAATAAGGGGAAAGTGCCATTTTCATAAATATAAGCATTTATAAGTTTCACATTTATAAATGGGCTTATATTTCACCGCGAAACGTTAGCTTTGCCGCCAGAGGACGGCGACAGCCGTTTCACCTTGGTAGAATTTGCGCTTTGCCCTTGTTCGTTGCGCCAAAATCATTTAAGATGTATACTAATGAATACTGCCTCCCTGACTGGTTGGAATAGCAAGGCGAGGACAGGCTGTCGTACAGTTCGGATGTTGTCTATACGTCCGCCTAGCGGAAAACGTATGCCCCGGACTTTTTTCGTCAACAATAATGCAATAGTTCTGCCGTTATTTGGCAGGTGGAGTGCATTCATCGTCCAAATACTTATACTTAATATCTTGTTTATTCGGGCAGTTGCACGAGGGAGACCGGAGGGGGAGCTTACTTGGCTATTAAACTAATTAATATTGGCTTTGGCAACATTGTGTCAGCCAACCGCATTATTTCAATCGTGAGCCCCGAATCGGCGCCGATTAAGCGGATTATCCAGGAAGCGCGCGACCGTCATATGCTTATTGACGCCACATATGGAAGACGTACGCGAGCGGTAATTATTACGGACAGCGACCACGTTATTCTATCAGCAGTACAGCCGGAGACGGTAGCACACCGTCTTTCCACTAAGGATGACGATAACGACGAATAGTACGGGGAGTCTTATGAATAAGGGATTGTTAATTGTATTGTCCGGTCCATCCGGCGTAGGTAAAGGGACGGTTTGCTCCGTTCTGCGGAAAAAGATGCCTAATCTCGTATACTCTGTTTCGGCGACAACTCGTTTGCCGCGGCAAGGGGAAATTGATGGCGTAAACTATTTTTTTAAGACCCGAGAGCAGTTTCAGGAAATGATGGCTCGTGATGCCTTGCTGGAGCATGCGGAGTATGTCGGTAATTGCTACGGCACGCCGCGCGATTTCGTTGAACGGACACTGGCAGGCGGTCAGGACGTCATTTTGGAAATTGAAGTTCAAGGCGCATTGAAGGTTAAGGAGAAGTTTCCGGAAGGCGTGTTTATTTTCCTCGTGCCGCCATCTTTGGATGAGCTGAAGCAGCGCATTACAGGGCGTGGCACGGAGACGCAGGACACGATTAATCACCGGATGACGGTGGCGGAAGAAGAGATGAATCTGCTCAGCCATTATGATTATGCGGTCGTGAACGATGAGATTGAGGCGGCTTGTTACCGGATTGAGAGCATCCTTACCGCCGAGCATTGCAAGGCAAGCAAATATTTAGCGGAGCTGGGCGAGCTGCCAGCTGCAATCGAGAAAGCCTAAGCGAGGAGATGGAACATGTTATACCCTTCTATTGATGAAATGGTTAAGAAAGTCGACAGCAAATACTCGCTAGTCGTTGCAGCATCCAGACGCGCGCGCATGCTGCGCAATGGGGAAAAATCCGAGCTTAAATCGCCAAGATCGGCGAAATTTGTCGGTGTAGCGCTTGAAGAGATTTACGGCGATATCGTTGTCGTAGAATCGAAAGAACCGATCGAAGACTAGGCTGCTGGCCCTTTAGTCAGCTTATATGGCATTCAGGAGAGCAACCGTCATTTATGGCGGTTGTTTTTTGTTTTGGAAACTAGGGTATGCATGCAAACCAAATTTGGGCCATTACTCCTTACTCAGCGCTTATTTGAATCCAATCTTATCTGATGGTTCAAGGCTTAAGGTAGCTCAGCAAGCGAGTGTTGCAGGGACCATACAGCTCGGGATACGCGACCTCCATTTTTTTAGGACTGAGCTTCCGCTATTCTGGCTTTTTAGCCGATTTGAGGCCGTAAGCGGACAGGAATGCGGTTATAGCCTTCGTCATCCTATCAAAATACCGTTTGGCAGCGCATTAGCGTCTTCTGAGTCCGCGGCCACTGCCATAACGAGTGATTCGGTTGAATTAGCGGCCGCTGTGTCCGCCAAAAGTCCATGCACAAGGCTGCCTCTCCAGACGCAGCTCCTATTCATGTTTGAAGCTGAATTCAATCAGGATCAGCATCTGGCTTATTTGCGTTTGCATACACGCCCTAATGGACCATCCTTCGTGCAGGATGGTCTTTTTTCTATGTGAGGGTATTGGTGGGTCTACAAGGTGGGATTAAACATGTTATTTTTACTTTGCGTATTTTCAAGTCCGAAATCTTTGTTTTTGTTTGAAATATGTATATTCAAAGACAAACAAATATGATAGTATAAAAACAAGCAAAAACAAATATGATTTCGGAGGTTTGCAAAATGGTACAATCTTTATGGAATGCCTCTCTTGCAGCAGAAGTTGAAGCAGGTTTGGGTGAACTTGTATACCGTTCTAATATTATTGGCGCTGATCGCCGTGTATGTAACTGGGGAGGCGGCAACACTTCCTCCAAAACAATCGTAAAGGACTTCCGCGGCCGTGATGTGGAAGTAATGTTCGTTAAAGGCAGCGGCTCCGACCTTGCGTCCATGAAAGCAGGCAATTTTACTGGCCTTCGCATGGAAGACATTCGTCCATTGTTCGAACGCTCGGAAATGTCTGATGAGGATATGGTAGCGTATCTTGTTAACTGTATGATCGATTCCAAGCATCCGCGCGCTTCTATTGAAACGCTGCTGCATGCGTTCCTGCCGTTCAAGCATGTCGATCACACGCATCCGGATGCGATTATTAGCCTGTGCTGCGCAGACAACGGCAAAGCGGTTGCGAAAGAAATTTTCGGCGACCGTTTCGTCTGGGTTCCTTACGTGCGTCCGGGCTTTACCCTTTCCAAAATGATCGCGGAGGGCGTGCTTGCCAATCCGAAAGCTGAGCTTGTGCTTATGGAGAAGCACGGTCTGGTTACTTGGGGCGAGACTTCAGAGGAGTGCTACGCAAAAACAATTCAAATCATCAGCGAGGCAGAGGCTTACATTGAAGCTCGCGTTGATGAAGCGAAGCTGTTTGGCGGCGTAAAGCATGAGGCGCTTGCGGCTGATGTTCGCAGAAGCATTGCGGCACAAGTAATGCCGACGATTCGCGGTGCAGTAAGCGACGAGAAGAAAATGATTTTGACATTCGATGACGAAGCCGATGTGCTGCAATTTGTAGGCGGACAGAGCTCCGGAGTCGTTTCCCAAGTAGGCGCTGCTTGCCCGGATCACCTCGTTCATACGAAGGTTGTTCCACTGTATGTGGATTGGACACCGAACGTGGACGATGTAGAAGGCCTTAAAGCGAAGCTGAAAGAAAGCATTGCTGCCTATAAAGAGCAATACAAAGCGTATTTTGAACGCAACAAGCATGAAGGCGATGTTATGTTCGAAGCGGCTCCACGCGTTATTTTAATACCAGGCGTAGGCATGATCAATACAGGCAAAAGCTGGGCTAACTCCAAAGTCAGCGGCGCGCTTTACCACCGTGCGATTGCGGTTATTAGAGGAGCGACAGCTCTGGGCGAGTTCGTCTCGCTTAGCGAAAATGAGTCCTACAACGTTGAATATTGGCCGCTTGAGCTGTACAAATTGTCGCTTGCTCCAGCTGAAACCGAATTTTCCCGTAAAGTGGCGTTCATTACCGGCGGTGCTGGCGGAATCGGCAGCGAAACAGCTCGCCGCCTCGTTTCTGAAGGCGCGCATGTGGTGCTAGCAGACTTGAATCTTGAAGGCGCTGAGAAAGTAGCGGCGGAAATTAATGAGAAGTATGGCGAAAACCGGGCGATTGCCGTTAAAATGGATGTAACGAGCGAAGAGCAGGTTGCTGCTGCTTACGCCGATACGGCGCTTGCTTATGGCGGCGTTGATATTATTGTCAACAATGCAGGCCTTGCTACATCGAGCCCATTTGACGAAACTTCGCTCAAGGAATGGAACCTGAACATGAACGTGCTGGGCACAGGCTATTTCCTTGTCGCTCGTGAAGCGTTCAAGCAAATGAAAACACAGGGCATCGGCGGCAACATGGTATTTATCGGCTCGAAAAACTCGGTATATGCAGGTAAAAATGCATCGGCTTACAGCTCCGCTAAAGCGCTAGAAGCTCATTTGGCCCGCTGTATTGCAGCTGAGGGCGGCGAATTCGGCATTCGTGTCAACACGGTGCTGCCGGATGCTATTTTGCAAGGCTCGGCGATTTGGAACGGGAGCTGGCGCAATGAGCGCGCAGCAGCTTACGGTATTGAGCCGGATCAGCTGGAAGAGTATTACCGCAAGCGTACGACGCTGCTGGTTAATATTTATCCGCGTGATATTGCCGAAGGCATTGCTTTCTTTGCTTCATCGAAATCGGAGAAGACGACTGGCTGCATGCTGACGATTGACGGCGGCGTACCAGCAGCGTTTACCCGCTAATTTTATTAGGAGAGATGCGGATATGTATAAAGCTCAGGGAGAAAAGCATTGGTTTATACCGGACGGTTACATTCCAGAGACGAGCTCCGGCTCGCTGCCCAGCCATGAGTCCATCTGTGTGCTGAATACATCGTCGGAAGAAGCGCTGCTGCGGATTACGATCTTTTTCGAAGACCGCGACCCCATGACCGATATTCTTGTGGTGATTCCTGCCAGACGTACGAAGCATGTCCGCACCAGCTCCTTAGGCAAAAACGGGACGCCGATTCCAATCGGCGTTCCATATGCCATCGAGCTGCAAAGCGACATTCCGGTCATTGTACAATACAGCAGGCTGGATTCTACGCAAGCGGAAAATGCATTAATGTCAACGATGGGCTATCCTATTAAATAAAATCATATTTTATAATGGAAAGGGTGTTTGAACATGTCCGATCGCGCGTATCAGCTATTGGAAGAACAGCAGAAGGCCAGAGGTATTAATTTGGATGCCGTCAAAGAGCAATTGAAAACGCTTAAAATTGAAACGCCTTCATGGGGCTATGGGGATTCAGGTACGCGCTTCAAGGTTTATCAGAAGGAAGGCGTTCCACGCACGCCATTCGAGAAAATTGAAGATGCAGCGCAGGTTCACCGTTATTCAGGCCTAGCGCCATCGGTTGCGATTCATATTCCTTGGGACAAAGTGGACGATTATAGCAAGCTGAGAAGCCATGCGGAAAATCTCGGCCTCAAGATTGGTGCGGTTAATCCGAACTTATTCCAAGAAGATGAATACATGCTTGGAAGCGTGACGAATGCGAATGAAAAAATTCGCCGCAAAGCGACGGATCATTTGCTGGAATGTGTGCAGATTGCCAAAGAAACAGGCTCGCGCGATATTAGCCTATGGTTCGCAGACGGCACCAACTATCCGGGCCAAGGCGATATTCGCAAGCGTAAAGCATGGATGCAGGAATCGCTTTCCGAAATGTACCGTGCACTTGATCCTCAAATGCGGATGCTGATTGAATATAAATGCTTTGAGCCTGCTTTCTATCATACCGATCTGGCAGATTGGGGCATGTCGTATAATTTGGCGATGAAGCTTGGACCGCAGGCAGAAGTGCTTGTTGATACGGGGCATCATCTGCAAGGCGCGAACATTGAACATATCGTCGCTTACCTGATTGACGAGAAGCGTCTGGGCGGCTTCCACTTTAACAGCCGTAAATATGCCGATGATGATCTCATCGTAGGAACGACGAATCCTTATGAGCTGTTCCTGATTTTCTATCAAATTTTGCTGGCTAGCAAAGATAATGATGAAGCGATTCGCAACAACGTCAGCAATATTGCTTATATGATTGACCAATCGCACAGCATTGAACAGAAAATTCCAGCGATGCTGCGTTCGGTACTGAACGTACAGACTCAATTCGCGAAAGCATTGCTGATCAATCATGATGAAGTAACAGATGCGCAAAACAGAGATGATGTGCTTGGCGCTGAAGACGCCGTTCGCAAAGCGTTTGAATTCGACGTAACGCCGCTGCTGCATGCCGTTCGTCAGGAGCAAGGCTTGCCGCTTGATCCAATGCGCGCGTATTTGGACAGCAGCTATGGCAAGGATATTCTAGCGAGAGGCAAGGGCGGTGCCAGCTGGTGACCATTCTTGCTTACGATTTAGGGGCGAGCAGCGGAAGAGCGCTGCTTGGCCGCCTCGTTAACAACAAAATCGAAGTGGAAGAAATACATCGGTTCTCGAATGATCCGGTACAAGTGGGAGAGCGTCTGCATTGGGACGTTCTTCGCTTGTATTATGAGATCAAACAAGGCTTGGTCAAAGCGGGGCAGTTAAAGGTAGAGCCGCAAAGCATCGGTATTGATACGTGGGCTGTAGATTTTGGCCTTATTGGAAGCAGCGGCGAACTGCTCGGAAATCCTTATCATTACCGCGACCGTCATACGGATGGCATGATGGAGAAGGTTTTTACAGCGATTCCGCAGACGGATATTTTCGAGCGGACGGGCATTCAGTTTTTAAGCTTTAATACGATATATCAGCTCGCTGCAATGCAGCAAAATGGATCGCCGCTGCTGCGTGAAGCCCAGCATTTTCTCATGATTCCAGATTTGCTGCGGTATTATTTGACGGGCGATATGCTTAATGAGTTTTCCAATGCGACAACGACCCAGCTGTTTAATCCGCTAACCGGAGATTGGGACAGCGAATTGATTGAACGTCTTGGATTGAATCGCAGCATGTTTGGCCAGGTCGTTCAACCAGGAGCGGACGCTGGCCGTATTCGTCCTTCCGTAAGCGCCGAGCTTGGCGTTGGCAATATTCCGGTTATCGCCGTTGCCGAGCATGATACAGGATCTGCGGTTGCAGCGGTGCCAGCGCTTCAGCGGCCATTCGCGTATTTGAGCTGCGGCACCTGGTCGCTGATGGGGACAGAAGTAGAGCGTCCAGTCATTAACGAGACAGCCTACCGCCTCAACTTTACGAATGAAGGTGGCGTAGACGGTACGTTCCGCCTGCTCAAAAACATTATGGGCCTCTGGATCGTGCAGGAACTGAAACGCGAATGGGATCAAGCGGGGAACGTCCAATCCTTTGCAGAGCTTGTCAAGCTGGCGGGAGAAGCGAAGCCTTTCACTGCTTTCATCGATCCCGACGCTGCGGTATTTTTGCCGCCAGGCGGCATGGAAGCGCGCATTCGCGCCTATTGCGAGTTGACGGGGCAGCAGCTTGATCGCAATCCGGGCGCAATTGTGCGTTGTGTATTGGAGAGCCTCGCGTTAAAATATCGTTATGTGCTGGAATTAACCGAGCAGCTTTCCGAGCAGCAGTTTAACGGTCTGCATATGGTTGGCGGCGGCATTCAGAATAAGCTGCTATGCCAGTGGACGGCTAATGCCATCGGCAAGCCGGTATGGGCAGGTCCGGTTGAAGGCAGCGCAATCGGCAATATGATTGTGCAATGGATTGCCCGCGGCGAGCTGGCCGATATATGGGAAGCGCGCAAAGTGATTCGGGATTCCTTCGAGGTAGAGCATTACGAGCCGACGGAGCAGCAAGCATGGCAGGAAGCTTACGGCCGGTTTACACAGGTGACGGGGCTGTAGTTTTGTGAAAGAAAGGAGGGCGGCTTATGCTGGTTGCGGAGCGTTATGAAAAAATCGTACAGCTGGTGAATGACAGAGGCAGTATAAGAGTGTCCGAGCTCAGCGAGCTATGCGGCGTAACGGAGGAAACGATACGGCGCGATTTGGATCGCTTGGAGCAGGCAGGCAAGCTGCGGCGTTCGCACGGCGGCGCGGTGAACGTGAAGGATCAGCAGCCGGAGACGCCCTTTACCGAACGGGAAATTACCCATGCGGAGGAGAAACGGCAAATTGCACAGGAAGCGATTAAGCTTATTAAGCCGAAGGACCGAATCGTACTCGATGCCAGTACAACGGCTTGGTATATGGCCTCGCATTTGCCCGATATACCGCTAACGGTATTGACCAATTCCATTAAGGTCGCGCTGGAGCTGAGCACGAAGGAGAAGATTGAGGTTATCTCCACCGGCGGGCTGCTCGCTTCACGCTCGCTGTCCTACGTTGGTCCGCTTGCGGAACGCTCGCTTGATGCGTATTACGTCGATAAACTGTTTTTATCGTGCAAGGGCGTGCATTTGGAGCGGGGGATCAGCGAATCGAGCGAGCTGCAGGCGCGCATTAAGCTGAAAATGATCGGCATTGCCGATCAGGTCGTATTGCTGGCTGATTCCAGCAAGTTCGGCGTACAAGCTTTTACGCAGGTAGCAGAGCTGAGTGATGTCCATTCTATTATTACAGACAAACGGATTGGTGCGGATACCGTTGCCGAGCTGAAAGCAAGGTCAATGGATTTGACGATTGTGTAAGGCGGCGTTCTAGCAAGCGGGATTTGTCAAAAGGTAATGGAAAGTGTTGGGAGTATGCAGGTTCTTTCCAGACGTTTTGCAGTCCCGCCTGCTTTGTCCAACTTGTCTGACAACCTGATATTATACATTTGTTATTCATCAGAGCAAAAGAGGTGCTAAAGGTGAAAGTATCCTTATTTATAACATGTTTAAGTGACGCGATGTATCCCAGAGTCGGCGAAGCGATGGTTCGGCTGCTTGCGAAATACGGCGTACGGCTTGATTTTCCAACGGTGCAAACCTGCTGCGGCCAGCCAGCCTTCAACAGCGGCTATTGGAAGGAAGCGCGGGAATCAGCGAAGACGATTTTGGATGCTTTTGAGGACAGCGATTTTGTCATTTCGCCTTCGGGCTCCTGCACAGGGATGATTCATCATTATCCGAAGCTGTTTGAAAATGACCCCATTATGCTTGCGCGAGCGAATAAGCTTCAGCAGAAGTCTTATGAATTCACCCAGTTTCTCGTTCAGGTGCTAGGGGTGAAGGATGTAGGCGCGGTGTACCCGCACAAGGTGACCTATCATCCATCGTGCCATGGCAGCCGCCTGCTTGGCATCAAGGAAGAGCCGATGGAGCTGATGCGGCATGTCAAAGGGATGGAGCTTGTGCCGCTGCCGTTCGCAGAGGACTGCTGCGGGTTCGGGGGAACGTTCGCCGTCAAGATGGCGGACATTTCTGGCGCAATGGTGACAGAGAAGGCGGACCATGTGCTGGAGACGGAAGCAGAGGTGCTCGTCGGTCTTGATCTCGCCTGCCTGATGAATATCGCGGGAAATTTGCGCTACCGCAATGAACCCGTGAAAGTGATGCATTTGGCTGAGCTATTGTATGAAGGGGTGAAGCAGGCATGAGTGCACCAGCAGGAACGAAAGTGCCGCCTACGGTTAAAGGCCGGGCAGATCTGGCGTTAAATGACGAGTTTTTGCGCAAGGCCGTTAAATTTACGACAGAGCGTTTGCGCAACGGCAAGCATGCGGCTACAGCCGAGCATGGCAACTGGGAAGATTGGCGCGAGCGCGGACGGCAAATTCGTCTGCATACGATCGCCCATCTGGACTATTATTTGAACTTGTTCGCTGACAATGCGCGGGCGAATGGCGTTCATGTGCATTTTGCTTCGACAGCGGCCGAGGCGGTGAAAGTATCTCTGGCGATCGCCAAGCAAGTAAAGGCCAAATCAGTCGTAAAATCCAAGTCGATGGTAACGGAAGAGCTGCATCTCAATCATGCGCTGGAAGAGCTCGGAATCGAAGCGATCGAAACCGATTTGGGCGAGTATATTATTCAGCTGGCTGGCGAGACGCCTTCGCATATTATTATTCCAGCCATTCACAAAAACCGCTTTCAGATCGCGGAGCTGCTGTCCAAGGAAGCGGGCGAGACGCTTGAAGCGGATACGACGATATTGGCGGGCTTCGTCCGCAAAAAACTGCGGGAGAAGTTTCTTGAAGCCGACATCGGCATGACGGGCTGTAATTTTGCGATTGCGGAAACCGGGTCGATGGTATTGTTTGAAAATGAAGGCAATGCGCGTATGGTGACGACGGTGCCGAAAACACAAATTACGCTGATGGGCATGGAACGGATTATTCCTTCCTGGTCGGATCTTGAAGTGATGGCGACGCTGCTGCCGCGTTCAGCGACCGGGCAGAAGCTGACGATGTATATGTCCGGCATTACTGGACCTCGCCGTGATGTGGATGCTGATGGGCCTGATGAAATGCACATTATTATTGTAGATAATGGGCGTTCCAACCAGCTTGGCGACCCTGAGTTTCAGGAGCTGCTCAATTGCATTCGCTGCGGCGCCTGCCTCAATGCTTGTCCGGTATACCGCCACATCGGCGGTCATGCCTATGGCGGGACGTACAGCGGACCTATTGGCGCGGTGCTCACGCCCGCGCTCCAAAAAAATGTCGGCGACTGGGACGATATCGCCAACGCCTCCAGCCTATGCGGCGCCTGCTATGAAGCATGCCCGGTCAAAATTCCGCTGCATGAAATGCTCATTTATTTGCGCAGACGCAAGCAAGAGGGCGGACATCGCGATTTGGCAGAAGCGGGCGGCATGAAAGGATTTTCGGCCATTATGGGCAATTCGGGCCGCTTCAAGGGCGTAGTCAAGCTGGGCAAGCTGGGACAGCGGCTCGTTGCACGCAATGGTGAAATTCGGCTTAAGCTGGGGCCGCTGAAGGGCTGGAACAGCTATCGCGTCACGCCAAGCCTGCCGAAGCAGTCGTTCCGCGATAAATGGGGCACGCTCGAGGAGGAGCTTCGCCATGGTCTGAATGAGCTGAGTCCAGATGCACGCAGCCGGATGGAGCAGCTCGTTCGCAACAGAGAGCAAAATGGAGGAGGGCATGGGCATGGCTGAACAGACGCATGAGCAATGGCTGGAAGAGCTTGCAGCAGATTCCCGCCGCAAGCAGGATGCTTTTATGAATGATATCGCAAATAAGCTGCGACGTCCGCGTGTACTAGAGAAGCCGGTGCACCCGTTCCGCGGTGCCCCGGACTTCTGGCAGGAATATGAATGGACGCTGGAAGAGCGGATTGAACGGTTTACAGCGAATTTTCATAGCAATGGCGGTCATGTCAGCCATTTTTCTACAATGGACGAGGCCAAGCAATTCATTAAGGATAAGGCGACGGAGCTTGGTGCGCGGTATATCATTAGGCAAAACCAGCCGGAGCTTGCCGGAATGAAGCTGGAGGAAGCACTTCCTAACGTAAGCCTAAGCGTATGGAATAGCGATGAAAATGAAAACTGGAAAGCGCGCGCGGCAGAAGCGGATTTTGGGGTTGTTGTGGCTGATTATGCGGCTGCCTATACGTCATCTATTGCGGTTTTGTCCGGAAAAGACAAGGGGCGTTCAGTAAGCCTGCTCCCAACCGTCCTAATCGTCATTATTCCGCTTGAGCGGTTGAAGACGAAGCTTGGAGAGATTTTAATTCCTCTGGATGAAGCGGGCCGCGAAAGCTTGCCGGCAGGCATTCATTTTATTTCGGGGCCAAGCCGCTCGTCCGATATTGAAAACGACCTGACAATTGGTGTTCATGGTCCCGGCGTCGTTTATGCGCTGCTGGTCGGATAGGTTTTAGATTTATTTTTTAAGCGGATTTAGGAAAAGGAGGCGGCTGGCTTGCAAGTAACGAAGCTGACAAAGCGGAACCATTACGAGGAAATAACGGCGCAAATTAAGCGTTTGATCGTAGATGGGGAGCTTAAGGTCGGAGACAAGCTGCCTTCCACTAAGGAGATGTCCGAGCGCTTTGGGGTAGGGCGGTCTACGACCAGAGAGGCGCTCAGTGCGCTTAAAGCGATGGGCCTTATTGACATTCGCCAAGGCGGCGGCTGTACAGTCATAAGCACGCTGCCCGCGGAGTTTGAGCTGCCCGAGCTCCAATCGCTGCGTATGAACCGCCAAACCTTATTGGAGCTGCTGGAGGCGCGCCAATCGTTCGAGGTATCGAATGCTGCTATCGCTTCTTCGAAACGGACGGCGGACGATCTGGCCGTGCTGAAGGAGCTTGTCGTCCAAATGAAGGCAGCTGCGGGCAATGATCTGGAAGGGGAACGCACCGACCTGCTATTCCATTTGACGCTTGTTAAGGCGACGCATAATACGATTTTGGTACAGCTTTTCGAGACGGTCATGAACCAGGTGGAAACCGCCATTCGCGAAATTCGCAGGGTGGAGCTGTATGCGAACCGCTCGGTTGCGGAGCAGCTTTACGAGGAGCATTTGGCCATTTATAAGGCGGTTGAAGCGCAGGACGCCGAGGCGGCGTCGCTGTCGATGCGGCAGCATCTGCATCACGTCGAAAGCATTTTGATGAAATATGTTTGAGCAGCAGCGGCAGTTCTGACGAGACAATCGTTCAGGGCTGCCGCTTTGCCATTTAAAGCAGCTTTTCCATATGTACACACGCCACATGCTCCCCGGATGAACGGAATTTTAATGAGATATTGAAAGGCTTATAGCCAAGCTTTTTGTAAAAAAGCATGCCTCTCGTATTCGTGTTATGGCATAGGAGATGCAGCTTCTTTACGTTTAATTTTTCCTTGGCGAGCATTTCTATCGTTTCGATCAAAAATCCCGCCGCTCCCTTGCCTCGATAATCAGAGGAGACAATGACATTTCCCAGCCAGCAGTCGTTGCTGTCATCCTTGTAAAAGTTGGCGTAGCAGACAACACTCTCACCATGTGTAATGACGGTTGGCTCCTGCCGGTTAGGAAGATTTTTCAAAATTTGCTCAGGTGTTAAAGGGTAGGCGGCCGACGGAAACATATAAGGTGAAACGGCTCTCGCCTTCCTTTGGCGGCGCGGCACGTTTCATTCCGAGAAATATAGAGAAGGTATCGCGTAATGCTATACTTTCCTATATTTCAAAATAATTCATCTTCGTTTTGTGGAAAGATAAATTTCCCCATTTCAAAAAATATTTTTACATATGTTTTAATTATTATGTATTCCCTTTTAAAGGGCTAGATGAAGATGGCAACTATCCATATGGACAAGAGAGATAGGGATTGAGCCACATAGCCATCAAGCTAAGAAATTAATACACCCCCAAAACGAAAAAAAGCTATTTTTCTTAAATAAAGGATAGCTTTTTTCGTTTTGGGGTAGTCGAAGATTTTAGCTTGATGGGCATGTGGCGGTAATCCTATCTGAATGGATGGGGGTAGTCCCCATCACATTAGAAGATTGGCTAACGTTCCTTGAGACTCCGACATGCAAAAAGGAATACCATTCTATTTGTATGAAGCCCGGTAAAGACGGCGAATCTTCGGTCCAGAAGCTGCGGAGGGGATTTACGGATTGTAACGGTGAAGAGGGGATGTCTTGGAAGTAGGTTCTTCTACTTTTAAGTCATCCCCTCTTTTTTTATTCCTGGTTTTTCTTGCGGTGGTAGTGCTGATTTACTTTGACGCGATTCCCGCACTTGTCCATGCTGCACCAGCGGCGCTGCTGATTGCGGCTGCTATCGTAGAAGAACAGGATGCAGGCATGATTCTCACACTTCTTGAGATTAGCCAGTTTGAATGTCGTGAAGAAGAGGCAGGCCTCTTCCAGGAACAAGGCGGGCAGCTGCGTGATCTCGTAGTTTCTGACAGTGGTGAATGGACGTTCCTGATCGCCTGCCTCGATTTGATAATAACTGCGGTAACGCGCCAACTCTTGATTGAGAAAAGTGACGATCGAGGCCGGAATGGATTGTTCCTGAATGATTTGGGTAAATGCCTGTTCAATCCGGCTGCGAATGATCAGGATCTTTTGAATGATGGTGTCCTGCTCGTCAGGGGTAAGCTCCTCTCGATCACTTATCACCCATTTCCGTCTGTCGGCCTGCTCCAGCCAGCTCATCAGATGACCCCAAGACTCGATGAGCTCTGTCCGGATTCCTTTGACATTCTTGCGGGTGTTCACAAAATCAGTTGTAAAGTGATTGCCTACAAAAACAAATGCGGGCTTATCTATGGTTGATCCAACTCCTTCTCTGTGCTCCTGTTTTAATTCTAACCGCTAAATTAGCTATTTACAAGTTATATAATATTGTGTATTGTAATGCCTGTAAGATATTTTTGGTGGTTAGGGGATATGGAAAATGAGATTGGGACACATTGGTTTGAATGTATCGGAAATAGAAAGATCGGTTCGATTCTATACGGAGGTATTGGGCTTTACACTGCGGAATCTATCGGAGGAACCCGGAAGAAAATTCGCACTGCTTGGCGATGATCAGAAGAATCTGGTCACCTTATGGCAGCAAAGTGAAGGAAGCTTCTCCCCACGGCTGCCGGGTCTGCATCATCTGGCCTTTGAAGTGGATTCGGTTGATTCCATTAAAGGATATGAGGAAAAATTGAGAGCGAACGGAGTTCCCTTCATCTATGATGGGATGGTTGCTCATACGGAGGGCGGAGACTCCGGCGGGATCTTCTTCGAAGATCCGGACGGGATCCGGTTGGAGATTTATGCGCTGCTGGGTGTGGGCTGCCACGCGCACACGGCGACGGAAGGGAAAGCTTGCGGTTTCTTCTGATGCACTATCATCCGGGCGAAATTCAGGTTCAGGAACGGGCGGGTGTAAGGGACATCGCAGCACGCAAAAATAACATTTACAGTGAGATTCCGCTAGCGGCGAAGACGTTCCTCGAAAGCCAGCCTTTTCTGATACTTGGCGCAGCAGATGACGATGGGGCAGTTTGGGCTTCCGTATGGTTCGGAACCCCCGGATTCATCAAGGTAGAAGACTCTCAGCATGCCATTATTAACGGTCTTCCTGATTCCCAGGACCCCTTCTCACTCTGCCTGTACCCCTCCAATCCGATCGCAGCCATTGCAGTCGACTTCGCCACCCGGCGCCGCATGCGCTTGAATGGCCGAATTGGGGAGATCCAACCGAACGGGTTTCAAGTTAGGGCAGAGCAAGTCTACTCCAACTGTCCGAAGTACATCCAAGCGCGTGAATGGACCCTAAGAGAAGGACCGAGCGTTGAACCGGTAGCTCAGGCACTGGAGACGCTCTCTGAAGAAGTGGTGACCCTGGTGAATAAAGCGGATACCTTCTTCATTGCAACTCAACATCTTCAGTATGGTACGGATGTATCCCACCGCGGGGGTATGCCGGGATTCGTAAGAGCCGAGGATGACCGGACGTTGGTGTTTCCGGATTACAGCGGCAATGCGATGTTTAATACGCTTGGGAATGCAGTCTGTTACCCGCAGGCAGGGCTGTTATTCATGGATTTTGACTCGGGCAGCCTTATTCAATTGACGGGAACGGTCGAGATTCTATGGGATGTGACTCCATTCGCCCACTGGTTCCAGGATGCCCAGCGGATCATCCGATTTCATCTGGAACGGGGAATTATTACGAGTCATGCGATGTCTCTAAGCTGGAGAACCGTACAGTACTCCCCTGCTAATCCGAGCGTAGTTGTGGAGTCCTAGTTGATCGGCATGAACTTTCACACCCCAATTCTGCAGCGTCGCCTTACCTTCCACGCTTAACACATAATCTTTTCCTTGTTCCTCTAAATAGTTCATATCAAGTAACCGATCCGTTAGGTCTACACCAATCCTACCAGCCAAGTGATCATAGCAAGTCCGAGCATGACGCAAAGTTTTAAGTTCATCGGATTCGCGGAGTGAACTTACGGATTTGGGTGGTGAAATAGCCAGAAGGGATTCGAGGGCATGTGCTACCTCAGGGCTGACAAGCCGAAAGTACTTATGCCGACCGTAAGAATCATGAATCAGCAGGCCTCCTTCTACCATTTTGGATAGATGTGAAGAGGCAGTCTGTGGAGAAATTCGGGCAGCATGCGCTAAATCAGAAGCGGGGATAGCCTTTCATCCAAACAAAGCAATTAGCATCGCAAGACGTGACGGATCACCAATTAGATTAGCTGCCTGTACGATATTCGGCCTCAATTTTGTACTCATGTCAGTCATCTCCTTACATGTATGGTTCGATGACCACCGAAGTATTCTCATGCTACCATAACCTTACAAAATGTAGAAAGAGGAGAATATCATGAACCGTTATGTATTTGGACTGCTAGTTGTGCTTGCCACCTCGCTCATGGGCACTTCATTTGCGATTGGAAAGATCGGTTTATCCTATATCTCGCCCTTGCTGCTTGTGGGGATCCGATTTACGTTTGCGGGATTCATCATGGCCTTATTTGTCAGGATGAAACGGCTGCCTATATCCTATCAGGATGGATCTAAATTGTTCGTAATAGGACTATTTCAGACGACGGGAGTTATGGGATGTATCTTCCTGAGCATGCGTACCCTTCCGTCGGGGGAGACCTCTATACTGACCTTTGTTAATCCGCTCCTGGTCGTAATTTTGGGGACATGGTTCCTCGGCTTGAAATACCGAATATCCCAGTGGCTTGGGGTATGTATAGGATTTGCAGGGGTATTCTTATCCCTAGGATCCCATTTGCAATTAACAACGGGTACCTGGTTGGGGCTGGGAGCTGCGCTTTCGTGGGCTGTAGCCACTATTTTGGTGAAAAAATGGGGGACGCAATTCAATACATGGGTGATGTCGGCTTATCAAATGTTATTCGGCGGTCTCCTTCTGTTATTGCTGAGTGCCGTTATGGAAACGCCGCAGCTTACGATCAATCTAACTTCTGTGTCGGTTGTATTGTACTTGGCCATTATGGGTTCCATTGTGCAATTTGCAGCATGGTATTACTTGCTAAGTCATGGCGATCCTGGGAAAACAAGCGCCTATCTGTTCTTAGCCCCGTTCTTTGGTGTACTCTCGGGGTTCATCATCCATAACGAGACTATACATACGTATGTTTATTTAGGGGGATTTTGCATTGGCATCGGAATATTTCTTGTGAACTGGACTGCATTCGGCAAAAAGCATTCGCATGAATAGGAAGGATAAAGCGAGTTGAATAACCAGAGAGCAGACTTCGTGGCAGCTGCTCCTGTTCGAAGAAAATTAAGTTGTAGATTGAATATAAAGTGAGACAATCATGGTTAAAACCGGCATGCAGCCTATTCTTAGTCCCGCCGCTCACGTTATAGTATAATTTTTCCATTCCGAAGAGGGGAGGTATTTGAATGACTGAACAAACAATAGCAAGCAGATTAGAAGTGTTAGGAATCGTTTTACCAAGTGCAAGCGAACCAGCGGCTAAGTATGCAAACTTCGTAAAAGTAAACGGGTTATTGTTCGTATCAGGTAAAGGGCCCACTGGAAACCCGAAAGGTAAGTTAGGTCAGGACTATACTACAGAAGAAGGTTATCAGTTTGCACGACAAACTGGGATTGAAATTTTAGCTGTACTGAAATCAGCTTTAAACTCGCTGGAGCATGTGAAAAGGGTGGTTAAAATTCAGGGTTTTGTTAATGCCGACGCTAAGTTTGAAGAACATCATAAAGTGTTAAATGGTTGTACTGATCTTATGCTGGACGTGTTCGGAGATAAGGGCATTCATGCACGTTCAGTGTTTGGAGCTGTTTCCGTTAGAGACAATCTTCCAATCATAATTGACTCAATATTTGAAGTTGATGAATAGAAAGGTGTTTTAAGACGGGAGTTCAATAAACCGCCTGTTCAGTTAAGGCGGTTTTCTTATGGTAAAATATCAATATTAGAATTTAACAAAGCCATGAAAATAGAAGAATTCCTCACTTGATTCCAACATGAAAATCCTCCACTTGATGGGCATGTGGCCGTGCCCCATGCCTATCAAGTGGAGGAAAATACTACCTCCCCGAAACAAAAAACGTTATTCTTTCAGTAGACCAACTAATGAAAGGATAGCATTTTATGATACATCTTGGTATTTCAGATGATCTTCATTTGTTTTCACAGGAACTGGAACGACATTTATCTCCTCTTGCACTCACCCAACTAGCCAAAGAAGCAGGATTCGTCACACGAACCAGTAAATATAGTGCACAAGATTTAGTCGCCTTGTGTGTATGGGTAAGTCAACGAATAGCTACGACTTCTCTCAATCAGCTTTGCAGTACGTTAGAAGCAACAACAGGGATTCTCATGAGTCCCGAAGGACTGAATCAGCGTTTTAACGCAGCTGCTGTGCGTTTACTGCAGCGGATCGTTTCGCTTTTACTCAAGCAAACACGCTATACGTCCGGAACGATACCAAGCGAGTATTCTGGCTATTTTTCCCGCATTCGAATTCTCGATTTTACGACCTTTCAGCTCCCGGACAGCTTCGCTGCGTCTTATAAGGGTACAGGCGGATGTAGTCATACCGCTGGTGTTAAAATCCAACTGGAATATGATCTGCAGAGTGGGCAGTTCATTCATCTGCATACGAGTCACGGAAAGGAAAATGACAAAACCTACGGTTCCGCATGTTTACAGGACATTCAATAGAAGGATGTATTCATTCGGGACTTAGGATATTTCTGCTTAGAAGATTTACATACTATCCATGAAAAAGAGGCCTATTACATATCACGCTTAAAACTCAACACACGGGTATATCAAAAGAACGAGAATCCAGAGTATTTTCGGGACGGCACGCTCAAGAAGAAATCGGAATACCTCCCCTTGTCGATGGAAGACATCATGGAAGGTCTACAAGCAGGGGAAACGTTAGAAATTCCTGATGTCTACATCGGCATGTATGAAAAATTACCTGCGCGGCTTGTCGTCTATCGCTTAACGGAAACCCAGATCAAAAAAAGAGACAAAGACCAGGAAATTCGGGAGAAAAAGAAAGGGATTACGTACTCCGAACGCAGCAAGAAACTCAGTGCGTTGAACTTTTATATAACAAATATTCCAATGGAATGGGTACCTGGGATACACCTGCATGACCTGTATTCCTTACGCTGGCAAATTGAGATTCTCTTTAAAACATGGAAATCATTCTTCCAGATCCACCACTGTAAAGAGATCAAACTTGAACGCTTGCAATGTCATCTTTATGGTCAGTTGATCGGTATCTTGCTTTGTTCCTCAACGATGTTTCAGATGCGGCAACTTATATGGCGGAAGAAAAGAGAGCTCAGTGAATACAAAGCCTTTTATATGATCAAGGATTACATGCCATCCTGCATCAAGCCATACAAAAGAATGCCCAAGCCATATCGAAAATCCTGTCTCGTCTGTTTCTTCTGTTAGAAAAAAACGGGCGAAAGTCCCACCGCTATGAGAAAAAAACAGTCTTTGATATCTTAGGTGTTGTTTACGAGTATGCCACGTCTACCAAGAAGGTTGCATAGTTAACGTTTTAAAAACAGCCTCGTCGTTTAGGCTTAATTTGGCATGTTTATTTTTAAGGAAACAATACGACTACTTATAAAAATAGGAGAATGCCTCACTTGAATCCAAACTGAAGGTTCTTAGCTTGATGGGCATGGGATTGAGCCAATATCATCCCATTTTATAGGCAGAGATTTGTTTGAAATGAAATGTAACGATAAACGATAGTTTGGATTAGCCGCTTATTTAGTAAGCGGTTTTCTTGTGTTTAACATGCAATTAATGATTGAAGATAGAGCCTCGTTGCCTCCTTACATGACCGATTTTCGCAAATCGCGGAATGAATTTTAAAAGTTGGGAATAGTAAGGCGTGTAGCAAAACAATATCAAAAATAAATAAGGATGGTGTCTACTGCATGAAATGGGACTGGAGCATTTCCTCTCGCAGGAAATTGGGGAAAACGATTGGGGCCTTATTTCTGGCTCTCGCCTTGATGATGAGCATGCCGAGCACGAGCATGGCTTTTGGAAAAGGTGATCATGGGCCGGATGTATATGTCGTTCAAGGGATGCTGAAATCAATGGGAAGCTATGCTGGCCCAATCAACGGAAAATTCGACAGTTTGACCGTAAAGGGGGTTAAGTATTTTCAGAAAATGCATGGGCTTCCAGTAACCGGTGCAGTCGACAGCCGGACGTTCCAATCCATTACTTATGCTTACAGCCAAGTAAAGTTTCCTTCGGGAGCAAAGGCTAAAAGCGGAGCGAAGGGCAACCTCCGCATTAAAGGAGAAGGCGGAGGCCAAGGTATCGGTGGCGGAGCTGGCCAAGGCGGAGGCCAAGGGATCGGCGGCGGAGCAGGTCAAGGCGGAGGCCAAGGGATCGGCGGCGGAGCTGGCCAAGGCGGAGGCCAAGGSATCGGCGGCGGAGCAGGYCAAGGCGGAGGCCAAGGGATCGGCGGCGGAGCAGGTCAAGGCGGAGGCCAAGGGATCGGCGGCGGAGCAGGCCAAGGCGGAGGCAAAGGCATCGGCGGCGGAGCAGGCCAAGGCGGAGGCAAAGGCATCGGTGGCGGAGCAGGCCAAGGCGGAGGCAAAGGCATTGGTGGCGGAGCCGGCCAAGGCGGAGGCAAAGGCATTGGTGGCGGAGCAGGCCAAGGTGGAGGCCAAGGCATCGGTGGCGGAGCCGGCCAAGGCGGAGGCAAAGGCATTGGTGGCGGAGCAGGCCAAGGTGGAGGCCAAGGAAATGGCGGCGGTGCCGGTCAAGGCGGTGGTCAAGGTATCGGCGGCGGACAAGCTCCTACTACTAACCCTGCTCCAATTGTAACGCCAGCGCCAACTACAGTTCCGGCGCCGACAACACCAGCGCCAACTGTAGCGCCAAAACCAAAATCATATTACTAAAAGAAGTGGAATGAGCAAGTCATTCCGATCCTATACAAAAAAACGAGCCATAGATGAGATTCTATGGGCTCGTTTTATTTATAGGATTATTTTTCAAAAATTTGTTTAAAGTTTATTTAAGGACGGGCAGTTACTTCGCTTGCAAAAACTTATCGATAAATTGAATCGCTTTATCTGTATTCTCGCTGTTCACTCGGACGCCGACGATATAATTTTTCGGTGTGAGCACGGAAAGATTTTTCACCAGCGGGCTGCTGCTGATATCGATGCCGTAGACATGCTCGTCTGGTTCATCCTTCGTCGTTTTTTTGACCAGCTCGCTCTCAGTAACGGAGGATTTCAGCTCGCCGCTCACTGCGTCATCGAGGTTTTGAAGAACGCCCTGCGGGCTAATCCAGTCGAAGCTGGCTGTATCGAGAATGTAGATATCGGGCTTTTCCGTCGCCAGGACAACCATCGCTTTTTGCTGGGAAGCCATATCGACGGCATCTTTAGCATCAAGCGGCACATAGGTCAGGTTAACTTTAAACCGTTTCCATTCGGGAAACTTGTCCAGCAGCGATTGCTCAAGAACAGCCATATCCTGCTTATTGTCCTCTGTAAAATACTCGCCAAAATACATGACCGATAAATCCACCGGCGGCAGGCTTGCCAAGTAGCGCTGCTCCTCGCGATGGTCCATATAAGCTATAACGCCATAAATAATGAGAGCAATCGCCACAATGCCACCGAAAACATGGTATTTATAGTAGCGCCAGAAATGGTCGGTTTTTTCTGCGGCAGACGCCATATTTTTAAACTTTCCATATTCCTTCTCATTGAACGCTTGCTTGAACTTCTGGTCCTCCGCTTCAAGTATCCGTTTATAAGCGGCGGTCACTTGGCTGAATTCATTTGCCGTTGTCTCCTCATTGTCTGCGGTTTGTGCGCGGGAGCGGGATTGGCGGAGCAACAGGGTATAGCGCTTCTCGACCTCTTCTTTTGAAGCGTTTTCGGGAAGGCCCAGCTTTGCGTAGGCTTGTTTTACATCTTCCATGGGGTCACCTCGGCTATTATTTAAAAATATCAGTATAAATCCTACCCTCTAGTATACGGATTTAAGCGGACAAATGCCAATTTTCGCGGTTGTCCGCAGATTCGTGCGTGTGAGCTGGGCGAGATGGACCGGGCATCGAACAGACTGCGGATTCAGTGATCATATGGTATGATAGGAAAAAGCTAGCTTCAAAACTAGTGCCTTGTGTGCGGCAAAGCGCTCTCAAACGAGAAGAAAACGTGCTGCTGCCTTGCGCTTTAAGCTAATAGACAGGGATGGGCTGGCACAAATCAGTCAATACCATAGATTAAGAGCATTGTTGTAATGGGGGATGGACCTTGCTTACCAATAAAACAATTATATTAGGAATTACTGGCGGGATCGCCGCCTATAAAGCGGCTACGCTTTGCAGCCGGCTGGTGCAGGCAGGGGCTAAGGTGCATGTCATTATGACTGAATCCGCCGCCCGTTTCATTACGCCGCTGACGCTCCAGACGCTGTCGCGCAACCCGGTGCATATCGACACCTTTGACGAGAGGGATCCGGCGGTCGTGTCGCATATTCATTTGGCGGATCATGCCGATCTCATCGTTGTTGCTCCAGCCACTGCAAATGTCATTGGCAAAATGGCAAATGGGCTTGCCGATGATATGCTCAGCACGACGCTGCTTGCAGCAACGAGCCCGGTGCTTGTGGCTCCAGCTATGAATGTGCATATGTATGAGCATCCGGCCGTGGCGCAAAATTTACAGACATTAGCGGATCGTGGCGTCATGTTCGTGGACCCAGGCGAGGGACAGCTTGCCTGTGGTTATGTGGCCAAAGGAAGGCTTGCCGAGCCAGAGGAAATCGTACATGCGATTGAAGAGTGGTTCAGCCGCAGCCGCAAGCTTGCAGGCAAGCATGTGCTCGTTACCGCTGGCGGCACGGTGGAGCGGCTTGATCCAGTACGATATTTGACTAATGATTCATCGGGCAAAATGGGCTTTGCCATCGCGGAGGCTGCGCGGCTGATGGGCGCTGAGGTTACCGTTGTCGCGGGGCGGACGACTGTAGAACCGCCTGCAGGCGTAAAGCTGGTGCGGGTTGAATCCGCTCAGCAAATGCTGGATGCGGTCACCGCGCATTTTGAAACGGCTGACATCGTCGTTAAAGCGGCGGCTGTTGCCGATTACCGCCCGACCCAGCAGCATGAGCAGAAGCTGAAAAAGACGGGCGAGACGCTCACGCTTGAGCTGGAGCGCACGATGGATATTTTGCAGCTGCTTGGGGAGCGCAAGACGCATCAGCTGCTCGTTGGCTTCGCCGCCGAAACCCAGCAGATCGCGCATTATGCGATGGATAAGCTGACGCGCAAAAACTGCGATCTCATCGTAGCCAACGATGTGAGCGCGGAAGGGGCAGGCTTCAACGGCGATACGAACGTTGTGCAGCTGTTTGGCAAGGAAGGCTTGATAGAGGCGCTTCCTTTATTGTCCAAGCGCGAGACGGCAAGGCGCATTTTGGAAGTTGCGGTGCAGCTGCTTTCACAGCTTCCTATTCAAAGGAGCTTTGGCGAATGATTGCCAGAGTGATAGTAGATGTGCCGAGCCGCCAGACGGATCGGCCATTCGATTACGAGGTTTCGGCGGAAATGTCCAGCTGGATTGAGGTGGGAAGCCGGGTTGGCGTGCCCTTCGGTGGCCGTGTGCTGCAAGGCTTCGTTGTGGAGCTGGCAGAAGAGGCTGAAGTTGACAGTCGCCGTCTCAAGGCGGTTGCCGAGCTGCTTGATCCGTTGCCGCCGCTGCTTCCTGACTTGATTGGGCTGGCCAAATGGATGAGCGACAAATATTGCTGCTCCTGGACAAGCGCGCTGCAAGCGATGATTCCCGCTGCGCTTAAAGGCAAGGCCGAGCGCTATGTGTCGTTGAACGAATCGCCAGACGAGGAGCAGGAGCAGCTTGCAAGCCGCTTGCCGCAGGAGCTGCTGGATATGCTCTCGCGGCAGCGGCAGACGAAGCTGGAAGCACTGAAGGAACGGTTTCCGCAATATGCGCCGGATATTAAAGCGGCGCTGGAGGAAGGTGTACTGCTTGAGCAGACAGCGATTCGCGACCGTCTGGCCATTCGCAAGGTGCTGACGGTGTTTCCGCCAGCAGATAAGGAAGCGGCTGCGGAAGCATTGGCAGCATGGCCGGCAAAGGCGGGCAAGCAGCGCGACCTGCTCGCCTTCATGCTGGAGCGAGGCGAGCCCATTGCGCTGCAAGCGCTGCTTGCAGAAGCAGGCGGATCACCAGCAAGCGTGCGCGCGATTGCAGGCAAAGGCTTGCTGGAGCTGCGGGAAATAGAGCAGCAGCGCGATCCCTATGCGAGCCGCGAGTTCGAGCGGACGGTTCCGCTGCTGCTCACCGAGGGGCAGCAGAGCGTTTACACCCGCATAGCAGAGGCGGTCACGCGCGGCGAGCCGCAAGTATTGCTGCTGCATGGCGTGACGGGCAGCGGCAAAACCGAGGTCTATTTGCAAGCGATCCAGCATTGTCTAAAGCAAGGCAAGCAGGCGATTGTGCTTGTCCCGGAAATTGCGCTAACTCCGCAAATGGTCGAACGGTTTAAAGGACGTTTTGGCGATGCGGTAGCAGTGCTGCACAGCCGCTTGTCCAATGGGGAGCGCTATGATGAATGGCGCAAAATTAGAAGCCGCAAAGTACAGGTAGCCATTGGCGCCCGTTCGGCGATTTTTGCCCCCTTTGAGCGCATTGGCCTCGTCATTATTGATGAGGAGCATGAGTCTTCCTACAAGCAGGAGGAAAGCCCGAAGTATCATGCAAGAGATGTATCTGTGCAGCGTGCAAGGCAGCATGGCGCAGCTGTCGTATTAGGCTCGGCGACGCCATCGCTTGAATCGTATGCGGCGGCGAGCCGGCGTCCTGCAGAAGGGCGCGAATCATCGCTGCTGCCGATGCCGGATCGCGTTGGTGGCAGGCCGCTGCCGCCCGTAACGGTCATTGACATGCGTGCGGAGCTTGCGGCAGGCAACCGCTCGATGTTCAGCCGCAAGCTGCATGAAGGGCTTGTACAGCGGCTGGAGCGCGGCGAGCAGACTGTGCTGCTGCTCAATCGGCGCGGTTATTCCACCTTCGTCATGTGCCGTTCCTGCGGCTACACGGCGCTTTGTCCGCACTGCGATATTTCGCTGACGTATCATCAGAAGTCGCGGCTGCTGCGCTGCCATTATTGCGGTCATGCGGAGCAGGCGCCGCAAACCTGCCCGTCCTGCGAAAGCGAGCATATCCGTTTTTTTGGTACGGGGACGCAGCGCGTAGAAGAGGAGCTTGCCAAGCTGTTTCCCGGCATTCGGGTTATTCGGATGGATGTGGACACGACGACGGAGAAAAACGCGCATGAGAAGCTGCTAAAGCGCTTCGGCGACCGTGAAGCGGATGTGCTGCTTGGCACGCAGATGGTAGCGAAGGGGCTTGATTTTCCATACGTAACGCTAGTGGGCGTTATTGCAGCGGATACGTCGCTGAATTTGCCGGATTTTCGCTCAGCGGAACGGACGTTTCAGCTGCTTACACAGGTGGCAGGCCGTGCTGGCCGCCATCAGCTGCCAGGGGAGGTCGTTGTCCAGACTTATTCACCCGAGCATTATGCGGTTACAACCGCGCAAAAGCATGATTACATTCGGTTTGTGGAAGAGGAGCTCAAGCATCGCGGCGTCATGGGCTATCCGCCTTATTGCCGGCTTGTACTGGTCACGATGTCGCATGAGCAGCTTGCGCTGCTGTCCTCGGTGTCAGAGCAGGTTGCGGAGCGGCTGCGCGAGCTGGCAGCTGACGAAGGCGTATTAGGACCGCTTGGAGCGGGTTTGCCGCGTGCGCTTGAGGTGCTTGGGCCAGTCGCATCGCCTATATCGAGAATGAAAGATCGCTACCGTTTTCAATGTGTGATAAAATATCGGGGGAACATTGATGTGCCTGCGCTTCTGCGCGGTGCGCTTGCGCCATTCGTTGCAGGCTCGCCTCAGAAGCTTGTGCAGTTCAGCATTGATGTAGATCCGCAAGTCATATTATAGATTTCGTCGTAAAGGAAGGGAACGGCAATGGCCATTCGTATTATTGTAAAAGATCCTGATCCCGTTTTGAGGGAGCCAGCTATGGAAGTTACTAAATTTAATTCCAACTTGAAAAAGCTGCTTAAAGATATGGCGGAAACGATGTATGACGCTGATGGCGTCGGTCTAGCGGCTCCGCAGGTCGGCATTTCCAAGCGTGTCATCGTGGTAGATATCGGCGATGAGAATGGACTGATCGAAATGGTCAATCCGGTCATCGTAGAAGAAGAAGGCGAGCAGCTCGGACCTGAGGGCTGCCTAAGTATTCCGAACTTAAACGGAGATGTGATGCGTTCAGACCGCATTGTCGTAAAAGGTCAAAACTCCGATGGAGAGACGTTTACGGTTGAAGCACAAGGCTTCCTCTCGCGTGCGTTCCAGCATGAGGTTGACCATTTGAACGGCATCTTGTTCACGGATCTCGCAGAGAGCGTGTACGATATTTCCGAAAGACAGAAAAAAGGCGGCGAATAAGGCCATGCGTATTGTATTTATGGGGACGCCGGAGTTCGCCGTCCCTTCTTTGCAGTTGTTAATTAATAACGGCTATGAGGTCGTGGCAGTTGTCACGCAGCCGGACCGTCCAAAGGGGCGTAAGCGGACGCTTACGCCTCCGCCTGTGAAAGAAGCGGCACTAGCCTTAGGCTTGCCGGTATTGCAGCCTGAGCGTATGCGCAGCAGCGAAGCGGTAGAGGCGCTGGCGCAGTATCGCCCTGATTTAATTGTGACCGCAGCCTATGGGCAGATTTTGCCCAAAGGTGTGCTGGAGCTGCCGCGTCTTGGCTGCATTAACGTTCATGGCTCGCTGCTGCCACGCTATCGCGGGGGGGCGCCGATTCAACGCGCGATTATTAACGGCGAGAAGGTAACTGGCGTTACAATTATGTATATGGCTGAAGGGCTGGACACTGGTGATATGATCAGCAAGGTCGAAGTTGCGATTACGGATGAGGATACATCGGGCTCGCTGTTTGAGAAGCTGAGCGCGGCTGGAGCGGAGCTGCTGGAGCAGACGCTGCCAGGCATTATTTCAGGCGAAGCGACGGCTACGGAGCAGCAGCACGAGCTTGCTACTTACGCGCCTAACTTGACGCGTGAGGACGAACGGATCGATTGGGCGAAGTCCGCCCGCCAAATCTATAATCAAGTGCGCGGTCTGTCGCCGATGGCCGGTGCATTCACTTATTTGAACGGCGAGCTGTTCAAAGTATGGGCTTGCGCCAAGCCAGCGGAGACGTCTGGCGCGGGTAGTGCTGCTGCAGCGCTGCCGGGAACGGTGCGCGAAGCAAGTGGAGCGGGCATCACCGTACAGACGGGTGATGGCGTGCTCGTGCTTGCGCAAATTCAGCCAGCAGGCAAAAAAGCAATGTCGGCGGCTGACTGGCTGAAAGGCTCACGGCTGGCTGAAGGGACTGTCTTCGGCGAAGCAAGCATGGCAAACGGTGCAGAGCAATGAGTGAGCAGAAGCAGGTTAAGCCTGCGCAAGGACGCCGCCCGCAGGCCGGGGGCAAAACAGGCAGCAAGTCCCGCACTGCTGGGGCTGCTAAAGGACAAGCGTCCAGCCGGAGCAACCAAGCGGCGGGTCAGGCGGGAGCGCGCAAAAGCAGCTCGACGCGTGTACCTCGTACGCCAAGGGAGCTGGCGCTGGATATTTTGGTAAGTGTTGCTGGGGCCGGTGCCTACAGCAATCTCAAGCTCAACCAGTCGCTGCAGGATGCTAATCTATCTCGTGCGGATGCGGGTCTTGCTACAGAGCTCGTATACGGGACGATTCAGCATCAGCGCACACTCGATTATTGGCTGGCGCGATTCGTGGCGAAGGGCTTTAATAAGCTGCAGCCATGGGTTCATCAGCTGCTGCGGATGAGTGCTTACCAACTGCTGTATTTGGACCGGATTCCGGTGCATGCCGCAGTTAACGAAGCGGTTGCCATTGCCAAGAAGCGGGGACATCAAGGTATTTCCGGCATGGTCAATGGGGTGCTGCGCAGTATGGATCGCAGCCGTGCAGAGCTTGTACCGTCTGCAATTAAAGCTGGATCACCGGCGGAAAAACTCGCGATCCTTCATTCCTATCCCGACTGGCTCGTTAAGCGCTGGGTGCTCGCTTACGGCGAGCAAACAACTGAAGCCATTTGCGCAGCGGGCAATGATTCTCCGCATGGAAGCGTACGGGTCAATCCCGTCCGAGGAACAAGGGCAGAAGCGATTGAGCAGCTTGCTGAGCTTGGACTTGACGCCGAAGCATCGCCGCTTGCTTCCGCAGGCATTACGATTCGCCGCGGCGGCAACTTGGTGGAGACGGCCGGTTTCCGCGAAGGGCTGTGGACGATGCAGGATGAAAGCTCCATGCTCGTAGCCGAGGTCGTCGCACCAGCAGCCGGCATGCAGGTGCTGGATTGCTGTGCCGCCCCGGGAGGCAAAACGACGCATTTGGCTGAGCTCATGGGTAATAAAGGCAAAGTGTGGGCGAACGATTTGCACCCGCATAAACGGCAGCTTATTATTGACCAGTCTTCGCGGCTCGGTTTGACGAACGTGGAGGCCATAACAAGTGATGCAGCGCAGCTGTCTGAGCGTTTTGCCAGCGGTTCAATGGATGCTGTGCTGCTGGATGCGCCTTGCTCAGGCTTTGGCGTCATCCGGAGAAAGCCAGAAATCAAGTGGACGAAGACGGCAGCTGATGTAGCAGCTATTGCGGACATTCAGCGCGAGCTGCTTGAAGCGGTGAGCGATCTTGTTAAGCCTGGTGGTGTGCTTGTCTACAGCACATGTACCATTGAACGGTCCGAAAATGAGGAGCAGGTGGAGCGTTTTCTGCAGGCGCATCCTGAATTTGAACTGGACCGCAACTGGCCGGAAGCTATTGTCCATGCTTTGCAGGAGGCGGGAGCGATCGATGAGGCGTTTAAAGGTTATGCGCAGCTGCTTCCGCAGCATTACGGCAGCGATGGTTTCTTCATTGCCCGCCTGTTGAGGCGCGCCTAATCGTTGCCTGTGGTTCATGATGGACGTTTGTGGTAAAATAAATCATCAGCGGCGCAGGTAGAGAGCTTTTGCCGCGCTATTATACAGTCAGGTGTGATAATTTAATGAAACCTTTTATTTACGACTATACGCTCGAACAGCTGCAAGATTGGATGAAAGAGAATGGCGAGCCAGCGTTTCGCGCCGGCCAGCTGTACGATTGGCTGTACGTTAAGCGTGTAACCAGCTTTGAAGAAATGAGCAATTTGTCCAAATCGCTCAGATCGAAGCTGTTTGACCAATTTCAATTTGTAACGCTCTCCGAAATAACGAAATTCGAATCCAAGGACGGAACTGTCAAGTTTCTGTTCGGGCTGCATGACAACCATGCGATCGAGACCGTTATTATGCGCCATAACTATGGCAACAGCATTTGCGTGACTACGCAGGTCGGCTGCCGGATTGGCTGTACTTTTTGTGCGTCGACGCTCGGCGGTTTGAAGCGGAACTTAACGGCTGGAGAAATTATTGCCCAAGTCGTTGTAGCACAGCAAATGCTGGACGTAACGAATGAGCGCGTATCAAGCATCGTTATTATGGGTTCCGGAGAGCCGTTCGAGAACTATGATGCGACGATGATGTTTTTGCGCACGATGATTCACGAGAAAGGTCTGAACATCGGCCAGCGCCACATTACCGTTTCGACGAGCGGAATCGTGCCGAGCATGTACAAATTTGCCGACGAAAATACGCAAATCAATCTGGCGCTCTCCATTCATGCGCCGAATGATACGCTGCGCTCCAAGCTGATGCCGGTTAACCGCCGTTTTCCTTTTGACGATGTGATGGAGGCTTGCCGTTATTATTTGGCTAAGACAGGCCGCCGGATTTCGTTTGAATACGCATTGATCGGCGGGGTCAATGACCGTCCCGAGCATGCGCAGGAGTTGGCGGATGTCCTTAAAGGGCTGCTGTGCCACGTCAATTTGATTCCGGTCAACCATGTGCCGGAGCGAAATTATGTGCGTACGCCGCGGGAGGATATTTTTGAGTTCCAGCGTATACTGGAGAAAAACAAAATAAATGCAACGATTCGCAGGGAGCAAGGGCATGACATTGCCGCCGCTTGCGGGCAGCTTCGTGCGAAGCACATGGAGTCTACGACGAGGTGATAACGTTTGATTACGGCAAACCTGAGCGATATCGGAAAAGTTCGTCAAGTCAATGAAGATCATTCATGGGTAGGACAGCTGGATAATGGCATCACGTTTGCTATAGTCGCTGACGGGATGGGCGGCCATCAGGCGGGCGATGTAGCGAGCCAGCTGGCAGTGAATACATTCCGTGAAATGCTGGAGCCTATTACGGCGAGACCTGACTTTTCTATTGAGGAAGGCAAAGCATTTTTGCGCAAAGCCATTGTAGGTGCGAATGATGTCGTTTATGATATGGCATCGCGCAATGAGCAATATTATAATATGGGCACTACAATAGTTGCTGCCATGTTTCAAGGGCGGGAAGCCGTCATCGGGCATATCGGGGACAGCCGCGCTTATGTCATATCCAAAAGCTGCATTGTGCAGCTGACGGAGGATCATACGCTTGTCAATGAACTGCTGAAATCAGGGCAGATCAGCGAGAAGGAGGCGGCCGTTCATCCACGGCGCAATGTGCTCACCCGTGCGGTAGGCACCGATGCATCTGTTGAGGTTGATATACAGACGATTTCCTACTCGGCCGATGATTTCATTCTGCTTTGCAGCGATGGGCTGACGAACATGGTCAGCGATGATCAAATTATGCATACAGTAACGAAGGGTGGAGCGAGCCTGAAAGATAAAGCGGAGCATCTCATCCATTTGGCGCTGCGCGCCGGCGGGGACGATAATGTGACCGTCGTGCTGCTGCAAGTAAATTCCAGCGCAGATCGAGAGGAGTGTACAGCTGATGATAGGGCATAATTTAGGCGGTCGCTATGAAATTCTGACTCGCATCGGCGGAGGCGGCATGGCGCTTGTCTATAAAGCCCATGACGTCCTGTTGAACCGCAATGTAGCGGTTAAAGTGCTGCGCCAGCAGTTTGTGCATGATGAAGAATTTATTCGCAGATTTCGCCGTGAGGCGCAATCGGCAGCTGCGTTATCCCATCCGAATGTCGTTAGCATCTATGATGTAGGACAAGAGGAAGATACGCATTATATCGTTATGGAATATATCGAAGGCAGCAATCTTAATGAGATTATTGTGGAGCGTGCCCCGCTGCAGGCGGATGAATCGGTTCGTATTGCCATTCAAATCTGCGATGCGCTCGGTCATGCCCATCAGAATCATATTATTCATCGCGATATTAAACCACATAATATTTTGATTGGTAAAAATGGCAGGGTCAAAGTAACCGATTTCGGTATTGCCCGTGCGGTTACTTCTTCTACAATTACTCAGACAGGCTCCGTGCTAGGGTCGGTCCATTATTTTTCTCCTGAGCATGCGAAAGGGGTAAGCACAGGTGAGAAATCCGACCTGTACTCCCTTGGCATAGTACTCTATCAGATGCTGACTGGCAATTTGCCTTTTCTGGGAGAAAGCCCGATCAGCGTAGCTTTGAAGCATTTGCAGGACACATTTGAGGAGCCGCGTGTTGTGAATCCTCATATTCCCCAAAGTGTGGAAAATGTCATTTTACGGGCGATGCGCAAAAATCCGGGGGAACGATACCATTCGGCCCAGGAAATGCTGAACGATCTGGAAACTTGCCTTGCGCCTAATCGCAGGAATGAGGAGAAGGTTTCATTTGCCCATGTGAATGATTTGGATGAGACTCGTGTCATGCCAGCCATTCGCGGCAGTGATATCCGCCCTATTCGCCAGAGCGAGTCAAGCTATGACAAGGCGGAGGTTTCTTCGGGACAGACGGGCCGGCAGGGAGATAAAGAAGTTCTGAACAAGAAAGCAAAAGGCTGGAAGCGACCGACGATAATCGTGGCTAGCACGCTGGTTGTCCTGGCATTCATTATATGGGGATTCGTAACATTGCTCGACCGGCTGGACGTTGAGGAAGTGGATGTGCCGTACGTTGTCGGCCTCGATTTGGAGCAGGCGACGGCAGAGCTTAAGGAGCTCGGGCTGAAGGTGCAGGAGCCGACGATACGGGAGTACCGCGATGATATACCGGTCAATCAGGTATTTGAGCAGACGAAGAGAAATATGCGCGTCAAGCAGGGCTCGTTCATCCAGTTATCTGTAAGTGATGGGCCGATGCTGAAGAAGCTTGGCGATTACCGGGGCAAGACGCTGCAGGCGGTTAAGGATGAGCTTTCTGCGCTGGGCATTGATCCGGATACGCAAATCGATGTTGAAGAAGTATTCAGCGAGCAGGAAGTGGATACGGTTGTTACACAACAGCCGGAGCCGGGAAAGGATTTTGATCCGAATACGGTGAAATTCCAGTTTATGGTCAGCAAAGGCATGGAAACGATAAAAATGCCGAATTTAATTGGCAAGACAGTAGCTGAGGCTAAAGATATGGTGAAGGCGAATGGGCTGACGCTATCAGACGATGATATTTTGTATGAGCCGAGCTATGTACAGGCCAAGGGCCTTGTGCTTAATCAAGATCAATACAAGCCAAATGACCTTGTTCCGAAAGGCACAAAAATCACCATTCGAGTCAGCTCAGGTCCTTCTGCAGAAGCGAAAGAGCATCAGTTCAATGTTGTCATTTCGCCTGCGAAGGCTGGAAAAACGAGCGAAATCCGCATCGTCTACACCGACTCCAGAGGGCAAAACATTGAATGGGGCAGAAACCAAATTCAAGATACCCAGACGTTTCCCGTAACTGTTGTCCTAGCACCGAATACCGAGGCCATGATTACGATTTATCGGGACAGCCAGTTTGTAGATACGAAATCCGTCACTTATGATCAACTGGCGCAAAGCAGCAGTTCATCTACGGTCACGGTGCCGGGCGAAGACGAACAGGTGACAACGCCTGTTACTGAAGAGCCGGTCGTATCGGAATCGCCAGCTCCTGAACCGACAGTGGAGCCGGACCAATCGGAGGTTAACAACGGCAATGACCAAGGAAGCGACCAGGGAAAAGCGAAAGGAAAAGACAAGGGAAAAGATGAGCAGCAGCCATAATCACGCATCTCTTGAGCTTCGCGGACGCATTGTGAAGGCGCTCAGTGGATATTATTATGTACTGCCTGATGATGCTGAATCTCAGGATGCAACGGTACAATGCCGCGGGCGCGGCGTTTTGAAAAACAAAGGAATTACGCCATTAGTCGGCGACGAAGTTGTGTATAGCTTGACGGAGAACGGCGAGGGGACGGTAGAGCGGGTTTTGCCCCGCTCATCCGAGCTTATACGCCCTCCGGTAGCCAATATTGATGTGGCGATGCTGGTGTTTTCCGTAACGGAGCCAGCGCTCAATTTAACGCTGCTCGATAAGTTTCTTGTACATATCGAGCATGCGGAAATAGAAGCGGTGCTTTGCCTCAGCAAGCAGGATTTGGAGCATGATGGCGAGGAGACAGAAGCGGCTGCTGAAGCCGCTGCTTCTGTCAACCGCATTTATTCGGCCATTGGCTACGAGATATATGGGACAAGTTCCAGACAAGGCAAGGGCATTGAGGAGCTTGCGCAGCGGCTGCAAGGGCATTTGGCGGTTTTTGCCGGTCAATCGGGCGTAGGGAAATCTTCGCTGCTTAATGCGATTGTTCCGGGGCTGCAGCTTGAGACGAATGCGATTAGCAACCGTCTTGGACGGGGGAAGCATACAACGAGACATGTGGAGCTGATTGAAATTGGCGGAGGTTATGTAGCCGATACGCCTGGCTTTAGCCAGCTAGATTTCACCGAGCTTGGCATTGAAGATTTAGGCTACTGTTTTCGGGAAATTCGCGCGTTGTCTCCGGATTGCAAATTTCGTGGCTGCACGCATGTGCAGGAGCCAGGGTGCGCCGTCCTTGCTGCTTTGGCAGAAGGGAAAATCGAACCAAGCCGCCATGAAAATTACTTGCAGTTTTTAAATGAAATGAAAGATAAAAAACGGAGGTACTGACAAACCCATGACTATAATAGCACCCTCTATTTTATCGGCTGATTTCAGCCGCCTCGGAGCAGAAATTTCAGGTATTGAGCAGGCAGGAGCGGACTGGATTCATGTAGATGTCATGGATGGACAGTTCGTCCCGAACTTAACCTTCGGTCCTCCTGTCATTGCGGCTGTAAGGCCAGCAACGAAGCTGCCTTTTGATGTGCATCTGATGATCGAGCGTCCGGAGCTGTCAATCGCGAATTATGCAGCTGCTGGTGCTGATCGGATTACCATACATGCAGAAGCATGTGTGCATTTGCACCGTACGATTTATCAAATTAAGGAGCTTGGCCTTCCGGCAGGGGTAGCTATTAATCCAGGGACTCCTGTATCTGTGCTGGAATCTGTGCTGGGCGATTTGGATCTCATATTGGTCATGACGGTAAATCCGGGCTTTGGCGGACAAAAGTTTATCCCTTATTCTCTTAACAAGCTGCGTCAAATTCGCAGCATGCTTATGGAGCGCGAGCTGCAGCATGTGCATGTACAGGTGGATGGCGGCATCAATGAAGAAACGGCTAAGCTTGTGACGGAGGCGGGCGCGAATGTACTCGTTGCCGGCAATGCGGTATTTGCTCAAGCCGATCGCGCGGCAGCTATATCCGTTTTACGCTAGGTGGCATATCTTATTATGATGTTACATAATGGCTGCTAGGGTTGCGAGTGAATAGGCTTGTATTTCGATGTGGAACGCTGATGTCTCTGGCTCTAGTGGCACAGCTGGTTGCACTTGGGAGGCTGTAATGGAAGAATACGAGACATCTCGAGGGAAGACATGGCTGTGGGTGCTGCTATTTGCGCTCGGGATAGGCCTGCTGCTGGCAGCCTTCTCTATTTTGACTGGGGTAATCAAATACGTTTTTTCTTTGCTTGCTTTGTATTTGATTTTTCAGTTTTTCAAAAGGGTTGAGAAGCTATGGGCACGTATAACGGTTATTGTGCTGGGGCTGCTGTTTTATTTCTTGGCCGTATTGGTTTATACGGCAATCCAATTCGTCAGTGAAAATCCGCCACCAATGGCGTAAGCATTGCGTAGAGGGGTTTTCCACACTCGTTGAAATGGAATAGGACTAAGGTTAAGCGCATAGGATGGTTACATGAACGAAGGTTCGTGTAGCCATTTTTTTGCGTGAAACATAGCATGTGTATGCGGGAAGAAAAAGCATGTAAGTCACCATTTCGATGAGCGTGTCTGAGGAGGGATGGGCATGAAATTTTACACGATCAAGCTGCCGAAATTTTTGGGCGGGTTCGTAAAGGCGATTTTGAATACCTTCCAAAAAAGTTAGTTCCTTTGCAGCCGCCTTCGAATGATCGTGGTTTATGTGAACAATAAAAAGCACCTGAGCCCAGGTGCTTTTTGTCTACCATACAGCATAAAGCTGCAGGAGATGAATTATACGCGAGTTACTTTGCCGGATTTCAGAGCGCGCGCGCTGACATAAACACGTTTCGGTTTACCGTCAACTAGAATGCGAACTTTCTGAACGTTTACTCCCCAAGAACGACGGTTTTTGTTGTTAGCGTGGGAAACGTTATTGCCTGTACCAGGGCTTTTGCCTGTTAGAAAACATTTGCGGGACATGAGTACACCTCCTTCAAGTAGTGCTGAGCTAAAAGCGCATTGTTAGCATAAGCTGTCAGTTATTGCATAAGCAAAACCGCATCGTAGCATAAGCTCCCGGTTCTGCGTGAGCAAAACCGCTTCATTGGCTTGAAAAAGCGTCGAAGAAGCCTGCACAAAAACATACTTTGATATCGTATCATAGTTGTGATGTCTGAGCAACTAAAACTGTTGTTTTTTATGGCGCTTTGCCCAAGGTTGGCACCGTCTGCCCTTCTATAACGTAACAGTTTATAGTACAATAATAAATAGTCAAGGAATTAGCTTGCTTCTTCAGTAGCATTTGACTTTAAACGGGGTAATTCATGCTAGACGGGAAATAGCTGTGAGATCTACACGATAAAGGAGTGAATTTCCATGCCACTTGCGCTCAGCACTGAACTTGGCCAAATTTTCATAACAGAGGAATGCATTGCCGTCATGGCAGGTTCCGCTGCGCTGGATTGTTATGGCCTTGTCGGGATGGCTTCTCGCAAACAATTAAAGGACGGCATTGCTGAGCTTTTGGGCAGAGACAATCTGGCCCGCGGCGTTGAAGTTCGCAGAGAACAGGATAAACTTTATATTGACTTGTATATTATTGTGAGCTACGGCACGAAAATTTCAGAAGTAGCGCATAATATTCAGACGAAAGTAAAATATGTGATGAGCGATGTTATTGGTCTTAACGTGGACCAGGTCCATATATTTGTGCAGGATGTTAGGGTATCTACATAGCAGGAAGGGGAATTTTCATTGAGTAAGGGCTTCATTAACGGTTCCGATTTTACCGCCATGGCCGTGCTGGGCGCTGAGTTGTTAAATCAAAATGTCGACAAGGTAAATGCGTTGAATGTTTTCCCTGTGCCTGATGGCGATACGGGAACGAATATGAATTTGACGATTGCCTCGGGCATTCGTGAGCTGCGCAGCAAGCCGTCCGACCACTTGGGCAAAGCGACGGAAGTATTGTCTAAAGGGCTTCTGATGGGAGCTAGAGGCAATTCCGGCGTTATTTTGTCACAGCTGTTCCGTGGTTTTTCCAAGGGGCTTGTAAACGCTGAGCAAGCAGGCCCCCAGCAGATTGCAGCGGCTTTGCAGCACGGTGTTGATCTTGCTTATAAAGCTGTTGTAAAGCCTGTGGAAGGAACGATATTGACGGTAGCGAAGGAAGCTGCAAAGCATGCCGTTGCTTATGCACGCCGTACGAATGATGTCACTGAGCTGATGAAAGAGGTTTACGATAAAGCGAATGAAACGCTTCAGCGTACGCCGGATATGCTCCCTGTGCTTAAGCAGGTTGGCGTTGTTGATTCTGGCGGTCAAGGACTAGTGCTTATTTATGAAGGGTTTGTGCGCTATTTAGTTGAAGGCGAAGGGTCGTATGAAAGCTATTCGCTGTTATCTGAAGCGGCGCCGCCTGAAGAAGTAAGCATTCCGAGGGCACAACCAGCTCCCGCTCCGCTTAAGACGACGAATTTTGCTGCACAATCCCGTCTGGAGACGGCGGATATTGAATTTTTCTATGACATGGAGTTTTTTATAAATCGCAAGCCTGGGGGCAAAACTGCGCCGTTTTTTGATGAATACGCTTTCAAGAAAGCGCTTGGCAAAGATGGAGATTCCATTCTCGTCATCGCCGAGGACGATATCATTAAAGTTCATGTGCATTCCCGCAGGCCGGGTGATGTGCTGAATTTGGCGCTGCCGTATGGCGAGCTGACGAACCTGCATATTTTGAATATGCGTGATCAGCACCGCGAGCTTCTAGAGGAGGAAGCAGCGATTCCATCCTACGCGGTACTGCCTGATTATGCGCTGACGGGAAGCATTTCCTCGCCAGAGCTGCTGGCGGGAACGTCGGGGGCGGTTGTGCCGCCTGGACAAGTTCATGAGCTGGCGCCATTCGGCATCATTGCTGTAGCGCTGGGCGAAGGCATTTCGAACATTTTTCTGGATAATGAAGTGGATATTGTGCTGTCCGGCGGGCAGACGATGAACCCAAGCACGGAAGATTTCGTCAAGGCGATTGAATCGCTCGTCGCGGATCATATTTATTTGCTGCCGAATAACGGCAATATCATTCTTGCTGCTGAACAGGCGGCGGAGCTTAGTGAGCGCAACGTGACGGTTATCCCGACAAAAACGATTCCGCAGGGGCTTGCAGCGGTACTGGCTTTCAAAGAGGATGAGACCGTCTCGCGCAATACGGATTGGATGAAAAATGCTGCCGGGCAAGTCGTTTCCGGCCAAGTGACGCACGCGGTTCGCGACACGACGATCGATGGCGTGAGCATTCGCGAAGGCGATTTTATCGGCATTAAGGAGAAGGCCATTGTTGCGGCACATGCAGATTTGGCCGAGACTTGCCGTCTGCTCATAGCTGAGCTTATGGCTGACGGCGGCGAGCTCATTACGGTGCTGACTGGAGCAGAGGCGAAGGCTGAAGATACGGAAGCGCTGAAAGCATGGGTGGCAGAGGCTTATCCGGATGCAGAGCTTGAAGTTCAAGAGGGCGGACAGCCGCTTTATCCCTATTTATTCGCAGTGGAATAAGGATGGAGAACTAGTGAAATAGCAATCGTTTATAGGGTATGAAAGGGGTGGCGAAGATGGGGAACATTCATATTATTACCGACAGCACTTCCGATATTCCGGCTGAACGATGTGCAGAGCTTGGCATTCAGGTTATTCCACTGAAGGTGCTGTTCGGTGAAGAAACCTATTTGGATGGCGTGACAATTGGGAAAGAGCAGTTTTATGAAAAGCTGATAGCTTCTCCTGTTCTTCCGACAACCTCACAGCCGTCTCCGGCGGAGTTTCTTGAAGTATATGAACGGATTTTGCACGATGATCCGCAAGCGATTATTATTTCTATTCATTTGGCTTCTGTACTCAGCGGCACTTATCAGTCCGGTGTCATAGCTAAGTCGATGCTGGATGAGCAGGCGGACGTAACGGTCATTGACTCCAAGTCGGCTTCGTATGGCTATGGCATTCAGGTGGTTACGGCAGCACGGATGGCTCGCGAAGGCGCCTCTAAAGAGGCGATTTTGGCAGAAGTAGCTCGTCTTCAACAAGAGCTCAGCCTTTATTTTCTGGTTGGATCGCTGGAATTTCTTCAGAAGGGCGGCCGAATCGGCAAGGCTGCGGCGTTGTTTGGCTCGATTTTAAATATTAAGCCGATTCTTTCGCTGGACCAGGAAGGTACGGTTCAGTCTGTCGATAAGGTGCGCGGTACGAAAAAAGCGATGCAGCGCATCATGGAAATGCTCGACAAGGATTTTGGCAGTGATCGCGTTGGGGTTGCGATTGGCTGGACGCACGGCGAGCAGACGGCGCAGGAGCTTGCGGCGCTGCTGAGAGACAAGCCTAATGTGGCATTCATTGATTTTATAACGATTGGTGCGACGATTGGCACTCATGTGGGACCTGGTACATCGGCCGTATTTATGTATAAAGTGTGAGGAATGATTATGATGACGCTGGAGCAATATTCCGTCCGGCAAATTAAAGGCGTGAGCGCTCCGAAGGAGCAAGAGCTTCACGCCTTTGGCGTTCATACCGTTGCCGATTTGCTGGACTATTTTCCATTTCGTTATGAGGATTATCGCGTTCGCGCGCTAGCGGATGTCAAGGATGGAGACAAAGCTACCGTGCAAGGAGTTGTGCGGGGCATGCCCGTGCTGCAGCGTTACGGGAAAAATAAATCGCGGCTCACTTGTAAAATTGAGATCGATTTTTTGCTCGTTACGGCGGTATGGTTTAACCGCCATTTTCTAAGGGATCAGCTGACGCCTGGCCGTACGATTATTTTGACGGGCAAGTGGGAGCAGCATCGCCAGCAGATGACCGTCTCGGAGTCCGAGTTTCCGGAAGGGGCTGGCTCTGCCAAATCAGGGACGCTGCAGCCTGTGTATTCCGTCGGCGGGGCGATTACGCAGCCATGGATGCGCAAGACGATTAAGCAGGCTTTGCAGCAATATGGCGCGATGATCGAAGAGGTGCTGCCGTTTGAGCTTATGGAGCGGCACCGGCTCATTCCTCGCCGTGATGCGGTGCTGCATATTCACGAGCCGGGTGATATACGCGAAGGTCTCGAAGCGCGGCGGCGGATGGTTTATGAGGAGCTGTTTCTATTTCAGCTGAAATTGCAGGCGTACCGAATGCTCAGCCGCAAGCGGGGCGATGGCATCGCTCATTCTATTGAAGCGGAGACGATTAGGCAATTCGCAGCTACGCTGCCATTCGAGTTGACGGATGGGCAGAAGAAGGTCGTAAATGAGCTTTTGGTCGACATGCGCCAGCCTGCGAGCATGAATCGGCTGCTCCAAGGAGACGTCGGCTCGGGTAAAACGGTCGTTGCCGCCATTGCGCTGTATGGAGCAGTGAAGTCCGGCCATCAAGGCGCACTGATGGTTCCGACGGAAATATTGGCGGAGCAGCATATGCGTTCCTTGACGAAGCTGTTCGAGGGCATGGATATAGAGGTTGGACTGCTGACGGGAAGCATGACGGAGCGCCGCCGCCGCGATGTATTCGCTGGCCTTCAGATGGGCCTGATCGATATTGTCGTCGGTACGCATGCCCTTATTCAGGAGACGGTCTTTTTCCGCAGTCTCGGTCTGGTTGTAGTGGACGAGCAGCATCGCTTTGGCGTAAATCAGCGCAGCGTTTTGCGGCGCAAAGGAATGAATCCCGATGTGCTGACGATGACGGCGACGCCGATTCCCCGAACATTGGCGATTACTGCTTTCGGGGATATGGATGTATCGACGATTCGCGAGCGTCCGCAGGGGCGCAAGCCGATTAAGTCATATTGGGTCAAGCATAGCATGATGGACCGCGTGCTTGGTTTTATCCGCCGCGAGGTAGGAGAGGGCAGACAAGCCTATATGATATGCCCGCTTATTGAGGAGTCGGAGAAGCTGGATGTGCAAAATGCCATTGACCAGTATATGCAGGTTCAGCAAGCTTTTCCCGATCTGAAAATCGGCCTGCTGCATGGGCGCCTAAGCGCGGCTGAGAAAGAACAGGTCATGAGCTCTTTCGGTGCGAACGAGCTGCATGTACTCGTGGCTACGACCGTAGTTGAGGTTGGCGTCGATGTTCCGAATGCGACGCTGATGATCGTCATGGATGCCGAGCGGTTCGGCTTGTCGCAGCTGCATCAGCTGCGGGGCCGGGTTGGCCGTGGCGCCCATCAATCTTATTGCGTGCTGGTCGCCGATCCAAAGTCGGAGACAGGGCGTGAGCGCATGAAGGTCATGACGGAAACGGATGACGGCTTTGAGGTGGCGCGCCGGGATTTGGAAATCCGGGGGCCGGGCGATTTTTTCGGAACGAAGCAGAGCGGCTTGCCGGAATTTCGTGTTGCGGACATGGCGGCGGACTTTGAGGTGCTGGAAATGGCGCGGGATGATGCGGCGGAGCTGTGCGCCCGCGATGATTTTTGGGATAATCCGGCTTATGCAAGAATACAGGCTAAGCTGAATCGGGATCAACTTTTTCAAGGAGAACAGCTCGATTAGGCAATTTCCGGGAAGCTCTGGCATATAGTTAAACGTGAAAACGGTATGCCAAGATGGAGGTGTCTGGAACATTGAGCTACCAAAAGTACGGTATTCGCCCGCAATTGGTCGAACGTATTAAAGGAAAGCTGAAAAATCCGCTTCTGAAGGATCGTGTGCGCCTGCTGCTCGCTAATGTCACTAAATTCGACCTGCAGGATCGCGTCAAAGTTAGAAAGCTGGTGAAATCAACCGCCAGCATCTTGCAGGAGCCGCTTACGGATACGCAGGAGGAGCAGATCGTCGCGTTCGTTCTCGCCCAGAAGATCGACCCCAACAATACGTTTCACTTGCTCAAGCTTTGGGGCATGTTTCGCTGACCGTCTGCGGTCAGCTTTTTTTAATATAAGCAGATATATTGATTTTCTTGCAGCTGCACTGCTAGTGCGCTTCTTTTCCGGCTATACTATCTTTTTAGCAGCATTGTAGCTTTTGGAATATGGCGTTTGTGAAAAAGGATGGAGGAGAGCTCATGGGAGGCGCAGTTGAAAAGCTTGGGAGCGGTTTTAGGGCATGGCTGCGGCGTTGCATCCAGCTGCCGGCAGACGCCTTTCTGTATGCGGTTGGCAAATGGCATAGCTTTGGCGAGTCGCAAAAAATGGCTGCTGCGGCGCGCCCGCTTGTGATGCAGCCCGCAATCGTTGCCAAGCTTGCGGCCTCATGGACGCTGCTTGAGCGGGAGCAGGAAGCTGGCGGCTCCAATGCCAGCCCAAATGCCAGCCCAAATGCCAGTCCCAATGCTAACTCTAATGCCAACCTTCCTGTGAACAGCACTGCCGCTGCCAGCCAAGCCGAGCATGAGCTGCTTGCAGCGATTCGAGCGGACGCCGTTCATTTGAATCGCAACAATGTGACGAGAACGGAAGCTTATTTGGCGATCTATGAACGCAGGCCCGAGCTGCACTGGGCGCTGCTGGCGCATTTGGTTTCGCGTAATGGCGGCTGGAATATGACCGATTTACAAGGAGAGTGGCTGCCGTATTTGCTGGGCCGTTCCGCCCGCGAGGCCGTATTCCGCTTTTTAGAGCGCGCGAATGCGTTGATTTTTCAGGATGCTTTTCCGCAGCTGCTGCTGTATGAGGCGAGCTGCAGAGCTGGGCGTCCGTTGTTTCATTTGCTGCCGCAGCTTGGTGTTTCCCGCTTTATGATACCGGTCTGGCAAACGTTTTGGGAGAGCGGCGATTCCGCTATTTTGACAGTTGCGCTGATCGTGAATGAGCAAAATTACATTGAAAAGCGAATTGTACAGCATCCCTTTTTCCGCAAGGAGGTGCTGGATACGGTGTTTTTTGGCTTGCAGTCGTTATTGCAGCTTAATGCGGTTGTGTTTTGTTATCGCTCCGGGGGGGAAGAAATGAAGCTGGCGGGGCTCATTTTGGAAAACTTCGACAATCTGAAAGAACGAATTGAGTTCGGCAAACGGCTGTATGCGCTGCTGTTCAGTGTGCCGGAGGTGCATGGCGGCGCTATTGCTTTCGCGCGGGCCATTCGTCACACGGGTTCACGTGCGGATTATGCCCCTCATTTGTTTGCAGTAGTTAGGCGTGATCCGCCAAAGAAGCCTTACAGGGAGCGGCTATCGGGGAGACGGCTGGCGCCGGGTGCGGCTCCATTATTCAGTCCGGAGCTGAGCAGCGTCTGGCCGGATCGAGCGGTTGAGGCGCCTGAGCCTGGCGATTGGTTCCGGGGGGCAGCGCAGGTGCTTCCTTATTTTCAAAAACTGCCGCTGCCGCATTCCTTTGAAATGACCAATGAATACAGCCTGCTGCTGAATAAAATTGAACTGGCTGTGCTGGCTTCACAGCAGTGGAAGCCATGATTTGGCTAAATAAATAGATTTGCGGCTTGGATGTGTGAGCAAATGGTTGAAAGGGCTAGGCTGATCCTATAAAATGGGAAAGAGGGGCTGTGAATGCTATAACGGGACAATAGACTATGGGACAACGGGAACATACAGGCAAGGGCAAGCCCATAGCAAGAAGCGACTAGTTTGCTGCATTGAAATGTAAGCGTTTTCTAAAGTTATCCATACGCTCAAAAAGCCGGCGAGGCACAGTTCATAGGAAAGGTAAGGAAGGGCGGGTCTGCTTGAAAAAAATAAAAGTGAACTTATTGGCCAAATTTCTAATTTCATATGTGCTGGTGCTGCTGCTGCCGATTGTCAGCATTTTGCTCTACTATTATCCTCACTCGACCAAAGCGGCCAAGGAGAAGGAAATGGAATGGAATGCCCATGTGACGGAGCAGTTCATGACCTCTCTCGATATTTTTACCCGCTATGTTTATGACTTGCCCTCGGAATTAATGCTCAATGGGGACATGAGGATGTACATGGCGATGGAGGACGATTATCGGCGTATCATCATTGCCAATGAAATGCGCAAATATAATGCAACCGATGATTTTATCTACAATACGCTGCTGTATGTCAAAAACATCGGCTACTTGTTCGCCAAGACGGGCAGTGTCTACAGCGTGCAGGATTTTGCGGATCGTGGCGTAGGCTATTATTATGAAGCATGGCCTCATGATGAAATGTTTCAGGAGCTGAACAAGCTCACCCTGCCTTCCGTAAGGCCAGCCGAAAATGTCATTGTTCCGGGCAATAATGGCATCAGGATGCTGACCTTTATACTGCCAATGCCGCTAGGAGGGGAGCATTCCCCGGCATCGGTGCTCATTCTTGTGAAAGAAGAAACGATTATTCGCATGATGAATTCGGTATCCGAATCGTATAATGGCGAGTTTTATATTTTTGACCAGAAGGGCAACAAGCTTGTTGCGTCCAAAGAAGCGGCATATAGCGAGACGGATGATTTCCGCCAGATGGTTAAGCAGCTCGGCGCTAGTGAAGCAGGATCAACCGTTCAGACGATTGACGGCAAAGCCTATATTGTCTCGCATAATGTATCGGACAAAAACGGCTGGCAATATGTCAGCATGCTGCCCGTTACCGAATCTTTGCAGGATATACGCACCATCCAGTGGAATACGATACTTATTCTTCTATTGATCCTGCTGGTAGAGGGCATCGTTATTTATATTTCCATTCGCAAAAACTATCATCCGATCAAGCGGCTTGTGGGCTTTGCCACAGAGGTGTTCAAGCATAAGGATAGCGGCCCAGGCCGGATGAATGAAATCGATACGATTCGTTACGCCTTGGATGGGCTTTCCTTAACGAATACGAAGCTGGATGAACGGGTTCAGAGATCGCTGCCGATTTTGCGCGACAATATGTTGTTTGAGCTCGTCAGCGGCCATTATGCGACTTGGGAGGCTTTTCATTCGCAAGGGGCGGATTACGGCGTATTTAAAAACCGCGATGCGGTAACGGCTGCTGTTCTCTCTTTCGATGCGAGCAAGGAGGATAGGGAGGAAGTATCCGATTTTTTGCGGCAGGAGGAGCAGCAGCTGCCTGAAACGTTAGATGGTCATTTCTTCGCAAGCATTTACAACCAGGAATGGATATTTGTCTGCTCGCATCATGAGGGCATCGACGTCAAGACGTATTTGTCCAGCGTACAGAGCAAGCTGAAGGAGCAGCTGGGGCGGGAGGTGCTAGTCGGCATCGGCTTAGCTAAGAGCGGGTTGTCGCCGGAAGGCGTGCATTTGTCCTATTTGCAGGCGGTGCGTGCTGCTGAATATTTGCGTATTCGCCAGCATGATGAGCTGCTGGAGTTTGGCGAAATCGAAATTTCGCCAAATGGGATGGTATCTTATTTTGCCGAGCTGCTGCAATCTCTGGAAATGGCGATTCTCAAAAACGAGCCTAACATCGTACAATCCGTGCTTGAGAAAATCATTGACTATCTGGCAAGCAGCGGCATGCCGCCACATATGATCAGAACGGTCTATTCGAATACGATCAGCGTTATTTTGAGCGGGCTGCAAAGGTTCCATCAGGATGATGGCAATTTGCTCAGGCTTACGGATGCTGCCTTTTCGCACCGTTATACGATTGAGCAGATGGTGGGCATTATGCGAGAAAGCTGCAGCAAGCTATGCGATATTATTCGCGAGACGCTGCCTGCCGCCCGTACCGCAACCCAAGAGGAAATTTTGGCGGTCATTGAGCAAAAGGGCTTTGACTCTAATTTTTCATTGCAAATGTTCGCCGACCATTTCAGCATGTCGCAGTCAGGCTTCAGCTATCATTTTAAAAAAACAATCGGACATAATTTTAAAGAGTATATCGACAGGCTGCGCATTCAGAAGTCGATCCAATTGCTGCGGAGCACAGGAGGGACGCTGGACTCTATCGCGCAGCAGACAGGCTATTCCAACACATCGAGCTTTATTCGATCCTTTAAGAAAATGGTTGGAACAACTCCCGGCCAATACCGGGACTCTTGCAAGTAAGCGTGATCAAGCTGCTGCTATGCCGTTCGGGCATGGTGGCAGCTTTTTTTAAACTGCAATTCCGGGTCAAGCAGCCTGGAGCAGTCGCTTGTTTTATGCAGAACGTACACTTTTTGAGCATATGCAATATTTCAAAGAGAGGCTATTCCTTGAATGAAATCGCTTGCAAAACCAAATATAAAGCGTTTTCAAAAAGTGCTGATCAGTCAAAAACTGTTTGTATACAGCTTTGTGTCAGAACGGTTAGAGTAAGGGAGCCGAGCAGATACAGGCAGCAGGCTTGCTCCCTTTAGCAGCGAGCAAGCAGAAACAACAGATCGGCAGACTAAATGTATATCGGGGGAGAATGCACATGAAGAAGCAGATCATTACGATGTTGTCGTTGTTGGTGGTCGGGACGACACTCTTGGCGGCATGTTCCGGCTCTAATGAAGGCAGCGCAAGCGACCCGAGCGGAAGTGCCGGGCAAAGCGGCTCGAAGGTTAAGCTGACTGGCGTTATCGTCAAGCATCCATTAACGAAGCCGCTTGCCGAGATGGAATGGCTTCAGCAGATTGAGGAAGCGGCTGGCGTAGACATCCAGTGGCAAGAAATAACCGCGGATTGGGGGCAAAAGAAAGGAACGATGCTCGCCAGCGGTGATGTTCCAGATTTATTCGTTGGCCCGAATGTGATTACAGACGCTGATTTTGCCCAATTCAAGGGATTATTTCAGGACATGAGCGAGTTAATTGAAGGCGCTCCCAACGTTCAGAAAATGTTCGAAGAGAAGCCGGAAACCAAACAAATTTCCACGCAGCGCGATGGTCAAATTTATGGACTTGCGAAGTATCAGCGATTTTGGCCGGATACGGTTAACAGACAATATATTAATCAGACTTGGCTGGACAATCTTGGCCTAGAGATGCCTACTACATGGGATGAGCTGTATGATGTGCTGTTAGCCTTTAAGGAGAAGGATGCGAACGGCAACGGAGATCCTAATGATGAAATTCCGATGGACTGGTCGGGCGGAATCGGCGGCTTCTTCAATCCAGCTGTGCTTCTAGGCGGCATGGGCATTAAGCTGTCCTCCGATGTAAGCGGGCAAGGCTACTTTGTTGAGGACGGCAAGGTGAAAAATTTCCTGACTGATGCTCGCTACAAGGAGCTCGTTATGTTCCTGAACAAGCTATACAAGGCAGGGCTCATTAACCCTGAGGTGTTTACTCACGATTATACGAAGCTGCAGGCTGTTGCCCGCGGGGAAGGGGATATAGCCAAAGTTGGCTTTACGTGGGGCTGGGTAGCATCGGATCGGTTTGGGGAGCAGCTTGCTCCGCAGTATGCGTCGATGTCGCCGCTTAAATCCTCTTCCAGCTATTCGGGCCCAGTATCCTGGAGCTATGACAGCTACACGCTGAATTATGGCGCCAATAATATTGTGATGTCCGCCAAAACGAAAAACAAGGAAGCAGCTATGCGCTTCATTAATGAGCTGTATAAGCCGGAAATTGGCATTCAAGTGCTGTTCGGCTCGATTGGCCCTAACATTGAGGACAAGGGCAATGGCTCCTATGCGGTGCTTCCACCAAAGGATGCGAAGATGGACCCCGGCACCTGGAAATGGACGTCCACTTGGGCAGATAATGGCGCTTTCTACATTTCGGATTCGATCGACTTGACACTCGGCAAGGATATGCAGGAGGTGCTGACCCAGTCGGAGCCGCTTAAAGAGGCACTTGCGCAAGTAGATTCCCAGATCGATATTTATCCGGGCACCTTTGTTAAATATACGAATGAAGACAACAATGCGATGAGCTTAAACAATACGAACATTATGAATCTGGCCAATACGACCTTCGCCAAATGGGTTACGAAAGGCGGAATCGAGGCGGAATGGGATGCTTATGTGAAGGAGAGCCAGAAAGCCGGCCTTGATAAAAATGTTGAAATTATGCAGAAGTACTACGATGAATTTGTAAGCAAGCTGTAGCGGAGGCTGTAGTGCAGGTTTACTCATGAAAGGAGGCGCGGCGATGCGTACAGCAGCGAAGCTCGGCACCGTTAAGCGTGACTATCAGCTATGGCTGATGATTTTGCCGGCGCTTGCCACTATTTTTATCTTCAACTATATTCCGATGTATGGCGTACAACTGGCCTTTCGCGATTACGATTTCAGCAAAGGGCTGACTGGCGGAGAGTGGAAGGGATTATTCTACTTTCAGCAGTTTATCGAAAGCTATCTGTTCAGCGATCTGATGCGAAATACGTTTTTGATCAGTCTGGCGACCATTATTATCGGGTTTCCCGCTCCAATTATTCTCGCGCTGGTGCTGAACCAGATTCGCCGGAAATCGTTCAAAAATATGATGCAGACGACCGTCTATTTGCCGCATTTTATTTCGGTCATCGTGCTGGTTGGCATGTTGAACGTGCTGCTTTCCCCTGAGACTGGCATCGTCGGTCATTTGATGAAGGCGATTGGGCTGGGACATATCAATTTGCTGGCCTCAAGCAATACCTTTATACCTACCTATGTGATTTCGGATATTTGGCAGCATTGCGGCTGGAACAGCATTATTTATTTGGCAGCGCTGTCAAGTGTCGATCCCCAGCTCTATGATTCGTCCAAAATAGACGGAGCAAACCGCTGGCAGACGATACGTTATATCGATTTTCCGGCGCTGATGCCAACGATCGTCATTTTGTTCATTTTAAGCATGGGAGGCATTTTGAGTACGGGCTTCGAAAAAATATTTTTGATGCAAAATGCATTGAACTTGCCCGTATCCGAAGTGATTGCGACCTATGTCTACAAAATGGGGATCGTGTCCAACCAATTCAGCTATGCTTCAGCTATAGGCTTGTTTAATACGCTCATTAATTTTATATTCCTGTATACGATGAACGCTATCTCTAGACGGGTGTCCGACACGAGTCTGTTCTAGCCTACAGCGGAAGGAGGCACTGCAATGGAAAGAATACGCCCGCGCCTTGGCGGCGGTGAAATTTTGTTTAGAATCGTGCTAGTCATCGTCTGTGCCGTTATTTTCCTGACGATTGCTTACCCGCTTTATTTTATTATTATCGCGTCGGTAAGCGACTCGACACTCGTATCAACCGGTAAAGTGCTGCTGTTCCCCAAAGGAACGAGCTTCTTCGGCTACGGAGAGATCTTTAAGGATGAACGCATATGGACCGGCTACCGCAATACGCTTTTTTACACATCCGTGGGCACATTAGTCAATTTGCTGTTCACGCTGCCTGCTGCCTACGTGCTGTCACGCAAGGAGTTTAAGGCGAGAAAATACATTATGTTTGCGTTTGTGTTTACGATGTTTTTCAATGGCGGGCTCATTCCGACTTATTTGCTCATGAAGGATCTGCATCTAACAAATACGCCTTGGGTATTTATCGTGCCGTTTAGCGTTAACGTATTTTATTTAATTATCGCCCGTACTTTTTTTGAATCGACGCTTCCTTCGGAGCTTTATGAGGCGGCTGCAATTGACGGCTGCTCGCATTTTGTCTATTTCGTCAAGGTGGCGCTGCCGCTGTCCAAAGCCTTGATCTCCGTCATCGGCCTGTATTATTTGGTCGGGCACTGGAATGATTTTTTCACTGCGCTTATTTACATTCGCGACAACGAGCTGAAGCCGCTGCAAATTATTCTCCGCGACATTTTATTGTCGAACCAGGTGTTTGCCAGCGGGGCGGGGACAGGCGGCGACTCCGGCGGCTACGCGCAGAAATATGCAGATCAGATTAAATATGGCGTCATTATCGTGTCTACGCTGCCGATTTTAGTGCTGTATCCGTTTTTGCAGAAGTATTTTGAGAAGGGTGTTATGATCGGTTCGATTAAAGGGTAAAATGGGGGACCACTGCGGCAGGCTGCTGCCCGGTGGTCCTTTCTAATGGAACGATTCTATATAGCTTGCTGCTGAATAAAAGCGAGCTAGCATTGCTGGCTTCGCAGTCGTTTGCAAAATAATTTGAATTTTAAAAAGGAATTTGTGGACTTTTGACCAATTAGTAAGGTAAGATGCTGTCCCTCGAACAATTCGTATAGCTCTTTGAGGATCGTATTTGGCGCTGCATAAAGACGCCATTCTCCGGTCTCTTTTGAATGCCCGCATTTTGCTAAAGATCTGGACTAAAGGAAGGTGAAGTATGGAAGACGTTCGAGTGCTCATCGCTGAGGATGAACGGGAAATTAGTGATTTATTAAAAAAATATTTAGATCGAGAATTATACAAGGTGGATGTTGCTGAAAATGGAGAAGAGGCTCTTTGCATGTTCGATAAAAACAGTTATAACCTTGTCATACTGGATCTCATGATGCCTAAGGTGGACGGTATAGAAGTATGCAGAAGACTCCGTAACAAAACCAATGTCCCCATTCTGATGCTCACGGCCAAGGACAATGAGGTTGAAAAGATTTTGGGCCTTAGTATAGGTGCGGATGATTATATCACCAAGCCGTTCAGCATCAACGAGGTTGTCGCTAGAGTGAAGGCGCTCATAAGGAGATTTTTAATTCTGGGCAGTGATGGACACAGCTATGAGAAAACAATGATCCGATTTAAGGGCATCTCGATTGATCTTAAAAAATATACGGTCAATATTGCCGGTGAAGAGATATCTCTAACTGCGAAAGAGTTTGAATTGTTAAAGTTTTTCATTTCCCATCCTGAACAGGTTTTTACGAAGACGCAGCTTTTTCGCAATGTGTGGGACAGCAACTACATAGAAGACGATAATACAGTGATGGTGCATATCAGAAAGCTTCGTAAAAAAATAGAAGCGGATCCTTCTAATCCGCAATTTATTCAAACGATTTGGGGAATTGGATACAAATTTACAGGTGAAAAAGATGAATCATAATCAGTTTTTCTTTGTTCTTATCATTCAATCAGTCATCATCGCCGGGCTTTTGATTCTGGAATTCAATGACGATGCGTCCGGGGTACTCAGATGGATTTTATTCACAGCACTTTGCTTGACAAGCGCATTTCTTTTCTTCACTAGATTTCGTACTCGCACCAGACTAAAGCAAATGACGGCGGAGCTAAGACGAGCAACGAGCGGGAATTTGAAGATGAGATTATTTGCAAAAGATGATGACGTGTGGAATGAAGTGATTTTTTCGATTAATGAATTATTGGAGCAGTTGGAAAACATTCAAATCGAGACGATCAAATCCCAAGCAGCAAGAAGAAGCCTGCTGTCCAATATTTCGCACGATATCAGGACCCCTCTTACGTCTATTATTGGCTATGTGAATGCCCTTAAAGATGATATCGCAATTTCGGAAGAGGAAAAACAGGAATACATTGAGATCATATCCAAAAAATCTAACGGGTTGAAGGAATTAATCGATGAAATATTTATGATAGCGAAGCTGGATGCGGACGAAATGCCTCATAAGCCGGTTTCTCTTGATTTGGCAGAAATGATTAGAGAGTCGCTAATCGCATTTTTACCTGAATTGAACAAAAATGAAATTGATCTGCATGTCAGTATTCCGGATGAAAAGTGCCTTATCCATGCAGATCATCTAAGCGTTATGCGAATCATAGGCAATATCATCAAGAATGCCATTTACTATGGGGGAGAAGGGAAAGTGATAGGGGTTGAGCTCACTCAAACCGCTCAAGAACACCAGTTGCTCATTTGGGATCGGGGACCTGGTATCTCAAAAGTGGATCTTGCTAATGTGTTCGAGAGAATGTACCGGGCCGATCAAGCCAGAACGCTGATTAAAGGAGGCAGCGGCTTGGGTCTTGCCATTGCCAAAGCTCTTATAGAGAAAAACGGCGGTGCAATATGGGTGGAGAGTGAGCCGTGGCAAAAGACGGTTTTCGGGACATCATTTAAGAAACTGTTAAAGAATAGGTAAGAAGCAGTTAAATCTTCCTTTTTATAATGGTTTATAGCTTATAGAAGGAGGGCCGCATTTTGAGTGTTGTTATTAAAACCACTGATTTGACGAAGATTTATGGTAATCAGAAATCGGTGGATCTTATGAATATGACAGTGAAGCAAGGCGAAATTTATGGTTTTCTTGGTCGTAATGGCGCAGGCAAGACAACCACAATCCGCATGCTGGTCGGGTTAATTAAACCTACCCATGGACAAATCGAAATTTTTGGCGAAAATTTGTTGAACAATCAAAAGGAAATATTACGTCGGATCGGATCTATCGTTGAGGTTCCGGGTTTTTACGAAAACCTTACGGGCAAGGAAAATCTGCTGATTAACGCCAAAATCATGGGTATTCATAAGAAAAATGTCATCGAGGAAACCCTTGAAATGGTAGGGCTGCAGGATGAAACAAGGAAGCTGGTGGGGAAATATTCCTTGGGTATGAAGCAGCGTCTTGGTATTGCCAGAGCGCTTCTCCATTATCCTGAGCTGCTGATTCTGGATGAGCCTATGAATGGGCTGGACCCGATTGGCATTAAAGAAATGCGAAAGCTTATTAAAGCGCTGGCCGAAGAGAGAAAGATTACCATTCTGGTTTCTAGCCACATTTTATCAGAGATTGAGCAGGTGGCCGATCATATCGGAATTATTCACGAGGGGAAGCTTCTGGAAGAGATTTCGCTTGATCAGCTGCGGAAAATCAATCGAAAATACATGGAATTACAGGTGTCGAATGACAAAAAAGCAGCTATGCTGCTGGAGAAGCACTTCCATATTTATGATTATGAAGTACATGATGAAGGCCTCATCCGCGTATATTCTCATTTGGGGCAGCAGGGGCAGATCAATAAAGTATTTGTGCAGCATGAAATTGAAGTATCCAAGATCATGCTTAGCGAGGATAGACTGGAAGATTATTTTACGAATTTGGTAGGAGGCGGCACAATTGGTTGATTTGCTGTATACGGAAATTTTGAAGCTTAAACGCTCCAAAATGTTTCTATTAAGCATGATTGGCGCTGCGGTAGCACCTTTTTTGGTAGTGGTCTCCACTTACATCCATATCAAGACGAAGGACCCCACGTTGTTTGTTCCTTTTGAGGAGCTATTTTTCGATTCCAATTTGTATACGGTTTTATTAGTTGGAGTTCCTTTGTATGGTGTAGTTACGGCATATCTTTTTAACCGGGAATATGCGGAAGATACTCTCAAAAACCTGTTAACGATCCCTGTATCCCGAATTAGCCTTATGTTGAGCAAGATGCTCCTCTTGTTCTTGTGGATTATGCTGCTGACCATACTTGCATGGGGGCTAACGCTGCTGCTCGGCATACTTGGCCAGTTCGAAGGGCTGAGCACTTTGCTGCTCGTGGAATCCTTGCAGAAATTTATAATCGCCGGAGCGTTTCTATTTATTTTATCAACCCCCATCATCCTGATCACCATCGTGCTGAAAAACTTTGTACCGACCATCGTTTTGACGATCGTCATCACACTGATCAATGTCATGAGCTCCAATTCTGAATATAAAGGGCTGGTGCCTTGGACAGCCGCATTTGACATTGCCAACGGCACGCTTTTGCCAGTTTATCCACCGGAATATTCTTATATTGCCATTGGGGCTACTTCGATTATTGGATTCATCGCTACTCTAGTTTACTTTAGGAAGGCGGATATTCACTAATGTATGAAATCATTTGCGCCATAATACTCGGCATCCTTGAAGGATTGACGGAATTTCTGCCTGTCTCGTCTACCGGTCACTTGATCTTGGCCGGTAATTTATTAGGCTTTGAAGGGGATAAGGCGACAACGTTCAAGATCGTGATTCAGTTGGGAGCCGTGATGGCTGTATTTATGCTTTATTGGAAAAGGTATATGGATATTCTAAAGGATTTGCTAACTTTTAATTTTTCGGCTAAAAATAAATTGAATGCGATTCACATGGTGATTGCCATGATTCCCGCTTTAATTGTTTATCTGATTTTTAAAGATGATATCAAATCGCATTTGTTCGGACCAGCCCCCGTCCTGATCGGTTTGATCGTCGGCGGCATCCTGATGATTATAGCCGCAAGGGCCAAACGAAAGGTAACCGCCGAGAATACGGACGACATTACTTACAAGCAAGCATTTGGTATTGGATTATTCCAATGTCTAGCCCTATGGCCCGGGTTCTCGAGATCAGGATCGACAATATCCGGCGGGCTGCTGCTTGGTACTAGCCAGAAAGCCGCTGCAGACTTTACTTTCATCATCGCCGTCCCGGTTATGCTTGGTGCAACGATATTGGACATGTACGATAGTCGTGAGCTATTAAACGGGGATACCCTTCTATTATTCCTTATTGGTTTCATTACCGCCTTTGTAGTAGCGATGATTGCCGTGGTCACATTCCTGAACCTGATCAAACGTCTGAGATTGGAGTGGTTTGCGTTTTATCGTTTTGCGCTTGCTGCGGTCTTTTTCATCTTTGTGATGTGAGATATTTATATGGAATTCAAGAAGAATCCACTTTGATTTTGGATTCTTCCTTTTATTTCACTTCGTGTATTGAAGAAATCAATTCGTCCTTTCAACACCGATCACGGTTGCCACAAGACCGTCCACATAACGTCCTATTCGAATGCTTATCTCGGCACGCATGTAGTCTCTGGTGATGGTGAAATGATCTTCATATTCCCGGCAAATATAGCGGTAACGGGCCTCTTGATGATTTATCTCCTCTTCAAAAACGCGGATGCTTTTCTCCGTCAATCCTTTCTTTAATCGGTTTAAGTCATCATGAACATTTCTAGCCAGCAATTGGGCCGCTTTAGAATAGAGCAGTCTTAGCGTTTCTGAGGATTGCTCTGCCTCGCGGGCTTTTTTGACGATGATCGCATGCATGATCGGCAGCAGCACATAATCCTTCATCATATGGATTTCTTCCGCTGTTGGACGAACAGGCTGAAGTGCTTGCTTTTGGAACCTGTTCTGAAAAGCCTCCTTATGCTGCGGAAGCATCATTCGGCTAGATTCCCAGAGCCCGTTCTTTTCAAGTTTTTTACTCATTTGTAGTGCCCCCCGATTTTTATAGACCTATCTGCTGCTTGCCCTGCGGCAGTAAGGGATGAAGCTCTTACAATTGCGGTGCTTCCGTATCGATTTTTGATGCCGTCTGTCACTTTCTCCAGCGCTCTAAGCTTAATCTGATCCTCAAAGAGGGTGAGCTGATAGTTTTGATCGTCCATGAGCTGGCTGATGGTCACACCGACCCGGCGCACAGGCATGCCATCCCAAAATTTATAAAACAACTGCTTCACCGCTTCAAAAACCGTTTTGGTATGGTTAGTGGGGTCCAGCAGCTTCATTTGGCGCGAAAATCCGGTGGGCGCTTCGTAGGGGCTGCACATGCAGTTGACCGTAACGACATGGCCCATATATTTTTTGCGGCGGCAATCGCGGCAAACTTCCTCGGTCAGCTCTAATAAAACGGTATCTACCTCCCATGGCTCCATATAATCTCTTGGCAAAGTCATCATATGGCCAACCGATTTTGGCGGGTTGTTGAATGTTCCAGGCGTAACCGGGCTATCATCGATGCCGTTGGCCGTTCGCCACAGCACCTCGGCATGAATATCGGATTGCTTGCCAAAGCGAAAGCGAAACTGGTCCTTAAGACGCGGCAGAGGCGTTTTGGCAATATCGCCTATTGTATGCATGCCAAGACGGGTGAAATGGGTGGTCATGCGTGAGCCGACCCCAAACATTTTATGGACCGGCTGCGGCCACAGCAAAGCTTCGAGTTCTGCTTTAGGCAGCGTAAAGATGCCGTCCTCATTCTTTTTTGCCCAGATGTCAGTCGCCATTTTAGCGAGCATTTTATTGGAGCTTATGCCTACCCTTATCCATACGCCTGTTTGCAGGAGAACCTTCTGTTGAAGGGCTTTAGCTATCGTAACAGGGTCTCCGAAAAGAGGGAGGCTTGCCGTAATGTCCAGAAACTGCTCATCAATGCTAAAGATTTCAACCAGATTCGTAAACTCCTCATAAATGCCCGTAATCATCAGGGAGGCATCGATATAATGCTGCATGCGGGGACGCAGGACGACGAGCTCCGGGCATTTATTTAACGCGATTCCGAGCCGTTCGGCTGTCGTGATGCCGTATTGCTTGGCAATGGGGCAAGCCGCTAAAATAATGCCTGAGCGGCGCTCAACAGAGCCGGCTACAACAACGGGTTTATTTTTACACTCCGGATGACTGGCTTTTTCAATACTTGCGTAAAAACTTTGACAATCTGCGAGCAATATAACTCTTTCAGCTGTTTCCCTCATTCCAACCGCCTCCGCATATTCATCAGCATGGTCATTAGCTCGGCTTTCACTAAGCTTCTCAGCATGGTGAAATGGTGGATATAACCGCGAACTTTATATTCAACATGGACCCCCCGCGCATTCATCTCGGTGTTTAACGCTTTAATGTTCCGCTGTCTCATCTTTTTCTTAATGCTTTGCAGTTCAAGATAGATGCTTTGCTCCATTTCATTGAGATAAAAAAGGATATGGTTATAAATGATTTTATTTCGATGCATTTTTAATTCGTTGATGTCTCTAGCTAGCATATCGAGAAGAATCGGCAGCAAGGTAAACTTTTTAATAATTTGCAGATCCTCTTCCGTTTCGATGATTGAATGGACACTCATAGCTACACCACCATGACGCGAACGTTTATTCGTATTCTGTATTATATACCGAATGTATGTTCTCTATGCAAGGTTTCTTGGGCAGGTAATTTCGACCAGCTTGGGCTTTGCTTCGGGAAGTGGCAGGGGGCTAGCGTTTTGCGGGGGCGGTTATAATAATGAAGCTTGTCCAAAAGGTCAGAAGATGCGATGATAAATAAATCACATGCTTACATAAGGAGTTAGAACAAAATGAAACAGGCATCACTGCTGCAAGACAAAAAACAACGCAAATTGCTGTTCAGCGCTGGGCTCAGCTGGATGTTTGACGCGATGGACGTCGGCATGCTGTCCTTTATCGTGGCTGCGCTAAGCGTAGAATGGGGGCTTGGCACCGAGCAGATCGGACAGCTGACTGCAATTAATTCCATTGGCATGGCGGTGGGCGCGGCAGCGGCGGGTGCGCTTGCGGACCGCTACGGACGCCGGACGATTTTGCTATGGACGCTGCTCATTTTCTCGGCAGCAAGCGGCTTGTCGGCGCTGGCGGGCACCTTTACCGTGCTGTGCCTGCTGCGTTTCGCTGGCGGCTTTGGACTTGGCGGCGAGCTGCCCGTCGCTTCGACGCTCGTATCCGAGTCGGTTCCCGTGAAGGATAGAGGCAGAGCGATCGTGCTGCTGGAAAGCTTCTGGGCAGGCGGCTGGATTGTCGCTGCGCTCGTCTCGTATTTTGTTATACCGGCCTATGGCTGGCGAGCGGCGTTTATTATTGGAGCAGTTCCGGCGCTGTACGCGCTGTATTTGCGCAGAGCCATTGAGGATTCACCGCGTTATGTGGCGCAAAAGGGGAACGTTTTGCCGCTGCGCCAGCGGCTTGCGGCGATTTGGTCACCGAAGCATCGCCGCTCGACCATTATGCTGTGGCTGCTATGGCTGACGGTCGTCTTCTCATATTACGGCATGTTTCTGTGGCTGCCGACCGTCATGGTGCTGAAAGGCTTCGGACTGGTCAAAAGCTTTCAATATGTGCTGCTCATTACACTTGCGCAGCTTCCGGGCTATTTTACGGCGGCCTATTTCATCGAGAAGCTGGGACGCAAATTTGTGCTGGTCACCTATTTGCTGCTGACGGCGGTAAGTGCCATCTGGTTCGGCAGCGCGACGACAGAAGGCATGCTGCTTGCTGCCGGAGCTTGCCTGTCCTTCTTCAACCTTGGCGCTTGGGGAGCGATGTACGCTTACACGCCGGAGCAATATCCGACGGCGGTTCGGGCAACGGGAGCAGGTTTTGCTGCCTCCTTCGGCCGGATCGGCGGCATCATCGGCCCTTACATGGTAGGGATGCTCGTGGCGGGCGGCACATCGATTCAAACGGTGTTCATCATTTTCTTTGTGGCGATCGTATGCGGTGCGCTGGCGGTTGCTTTCCTAGGTAAAGAAACAAAAGGAATCGATCCTGACCGTTAAGCGCCGAAGCTTGCGGCGGGGCTAGAATGAGGATCAAACACGATATTTTCTAGCTTTTAGGCGAAAAAAAGCCCCTCTCCTGAGCTATAGCAGTTCCGGCAAGCCGAACGCTGCTCGATCAAGGAGAGGGGTTCTTTCATTGAAAATAGACAGCAAGATGCAGAATTTAGCACCCGCAGCTACTACCTAAGCGGCGCGAAATGCTTCACTTGCTCCAAAATGCCTTCGATTTCCTGAATCACATCTGCGGAAAGCTCAAGCTCGACAGCTTTGACGTTTTCGACGATTTGCTGCGGACGGCTCGCGCCAATCAGCGCGGAGCTGATGCCCGGCAAGCGCAGCACCCAAGCCAGCGCCAGCTGGGAAATGGAGACGCCAAGCTGGCTAGCCAGCCCATCAAGCTGTTCTACGCAGTCAAGCACATCGTCGCGCAAATAGCTTTTCAGCACATGGTTGATCGAATCATTGGCAGCGCGGCTATCTGTAGGCAGTTGCTGGCCTTTTCTATATTTTCCGGTCAGGATGCCTTGCGCCAGCGGCGAAAAGACGATCTGGCCGATGCCTTCCCGCTCGCTGACAGGGATGACCTCTTGCTCAATATATCGCTCAAACATATTGTAGATCGGCTGGTTGGAAATAAGCGGGCGCAAATTCAGCCGCTTCGCAATGCCAGTCGCATCGGCGATTTGAGCGGCGCTCCATTCGGAGACAGCGGAATACAAAATTTTGCCCTGCGCGGTCAAATCGTCCAGCGCCCGCAGCGTCTCTTCCAGCGGAGCATTTTGATCATAGCGATGGCAAAAATAAATATCAATATAGTCTGTGCCCAGACGTTTCAAGCTGGCATCGCACTGCTCCATAATATGCTTGCGCGATAAGCCGCCGTCATTGGGGCCGTCACCCATATTGAAAAAGACCTTCGTCGAAAGCACATAGCTGGAGCGCTCGAATGGCCGCAGGGCAGAACCAAGCGCCCGCTCGCCTTCGCCGCGATTATAGGCATTGGAAGTGTCGAAGAAATTGATGCCGCTTTCAAAGGCCTGCTGAATGCAAGCGTCAGCCGCTTGCTGCTCGGTAGCTGTTCCATAAGTGAGCCAGCTTCCAAGACCGATTTCGCTTACTTTAATGCCGCTTGAACCGATGCGTCTGTATTTCATACCCTGATTCCTCCGCTTTCGTTGAAAAAGTAAATGCTCATCTCTGGCCGCAGCCGTTATTGCTCCAGTGATTTTTGCGTAAAGATAGCCATGTACGTCACTTCGTCCGATACGGGGCAGAGGAGATGCTCCTCCAGCGAATTGAAATAAAGCGTATCCCCCGGATGCAGCGAATATTCAGTCGCACCAACCTTATACGTCATCTCGCCGCTGATCATATAAATAAATTCCTCGCCCTCATGGGAGAAGCCGTGCGGCTTGACCTCGCCTTTGCGGGCCGTAATCAAATAAGGCTGGACCAGCTTGTCTCTGCGCTCGCTGGCAAACGCGTAGAAGGAATACCCTCTGTCTGTCCGGAGCCAGCTGTCTTTATCGCTGTACTGCAGGCTAGAATTGAACACGGTCGCATTGGCGCTCTGCTCTTCAATCAGGTCGGACACGCGGACGCCTAAAGCTCCGGCAATTTTCATCAGTGTCGCAACCGGAGGAGCGGATAGATCGTTTTCAATTTTGGACAGGAGACTCTTCGTAAAGCCGCACTGTTTTGCGATTTCTTCCTGCGTCCGCTTCTGTTCCATGCGGATCAGCCGGATTCTTTTGCCGAGGCTCATCAGTCACACACCTTTATTTGTCATACTTGTTTTCTATCGTATCATAAAAGGACCGAGTTGAAAACGATTCAATAAAGTTGTTGATAATTCAACTTAGTTGAATTAAAATAAACCTGCAATCATCTTAAGCTAAGTGCTTGAAGCATTGAAGGATAGACGAAACAGGGAGGGACAAAATGGTCAAGGCGGCGGATTTGAATGAGGAGCAGCATGTGCTGGATATGGGCTGGGGCAAAATATCGTGGTTGTACGGCCAAGAAATTGATCCTGCGGGCCAAATGACATTTGGGCAGGTTTACATTAATGCAGGCCAGGAAAATGGACGCCATCGGCACCCGAACTGCGAGGAAATTATTTTTGTGCTGTCGGGCGAATGCGAGCATTCGCTGGGGGATGAAACGTATCATCTGAAGCCAGGCATGGCACTGCGCATTCCGCAAAATGTGTTGCATCATGCCAAGGTAACCGGCTGGGAGCCGTGCCGGATGATCATTGCGTATTCCGCAGTCGATCGGCAGACGGTGGGCGAATAGGGCGGCCATTCGAGCGTTGGGCGACCTAGTATAAGCAGGGAGGACGATAAGTGGGAATCCGGTATGCTTTTTCCCGGCCAACGGCAGGGGCAGAGGAAGAGAAGGCATTAATTCATGGCTATCAGGCGGCAGGCTACGAGGGTTTGCAGCTCAAATGGAATCAATATATGCCTCACGTGCAGGAACCGGAGCGGTTTATGGAACGCTGGGGACAGCCGCCGGGCCTCGCATCCGCGCTTATTACGGGAGGTACGCTGCTTAGCGACGATAGCAAGGAGGAGCTGCGCCGTATTTTCCGCTTTGGGAAGCAGGTGGGCACGGAGCTAATTGTCTACTGCCACAGCGTCCCAAGGACGGGGCTGGAAAAGGAAGCTATTGCTGGCTTTGCGCGTCTGTTCGCGGAGCTGGGCAAGGAGGCGCAAGACAGCGGACTCAAGCTGTCGCTGCATCATCACTATGATCAGCCGGTGATGCACCGGGCGGATTTTGATATATTTTTCAGCGAGCTGCGGCCGGAGGACGGAGTTGGACTGACGGTTGATACGGCGCATCTGGTGAAGTCAGGCATTTCCGATGTGGCGGAGGTCATTCGCAGCTTTGCGCCATTTATCAATAATTTTCATATGAAGGATTTTGCGGCTGGCGAATATCGGATATTAGGAGAGGGCTCGATTGATTTTCAGCCGATTATGGCGGAAGTGAAGCGGATAGGCTATGCGGGCTGGATGTCGGCGGATGAGGAAAGCGGCGGTGACATAGTGACGGGCATGCAGCAATGCTTGCCGTTCATGAAATCAGGTGTTGGGAGAGTGGCGGAATGAAAAAATATAAAATTGGATTTGTCGGCGCGGGGGCTGTCACACGGCTGCATTTGAGAGGTTATGCCAACCATCAGGATCGCGTGGAAGTCGTTGCGATTTGCGACCCAAGCGAAGCGGCCGCTCAGGAGCGGGCGGATGAGTTTGGCATTGCGGGGAGATACACGGACCTTGCGGAAATGCTGGCGCATAGCGGGCTAGATGCCGCAGTAGTCTGTACACCTTCGACGATACGCGGAAGCATTATGCGGCCGCTGCTGGAAGCAGGCATTCCGGTATTTCTGGAAAAGCCTTTCGCCGATACGTTTGCCGAGGCCCAGCAAATAGCGGAGCTTGCAAAGCAGCTGAACGTTCCGGTATGCATTAATCAAAATTTTCGCAAGCATCATCAATTTGATTTTATTCGCGATTTGGTCAAGTCAGGCGCAATCGGCAAGCTGGAGTCGATTCAATTTGATTCCTTGTTTTATCGGCAGGATGCAGGCTGGCGAGTACACACGGAGCGTCACGCCTTGTCCGTCATGGCGATTCATTGGTTTGACGGTATGCGCCGAATCGCGGGTGCCAAGGCGGCTTCCATTTACTGCAGCGCCTACTCCTCGGAGGCGGTTGATTGTTTAGGGGAGACGGATGCGACCGTGCTGATGACGTTTGAGAACGGCGTGCGCGCCCATTTTACCCAAAGCTTCTCCAGTCCATTTCATAAAAATGATCTCGTCGTGCTTGGCAGTGAAGGCGTGCTCAGCACGACGTCCAATACGATCGGGCTGTATCGCCGCGAACCGAGCGGGGAGCCGAACTGGAACCCGCAGCCTGTGCAGACATGGGAGCATGCGCTGCCGATAGAGGAGGCGATATTTGACGGCCTCAATCAGCTGCTCGTCTGGCTGGAAACGAGAGTAGAAGCCGAAAATAGCGCGTTTGACAATTTGCATACGGTTTCATTGCTGGATGGCGCGTACGAGTCGGCAAAGAATAATCAGGTTGTTGCCTTTCAGGAAGGACTGCTAGGGTAGAACGGGTAGAGCTTGCAAGTGCAAAAGCTGCACGAACTGAAAAAATGCAAGCAAGTGCAAGAGCTGCAAGAGCTGCAAGAACTACAAGCAACTGCAAAAGCTACACGAAATGAAAAAGCTGCAAAACTGAACAACTGAAAAATCCGCAAAAATACATCTAGAGGAGCTTTGTTGCAACTGTGGTCAGTTAAGAAAAATAAATAAGGCGCAGGGTTTTCGCAGCAGCGAAAATTTTGCGCCTTATTTCATATTCTAGGCTCTTCGAGCGTTGATTCGATGGCCCCTATTTTGGCGGACACCAAATCCGCTATTTACTCAAGTAAACGGTCATGGAGATGCCTCGCGGACACAGAAGCCGCTAATGGTCCCCCAATCACTATTTTGCCGAGATAATGAGACCAATAAAGGATCTCCTGTCCGCCTACATACTTAAATCACAAAAAAAGCTAAAATAGCGGAACCTCAGTCCTCCAAAAAGGAGAGGTCCTATTAGAGAGCCTATCCGCGCTGGCAAAACACGTAGGCTAATCGCATTTTCGAGGGTGAACCTTTACAGCTGAAAATGCTGCTGGCGGTAATGGAGCGGGCTCATCCCGGTCCAGCGTTTGAATTGCCTGCTGAAATGCGACAGCTGGGAGTAGCCCAGACGCACAGCGATTTCCTTCAGCGACAGCTCCGGCTGGCGAATGAGCACCTTAGCCTCCTGCAGCTTGAGCTCAGATAAAAACTGACGTGGCGACAGGCCATACACTTTGCGAAACACCTCAAGCCCATAGCCCGGGCTGATGCCGAGTGAGCGCATAATCTCTTCAATAGAAAAAGCGCTCTCGGCCGCCGGCTCGCCTGGAAGCTTATGCGGGTCAAAATTCCCCTTGATCGCCTCAGCAATCGCCTTGGCATATTGCACCGACGCTGGCGGCATAGCTGCCATCTCCTCCTCCGGGAAACAGATCGTGCCCACTAATAGCCCAAACAGCTCAAACAAATCCGCCTGCAGCCGAAAGCGATCCGCCGTCGTATAGCCGCCTCCCCGCCTAAGCATCGCAATCCATTGCTTCAAAATAGGCAGCAGCCGCTCATGATCGGCGCTTCCGGCAGGGAACAGCAGGCGGCCACTCCGAATCATTTCTTGGCGAAAAGCCGGATCGTCCACATTAAAGTGGGCGCAAAAATAAGCCATGCCTTCCTCCGAAATGCAGCGGCTCTTATGCTTAAAGCCGGGCGGAATAAGCAGAAAGTCGCCGGCGCCCAGCTGATATTTGCTTTCGCCAATGACGGTTTCCTGCGCGCCCTCCTGAATAAAAATCATTTCAAAGCCGATATGGGATTCCAGCGGCATCTGCCAATGCTTGTCTACACGCTGTTCATGCGCGCCAAAAAACTTAATGTTCCAGTCGATAGCGGGCAGAAAACGCACATTTTGAATCCACGGCGAAAGTGTCACTTCATCATCCATTAGGCAGAACCACCTTTGATTTGGGTAAATTTCACGTTGTTTGGACAATCGGCGATTTATTCTATTTAATTTATACTAAGAGGGCAAGCTAAAGCAATAAGCAAAAGTGATGAAACGATAGGGGTGTGTCGATATGGGACAAACGGCAAAATGGTTTTCAAGCACACAAACAGCGAGCTGGACGGAGAAAAGCACACAAACACGCACCTTTTCACCTGCTCTATCTAACTTGGCAATAACTGAAAGCGCATACCAAACAGTAGAGGGCTTTGGCGGCTGCTTCAATGAGCTGGGCTTTACTGCACTGAGCCACTTATCGGAGGAAGAACGCGCGGCAGTCATGCACGAGCTGTTCCACCCGGAAGGCGAGCAGCGCTTCAGCATTTGCCGCCTGCCTATCGGCGCCAGCGACTATGCGCTGGAGTGGTACAGCTTGAACGAAACGGACGGCGACGTGGCGATGGCGCATTTTTCCATTGAACGCGACCGCAAGTATTTGATTCCTTATATAAAAGAAGCATTGGCGCTTAATCCGGAGCTGAAGCTGTTCGCTTCGCCATGGAGCCCGCCGACGTGGATGAAGACGCCGAAGGCTTATAACTACGGAACGCTGCGCTGGGAGAAGGAAATTCTCGAAGCCTATGCGCTGTATTTCGTCAAATTCGTTCAGGCCTACCAAGAGGAAGGCATTACGATTCATCAGGTCCATGTGCAAAATGAAGTCGTAGCCGATCAGAAGTTTCCTTCCTGCGTATGGACGGGCGAGCAGCTTAAGGAGTTCATCCGCGATTATTTAGGACCTACTTTTGAACAGCATGGGCTGGATACGGAAATTTGGCTTGGAACGATCAATGCGCCCGATCCATGGCTGGAGCTGATGAAAGGGACAACGAACGATTATGACGCTTATGCGGGTCTTGTGCTGAGCGACCCCGAAGCTTATAAATATATTAAAGGCGTCGGCTATCAGTGGGCAGGCAAATATGCGATAGCCCGGACGTCGCAGAGCTATCCGGAGCTGCGTTATATGCAGACGGAGAATGAATGCGGGGATGGCAAAAACACGTGGGCGTATGCCAAATATGTGTTTCATCTGTACCAGCATTATTTCAGCAATGGCGTGAACAGCTACATTTATTGGAATATGGCGCTGGAGCCGAAAGGGCGCAGCACATGGGGCTGGGAGCAAAATGCCATGATTACAATAGAGCCGGATACGAAGCGGGCTATGAACAATCCGGAATATTACGTGATGAAGCATTTCAGCCATTTTGTGGCACCGGGCTCGAAGCGTATCGGGCTGGAAGGCCCGTGGAGCGGCCATTCCATTGCTTTCAAGCGCGAAGACGGCTCGCGGGTCGTAGTAATTACGAATCCGTATACCGATACAAGAGAGCTTAGGCTGTTCGATGGCGAAGCGGAGCATGTATTCGAGCTGGAGCCGGAATCTTTCCATACGATTGTGCTGTCTTAGTATATAATATAAATTCAATGAACAAACGCCTTTGCGCTTAAGCATGGCGTTTGTTTTGTCGTTATTGAAAGTAAAAAGCAGGGAGGGAAGAGCAATGAGGCTGTTGTCTAAAATATATCGGGCGATTTTGCACCCGTTCCGGCGCAGCATTCGCAATAAGCTGATTTTCATTATGGTGGTTGTATCGGTGCTGCCGATTATAGCGGTAACTGCGCTTGCCGTGGACAATAACCGCCAGTCGATGGAGACCGAGCTTATTGGGACGAATGTGTCCAATATGAAGTGGACGAGCATTTATCTCGGGGAGCAGTTTTCGCAAATGAACAGCGTGTTATATTCCGTCCTCATTAACCCGAACCTGAATGAATACATTGCCAGCGAGGAGGAATCGGGCCTGTCCAGCCAGTTTTCGGCACAGCGCAACATTGAGGATGCAATGGCCTCGCTTTTTTATTCGGGCAATCATTATATATCGGGCATTGAGCTTTATTTGAAAAGAAGCGGCAAGCTGTTCACGATGAATGCGTCTCAAAATCAAATTAAAACGCTAGACCGCGTACCTGTGCCTTATAATGAACTGTTTAATCAGCGCAAGGATTTTATGATTCAAAACAGTCCGGAAGGCGACCGTTTTCAACTGATACGGAGCATTAACCGGTTTGAAAACCGTGAAATTCTTGGCGGGATTACGTTGGAGGTGCGCTGGGCCATTCTCGACCAGACGCTGTCGCTGCTTAATCCGGCCAATGACCAAACCGTGATTATTGCAGGACCGGATGGAGAAATTTTGTACCAAATGGGCAGCGACGCCCTTTCGGCCGAGCAGGTTGCGAAAATTGTGAAGGGCGGTACAGAGCCTGGCTATGAGCGACAGGGGGATGAATATGTATTTTACAATACGATTGATCCGATGAAGCTAAAGCTCATTAAAATTATTCCACTGAGCGCGATTAACCAAAGCGCGCAAGCGACGATGCATTATGGGATATTGATTGGCACGATAACGGTTGCCGCCGCGATTTTAATTGCCGTGCTGCTTGCCTGGCGTACAGCAACGCCGATTGTGCTGCTTGCGCGCTCCATGCAAGGGCTGAACCTTATCAGACAGGGAGATAAGCCGCTAAGTGGACGCATGGATGAAATTGGCTTGCTGGAGACGAAGCTTTACAATATGTCTCATCGAATTAGGGAGCATATTAAGAGCGAATACAGCATGAATTTGGAAAAAAAGACAGCGGAGCTCAAGGCGCTGCAGGCGCAGATCAATCCGCATTTTTTGCAAAATACGCTGCAAATGATCGGCAGCATGCTCTTTTCCAAAAAGCCTGCTGAAAGCTATGAAACGATTCGCTCGCTAAGCGAAATGTTCCGTTATGTCATTCGCGAGCCAGATGACCTTGCTACGCTGAAGCAGGAGCTGGAGCATATGAACAATTACATGGTCATCCAGCAGCAGCGGTTTCAGTCGCGGCTGCAATACAGCCTAGAGGTGGATGAGCGGCTGCTGCAAAGCCGCATTCCGAAGCTGACGCTGCAGCCCATCGTGGAAAATGCATTTATGCACGGACTCGATTCGCAGGCTGGAGGCTGGGAGCTGAGCGTAAAGGTAGCTCAAGCCAGCATCGCAGAAGCGGAGGACGGAGTTGGGGCATTAGCATTAGCAGGAGTAACCATTACAATCAGTGACAATGGAGTAGGGATTGGCGCTGAGCGGCTGAGGGAAGTTCGCCAAAGGCTCAGCTATGCGGATGGGCAGGTTTGGACACACGGGGAGCGGATTGGGCTGGGCAATGTGGCCTCAAGGCTGCAAATGCATTTTGGCAAAGCGTATGGCTTGGCGATCGACAGTGAAGTCGGGGTTGGCACGCGCATAACCATTCATATTCCTGGTGAGAGGCAAGGGGGAGAACTGCATGATTAAAGTAATGCTGGTCGATGATGAAAGCTGGGGACGAGACATCGTTCGCACATTCGGCCGCTGGCCGGAATATGAGATGGAAATTGTCGCCGAGGCGGAGGATGGCGAAGAGGCGCTGCGGCTCGCTGAGAAGCATATGCCACAGCTCATCATTACCGATATGCGGATGCCGGGCATGGATGGTGTGAAGCTGCTGAATGAGCTGCATGAACGCCTGCCTCATATTCAAATTGTCGTCATTAGCGGCTATGATGACTTCAAATACATGCAGCATGCGATTCGCTGCCAGGCTGTAGATTATTTGCTGAAGCCGATTGATCCGAAAGAGCTGAACGCAGTGCTCTCAAAATGTGCAGCGGGGATCGCGGCGGCGGCGGAGAGCCGGCGCATGCTGACGCTGGATCTCGAATGGCTGCTGTCGCTGACATCGATGAAGCAGCGGCTGCGTGCCCGGTTCAATGAGCTGGACCGCGAAGGCATGCAGGAGCTGTTCGGGGAGCTGGAGAGAGAGATGGATAGCAGTGGTGCTGGCAAGCCGCAGCTGCTGGAGCGCATTATCCAAGAGCTGCTGCTCATGCTGAAGGAGCTGCTGCTGGCTAATTCATTGGAGGCAAATGCGATGGATGGCGCAAGAGACGGGGCGGAGCTCGCCTCAAGCGCGAATGCAGCCGCTTTTCTGACTGCCCGCTATGAGGAGGCGCTGGAGCAGCTGATTCAGCAGCGGAAATTCAAGAAACGGCTTAATTTGGACGAGGTTAGGCAGTATATGGAGGCGCGGTTTGCCGAGCCGATTTCCCTGGAGCAGGTAGCTCGCGCTTTTTTCGTTAGCAAGGAGTACTTGAGTAAAACGTTTAAGCAGGAATATGGCTGCAATATGACCGATTATATTTTGCAGCTTCGCATGGATAAGGCGCGGGAGTGGCTGCTTGATGAAAAATTGCCGATTAAAACAGTCGCGGAAATGGCAGGCTATGAAGATGTAACGTATTTTTATCGCGTGTTTAAAAAGCATTTCGGCATTGCCCCAGGAGAAATGCGTCGTGGCAGCGAGAATTAATGCGATTAAGTGGACAGGTTGGACAGATTGGACAATCTTTAACTTGGTTTAAAAATGTCCAAGTGAACAGTCTAATTCTGTCCAATTAAACGCTTTCATAAATCAGATACAATGAAAGCGTAAACAAACAAGCTTACGGGAGGTCATTACAGATGAAAAAGAAGCTTTGGAAATCAGCGCTAAGCGCAGCATTAATTACAACACTGCTGGCAGGCTGCGGCTCGAACAGCGGTACGGCAACCAATAATGGCACAGAGACAGGCGAAGGCGGCGCGAAAACGGTCAAGCTCAAAATGTTTATCGCTCAGCCAAGGCTCAAAGAAAGCTACGATAAATACATTGCTCAATTTGTAGCGAAGGAAAAAGCAGAGAAAAACATTGATGTTCAAGTTCAACTTGAAATGCCGACAGCAGACACGGCTCCGCAAATTTTGAAAACAAGACTGGCTTCCAATGATGCCCCGGACGTGTTCGCCGTTCATGCGATCAATGAAATTCCTTCGTTTTACAAAGCAGGCTATTTGGAGGATTTGTCCGGACAGCCATTTGTCGACAAGCTACTGGACAGCGTGAAGCCTTCCGTTACGACAACAGACGGTAAAATCGTTGCCGTACCTATGGAAACGCTGTCATGGGGATACGTTTATAACAAAAAGATTTTCAAAGACCTCGGCTTGACGCCGCCAACTACTTTGACAGAAATGAAAGCGGTTATCGCGAAGCTGAAGGAAAATAAAATAACGCCATTCCTGCTGTCCTACAAGGAATCATGGATTCCGCAGCTGTTCCTGCCGCTGGCAGTAGGAGCTATCTCAAATACGACAGATAAAGATTTTGTGGAAAGAATGAACAAGGACGAAGGCTCCTTCAACGAAATGAAAGCGATGTTCGAAGTGATCGATCTGGTCAACCAGAATGGTACGGATAAAGCGATGGAGGTAGGCGGCGACGATGGATCAGCAGCTTTCGCTACAGGCAAAGCGGCTATGTGGATCCAAGGACCATGGTTTGCAGAATCGATTCTAAAAGCAAATGCCGATATGGATTTTGGCGTAGCTCCGCTGCCGATTAATGATGATCCTAATGCAACGATGATCAACCTGAGTACATCTACTTCACTCGTTGTATCAAAAAACAGTGCGAACAAGGAAGTGGCACTGGACTTCGTCAACTACGTGCTGGATGACAAAGACTCTAATGCTTTTTACGAAGAGCTCAAATTTAATCCGGTTGCCCAAAATCATTCGTTCACCACTTATCCTTGGGTAGAAGATGCAATGACTTACGTTAAAGAAGGCAAATCGTATTTGGATCCTTCCATCCCGCAAGCGGTTAAGGATGAGTCAGGCAAAGCGCTGCAATCGTATTACGCTGGACAACTGTCGCAGGATGGTGTTATAGCGGCACTCGACAAGGCATGGAAATCGTTTAACAAAGTAAATAAATAAAGAAGGAATGGCGAGCAGGGCGGGATAGAGCGAGAGGCTTCCCACCCTGCAGAGCCTTCCCATCATCATCTTAGGAGAGGTGAGCAACCGTGCCAATGAAGGGTGTTTTAAAAAGATATGTATCGCTGCTGGCCTTCGTCGCGCCTGCATTTATTTTGTACGCCATTTTTCTGCTGATTCCGACTATTGGCGGTATGTATTACAGCTTTACAGACTGGAATGGACTGAACACCAACTATCAATTTATTGGTCTCGACAATTTTGTGGAGGCGCTGAAGGACGACCCGGATTTTGTCCACTCGCTGCTGTTCACATTAAAATATGTGCTGTATATGCTTGTGCTGCAAAATGTAATCGCACTGCTGCTTGCCGTTCTCATTGAATCGCGGAACAAAAGCAAAGGATTTTTCCGCACGATATTTTTCATGCCAAACATGATCAGTATTATTATTAGCGCTTTTATGTGGACATTCGTGTTTACACAAGTGCTGCCGCAGCTGGCGGAAAAAACAATGTTCACCTTCCTGGATCAATCCTGGGTTGGCGATCCGAAGTTTTCCTTCTATGCGATTTTGGTTATCTCGCTCTGGAATGGCGTCGGCTACATGATGATTATTTATTTGGCCGGCTTGCAAGGGGTGCCGCAAAGCTTGATGGAAGCGGCTATTATCGATGGTGCGAATCCGCTGCAGCGCTTTATGAAGGTTACGCTGCCGATGATTACACATGCCATTACGATTTGCTTCTTCTTGACGCTGAACGGCGCTTTTAAAGTGTTCGAGGTCGTATATGGATTTACGGGCGGAGGTCCGGGCCGGTCGACGCAGGTTATTACGATGAATATTTATGAAGAGGCCTTCTCGAACAACTTCCGCTACGGCTATGCCAGCGCGAAATCGGTCATTTTATTCATTATCGTCTTGATTTTCACACTCATTCAGATTGCAGTCATGAAAAGAAAAGAGGTGGAGGCATGAGAAACAGAAGCGCGAGCTCGTTATTTATTACGCTGTTTCTTTCGATCGGCGCCGCCATTTCCTTCTTCCCGATTTATATGGCCATTGCCAACTCGTTTAAAACGCAAGGAGAAATGTTTCAATCGTTCGTGGCTTTGCCGTCTGCGCCAACCTTTGACAACTACGTGCAGGCTTTTCACAAAATCAATATGCTTAACAGCACGATAAATTCGGTAATCGTATCGGTGCTGGGCATTGGCGGCATCGTGTTCTGCGCCGCTCTAGCGGGCTATAAGCTGTCTAGGACACCAGGCAAGGCGAGCGCGGCCATCTTTTTCCTATTCGTCGCTTCGATGCTCGTGCCCTTTCACTCGATTATGATTCCGCTTACTCGCATGGCGAACGGCTTGTCCGTACAGGGCAGTACTTATGGCTTGGCACTTATTTACATTGGACTAGGCGTCAATATGGCCGTATTTCTCTATCATGGTTTCGTAAAATCGATTCCGCGCGAGCTGGAGGAAGCGGCTCATATGGACGGCTGCGGCGAGTTCCAGACGTTTTTCCGGATTATTTTTCCGCTGCTGCTGCCGATTACGGTGACGATTGCCATTCTCGATTTCCTATGGATCTGGAATGACTTCCTGCTGCCGATGCTGATGCTGACGGATTCGGATCATTATACGCTTATTTTGTCCACGAACACATTGTTTGGCGAATACAACAAAGAGTGGACACTCATCCTCGCTTCGCTTGTACTGACGGCGATTCCGGTTATTATTATTTACGCCTTCTTCCAGCGCTTTATTATGGAGGGCATTACAGAAGGAGCAGTGAAGGGCTAATGGATAAATTATTATACGGCGTTGCTTATTACGATGAATATATGCCTTATGAGAGGCTGAGTGAAGATATCCGCATGATGAAGGAAGCGGGCATTAACGTAGTCCGTATTGCCGAATCTACTTGGAGCACGCATGAGCCGCAAAATGGCGTATTTGATTTCAGCTCGGTAGACCGCGTGCTGGAAGCGATGCATGAAGCAGGTATCCATGTTATCGTGGGAACGCCAACTTATGCGATACCGACCTGGATGGTCAAGGAGCACCCGGATGTGCTTGCTATAACAGCAGCCGGACCTGGCAAATATGGCGCACGCCAAATTATGGATATTACGCATCCGGTGTATTTGTTCCATGCTGAGCGGATCATTCGCAAGCTGATCGAGCGCGTCAGCAAGCATCCGGCGGTAATCGGCTATCAGACGGACAATGAGACAAAACACTACGGCACGGCTGGGCCGAATGTACAGCTGCGCTTCGTCAAATATATGCGCGATACTTACGAGACGCTGGACCAGGTCAATGAGCTATTCGGCCTCGATTATTGGAGCAACCGCATTAACAGCTGGGAGGACTTTCCGTCCGTTGTCGGAACCATCAATGGCAGCTTAGGCGCAGAATTTGCCAAATTCCAACGCGGGCTGGTTAATGAGTTTCTTGCATGGCAGGTAGGCCTTGTCAATGAATACAAGCAGCCAGGGCAGTTCGTGACGCAAAACTTCGATTTTGAATGGCGCGGTTATTCCTTTGGCGTTCAGCCGTCGGTCAACCATTTCGAAGCGGCGGTGCCATTCGATATTGCTGGTGTAGACATCTATCATCCGTCACAGGATGAGCTGACGGGCATTGAAATTTCATTTGGCGGCGACATGACACGTTCACTGAAGGGCAGCAACTATTTGGTGCTGGAAACCCAGGCGCAGGCATTCCCGCACTGGACGCCATATCCGGGGCAGCTGCGGCTGCAGGCGTTCAGCCATGTGGCATCTGGCGCTGATATGGTTGCTTATTGGCACTGGCACTCGATCCATAATTCGTTCGAGACGTATTGGAAAGGGCTGCTCAGCCACGATTTTCTGCCTAATCCGGTTTATAACGAAGCAGGGACGATCGGACGGGATTTTGCCCGCCTGAGCGATGAACTGGTGCATTTGCGCAAGCAAAACAACGTTGCCGTTATGGTGAGCAACGAAGCGCTGACAGCGATGGAGTGGTTCAAGCTGCCGGATGGCAAATTGTACAATGATGTTGTGCGCTGGTTGTATGACGAGCTGTACAAAATGAACATCGGCTGCGATTTTATTACGCCAGCTTGCGAGAAGCTGGATGATTACAAGGTCGTCATTGTTCCGGCTTTGTATGCCGTACCGGATCTGGCGCTTGAGCGGCTAAATGCTTTTGTCGAGCAGGGCGGGCATGCCGTATATTCGTTCAAAAGCGGCTTTGCCGACGAGCGGATAAAAGTACGGACCTCGCAGCAGCCGGGCATTATTGGAAAAGCGTGCGGCGTCGGCTACAGCCTGTTTATCGATCCGAAAAATGTCGGGCTGAAAGGTGCAGGGCTGGATGCAGCGCCAGGCACGGTTACGAGCTGGATGGAGCTGCTGACGCCGCTTACCGGCGAAGTTGAGGTGCTGGCGCATTATGACCATCCGCAGTGGGGCGAATATGCGGCCATTACCCGCAACCGCTACGGCAAAGGTACGGCGACATACATTGGCTGCCTGACGGATGGAGCTTCTGCCCATGAGGTGCTGAAGGGCACCGTTCAAGAGGCGGGACTATGGGGTGAAGATCAGCAGGTCAGCTTCCCGATCATCGTGAAGCATGGGGTTAATGGGCAGGGAGCGCAGCTGCGCTACTATTTCAACTACTCTGCTGAGCCGGTATCCTTCGTTTATCCGCATGCAGCGGGACATGAATTGCTGGAGGGCCGTCCGGTCGGCAGTGGCGAGCAGCTTACGCTTGCACCGTGGGGCGTGCAAATAATTAAAGCAGGATAACTCGAAATATAGAGAAGTAAACAAGGCGCGACGCCTTCGCATTTTGCGAAGGCGTCGCGCCTTTGTTGGTTAATATACTTTTTTGTGAAAAATGGTGTTTTGCCTGATGCCGACCTTCCACCCTTATTCATAAGATAGTGGAATAGGATAGCCATTATCCAAATATGAGAGAATGCGGAGGGAGCCATGAATAAGGTCGCCTTCATTACAGGTGTGACAGGACAAGACGGCATGTATTTAACCGAACTGCTGCTAGCTAAAGGTTACATTGTTCACGGTTTGAGACGGCGCAGCTCGCTGGCGAATACAGGGCGGATCGACCGTATTGTGGAGCAAGCGAATCGCGTAGAGCAGCGATTGCATTTGCATTATGGCGATTTGACGGATTCGACAAACTTGGTACGGCTGGTACAGGACATTCAGCCGGATGAAATTTATAATTTGGCGGCGATGAGCCATGTGCATGTCAGCTTTGATATGCCGGAATATACAGCAAATGCCGATGGCATCGGTACTTTGCGCCTGCTCGAAGCCATAAGGCTGCTTGGTCTGACCCATAAAACGAAAATTTATCAGGCGTCCACGTCAGAGCTGTACGGACTTGTGCAGGCGGTTCCACAAAGCGAGACGACACCATTTTACCCCCGCAGCCCTTACGCGGTCGCCAAGCTGTATGGCTATTGGATTACGGTCAATTACCGGGAAGCATACGGCATGTATGCCTGTAACGGCATCTTGTTCAACCATGAAAGCCCGGTGCGCGGAGAAACGTTCGTCACGCGAAAAATAACCCGCGCTGTTGCCCGCATCGCCTCTGGCCTCCAGCAGACGCTGGAGCTCGGCAACTTGTCGGCCCAGCGTGACTGGGGCCATGCGAGGGATTATGTAGAAGCGATGTGGCGCATTCTCCAGCAAAACGAGCCGGAGGATTATGTCATTGCCACGGGGCAGACAACAGAAGTGCGTGAGTTTGTGCGGCTCGCTTTTGCCGAGGCAGGCATCGAGGTTGCTTTTACGGGCGAAGGTGCGGATGAGCTGGGCCATGTGGTCAACTGCAAGCGTCCTGAATACCAGCTTCCAGTTGGCCAATTGGTCGTCCAGGTTAACCCGCGATATTATCGCCCGACCGAGGTGGAGCTATTGCTTGGCGACCCGGGAAAAGCGCAGGCGAAGCTCGGCTGGACGCCAGCCAGCAGCCTTGCTGATCTCGTCAAGGATATGGTCGCCGCCGACTTGGAGGAGACGCAGCGCGTAGCAAATTTGCGCAAGCTGGGTTATGATGTGAGTTTGGATATGGAATAAAAGCATAAAGAAAAAAGCAAAAAGCAAAAAGCAAGCGGATGGGCGGAAAGGTCGCCTGTCCGCTTGTTTTGTATGGGCTGAAGCGATTTTAAAAGCTGGAACCGTTAGAGTTGAGGAATGATTCAGTCAAAAACATAGAAATATTAGGATTTGGAGGAAAATGTTTTATTTTGTCGAATATCCATTTATATCAACAAGATAACACATGTTTCCAAGTGGCACTGGTAGTAGATCGACTACTGATGTATGGGGTTGAAATACAAATTGGTTAATAAAATGGCAACTTGAAAGTGTACAAAAAAGAAACCAAGCTGGGAAGAGGCATACATGTGATTGGATATGATCGCTTGCGGGTGGAGGGCCCCTGCAAGCTGAAACATATCACGGATGTGGCGATGAGCTGGAAACCGGGCGAGCATGGGACGCTGCGAATTAGCGGAATGGTCGAGGAAGAGCTGCGGACGAATGCCACGCTGGAAGCGGTGAGGCAGGATACAATCGCGTTGTACGACGAAGAAGAAGGCACGCGGAAGCCTCTGTTTAAGGGAGTCGTCACATCCGTGCAGACGGTGCATCGCAATGGGGTGTACACGGTCGAGATCGAGGCGGTATCGGGAAGTATCTATAGCGATCTGAAGAAGCGGAAGCGATCTTTTCAGGATACGAGCCAGACATATGGGGCCATTATGACCACCGTGCTTCGTGCATATTCAGGTGGGGATGTGCTGCTTCAACAGGGAGAGAAGGAAAAGCCATCCGAGCCTGTCCTTCAATATGAGGAAACGGATTGGGAGCTGATGAAACGTCTAGCGAGCCAGTTCCAGTCGGTTGTCGTCTGTGATATATTGGAAGAAACGCTGAAGCTGTTTATTGGGATGCCGGAGGGGAAAGAGCAAAAGCTGCCTGATGGAGCATCATACACGGTGAGCAAGGATTTGGCGGCATTTCAAAAAGCAGGCGGAGAAGCAGCAGGTCTGCATGATACAGACTTTTTCGGCTATGAAATACAATCCAAGACGTTCTATCGTTTGGGTGATCGCTTTAAAATTCGAGGCTATATTGAGCTGATCGTATCGTCGATGACGGCGCAATTGGAAAAAGGTCAGTTGATCTATCACTACCGGCTGTCGCGGGAAGCAGGTATACGAGAGCTACCCATGATGAACCGCAGGCTGTCGGGTCTGACACTGCAAGGAGAAATTCTGGCGGTGAAAGGGGAACAGGTGCAGGTGCATCTGGCGATCGACGACAAGCAGGACAAGGGAACGGCGCACTGGTATCGTTATGCTCCGGAGACGGGCAGCGTGATGTACAGTATGCCGCAGGTAGGAACAAAAGCGAATTTATATCTAGCCGATGCAGGTGGTCAAGAAGCGATCGTCACGGGTGGTGTAAGGACGAACGGAGCAAGTGCGGAAAAGACGGCAGATCCGAACAACCGATATTTTGGTACGGAGCATGGCAGTGAAATGAAGCTGTCCCCTACGGGGGTCGAGTTTACAGGCGGAAGCAAGGAGCCGCTGTTTTTGAAGCTTGACGATGCAGTGGGCATTATCTTGAGTAGTCCGCGCAAACTGACGCTGACAGCGAAGGAAGAGATTTCGCTGTTTACGCCGAAGCGTGTAGTGATTGGTGCGCAAGCGCTGCTAGTTGCGAAGAAGACGAGCGCGCCAAGCGGAATCACGCTGGAAGGCGAGTACAATCTCATGGGGGCGCAGATCCGAACGGAAGGAAAGGATCGGACGAGCTATGCGCCTTATGACGATGCGCCAGTAGAAGGCGAGCCACCTCCCCCACCGCCACCGCCGGAAAAGCCGCCATTCAGTTGGGGCAAACTAGCGAGGAATGTACTGGCGGGATTGGCTGTTGTTGCGGTAGTTGCTGTAGCGGCAGCGTTTACGGTAGCGACGCTGGGAGCGGGAGCAGTCGTTGTAGGTGCGGTGTTGGCTGGAGCGGCGATTGCAGGAACCGCCGCAGTCGTGAGCCAAGCCGTGTCCGATATTGCCCGTGGTGAGGTCAGCGATATGGGCACGTATGTTTCAACGGCCTTCCGAGAGACGGTCATTGGGGCGATATCTGGGGCGGTGTTTGGCCCGTTTGGAGCGATGGCGAATCTAGGTGGACGTATGGCATTTGGTGCGGTGCAGAATGGGTTTGAAAGCGTCATTCGTCAGACAATGGAAGGCAAGGGCTTTAGTTTTGGTGCACTGGCGCTGGATATGGGAATCGGCGGATTAACCGGTGGTATAATGGATTCACGTCTCACGAAGGCAATCGGTAACAAGATCGCTGGTGCGAAAATCGTGAAGACCTTAGGCAACGCATTTGGTGATTCGCTGAATAAAATGACGGGCTGGATTGGAAAGGCCGCAGATGTGGTTAAAGCGAAATTGATACGTGATGCATTGGATATCAAGGATGCAGCAGCTACGGGCTGGAAGAAGCTTCAGAATGCCATGACGATTAAGAAGGTGGGGGATGATCTTGTTCCCGCAGGTCCTGGAGGAAATGTTAAACTTCATGATAGTCCTGATTCGATACCTTCAAGTCCGTCACAGCATCATAAGGATTTCTTTAGCGAATCTGAAGCGGGTAAGAAGGAATTAGCGGATCGTTTGAAGAATGAGGCTGAGGGGATGGGTAATACTCTCCCGAGTAGAGTGCCTGATCCAAACGCTGTTCCAAGAGGGAATCCGGCAAAGATAAGACCTCAAGACGATCAAGCAACTAAACGAGGGCGAACTAGAGAGAATGAAGCTGCTAAAATATTAGCGAAAAATGGTTATGACATTGAACAAAGTCCTAATATACCTAATACGGTTAAAAATCCTGATTTTCTTATCGAAAATAAAGTTTTTGATTGTTTTGCACCCGATAAAAATAAATCTCCTCGAAATATAGCATCTAAACTTAAAGAAAAGGTAGAAGATAACCAAGCCAGTAGGATTGTTTTGAATCTTGCAGATTGGGAAGGAGATATAAGTGCTTTGAAAAAGCAATTCGTGGATTACCCTGTAGAGGGATTAGAAGAAATAATCGTGATCTCAAAGGATGGTAAAGTGTTGAATTTTTACCCGTAAAATAAAATTAAAATGAATTTAGGAGGAACTATGGCTACGGAATACTCTCTAAAAATGGAAGATGACACACTAACACAAGAAATTCTTATCGATGAACTAGAATTATTGGGGTATTGTTGTGAAGATATAGTTAATCTAAAGAATGGTATTCAAATCGCCAATCTATTCAATGAATTAGGTTTTTATGTATTTTTAATGGCAACATCTGATTTATTGTATGGGTGGGAATCAGAGTTTTTAGAGAATGATTTTAAAAATTTAAAAAGATTGGATTTCAGATTAAACAATGAGTATGATACAGAACTAGCTGTTGTGAATATGTTTGCAATAATATTTAATATATTGAGTCATATTAACACGAATGTACTGTTGTTGTTAAATGATACAGATATATTATATAGAAATAATGGAGAATATTATATTAATAATGAATTTGGTTACTGGGATAATGAGAACTATCATAGGTTCATTGAAAAACTAAATTATAAAAATCTAAAACCAATCAAATGAGAATTCACTGAGTCTTTGTGGTTCTATTGAGTCTGTAAAATAGTTTATGTAAACTCATTTACAGCATCCATTCATAGACCCCAAATTTATTTGCTTAATAAAACCTAAAAACATTTTTTTATCCATAAATAAGATCAGTTGAGCGGCCTTAGTCCTGAATTTCATCGGACTGAGGCCGTTTAGTTTCGCCCGTAATCGTTCGTATTTGTAAAAGTTGATGTAAGTCATCAATGTCCTTTTTGCGGTCTACAAAGGAATGGTACTGGCTGGAGCAGCCATTGCGGGTACCACTGCTGTTGTGAGCCAAGCAGTGTCCGATATTGCCCGCGGTGAGGTCAGCGATATGGGCACGTATGTTTCAACGGCCTTCCGAGAGACGGTCATTGGGGCGATATCTGGGGCGGTGTTTGGCCCGTTCGGACCGATGGCGAATCTAGGTGGACGTATGGCGTTTGGTGCAGTGTAGAGTGGGTTCGAGAGTGTCATTCGTCAGACGATGGAAGGCAAAGGCCATAGTTTTGGCACAATGGCGCTGGATATGGGAATTGGCGGTTTAACCGGTGGTATAATGGATTCACGTCTCAATAAAGCAATTGGTAGCAAGATTGCAAATGCGAAAATGGTTAAATCCTTGGGCAACGCATTTGGCAATTCGCTGAACAAAATGACGGGCTGGATTGGGAATGCCGCAGATGTGGTTAAAGCGAAATTGATACGTGATGTATTGGATATCAAGGATGCAGCAGCTACTGGTTGGAAGAAGCTTCAGAATGCTACTATGACGATTAAGAAGATGGGTGACAATCTTGTACCCGCGGTTAACATGGTACGAAGTAAATGATGGGTAAACGATACAACTTGTGCCATCAGAAATTAATAGCAAGTTCGGACATCTAGGAGGCGTAGGAGAGATAAACGCAGGAGCATTTAAGCCGGGTGGATTTACAAATAATTAGAAAGGAGCTTTCTCAAAGTGAAAATAAATGATGTGGTTTTCGGTGAACTTGAATATGATTATGTGTGGAGCAGGAATACTACCATTGAATTTTGTGGAACAGAAGCCAATATTGCTTTGATGGTAGACGGAGACGACAATGGTGAATTTAGTGAGAAACAGTATGCTTCGTATAATTCTTTAATAGAAAACTGGGGGCATCTTCAACAAAGTATTTTGCAACCGATATTAGATTATTATAAACAAAAACGGTTTGAGCTTGGATATGATGTTTCATACAATGAGATTTATCCATTAATTGAAGACATCGACGAACTTTTTAAAAATATTAGGCTAGTAGGGATTTATGTACCTTATGCAAGACGATTTGAAGCTAGATATATTGGACTAACGTTTGACTGTAAATGGGACATGGAAAATGGGGTTGGCATTCGTCTAATCGATGAAGAAGTCGCTAGGGTAGGATACCAAGATGTTGCCCTCTAGAGTTTTAGCAAGTTTTCTATCTATTGTAACTGCATGAATTTTACTTATTTAAATATTTTTTGCAAACCAAATCCGGATGAATTATAATTTTCATGCTTTATTGATTTAATCAAAAACAACTAAAATTGAAAGGCATATTCCACTTAAATGAGAAGATGGAGTATGCTTTTTTTGTAACGGAAATGACCCTGAAAAGTGAGGTGAAATAAAACCACTCCATACGAGTTGGGGCAACTGCACTAACAGGATCGTATCAAGGAGATGAATAACCATGAATATGGAGAAATTTAAACATAATTCAACGCGACGTATAGCAGTTTCAAGAAAGAACTACTTTTGAATCATAATTTTCTCAATCTTAAAGAGGTGAAACTCTAGACCTAAATGGTGGGAAAAACCAGTGACGAATAAAGAAAACTTACTAAGGTACGAGCGAACCCAAGTAAACAAGCCGCTGTAGTATAAAAGGGTAGCCCCATACCCATCAGCCCGAATAAGCTTCCGTCCCCACCAATAGCGTGGAGCCGGAAGTTTATTGTCTTGGAGCAGCATAGATGAAGACTGGAAAGGGGGCCCAGCAATCAGCCGCTTTATAACAGGCTTTCCCGCAGGCAATCGCAAATGTAGGCGATGTCCTGTTCATTCAAGCCGCCGTAGGTCGGCACATTCAGTCCTTGCGCAGCAATGCGGTTTGCGACGGGGAATTCCTCGTTGCGCTGCATGCCTTGATACGGCGGAAGCACATGCATCGGATAAAAGAACGGCCGCGTTTCAATGCCGCGTTCTTTCAGGCGTTCCATGAAAGCGCCGCGCTGCTCTTCGTTATAGCCGTTCAGCAGGATGCTGAACATCCAATAAACGTTTTTCGCCCATGGCTGCTCGGTAGGCAGCGTGAAGGCGCTGTTTCCTTCGAGCTGCTTGCGGTAAAGCGAGGCGACGCGTATGCGCTCGCCGACATGCCAGTCGATGTTTTCCATTTGCGCGCAGCCGACCGCCGCTTGCAAGTTCGTCAGGCGGTAGTTGTAGCCGATGACAGGAAACCAATATTTGCGGGCGGGATCGATGCCCTGTCCGCGCAAAAGCTGCATTTTGCGGGCAAGCTGCTCGTCATTGGTCGTAATCATGCCGCCTTCGCCGGTTGTAATGATTTTGTTGCCGAACAGGCTGAACGTTCCCGTATGGCCAAGCGAGCCGGTCCGCTTGCCCTTGTATTCTGCACCGGGCGCTTCCGCAGCGTCCTCCAGCACAAACAACCCATGCCTCTCCGCAATTGCCGAAATAGCATCCATATTGGCAGGATGCCCGTACAGATGGACGGGAATGATGCCCTTCGTCCTCGGAGTAATAAGTCCCTCCAGCAGCTCCGGGTCCATGTTCCACGTATCCGACTCGCTGTCAATGAAGACCGGAGTGGCTCCGCAATACGTGACGGCATTGGCTGTAGCGATAAACGTCAGCGTTGGGACGATGACCTCATCTCCCGGGCCTACCCCGTGAGCCAGCAGCGCCAAATGCAGAGCGGTTGTGCCATTGCTGCAGGAGACAGCAAATTTCGTCCCGCAATAGTTGGCGAAAGCTTCCTCGAACGTATGAATATATTTGCCTGTTGAGGAAATCCAGGTGGAATCCAGGCAATCCATCACGTATTTTTTCTCATTTCCATTAAAAATCGGAACGGCAACCGGATAAAATTTGTCGCCCAACATTATGCCTCCTCCGTGTTACGTTCGCTCTTGGTTCAAAAGACGCTTCACTGTGGCGGGAACGCCAACGGCAAGCGTTTGGTCCGGAATATTCCGAATGACGGCGGCACCGGCCCCAATCATACAGCCTGCGCCAATGCGAATGCCATCGATGACAACGGTGCCTGTTCCAAGAAAAGAGCCGTCGCCGACGGTTACGCCGCCGGACAGCGTGGTGCCAGGTGCCAGGTGGCAAGCCTCGCCAATGATGCAATCATGGTCAACTGTTGCAGCCGTGTTAATAATAGTGAGGGAGCCAATTCGGGCATCCGGCTGAATGATGCCTCCCGGCATAACCGCAATGCCATAGCCAAGCGTGGCGCTGGGAGCGATGTAAGCTAAAGGGCTTATGGCATTAATCAGCTCAAAGCCGAGGCTTTGCACATGGCGGGCGAGCCGCAGCCGCGTCGCATTATTGCCAATCGCGATAAAAGCATGGCGTACGCCCTGCTCCAGCAGCAGAGGGAGCAGGGCATCATCGCCAAGCACAGGGACATTCAAGATCTGCCCGTCTTGCTCGCGACCGATGCAGCCAATAACCTCATATGTCTGGCTGGTCCGAAAAATATCAACGACGACTTTGGCATGTCCGCCGGCTCCAACAACAATGGTACGATAAGGATTCGCTGAAACAGCATTCATGCCGTATAGGCTCCTTCAACTATAAAATGAGGGGGTGATGCAGCTACTCCCATCATATTCAAAGGCCGGAAAATTGCTTCACATGCAGCCGGGCAGTCGTCCATTTTTTCAAATATAGTTGAAATCCCTAGCAGGCGGGGGCATGTGCCGTTGCTATTTATCAGCGGGACAATACGCTATGGAGAAGGCAGAGCGATTGGAGGCGTGATATGAAACGCAAAAGAGCTCGTAAACAAGGAACAGCGAAGCGCGGCTCGCATAGCCGCATATCGCGAAGAAAACGCGGCAAGCAGGCGCGAGTTGGAAAAGTAGCAAGGACAGGAAGACGCAAAGGCAAGCGGGGCGGCAGGAAACTGCGCGGCTCGAAAAAAAGCAGGAATAGGCAGAAGGCAATCGAACAGATACAGCTTGCAGTCGAGCCGCCGGCACCGGTCGAGCCGCCTCCAGCACCAATAGATACGGAGCAGTTAAAAGCGAATAATGCGGCATTCCGGCACGGATTGCCCGCAGGGGCACCAATTGTAGAGCTGCTGCGCCGGGTATTCCGGTTGGGGGACGAAGATTTTATATGGGAGCTGTATCGTCAGGTACTCCAGCGCGAACCGGATATCGAAGGCTTCAACGGCCATCGCAGCCATTTGGCCCACGGTACGCCTCGGGCGGTTATTGCTGCGGCTCTTCTTCAGAGTGCAGAGGCGGAAGCTATTTTTTCCCGCGTGCCATCTGGAGAAGCGAATACGACTGCCCACCTGATTCAGCATTTGTTCCCCGCTGCGGATTTGGATTTTATTCATGGCATTCACGTGCAAATGCTCAATCGGGCACCGGATAGCAATAAAGTAGGACGATACACGACGGCCTTGAAGCAAGGACTGCTGCGGCGCGCATGGATAGCGAGCCTTGTCATGTCGAAGGAGTTCGGCCTGCTCATTGAAATGGCTTATTTGCCTCCGCTTGCAGCAAGTGCAGCCCGTGTAAACAGCCGTCAAATCGGTATGTTCCTTTGCTTTGGGGTGCAAATTGCGATGGATGGCGAAGGCATTGGCCGTTTCATCGTTCGTTTGTCGGAAGGTTTACTGGCGCTGGAGCATGAGTTCACACTTCATGTGGCGACAACGGAAGCAAATTATGCCGAGGCTGCGGCTGTTTATGCCCCGCTGCTCGCGGTTTATGGCAATCGCTTGAGGCTGCACCGTACAGACAGCATGGATACGGTGAATCGCAGCGTGCCTGCGGATATATGGATTGTGCCGTATGTAGGGATGGCGCTCGCGCAATATTTGGAAAAACCTTATATGGTTTGTCTGCATGATCTCGTATATTTGCATTTGCCTGAGCTGTACAGCGCGTATACCCAGCATTACCAATATATCCATTCTGTAGCGCAAAAGGTGACGGAAAAAGCGGCGAAGGTAGTCTTCGCTTCCGAGTTTACGCGCAATCATGAGGGGTTGGAGTTTCTTAAGCTGGCTGTCCATAAAACGGCTGTCGTGCGCTTTGCAGCGCCGCATGAGGAATATGCGGTTTTTCAAACGCATAGCGAGGAGAAGTTCCGCCATGCCTACAAGCTGGATGGTCCATATTTGACCTTCCCGTCGGTGGTAAGGCTGCATAAAAATCATGAAGGCCTCATCAAAGCCTTTTCGCTGTTCAAGCAGACGGAAGCAGGAAGAGCTTCTGGGATGAAGCTTGTTTTTACAGATGATCTTGGAAACCGCCCGCGGCAGCAGGAAATTTTGGCAGCGCTCAACGAAATTGCCGATCCCGTTATCCGCGGCTCAATTGTGTTTATGGGGCGCATAGCTTCGGCAGATTTGCCTTCCCTATACCGTTATGCCGCAGGCACAATCGTCCCGACGCTCTTCGAGGGAAGCTGCCCTTTTCCTATACTCGAGTCGCTGCTGATGAATACGCCAGTCGCCTTCGGAAGACTGGAAGTGGTGCAGGAGGTTATCAGTGACATGAGCCGCTTCGCAACCTTCCATCCGCATAATATCCAGGAGATGGCGGACGCTATTGCACGTCTGTCACGGGAGGGAAAAGAGGTTGTCCCACTTCAGCAGGCCGCACTTAGCGGCGCGTTGAACAGGAGATGGCTGGATGTCGCAGGAGATTATGCAAACGTCATTGATGAGGTGCAAGCAGCTGCCGATTAGCGCAGCTGCTTGCCATAATACCGCCAATACGTATCGCGAAAAACGTTCAAATAACGCTTTGCCACATCATCCCAGCTCTCAGCTGGATCATGAATGCCCGCTACAGCGGCATTTTTGTATTCATCATAATTTGCAGTCAAATCTTCAAGCGCTTGAACGATGGAATCGGGGCTATGGGGGTTGAACCAGGCGATTTTGGCACTATGCCGCGCCAGATGCTCGCGCATGACCGGAATGTCCGAGCAGAGCACCGGAGTACCGAGGCGAAGCGCTTCTTCGACAGGATAGCTCCCGCCACCTTCTGAAAGGCTGGGCATAATGAGCGCCCAGGCATTTTTAATGAGCGCGGGAATATCCTCATCCCCTACAAAGCCGAGCGGGTAAAGATCACGATTGACGACAAGGCCTGTTCGGCGAATGGTGGAAATGAGCGTTGGAATCCAGCTGTGCTGCGGTGTGCAATCCGGAAACGGCTGCCGCAGCGTTTCAGTTAAATAGCCGGTGAGCACTAGCGGGCATTTCGTGCGCCCCTTCCAGTGGGACAAGGCTTCGAGCAGATTGTTATGGTTTTTATGCGGCGAAGTATTGGATGGGTAGATGATGTATTTGGACGGAATGCGGGCAGCGGTGGCTGGAGAGACCTGGTTTGCATATTGTGCGGCAATCGGTGTAATGGCATGGGGCACAACAGTTGCCGATTGATTGCGGGCGCCGAAATGGGCAATGAGGCGATTTTTCACATGCTCCGAAGAAACGACGACGGACGTGACGTGGTCCAGCCATTTTTTCGATAAAATCCAGTGGCTCTTAAGCTGCCCCCCATCCATAAATGGCGGTACATAATCGAACATCGTCGTATCGTGAAAGGTGCAGACGGTTGGACGGTCAAGCGCGTGATAGGGGTGGGTGTGCGGCCAGTAGTAATAGACGACGTCGATACCGGCGAGCAAATAGGAATTTTGGTCGGAATCGATGCTGTACTGGGTGGATACCATCTCAACCTTGCCTAATGCACGCAGTTCCGCCACGTTGCGTATGAGGGAATCGGGTGAGAGGACGAGCCTGATCTGCTCGACGTCCGGCTGCCTGGCCATAGCCGAAATTAAATTATGGAGCAGTCTCATCCCACCGCCGATGGAAAAATGGACAGACCATACAAGAATCCGCATTGTTATAAACCTCCTGCTGGCGACGATGCTGTCTCCTGCCTAATAGGAAGGATGCCAGCCGTTGCTCCGTGAAATATGATAAGTGTTGCGCTTGCGAATTCAATATATGTTGGCGCGAGGGCAGTTATTCGCAGCAGGAGCAATGTCCAGGCCCGCAGCGGGTCTAAATGCCTGCGAGCTTCAGCACATGTTCAAGCTTATTGATATTAACGACAATATTGTCTGTTCCAACGAAGGGCTTGGGCGGCTGCTCCACCTCGCATACGATTTCATAATAGTCTACGCCAGCATGTGCGCATAGCTTCCAGAAATAAGGGTCAACGAAGGTGGAAGGAGCAAGCTCAAAAAGAGCTGCGCCCGGCTCGCAAAAAGCGATGTTGATGCTGCCGCTCCCGAAGGGAGCCACAATATGCTGCGCTGACGAGAAAATCGCGATTTTCTCTGCGGTAGAGAGCGGTGTGAGGACGATTTCCCTGAAGCCCTTGCCTTTGAGAAAACGGAGAACCTCGTCCTCGTTGGCGACAAAGCGGGCCGCGGCATCCTTGCGGGTAATATAAAGACGCTCAAAGCCTTTTTTGGCTTTCACACGCCGGTCAGCTTTAAGCCGCTTGGCCATGAAATGCGATGCCCACGGCGGACATTTGCCGACCATCAGCGGCACCGCCGGCACGATTAGGCGGTCGGCGAGCAGATGGAAGTCTGCATCCTCGACCTGAATGCACTTATGGAGCGGAATGCCGAGCATGGCGAGCGATTCATAATGAAAGGGGTGAAACAGCTTGCCAATGACATATTTGTCAATTGGAATGCCGCTTTTCTCCAGCAAATGGAGCCTAGGCAGCAGGTCGAAAAACCAGTGTCCAAAAATGTTTTGCGTACACGCCTTAATATGCGGCATGTTCCAGCCCCAAATGAGCGTGGCGACCGTTCCCTTGAAATGCTGAGGCTCTGGCAGTTCCGAGAAATCAATGAGCGGACAGTCGAGCTCGACATCACGCAGCCGCTTATTGTCCGGCGTAACAACATAAGCATTGCTCGTCACCAGCCGTCCGCCAGGAATGGCCGCTACAAAAGCTTCGTCAAAGGCAGAAGTCGTCACCCAGCGGGGCTGATCGATGCCTTTGCCCGAAGGAAGCGTCAGCATTTCAGCTGGGTAAATGACTTGATAATAATAGGAAAGCAGATCGGGAGGGACAGCCGCTTGCTGCGCCCAATCTCTCGTTTTTTCATAAAACTGCTGAGGGATAGTGTAGATAGGGATCGCCTCCTTCAATCCTGATTATGCAGCGCGCTTGGCGTAGCGTATCGTTCTGCGCGCTGCATAATGCTAGAATTGCAAAATATGCTTCTATCTCTAACCGTAATGATCGGCAAGCTCCTGCTGCCGCCCAATGATCGGCTGGAAGCTGGCTGGGCAGCCTTTAGGGAACAGAACACCTAAACCGTTGGAATGCTCGAAATGCAAATGAGGCATTGCCGAAAGCTCCGACCAAAGCCGATAAACACCAAAATCTGCGAGCCGAACAACGGTGTCATGAAATAAAATGATGCCGCCCTCCGCAAGCTTCGGAAGCCAAGTCGTGTAATCGTGCAGAACGGCTTCGTACACATGATAGCCGTCAATATGCAATAGCTGAATGGAACCGTCGGGAAAGGCAGCCAGCGCCTGGTCAAAGGTGCCGCGCAGCGGTGTTCCGATTCCGGGAAATTCACGAGCGCTTACAGCATTGACCGCAGCATACATCGAATCATCAAGCGAACCGTAAGCTCCGGTATGGGCATCGCCCATCCATGTATCCACCGCATAACATGCGCTTTTCAACTGAGCATCCTTAATTGCTTGGCAAAAGCTGAAATAGGATGTGCCGTACAGCGTACCTAGCTCCACAATTAGGCTTGGGCGTGCAAAACGGACAAGATCATAAGCAAATTTTCGATGCCCGGACCAAGCTCCGCCTGCAATAAAGCTTGCGGGAAGCTCAGGTGCTGCATCTGCAATAAATTTCGGGTTGTGAAACGTCCAGTCCATAACATCCCCCTGCCTTGCAAAATAGAAGCATAACTACACTATCCTATGTGCAGCTTGCCAGATAGGATAGGGCAGTTGCGCCAAGTCAAAGCGCACATTTCTCCTCTTTATAGACGTACAGCCGCCGTTGCGCGCGCTTTTCCCCTACATACAATGACAACATAAACGAATATATCCGAATGGATGCGAGGTGGAATAGGTTGAGAAGCCGCAGTAGAAAAAGCGGCCGTGCGGGAAGAAGAACCCCGCGCAGCTCACAAGGCGGCATTCGCCGCCGCACGGCCAGACGTCCGGCGGTCCGCAGGCGCAGACAGCGCAGGGGTCAGGCGCAGCGCGGGGGGGCGCTGCAGCCTGCGATCATCCGAGGAATGTGTGCAAAAGCACGAAACGGCGGGCTCGCAGCGGGCTTAACGACGAGACATGAGCCTGAGCCAGCCGATGAGCAGCAGCATCTGCAGCGGTTATGGCATAGCTACTGCCTTGCGGCGGGCGGAGCAGCTTCTAAATCAGCATATTTGGCCTGTATGAAGGCCTTCATAGAGGGATATTTTGCCGCTACGGGAAGCCCGGCGCCAAATTGGGTGCTGCTGCCGACTAATCGGACGGTGGCGGCGGTCGTGATGGCGATGAATGAAGAGGAATCCATGGCTTCCATGATTCGACAATTGGAGAGGCTTCCTCTACATGAAATCGTCGTCGTCGTGAACGGCTCGACCGACATGACGGCGAGCAAAGTTCGGGAGAGCGGCAAAGCTGTACTCATTCATTACGCTGGAGCACTCGGTCATGATGTGGGACGGGCGGTGGGCGCAAGAACAACGGTTTCGGATATCGTATTGTTCGTCGATGCGGATATTCCGGTTGCTGCGGAGCAATTGCTGCCTTTTATTGAAGCAGTCGCTGGAGGGACGGATATGGTGCTCAATAATTTATCATCTTATATGGGAAATTTTTCGGGAAGAGATGAAGTTATGATGCTGAAGGAGTTCATTAACCGCTCGGTGAACCGGTCCGATCTTACGGTTAATTCCTTGACTGCCGTTCCGCATGCGCTCTCCCGCAAAGCGATTGAGGCGATTGGAGCAGCGCATCTGGCCGTTCCGCCGAAGGCGCAGGCGATTGCGCTCCGATATGGCCTCAAGGTAGGTACAGCGAGCATGGTGGATGTCATTCGACATAATCGGCTGCGTCCGGGAAATGTAGGCATGGGCAACCAGGTAGCGAGGCTTATTGTAGGCGACCATCTGGAAGCACTGGCGTGGATGATGAACGCGGGAAATGCCCGCCTGCAATATACGGACGGAGTAAGGGATCGCAGAAGTGCTGGCGGAGGAGGGGAATAGATGCTGACCAGTATTATTATTCCAACCTACAACCGCTTGCCGCTGCTGCAGGAGGCGATTTATTCCATTCGCAGCAGTACACCGGAAGCTTATGAGCTGATCGTTGTGGATAATGGCTCAACGGATGGCACAATCGAATTTTTACGTGAGCAGCATATTACATTTGTCGGCTTGCCGAGCAATCAGGGCTTTCCCGCCGCCTGTAATTGGGGGCTGCGTCTGGCCCGCGGGGAGCAACTGCTGCTGCTGAACAATGACGTGCTAGTGGCGCCTGGTTGGCTTGGCAAGCTGAGGCAAGCTTTATGCAGCAGCAAGCAGGTTGGCATCGCGGGGCCGATGTCCAACTTTGTAAGCGGCAGGCAGCAAATCGAAATGCGCGGCAATTATACGGAGATGGCGGAGCAGCTTGGCACAGAGGCGGCAGGCAATTATGAGGAGGTCAACCGATTGGTTGGCTTTTGCCTGTTGTTTTCACGGGAGCTGATGGACCGAATTGGTCTGCTGGATGAGCGTTTCTCGCCAGGCCATTATGAGGATGATGACTATTGCTATCGTGCGCGGCAAGCAGGCTACCGACTGCTGATGGTTAAGGATACATTCGTTTATCATCATGGCAGTGCAAGCTTTAAACAGGAGGGCGAGGATGCGGTAGAGCGTCTGCTTGCCCGCAATCGGATGCTGTTTTCAGACAAATGGGGCGTGGATCCGCAGCAGTTTATTTAAAATATAAAGAAAGGATATCGTAACGCTATCCTTTCTTTATATTTCTCGGAATGAAACGCGCTGCGCCCCCAAAGGCCGGCGACAGCCGTTTCACCTTGACCAAATCCAAATTTTGCACCAAAGCAGGAGGTGTTCAGCATGAAAACAGCGAGAAGGCGCAAAGCCTCCAGCATTCCGATTAAGCGGCGGAAGAGGCGTGCCGTTTCAAAGAGGAAAAATCGCTCGGCAAAGCCCGACAAGCCGCAGGCGGCTAAGGCACCCTATCAGGATGGTTATCAAATCGGTCATCAGGAAGGCTACAGCAAAGGCTATGAAGATGGAAGCAAGCAGGCAGAGGAAGAAAAGACAGACCACTCGCACGGCTGGGAGCTCGCTGAGAAGGCTGGCTACGAGAAAGGGCTGAAAATCGGACGCTACGAGGGCGGCGATGCCATCATCGACGAGCAGCTGTCGGAAACTCATGTGCTTCCAGATACATCCGTAGCACAGGTAATCGCATCGGGCATCGCTGCGCTAGGAGAACGCATCATCCACCTTTTGACTGCTGAGCAGGTGGCAGGGCGATTGCTGGAAGCGCTGGAGCAGCGCAAGCCGCTATCTGTCGTGCGTCTTGGTGATGGTGAGCTGTTGACGCTGGCACAGGAGAGTGTGCTGCCGACTGAACAGATTCGCCAGGAGGGCGGGTTTTTAGAGTATGCCGGAGTGAAGGTGCCGGACATTGCTGCACGCGACCGCTTGCTGGCAGCGGTAAAGCGGGCTGACATTGTAGGCATTCCAAAGCTGCGGCAGCCGAACTACCAACGGCTGGCCACGGACGTTTTTCAATCGTATGGCATTGACTTTCGCAGCAAAGTGCTGACAGATTCGCTCGTCAATTATCGTTTGTATCAGGACGGTCATTTGTCCCGCCTGATGAAAGGACGAAAAGTGCTTGTTGTTGGGAATTTGGCGCAGCCGCTCGCCGAAGTGCTCGCTGAGAGCGGCGTGGCGGTTGCAGGAGCTGTTGCGCAGGTTCAAGGAATCCATGATGTGGACCGGGTGATGGGGGAGATCAGAGGGCAAAACTTTGATCTGGCGTTAGTGTCAGCGGGCATTGCGGCTGTAATCCTTGCGGATGCGATAGCAGCAGAAATGGGCAAGGCTGCGCTTGATTTCGGCCATATGGCTAATGCAATCATCAAAGGGGAGGCGCCATTGCAGGCTTAAATCGGTGGCAGCAGCGTTAATCAGACTCTTTCTCCTCATAATTAAGCCGGTGAAGCGAAACTCCACCGTAAAGCTCTTTCTTAAAGCGATCTTATGTAAACCGTCCCGTGAGGGACGGTTGTTTTGCTGTAATGGACGCAGCAGCTTAGGAAGGGATAGTGCCAATTGTAGCAGTAAGCGACGAGTAAGTGATGTCAGCTGTAGTACCTGCCGCGATGACGACGCCCGATACTGTAACTTGCAGTTCGTACGTGTGACTGCCAGCAGCCAGACCGCCGTTGAAGTAAGTGATCGGAATCGCTCTTTCTAAAGAGAACAATCCGAGCAATGTGATTGCAAGCAAGTCGGTGCTTACTACTGTAGCTACAGTGACGCTATCTTGCAGCAGGTCTACAGTAATGGTCGGGTTGAGCGCTACAACCAGAAGAGCAGTAAAGTTAAGGGATACATTAACGGTACCTTCAATAATCACCTGGTTGGAAGTGGCCGTTACCGGAACAATCAGAGTTGCAGCAGTGACAGCTGTAGCAGCAGCTGGGATAGCAGTCGGAACAGCACCTTGGATACCTACAACATGAGAACCGGGACCAGCAGGTCCAGTTGCGCCTGTTAGACCAGTCGCACCAGTAGGTCCTGTTGGTCCGGTAGGGCCAGTAGGGCCAGTCGCACCAGTAAGTCCTGTAAGGCCAGTTAAACCAGTTAATCCAGTTTCACCCATAATTGATTCATCTCCTTTCAATCATATATCACATCATATGTTGATAGAGCGTAATAGCAACGGTATTTGTCCAAGAATAATCGTATATTTTACAAAATGATAGATTCTAAAGTCTGACTCAAGCGATCCGATCAGTCTTCTCCTGGCAAATGCAATAAAGGCGGCGATAAATGCCCGATTTGCGGCAAGGGCAGGCAATTCGTCCACTATGAAAGCTCTAGCAAAGCATACGATGTTGAAGAGACGATACTATACTTTCGGCACCGGCTATGGTAGGAAGGAGCTGCACATTGGCTACACGCACATGTATAATAGAAAGCCATTTATTTTGGGGTGAACCGGCATGAAGGCGGTTATTATGGCAGGGGGAAAAGGGACGCGCTTTTGGCCGAGAAGCACGACGGCAAAGCCGAAGCAGTTCCTTTCCTTAACATCCGGCGAGGCAACCATGCTGCAGGAAACGTACAGCCGTTTTCGCAGCTGCTTGCCGGAGGAGGATGTTTATGTAGCAGTAAGCCGCAACTATTTGCCGCTTGTTCGGGAGCAGCTGCCGCAGCTTAGCGAGGAACAGCTCATTATTGAGCCGGAGCAGCGGGATACAGCGCCTTGCATTGCGCTGACGGCGAGTTTTTTTCAGAAACGGGGATTAAATGAAGTCATTGTAACGGCTCCTTCGGATCAATACATTCCAGATGCTGCCGAACTGATGGAGGCGCTGCGGGCAGCGGAACAGGCAGCTCGGGATGAAGGCGTTGTCGTAACGATGGGGATTGTGCCAACAAGAGCAGAGACGGGATACGGCTATATTGAAGCGGGTGAGCATGAAGATGGCAAATATGGGCCAGGCATTAAGACGGTAAAAGCCTTTATCGAGAAGCCGACGCTCTCGCGGGCGGAGGAACTGATCGCGATACCGAATATGTACTGGAACAGCGGTATTTTTATATGGAAGCCGTCGACTATTGCAGGTTACATGCAGCTTTACCAGCCAGATATGTGGCGTGTTTTTGAACTTGAAGGAGAGCAGCTTGCAAAAGCTTATGTGCAGCTGCCGAAGCAATCTATCGATTATGCACTGATAGAAAAGCTGGAACGACTGTATACGCTGCCGATTGCTTTTACATGGGACGATGTTGGCGTGTGGACGTCGCTTGAACGCATATTCGGGGCGGATGCTGATGGGAATATTTTGCTCGGGAAAATCTATCCGACGGGCACGAGCAATAGCATTGTTTACGCGGAGGGGCAGCGGGTGCTAGTCATTGGCGTTGATAATCTGATCGTCGTATCGACGGACGAAGGACTGCTGATTTGTCATAAAACACAGGAGCAGGCGGTTAAACATGCGATAGCCGCGATGGATGCTGAGCGAGAGGGAGGCATGCCGTGAAAGCATTGATTACAGGCATAACCGGCTTTGCCGGAAGCCATTTGGCAGAGTATTTGCTGGCGCATCAAATGGAAGTGTCCGGCACCGTAAGAAAGACCAGCAGTATTAAGCATATCGCTCATTTGCTGCCCGCTGTGAGGCTGTATGAATGCGAGCTGACTAATGAAGCCGATGTGGAAAAAATGATAGCGGACGTTAGGCCGGACATGATTTTTCATCTGGCAGCGCAAAGCTTCGTGCCAAAGTCTTGGGAATCGCCGCTTGCGACGATCTACAACAATATTGCCGGGCAAATTCATTTGCTGGAAGCTGTACGAAAGGCAGGAATCAACTGCAAGCTGCTGCTCGCCTGCTCTAGTGAGGAATATGGCCAGGTAGACACGCAGGATATTCCGATTAAGGAAACGACGCCGCTGCGTCCTCTCAGTCCCTATGCTGTCAGCAAAATTACACAAAATTATTTAGGCTACCAATATTATCGCAGCTATGGGATGCATATTGTATGCATGCGAACTTTCAATCATACGGGACCGCGGCGCGGCGAGCAGTTCGTAACCTCCAACTTTGCGAAGCAAATCGTCGAAATCGAACGGGGACTGAAGCCGCCCGTTCTATATGTGGGCAATTTGGAGGCAAAGCGCGACTTTACCGATGTGCGCGATGTTGTGCGAGCGTACCACTTGGCTATTGAAAAATGCGAGCCTGGAGAAGTATACAATATTGCATCGGGAAGCTCGCGGGCGATTGGCGAGATGCTGCAGACGCTGGTCGGCCTTAGCAGCAGCACCATTTCGATTCAGGAAGACCCGGCGCGGCTGCGGCCTGCGGATGTGCCCGAGCTAGTCGGCGATTATTCTAAATTTCATCATCGTACGGGCTGGCGTCCGGAAATTCCTTTTGAGCAGACGATGCAGGATTTGTTAAGCTACTGGCGGGCGGAATTAGGTTAGGCTGCATGTAGAATGACCACGTCTGTGGGGAACAGCATAGCTTGGAGTACTTTTTGGCTAATACCCTCTAGACGGAAAATCGGACGGCGGCTTTATCGTTGTCTGATAAAGGTGTAGAGGGTGTTTTCACGTTGCTATTATGTAATTGCTAAGCAGGCGTGGTGGAGAACTGAGCATAAGCTGGAAAAAGCAAACTGCCCCAGCATTTACGCCAGAGGCAGTCCGTGTCTCGTGTGATTTTAAAGTTAGAGAAGCGTAAGCTCGGTCAGGCGTGCGCGGATCATGCCGCCAACCGCCTGCGGCGAAAAGGACGTATGAATCGTATGCTGCCCTTGCGCTGCAATGGCTTGGCGCCACTCCGGCTCTTGAATAAGCCTTTGCATATAAAAGGCGGCATGATGCACATCGGGTTCAGCCCAAGTCTGATATCCCTGATACGGTCCCCAATCGGTGCCGACTTGCACCAGCTCGTAATTGACGGGACAGGAATTGGTCTCGTTCATAAAGTCGGTATTGCCGGACCAGTTCGTGCCAATGACCGGTTTCCCCAAATACATCGCTTCTGCGAGGCCCAGTCCAAAGCCTTCAGCGCGATGCAGCGAGACGAAACAATCCGTGACACTCAGCAGCGAGTTGACTTCCAGGCGGGAGAAAATACGATCAATAATAAAAATATTGCTGTGCTCGGCAGCGAGCTGCTGCAGCGGTTCTATATCCTCCGGGCGGAAATTCGTATTGTTGACCTTGAGTACGAGTCCGACCGTTGGATCATTTTTCGGAAAAGCGAGCCGGAACGCTTCTATAACAGCTTGCGGATTTTTGCGATGCGTATAGCTTTGTACATCGTACATCATCATGAATAGGAAGCGATCGGTTGGCAGTCCAAGTGATTCCCTCGTAACCTCAGGAGAAGTCTCAACCTCCACGCCATGAGGGATGATGACGACAGGGACAGGTGATTTCTGCACGACCGAATCAAGCACGAAGCGGCTGGATACCCACACCTCCTGCACCAGCTTGAACGCTGGAACGAACTTTTCTGGAAAATCAGGGAGCTCCCAGTGCCAGTAGCCAATATTGTAGCGGTTGTGGAACAGGCTGCGTCCAAAATGGTCCATAGCCGGCGCCATATAATCCGCATTCATATGAAACAGGTTCGTGTTAAAGGGGCGGTCTTCTGTTTTTTTATGCTCCCAGCTCATATCCGACATCCGGGTAGCGACTTGAAGCGGGAAGTTTAAAATGCCAAAAGGAATCTCGGCTCGCTCAATCGCTCTTGCCGCAAGTCTGGCCGATTCGCCAATGCCCATTTCCGCATGAATAAAGCCGACAAGATTTATGCCCTGTGCGGTCCAAGGCTGCGGATCAATTACCTCTTCGGCAGATGGGTGATCTTCTGCTTGACGGGTCTGTTTGACTTGCTGCGATAGGCTGGAGGAGGCGCGATTTTTTGTTTTTCGAAGGCCGCCGTTATTTTTCTTTCTGCGTTCGGCCCGCCGCTTGGCCCGCGGTTTGATAGCTTTGCGTTTACGGCGTTTGGCCAGAAGCGATTTTGTGGAAGAACTGTGCTGCTTGCGTTTGGCGGACGTTTGATGTCGCTTGCGCTTAAGTGATTTGGCCACTTGTTTCCTTCCTTTCTCGTCATTTGCATGTGGAGAAATCGTTAGCGGATACGCGCTTGACTATATTGTATTCACAATGGACCTCAGATTCATGGACAATGACCTAATGGATAGTAAAAAGCGGCGTATGACTAGAAGCATGCAGAATGTGCGGCAATAACCGAGCGGTACTCATCGAGGAAGCTTTGCTTTATACACTGAGTGTGGGAGGTTGTGCGGTGGCCGTGCCGCCAAACAGGTTTGCTGCATAAGCCATAATAGATGGACAACTTGACGATTAAACAACTTGGGAAAAAGAAGGGGGAGAGAGCGATGGTGGCTATGACAAGACAGCAATTTATTGCGGCATTGGTGCCTGCCGTCATACAAGTACGGCGCGAGGGCTCACCGATGCTGCCATCTGTACGACTGGCGCAGTATATTTTGGAAACCGGAGGTGTCATTCATTCCTGGTATAATTTAGGTGGAATTAAAGTCTTGGGAGCTTCGCCCAATGCCTATTGGCAGGGCCAAGCGGTCGTCAAAGGAACATGGGAGCATGTCGATGGCCGAAATATAAATACGAGCGCGGCCTTTCGCGCATACAGCAGTGTCTATCATTTTATGAAGGATCAGGATCTGCTGTTTATGAAAGCGCGGTATGATCGAGTGAGGCTTGCGAAGACGCCAGAGGAACAGGCGCAAATGCTGCTGGCCTGCGGCTATGCAACCGATCCGGCGTATGCAGCCAAGCTGATCGCCATCATAAACAGCAATGGGCTTCGACAGTATGATAACGAGGCTGCAGCGGCTGTAAAGACAACGGTATTTCAGGGCGCGAAGACGGTGCCGATTTTGCAAGGAGGAATGGTGGAGGTGATCGGTTATGAGCGTGATGGCACCGTGTGGGTGCCAGCGAGAGCGCTCGGCAGCCGCCTCGGCGGAAAAATTGGCTGGACAGGTTCAAAAGTAACGGTGAATAGCCAGGAGCTGGAGTCGCTGCTGGATGGAGGAACGGGGTATGTAACGATGCGTGCGCTGGCTGCTTCCCTGAATAAAAAAATCGAATGGGAGCCGAGCACACGCACCGTGACGATTATATAAGGGCAAGGCAGCTATTTTTTACGCTGGGAGGCTGCCCAGAAAGCAAGCACAATCAGCGGAATCGTTATAAACCACGGAATGTGAATGGTTCTGCCAGCAACAAAAGCGAAAATAAACAATAGCACGAAGCCGATAATAATATACAGACAGCCTCTTCCGAAAGTATTCATAAAATCTGCGCACCTCCTAGCATAAGGAACTCATCCCTTATCATACGAAGCAATCTTTAGCAGGTTGCATGAAAATAGGAGCTGCGCAAAATTAAGCGTTACAGCCAGGTTGTTTTCTCTGCATAAGGCTTGCGCGCAGTAGCTGGCGCTTCCCCTTGCGGGTATCCGATGAAAAGGGTGCCGATTATTTTTTTGCCCTCCGGCGATCCAATAAAGGCAAACATCCGCTCGTCATGGACGAGGCCGATGCCGCGTGTACGCCATACAAGTCCAAGTCCCAGCGTTTCGGCGGTCAGCCACATCGAGTGAATGGCGCAGGCTGCGGCATATTCGTTGTCCTTGGAGGAAGCTTCGTCCCCTTCAATGATATCGGCCGTTACAACAATGGCAAGGGGCGTCGTTTCCAGCACTTTAATCGATTCTTTTACTAAATGCGGCTTGGTTGGAAAACGCTCCTCCAGATAGGTACGCGCCAATTGCTCATAACGCTGCTTTGCTTCGCCGCGAACGACATAAAAATGCCAAGGCTCCCGCAGGCGGTCGTTAGGGGCGAGCGTTGCAGCTTCCAGCAAAGCGGCGATTTTCTCTTCCTCTACTTCCTGCGGCAAATAATTACGCACTGCGCGTCTTTGTTTCAAAGCATCAAGCAAGGTAAGGGTGGTGGTAGTCATTGTTTTCTCTCCTTCTATAGAGTGCTGCAGCGTATGGGTGCAACAAAATGGATAAGCTCTCCCTGTATACTATACAGTGGAACAGGCGATGAGGAAAGGGATACAGAAGTAGAATATAGAATAAGAAAAAACGATATATAATAAGATAATAAGCTTACATATCCAGTCGGCATTTATGATTTGGTTAGCTAGCTGCACAAGGAGGAACTGAAAATAATGGGTAAAGCATTTGATAAATTATTGCCGGAGCACGAGGAGTTTATCGGGCGGCAGCACATGTTTTTTGTAGGATCGGCTCCGCTGACGGCGGAAGGGCATGTTAATATATCTCCGAAAGGCTACGATACGTTTCGCATATTGTCGAACCAGGAGGTCGCTTATCTCGATTTGACGGGGAGCGGCAATGAAACGAGTGCGCATGTGCTGGAAAATGGCAGGATGACGATTATGTTTATAGCAATGGAGGGGAAGCCCGTTATTATGCGACTTTTCGGCACAGGGAAAGTTGTATTGCCAGGAACTGAGCGCTGGAATGAGCTGATTGGGAGGTTTGAACTGCTGCCAGGCGCTAGGCAAATTATTGTGCTAGATATTCATAAGGTGACGACGGCGTGCGGATTCAGCATCCCTTTTTATGACTATCAGGGCGAGCGGGAACAGCTGAAAGACTGGGCTGAGAAGGTAGGTGATCAAAAGCTAACGGACTATCAAAATGAAAAAAACAGCTACAGCCTCGATCGGCTGCCTACCCCTCTTGGCATTCAGAGGCAGACAGCTGAAACATAGGCAAATAGCTGCTTAATGAACCTGTTATCGATTCGTTATTCATTCGCAGGGAGATTGTAACGGGAAAAAAGCTTCCAGATCAGCTCTCTGCGGCTGGACACTTCCGTTTTCGCAAAAATAGATTTGAGATGATCCTGCACCGTATACGAGGAAATATGCAAGGAACTGGCCAGTTCCTTCGTGGAAAGGCCACGCCATAACCGTTCGACCAGCTGCTTCTCGCGCGAAGTTAGCGCATAAGCTTCAGCAATGATTGGCAAAATATCGCCAGGCTTCGCAAGCTCGAACCATACCGCAAGCTGAACCGAGTGATCCGCGGCTTGGAGCTTGCTGGCTCGCAGCGATAAGTAGGGGCCATCAGGAATGCGGATACATACTTTTGCGTCGGTCTGTGGCTCCCTATCCGAGGTGCTTGCAGCCAAAGCACGCGAGCAAACGGCACGGATTGGTCTCGGCAGTGTCTGCTCGTCGATGAACTCCCATTCGCGGAGCAGCGACAGCCAGCTGTTTGCAGCGTCATTACTCGATAGAAGCAGCAGCTGCTCAGACAGAATCAGAATGCCAGGATCGTCTTGAAAGGCGGCGCCCTCGCTATCTGGCAGCAGCAAGCTCGCTTTTTTCAAGGTGCGGGCCATGCTTGGGACTAAGGAAGCGATATACAAGCGTTCCTCTTCTTGAAAAAACGGCTCATTGAGCTGCCGAAATAACGTCAAATACCCCCAGCAAGCCCCATCCACCGTAAGTGCTGCACGCAGCTCATCTCCAAAGCCGGCAGGCTGCAGCACCTTTGTATATTTGAGGCTTCGACTTAAATCGCCTTCGGTTGCGCCGCTTAATGTAGCAACGGGCTCCGCAAGCTTGGCAAGCTCCTCATACGAATTGAAATCCTCCCGCAAATATTCATATTCAAACAATAGATGATGAATGGCCTCTACGCCTTCCTCCGTAACTGCGCCAGTAGACAGCATCGTATGCGGATCGACCAGCGTACAGCATGCAGCTGCAAAAGGCATCGTCGTTCGCAGCTCTGCAAGCAGCCTCTCCCTGTATTCGCTGGAGCGGAGGTTAGCCTCCTCTAATTTGGCGAGCTGTTTCCGTACACTTTCTCTTTGCTTGTTCATCCCAGCTCTCCTGATTACCCACATTTATGGGATAGTGATTTTGTGGCGACCCGATATAATTAACATTAATTACAGATTACATTTTACAGAATACCCGCCAAATTGAAAAGGATGGACCATATACAGAGTTGAAGGGAGAGCTGTACCGATGAATGAGAAGCAGCCGCAACAACAGAAAACAATGAGTTGGAATGATCCCCAAGTGGAGGGCTATGGACGAACGATTTCTTTAAAAATACCCGGCTATTTCATGCTGTATGATATGACAGATCGTTTAATGAACGCGATGCTTGGTCCTGAAAGGGAACAGGACATATTAGTTGTTGGCGCAGGCGGCGGGCAGGAGATTGTGACGCTCGGCGGTGCGCATCCAGCGTGGAGCTTTACCGGGGTTGACCCGTCTGCACGCATGCTGGCAATAGCCGAGCAGCGCATTCGGATGGAGCGATTGGAAGCGGGAGTAACGCTGCACGAGGGAACGGCAGACGAGCTGCCGAAGGACAAGCTGTATGATGCAGCGACTTCCCTGCTAGTGCTGCATTTTATAAAGGGGCTGGATCAGAAAAGGAAGCTGCTGCGCAGCATAGCCGAACGTTTGAAGCCGGGAGCGCCGTTATTGATTGCCGCAATAAGCTGTGATCGCCAGGAGGAAGCATTCGCCGTGCAAATGAGCGCTTGGCAAAGCCACATGCTGGATAATGGCATTCCGCTGGAGGATTGGGAGCGGTTTGCCGCCTCTCTTGGCGCCGAATCAGATCCTGTGCCGCCAGAGCAGGTGGAAGAGCTGCTTCGGGAAGTTGGCTTTAACCATATTTCAAAATTTTTCGGTTCCTACCTTATTACAGGATGGTTTGCTGTCAAAGCAGACGGGGAGCATAACATAGAAGAGAAGAGGCAGGACAAATGAAACAAGACATCGTTGTTATAGGCGGCTACGGCCATGTGGGCGGAGATATAAGCAAGCAGCTCGGAGCAAAATTTCCAGGTAAAGTGTATGCGGCGGGCAGAAGCTTAGAGCGTGCGAAACAATTCGCGGACCAGACGGGCGGCCAGGTGAAACCAATGGCATTTAATTTAAGCAACTGGAAGCAGGAAATGGATTTCGAACGTGTCAAGCTAATTGTCATGTGTATGGATCAGACGGATGATGCCTTTGTACAGGCTAGCCTGCGGAGTGGAACGCATTACGTGGATATTTCAGCGTATGGCCCTTTCCTGACCAGCTTAGAGAGGCATACAGAGGAAGCTGCTTTGGCACAGGCGACAGCGGTGCTGAGCGTCGGGCTAGCGCCAGGTGTAACGAATTTGCTCGCACGCAAGGCGCAGCAGGAGCTGGATCAGCTCGATAGCGTAGATATCGCAATTATGCTGGGGCTTGGCGATCAGCATGGCAAGGCGGCGATAGAGTGGACGGTCGACAGCATTGGCAGTGCATTTTCAATTGTTGAAAATGGCGGTGTCGCGCAGACGGTCAGCTTTAGCGGCGGCAAGCGCACCGACTTCGGCAAGGAGTTGGGCAGCCGCATGGCTTACCGTTTCCCGTTCTCCGATCAGCAGTCGCTGCCAAGAACGCTGAAAGTGCCGACCGTATCAACAAGGCTTTGTTTCGATTCAGGTGCGGTCACCCGCTTGGTTGCGTGGATACGCGCAACGGGATTATTCCGGCTGCTGAAAGTCAAATGGATTCGCTCTGCCGCTGTGAGCAGCTTTGGGATGATGCGTTTTGGCTCAGACGGCTATGCGGTTAAAGTAGATGGCTGGGGAATGAAAGCGGGTAAGAAGAAGCATGTTCAATATTTGGTCGATGGTTCCCACGAGGCGGCAGCGACCGCTAAAGTGGCGACCGCTGTTGCCACCGCTGTTTATGAAGGCGGCCTGCCAGGCGGTGTATTCCATACGGAGCAGCTATTTGAGCTGGTGAAGAGCGGCAAAGGCAAAATAGCCCTGCAAGCCGCTGCGGGCATTACGAAACGACCGCAGATCATTGAAGGCTTGAGATATGACAGCTGGGAGTAAGGCCAGAGCGTTATCAAGGTTGTTATAATGAATGTGCCTCATTTGAAATATGGCTAACTTCCAGGCCGAAATTTTCACATAAAGCTTGCAAGCCGCTAAAAAAACCTTTGCCGATGGCGTCAAATTTCCAATTGCCGTTGTGCAAATATAAATCCCCAATGACGATAGCTGTTTCTTTAAGCAGATCTTCGCCAAAATCGAATTGAGCTACCACTTGTTCCGTTTGCGGATGCAGCAGACAGATACTGATTTCGGCCACCTGGCTGAAATCATGCTGCTGTGCCTCGCCTTCGTAGATCGAGAGAGTGAAGGCCATTCGCTGGATCTGCAGCGGCAGCTTGCTGAAATCGATTTTAAACTGTGCTGCATTGGGGCCTAGCTTGGAGTAGGAGACGGAGTTATCAGATGAAACGGGATTTCCGTAAAAAATACAATCTTCATCCCGCTCACACCGTCTTGCAGCAGATAGCAGGAAGGCCGTGGCGTCAATTTCAAGCGCCGGATTTAATAATTTCCATGAAACGCGAGCAACCAGCTGATTCAACCCCAAATGGCGGGTAATATCAGCTTTTTGCCCGCTGATCAGCTGCAGCCCAGATTTTTCGGCTGCTGTTACTGTTGCGCTAGCTGCAGCACGTTTAGCGCTGGCAGAGGCGGCTGGCTTTGCTTGTTTTTTGCTTTTAGCAGCTGTTGTTGAGAAGGGCGAGTAACCGCGAGCATGCATTTTACCGATTTTATAGCCCTTGTCGAGCGCAAGCTCGGTAGGGCTTGACTGCTGCTCACGCTCGAGCAGTCTTGCTAAAATTAACGCTGCCGCTCTTGCATCATCTAGCGCATCATGGTGATTCAACGGAATTTGATAATGGCCAGCTAATACGTTCAAACGGTAGGAAGGCATGTCCGGCAGCAGTTTTTTGCTAAGCTGATAGGTGCAATAATAATGAAATGCTGGGTAAGGCAGAGCCGCATCATCTAGGCAATAACGCAGGACGCTCATATCGAAGGAAGCATTATGCGCGACTACCTGCTTATTATTCAATAATGGCTCTAGTACAGGCCATAGCTCGGAAAAAGTAGGGCTGTCCGCCACCATAGCCGGAGTGATGCCGTGAATTTCGATGTTCATCCGGTCAAAATGCTGCTGCGGATTAATGAGCCAAACCTGCTCGAAAACGATTTTGCCGCCCTGCACCTCGACGATGCCGACCGCGCAGGCGCTGGAGCGATTGGAGTTGGCGGTTTCAAAGTCAATTGCCACAAAGTCCATGGTGCATCCCCTTTAATTTGGTGTAAGTTTTTTATAAATATAAGAAGTTATAAGTTTCATCCTTATAATGGGCTTATATTTCAAAGCAAAACGGCAGCTTGCTTTGCCGCCAGAGGACGGCGACAGCTGTTTACGCTTGTGCTTACCATGAATTATACAGGATGTCCGAAGCTTTTTGGCTGTCTTTCCATCTTTTTCTTGTCGTGAAGGTATAAATGTCCGCAAAACGGACAAAATAAAATTATCGGCGTCGCAAGATGTCGTAGACAACCGCGGAGAAGACTTACGTTCCCCATAAGCTCTTCGTCCGGTTTCTCCTCTCCCATGAATAGAGCGCCCCGAAAGGGGCGCTCTATTTTTTTGCATTTTATTTTACAGTAGCATTCTGAGCCATAAACCATATACCTGTTTCCTTTGAGGATTTAATGGTGTATACAATGCCATTGCGCTCGGCAGATTTATTAAGGTTGTATAAATCAACATTGCTTTCCATCAAACCTAGCTCCTCAAAAATATCTCCGCTCTCATTGGTTTCCAAATCAGGATTAGTTGCTCCGATTAAAGCTCCGAATGACAAAATCAAATTAGCCCCCGATTGCGGAGTACCATCACCAGCGCCCATAATAAGAAGCTCTTTAATAGCTCCTGTTTCTTTATTTACAAACCCATTGAGGTAGATGGAGTCAGTAAGCTGATGCTGAAAGCCTGAACCTTCTACTTTCAAAGACTTAACGGTAAACTTGGCTCCCAGCGTTTCTGATGCTTTATTGAACGCTTTACGGAAGCTTTCCACGTCGGTTGCTACCACACCTTCAGCTTTGGCTTTTTCAGTTTTCGAGGACTCGTCCTTCTTAGAGTCTGTTGCATTGCTCGCTGTTTCAGATGCCGCTTTGGTTTCATTTTTTGAACTTTCTGCGTTTGTAGCAGTTGGAGTAGTGCTTCTATCTTTATTCAAATTACTTACACTTCCTACGATTAGGACGATGATTAACCAGAACCACCATTTTGTATAAATCGGTTTTCTTTGCTGCATTTTAATTGCCCCCTAGGATCTCATTATACTCTTTACAGCTATTCCGACTTGGACGATGCCTTATCGAGCTTGCTTTCATTACTTTTCACGGAAGATGTGTCTGCGGAATCATCATCACGCAGCCCGCCATTAACTAGGCCAGCAATCAAAATGACGGTGATTACCCAAAACAACCATTTTTTATAAAACGGCTGGCTCTTCATTGTTCATGCTTGCTCCTATCGTATTCGTACACTTCTGGTGAAGGGGAAAAGGATGTCAGCCGCTCCGAACTCGTTGTTATTGAAGGGGGAGATGGCACTTCATCCGCTATTTGCTTATCTTTATTCCCCGTATAAATGATCCCAACCAGACTGCCTGCCACGAGAGCGACAATGATAAACCGGGTCTGATTGAACAACAGTGTTCTTCTTTTCAACAATACCGACTCCTATACTAAAATCTACTTGAATTGCTCGCGAACCCCTTCAAAAGCGGCCTTCATATCATCGCTAGTTGCGGTTGAAATGAATCCAAAGCTGAATTTATCTTCTATAATAAGGCCGATAAATTCCTTATCCCCGTCTCCTTTGACCAAGGTCAAGGAGCCTTTCGTTCCGTCTTTTTCATAGTCGACCGTTTCCACAACTTTCGGATTTAAAAAATGATCCTTCTCATCAATAACCGCAGATGCGGCAAATGCAAATATGCTTTGAACATCAGGATGCATATACTCCTGAGCAAATTTCTTTCTGGCCTCTACATCGGTTTCGTTGTAGTAGGAGTTAATATAACCAAGCGTAAGCTGTTCACTTACGTTCAAGTCCTTTTCAGGCTCGGCGGTCGGTGCGGCAGTTGCCTCGGTCTCTGGTGAAGGCGATGCCGAAGCTTCAATCTTCGCTGAAGGGCTTGGTGATGCAGTAGCCGCTTCATCCGAGGAGCACCCGCTCAGAACGCCAATAGCGACCGCTGTTAATAGGCCATAACTAATCTTTTTGTAAAATGTTTTTCTCGTTTGCAATGTGTCCGCTCCCTTTATCATTGTTTCGACACCAATATACTACAAAAGTTATGTTTTGGCGATATGTGGAAGAAGGAGTAGAGAGTATGGTAGTTTCAATCAATCCACTTAGCTAGTCCGTGTATGCAAGCCTGATCTAGATCGATTTTAGTACCAGACGTATTGCCTCTTCTGCCGGGTATGTCGCCTCTGACGAACGTGAACCTATATACCGAAAGGTCGCTCTATGCACTTCGCTTCCGGGTTTTACTCCCTGTACAAAGATAGTTGGCGGACATAGCAGCGGTTATTTCGACAGAATCACGTGTTAAGGCAAGCCCGCGGACTCAGGGGACGTTAATACGCTGCAAACAGCCATTTTGTCAGGATATTGAGGGAGATAACGGATTTCCTGTCCGCATACGTCATAAAATCGGATCAAAAGCCAGAATAGCGGAACCTCTGTCCTCAAAAAAAGGAGGCTGTGTCCCGAGCCGCGTAGTGTCAGCAACAATTGCGGGCTGTGGTTTTTTATTCCTTAGAAGCTGTAAATTGGCGATAGTCGAGCTTTTTTTACAAAAGCTTCATCCTCTTTAACATCCCGGGGCAATTATGGTACGATAGGCGAGGATAGCGAATAAAGGGGGCATTTGGCAGTGAGAGTTATTGCGGGCGCAGCCAAGGGACGACCGCTGAAGGCGGTGCCTGGCAACAATACAAGACCTACGACCGATAAGGTGAAGGAAGCGATTTTCAGCATGATTGGGCCCTTTTTTGACGGGGGCGTTGCGCTGGATTTGTTTGCTGGAACCGGAGGGCTTGGCATAGAGGCTTGGAGCAGAGGGGCCGAGCGGACGATTTTTATCGATCAGGAGAAAAATAGCATCGACATCATTCGCCACAATACGCAGGCGGCCGGCATGGGACAGGAAGCAGAAATTTACCGCAACGATGCGGAGCGGGCATTAAAGTTGTTGGAAAAGCGTGGAATCGCTTTCTCACTTGTTTTTCTGGACCCGCCATACCGAATCATAACGGCGGACAAGCTCATGACTTACATGGCTGACCACGGCATGCTTGAAGATGGGGCAACTATTGTCGTTGAACATGACGCAGCCCATACCTATGAGGAGCAGTGGAGCGGCTTTTTTCAATTGAAAAAAAACAAATACGGCGACACGGCGGTAACTATTTATCGATACGAGCCGAATGAAGCTCAAAATGGAGGATTTAACGATGCAGACGAATGACCAGATTCGCGTAGCCGTATACCCTGGAAGCTTTGACCCTGTCACTTTTGGGCATTTGGATATTATCCGCCGTTCGGCGAAGCAGTTCGACCATTTAATAGTAGCGGTACTGAATAATACGAGCAAAAATCCGCTCTTCAGCCTGGAGGAGCGCAAGGAAATGATCACCGAGCTGACATCGGATCTGACGAATGTTTCGGTTGAAAGCTTCCGCGATCTGCTCGTGCGTTTTATGAAGTCCCGCAACGCCAACGTAATTGTACGGGGCATTCGCTCCGTGACGGATTTTGAATACGAGCTTACGCTGGCATCGACGAACCGGCTGCTCGATGAGGATATTGATACAATTTTTATGATGACCGATCCGAAATACTCCTATCTCAGCTCCAGCATCGTGAAAGAGATCGCGCAGTTTCAAGGTGCGGTATCTGAGCTCGTTCCGCCTGCGGTGGAGAAGCGCCTGACTGAGAAGTACAAGTCGAAACAGTAGAAGGCACTTGGCTTAATTAAGCTGTATTCATAGTTGAAACCAGGTATTATTTAGGTGTTTCAGCCTCTCTTCGTGCCAGCATATACAGCGCTGCGAGCAGCAGTACGAGCAGCGCTGATGCAGCCAACGTATAGGGCCACAGATTAGGGAAATGCTGCGCGTGAAAATAGCCCGGAAAAGGGCTATTCATCCACGCCCCGTTTGATGAAACAGCTGGCAGCGCGCTAGCGGCTTGCCGCAAAAAATCAAAAGAGGCGCTGGCGAGAATCAGCTGCGCCGGCTTCCACAAGAGCACCACGAACCAAGCGGCATGCCCGGCATGAAGCAGCTTGGCGCCAGCGAGCGGGAGCAGCTTAAGATCTGTGCCGCTCGTTGAGTAGCCTGCCTGCAGCAGCCCGCTGATGCCGCTCCATGCGAGTATCGCGGCGGTGATTGCTGTGCTCAGCACAGGTGCCAGGTTCGGTGCTTCCAATACGGCAGCTGTGTAGGTGCCGATATGGCTTTCGAGCAGCGCGGGCAGGAAGAGCGCTTCCCACCAGCTTCCTGAGCTGATAAAAAGCCAAAGCGGCTGCATAAGCCGGGCGATGACAGCGGTGAAAATGATCAGGCCGCCAATCAGCATCAGCTTCTGCACGCCGCCGGATACGGCTTCGCCGAGCACCCGCCCGAAGCCGCGGCCGTCGCTCTCCCGCGCAGCGGTGATCGCCTTGGCCGCCCTCTCGACCAATCGGCCTTCCTGCACCTGGGCGGCGCGGGCCGGGAAAGCCTCGGACCTGCTGGTGAGCAGCAGCAGCCAGGCGGTCCACAGCGCAGACAGCCAGACGGCTGCTGCGATCAAGAGCCCCAGCTCCGGCTGATGCATAAAGCCTGCGCCAAGAACGACAAGCATGAAAATAGGATTTGGCATATGTGAAAAGGCGAGCAGTCGCTGGCCTTCTTGGAGCGTAACATGCCCATGCCTGCGAAGCACGGCCGTCGTTTCAGCACCGGCGGGAAAGCCGGATAGCCAGCCGAACAGCAAGGGCAGTGCAGCCTCACCGGGAAGGCGGAACAATCGGCCCATGAGGGGCTGGAGCAGCACGCCAATTCCGTGAACGAGGCCAAAGGCGGTAATGAGCTCAAATAGGACGAGAAACGGCAGCAGCCCGGGAAAAACAATATTCCACCATAAGGTCAGCCCTTGAAGGGAAGCTTGAAAGGCTGCCTCGGACTGGTAAATAACAGCTCCGACCAGCAGAATGGATGCTAGCGCTGCGAGCAAGGTTTTAGCCACTGGACGATCAACTCCATTTCAGGTCATCGTATCGTAGGGAATGGAATGCCTTCGATAAGGGCGAGAATATCCATTTTACAGCTGCGCTTATGGAAAATGCGGGCTATTTGCAGCGCCTGTAAGGCCGCCAAAGAGAAATTTTGCAATACTACGGTTGCTTGAGAGCGTTGGGAGATTGCAAATGGCAGCTAGTATAGCGGCTTGTACGATATGTATGCACTCGCTTGGCCCGTTAGACCGTTGTTATATGTGATAAAGAAGCTTTATGAGGAACGGAGGGGCGCAAGTTGTCCTTGAAATCGTCTGGAGTAAGGCAGCTAGGTTTTATTATGTTGGCGACCGCTTTATTCATGTATTTGCTGTTGTATGCACCAACGCCTTATGTCATGTACGAGCCTGGGCTTGCTGCTCCGACGAAGCCGATGGTGCGTTTGGTAGAGGAGCGGAATGACGATGCAGCGGTGAAGCCTTCATCAAGCCCATCGCTCAATTCGACGCCAGAAGAGGGAGCTTTTCTTATGACGGCTGTCAGGCTCTCGGATGCGAATTGGTGGGAAACCCTCTCTTCGGCATGGGATAAGGATATCGCGACATACAGCCGCTCATCGATTTTACGCGGTTATACGGAGCAGGAATATGCCGAGAGAATGACCGTCGTCATGCAAGGCTCGCAAAATCAAGCTATTGAAGCCGCGTACCGCTTCGCCCATCTTTCCTATCAATCAGTGGTCGACAGCATTGCGGTGTCGGATGTGTTGCAGGACAGTGACGGCAGTGAGGGAAGTGGATGGGAGCTTGGAGATGTTCTCGTTTCCTTAAAAGGCGGCAAGCCATTTGCGGATGCCAAGCAAATCGTCACTGAGCTTGGAGCCTATAAGGCTGGCGATGAGGCTGTATTTACCGTAAAACGGGGAGGAGCGGTGCAAGACGTTGCGATTACGCTGGGCGCCTATGAGGCTCCTTTAACGTTGGACAAGCTTCCTAGCGCGCTTGGCGGTGTACAGCTCGCTGAGCTTCGCAGCCTGCAGCCGGATGACAGCCGCTTTAAGCTGCAAATCGATGCAGGAGCCATTGGCGGCCCCTCGGCGGGGTTGATGTTTGCTCTGCAGTCGCTTGATTTGCTGCTCGGCAATCAGGATTTGACGGGTGGCGCGATTATTGCCGGAACAGGTACAATCGCAGCGGATGGGACGGTCGGTGAAATTGGCGGAATTGCGTTCAAGGTCATTGCGGCAAGCCGCGAGGGAGCTGAGCTGTTTCTCGCCCCGTCCGCGAACTACAAGGAGGCTGCGGACAAGGCGAAGGACATGGGAACGAGCATGAAGGTCGTCAGCGTGAATAGTCTTAGCGAGGCTAAGCAGGTCATTGAGCAGTATGTCAGCGAAAAATAGGCCGTGTGAATTAGAGCATGATCGGCTTGGCATAATAGTCGCGAAATAAGGCGACCGGCTGCTGGCTTCCTGTATTAGCGAGCATATAGGCAGCAGTAGCTTGCGTATCGAGCTCTAAATAACGGTAGGGCTGCTCGGCAGCCGATGCGCTTAATAGTACAGGCAACGTCGCGGTCGTGCGCATTTTTCGCAGCAGCCCTTTGCCTTTTTCGCTAAAACCAAGCACGCGAATATATTGCAGCCCGCTCCGCAGCTTGTCCGGTGTGAAATCCGACTTGGCATGTCCAAGCAAGATCGAAAGCAGAGACCGCTGCAGCTTCGTTCGGGTATAACGTTTCGTTTTGAGCTCAGCAAGCAAATGCTCCACCTGAAGCTCCTTTAGGCGAGGCAGCGTTTTGCGGATGCGGTGTTCAAGCCCCTCCGTTATTTCATGCAGCTCGGCCAGCTGCGCTGCTGAACGGGTGACGATGGCATGCAGCAGCGGCGAGGCGAAGCTGTCCCAGCTTACGGGACTTCGCCCTGCATCCCATTCGCGTGCCAATACGTCATAGGTTGTGTCTGGCACGAATGGCTTAATGCCTGAAAGCTGCCGTTCCAGCAGAAGCTGTTTGCGTATGGCTGTAGCGCTGGCAATGGCGCTGTCCGTTACGTCTTCCTGGTTGTAAGCGGCTTTCTCGCGGCGAATCGTAAAAGGCTCCATACGCCCGCCAAGACGCGCAAGGGCGATCAAATAATGCAGCCCCAGCGTATGGTTGGGCATGGCAAAAGGAAAAGCGGCAGCCTCCGCCTTGCCTATGCTGCCCAAATAAGCGGCTACCGTGCTGCTGTAAGCGCTCGGGTAGCTCATTCCCGTAGCCAGCAGCTCCTTGAGCTGCGAGGCGAAAGCGGGCGGCTCCTGGGCGATGACGGAGGCGGCATCCATAAGTGGAGCCAAATCGCCGCTTTCCGTGCCGAAGCAGAAGCCATCGACGACGCCCGTTGCCTCCAGCAGCGCAACGGCGCCGTAGGAGAACCATTCCGCCGCCTGAGTAGCGTAGGCTACAGGCAGCTCAATGACGAGATCGCAGCCTCCGCGCAGCGCAGCTTCCGTACGGCTCCATTTGTCCATCACGGCAGGCTCGCCGCGCTGGAGAAAGTGCCCGCTCATGACAGCGACAACGGCGTCAGACCTGCTTGCCAGCAGCGACTGCTGCAAATGATAGCGATGGCCGTTATGAAACGGATTATATTCAACAATTAATCCTACCGTACGCATATAACCGTGCTCCTTAATTGTAAAATGATTGCATTACAAGGTGAAACGGCTGCCCTCCGTCCTTTGTCGGTGCGGCGCGTTTCAGTCCGAGAAATATAAGCCTATTGTAGTTGTAAAACTTATAATTGCTTATATTTCAAGCGTAAACGACTGAAGACGTCTTCTGGCGGCAAAGCAGCCGTTTCGCGATGAAATATAAGCCTATAATAAGTGTACAACTTATAATTGCTTATATTTTAAGAATAGCACAGCTATGATCAACATATGAATCGTGACCCTCATTTTCAACCGTTGAAAGTGGAAAATAGCTAATCCTCTGTGAAAATGTTGACAAAACCCTTATAAAATAGCTATAATAAATTTTGTTTGTTTGAGGTGATAATATGCAGTTTCATGTAGAAGAAACAATGTCCAAGAGGTTGAAGCATACAATCAATGAATCCATTGATGTTGCCCCTCTATTTGAAGGACGGGCTGATGTGATTCACACAGGTCCGCTCCATGTAGCGCTTGAGGTAGAAGGAAATGCAGGGTCGATCTTGGTTGATGGTCAAATGACGATCGATTGGGAGCTTGCTTGCTCCAGATGCTTGGAAGCCGTTCAGGAGCATACAGTCATTCCTTTCTCCGAGCAGTTTGAGCCTGCGCCGAAACGTGGCCAAGACGAGGATGAGCAGGAAGAGGATGACGACAGCGACTTCATTGCGGTATCCGGTGAAAGATTGAATTTGCAGCCTTATGTGGAAGAGGCGCTTCAACTGTTTATGCCGTTTGCCCCGCTTTGCAAGAGCGATTGTAAAGGACTTTGTCACACATGCGGACAGAACTTAAATGAACAGACATGCAGTTGCAACAACGAGAAGCTAGACCATCGTTTTGCAGCATTGAAGGATTTGTTCAAGGATCAATAGTGTATCGCTTCGCGAATATTGTGAAGGAGGTGTTAAACATGGCAGTACCTCAAAGAAGAACGTCCAAAACTCGCCGCGACAAACGTCGCACTCACTTTAAGCTGGCTGTGCCAGGTATGGTAAAATGCGAGCAATGCGGAGAGCTGAAATTGGCTCATCACGTATGCAAAGTGTGCGGATACTACAAAACGAAAGAAATTATTGCTCAATAATTTCCGGGATCTCACAATGGCACTTCATCGCTTGGTGAGGTGCTGTTTTTTTGCACACGTTTAGCTCCTTATAGCAGCGTTTTTCGTTTCTTCTCGGGACGAAGCCGCCTTTAGTTAGGTGGAAGTAACCGTCTAGGCTTGCTTCGCTGCTTACAGAGGCTTTTTTTATAGAGAAGTTTAGTACCAGGTGATAATAGCAGATGTTGGTCTGTTGGGCTGACGTTTTTATAAAATATATGATTGGTGAAAAAGGCCATTTTTGTGCCTGCTCACGCCAATCCAAGGTGGTGCCGACGATCGAACGAATGCCCAAACGGCAGCGGCATCAGCTGCTTGCCAAACTTATGGAGGAAAATCCGTTCATGACAGACCGGGAGCTTACCAGGCATTTAAAGGTAAGCATCCAAACGATCCGCCTGGATCGGATGGAACTTGGTATTCCCGAACTGCGCGAGCGGCTGAAGCTGATGGCGGAGCGTTCGTACGATACGGTACGGTCATTGCCGCTTCATGAAGTGATAGGTGATATTGTTGATCTTCAGCTGGACAAGAGCGGAATTTCGATCTTTGAAATACGTGAGGAGCATGTGTTCTCGCGAACCGGCATTGCCCGGGGCCATCATGTTTTTGCCCAAGCCAATTCGCTGGCCGTCGCCATTATCGACAATCCCATCGCTTTAACGGTAACGGCGGACATTCGGTTCATTCGCCCGGTAAAATTAGGTGAAAAATGCATAGCGAAAGCCTATGTGAGGTCCATTTCCGGCGAACGCTCCAAAGCGAAGGTCGAAATTTTCACGTATGTTGGTGAAGAAATGGTTTTTCAAGGGAATTTTGTGATTTTCCGCTCCGCGGGGGAGGCGGAGAATGAAGGAGGGGACGAACATGCGGATCGCCATTGACGCTATGGGCGGAGATAATGCGCCAGGGCTCATTGTGAAGGGCGTGCTTGAAGCCGCGCACGAGTGGCCGGATACGGAGCTTGTACTGGTTGGCGATACTGCCATCATCGAGCAGCTGATGGGTGGCAATAAGCCAGCCAATATTAGTCTTTGTCATGCCGATGAGGTTATCGGACCTGATGATGAGCCGGTAAAGGCTGTTAGGCGTAAAAAAGGGGCTTCCATGGTCGTGGCGGGACAGCTCGTCCGTGAAAAACGGGCAGATGCGATGCTGTCTGCCGGAAATACTGGAGCATTGATGACGACAGGGCTGCTCGTTGTCGGCCGTCTGGACGGCATTGAGCGCCCGGCGCTCGCGCCTATGCTTCCGACGATGGACGATGTCGGCATGCTGGCGCTTGATTTGGGCGCTAATATGGACGCGAAGCCAGAACATTTATTGCAATACGCTATTATGGGAAGCATTTATCGCTCCAAAGTGCATGGAATGGAAAAGCCGCGTATCGGGCTGCTCAACGTTGGAACGGAAGCTCGCAAAGGCAATGAGCTGACTAAGGCGGCATACGATTTGCTCGAACAGTCGCCGATTCATTTTATCGGAAATGTTGAGGCAAGAGACGTGCTTAGCCGCAGCTGTGATGTTCTCATTTGCGACGGATTTGCTGGAAATATTATGTTGAAAGCGATGGAAGGCACGGCAGGCAGCCTGTTTGGCTTCATCAAAGACGCTTTTGGCGAAACGCTGCTTACGAAGCTGGCCGGAGCGATTATGCTGCCGAAGCTGCGCAAGCTCAAAAACAAAATGGATTATAAAGAACATGGTAGCGCTCCGCTGCTCGGCTTGAACGGGCTCGTCATGAAATGCCACGGCTCCTCTGACGAGGTAGCTGTCAAAAGCGCGATTCGCCAGGCGCGAATTGCCATTCAAGGCAAGCTGACCGAATCGATCGCAGCGGAAATAAGCGGGAAGTGAGTGTGTTGTGGTGAATTTGCATCCTGTAGGCATTATTGGTACAGGCAAATATGTGCCTGAACGTATTATTACGAATCAGCAGCTTGAACAAATGGTCGAAACGAATGATGAGTGGATCGTTACCCGCACCGGGATTAGCGAGCGCCGGATGGCTGCCCCCGAAGAAGCGACTTCAGACCTCGCTTATCAAGCCTCCAAAGCTGCGATTGCAGCTGCGGGACTTACGGTAGAGGATATCGACCTCATTATCGTGGCGACGATAACACCTGATATGGCGTTTCCATCGACCTCCTGTCTGCTTCAAGAGAAGCTTGGAGCCAAGCAGGCGGCAGCATTCGATCTTTCCGCAGCTTGCTCGGGCTTTATTTATGGCCTTGCGACAGCAACGAGCATGATTTCTTCCGGCTTGTATAAGCATGTGCTTGTTGTTGGCGCAGAGACGCTTTCGCGCATAACGGATTACACAGACCGCAATACATGCATTTTGTTCGGCGACGGTGCGGGTGCGGTTGTGCTTGGCGAGGTGCCAGAAGGCAGAGGCTTCAAGTCTTTCCAGCTCGGAGCGGATGGAGGCGGCGGTGAGCTGCTGAAAGTAAGCGGCGGCGGTTCCCGCATGCCAGCTTCGGAGGAAAGTGTCGCATCACGGCAGCATTTTATCCATATGGCTGGCAATGATGTGTTTAAATTTGCGGTACGCATTATGGGCAGCGCAGCAGAGGAAGCGCTTCGCAAAGCGGATATGACGAAGGATCAAATCGATCTGCTTATTCCGCATCAGGCGAATATTCGAATCATTCAATCGGCGCTTAACCGTCTGAATTTGTCTGAGGAGAAATGCATGATTAATTTGAACAACTACGGCAATATGTCCGCAGCATCGATTCCGGTTGCGTTGGCGGAAGCGGTTGAGCAAAATCGTGTGAAAGAAGGAGACGCTCTCGTATTCGTCGGCTTTGGCGGCGGACTGACTTGGGGAGCTTCTGTATTGATTTGGTAACGGAGGGATTGCAGGATGGGTAAAACCGCTTTTGTATTTCCAGGACAAGGTGCTCAGGCTGTAGGGATGGGCAAAGATGTTTATGAAGCGTTCGCGCGCTCGCGCCAGGTTTTTGAACAGGCAGACGAAGCGCTTGGCTTCAAGCTGAGCGAGATTATTTTTGACGGGCCGGAAGATACGCTGAAGCAGACGGCGAATACGCAGCCTGCGCTGCTTACGGTAAGCGTCGCGCTGCTGCAAGCGCTAGAAGGCCGCGGTTTGAAAGCGGACTATGTAGCGGGCCACAGCCTTGGGGAGTACAGCGCGCTAGTAGCATCGGGCGTTTTGTCCTTTGAGGATGCCGTTAGTACAGTGCGTTCCCGCGGTCTCTTTATGGAGCAGGCGGTTCCGGGTGGACATGGCGCAATGGCAGCTGTGCTTGGCGCAGAGCGCGAGGCGCTTGCCGAGCTATGCCGTACAGTGACGGCAGAAGGCCATGTTGTCGAGCTTGCGAACGTGAACTGCCCAGGGCAGATCGTCGTTTCCGGTTCTGTGGCTGGTGTTCAGGCGATTGTCGAACGCGGCAAGGAAGCAGGATTCAAGCGGGTCATTCCGCTTGAGGTTAGCGGCCCCTTCCATTCATCGCTTATGAAGCCTGCTGCCCAGCAGCTTGCTGGCGTATTGGCAGACGTAAGCATGAGCGATGCAGCTGTGCCTGTTGTAGCTAACGTTACTGCTAGTGCAGTGACGGATGCGGCGGAACTTCGCGGACTGCTGGTCGAGCAAGTCTACTCGCCCGTACTGTGGGAAGACAGCGTTCGTTATTTAATCGCGGAAGGCGTAGATACTTTCGTGGAAATCGGTTCAGGCACGGTGCTTGCCGGCTTGATCAAAAAAATCGATAAATCCGTCAAGGTGATCTCGCTTAACAGCATTGCAGCTCTGGATGCTTTGCAAGCAGCCGAATAGGGGAGGTTTTATCATGTTCGCGAATTTGGAAGGCAAGAAGGCGCTTGTAACGGGCGCTTCCCGTGGAATTGGCAGAGCGATTGCGATCGCGCTGGCAGAAGCCGGGGCCGATGTGGCCATTAACTATTCGGGCAGCGAGGCAGCCGCCGCTGAGACAGCTCAAGCTGTAGAGGCGCTTGGACGCCGTGCAATTGTACTGCAGGCTAATGTAGGCAAGGCGGCTGAATTCGAGGCTATGGTCAAGGATGTGCTGGAGCAGTTCGGTGCTATTGATATTTTGGTGAATAATGCCGGAATTACAAGAGACAACCTGATCATGCGTATGAAGGAAGAGGAATTTGACCAAGTTATTGAGACGAACTTGAAGGGCGTATTCAATGGCATCAAGGCGGTTACTCGTCCAATGATGAAGCAGCGTTCAGGCCGCATTATTAATATTTCATCCGTCGTTGGGGTGCTTGGCAATCCTGGACAAGCTAACTATGTTGCCGCTAAGGCTGGCGTTATTGGCCTTACGAAAGCTAGCGCGAAGGAACTGGCTTCGCGAGGCATTACGGTCAACTGCGTCGCGCCAGGCTTCATTCAGACTGAAATGACGGACAAGCTTCCAGAAGAAATGAAGGAATCGCTTGCCGGTCAAATTCCGCTTGCGCGCCTTGGCAGCCCTGAGGATATTGCAGCAGCTGTGCGTTTTCTGGCGTCTGATGTAGCAGGCTATATGACGGGTCAAACCATTCATGTAGATGGCGGCATGTACATGTAAAAAAAGTGCCGCAAAGGCCTTGCCGGGAATTAAAACGGTTACGTATGGCATTTTAGTTTTAATTCTCGTATAATACCAAAGAGGAGGTGAACCGGATGTCCGAAGTAATAGATCGCGTAAAACGTATCGTTGTAGACCGCCTAGGTGTAGACGAAGCGGAAGTAACGCTTGAAGCTTCATTTAAAGATGACCTCGGCGCTGACTCGCTCGATGTCGTGGAATTGGTCATGGAGCTTGAAGACGAGTTCGATATGGAGATCTCTGATGAAGATGCAGAGAAAATCACAACAGTAGGAGAAGTTGTTAAATACATACAATCTCTTAACTAAGGAAGCCTGGGTCCCGTTGTCACAAACGGGACTTCTCTCCATCTAGGGCATGTGATTATGAATACGAATAAATGAGCGTAAGAGCTATTTATATATAAAAGATACAGCGCAGCAGCGTGTTATCTATATTGCAGTTCATAGAGGTGAATCGAAATGAAGCAAAGAGTTGTCGTTACAGGTATGGGAGTTATGACTTCCCTCGGATATGAGCTTGAGGAGTTTTGGGGCAATTTGCTCGCAGGCAAGTCTGGTGTGTCCGTTGTGGAAGCGTTCGATTTTTCGGAATACCCTACGTACATTGCCGCAGAAATCAAAAACTTCAATCCGGAGGATTTCGGATTGGACAAGAAGGAAGCGCGCCGTATGGACCGCTTCGTGCAGTTCGCTGCGGTAGCCAGCCAATTGGCGGTTAAGGATGCAGATTTGAAAATCGGTGAAAACGCTGATGAAGAACGCGTAGGCGTTATGATTGGTTCCGGTATTGGCGGCCTGGGCACTTGGGAAGATCAGCATAATATTTTGCTGGAAAAAGGCCCGAAGCGCGTCAGCCCGTTTTTTATTCCAATGATGATTGCCAATATGGCATCTGGTCAAGTATCCATGCTGACTGGCGCGAAAGGCCCGAACAGCACGGCGGTTACCGCTTGTGCGACAGGCACGCATTCCATTGGTGATTCTTATAAGATGATTATGCGCGGCGACGCTGATGTCATGCTGTGCGGCGGTGCTGAGGCGACTATCCGTCCAACGGGAATGGCCGGCTTCTGCTCCATGCGCGCCATGTCCGTTCGCAATGATGAGCCAAGCAAAGCAAGCCGTCCTTTCGATATAGACCGCGATGGTTTCGTTATGGGCGAGGGTGCAGGCGTGCTTGTATTGGAATCACTCGAGCATGCCCAAAAACGTGGAGCTCGGATCTACGCTGAAATTATTGGCTATGGCATGAGCGGCGATGCGCATCATATGACAGAGCCTGATCCAGACGGCGCAGCACGCTGTATGGTGAAAGCGCTCAAAGATGCTGGACTTGCTCCAGAAGAAATCGATTATATTAATGCTCACGGCACTTCAACGCCAGTAGGCGACCGTTCGGAGACGAAAGCGATTAAGAAAGCATTTGGCGACCATGCTTATAAGCTGGCAGTCAGCTCGACGAAGTCGATGACGGGACATTTGCTTGGCGCAGCCGGCGGAGTGGAAGCGGTTATTTTAGGCTTGACGCTGCAAAACGGTATCATTGCACCAACGATTAACTTAGACAACCAAGATCCAGAATGTGATTTGGATTATGTGCCGAATGAGCCGCGCAAAGCGGATGTTCGTATCGCAATGTCCAACTCCTTCGGTTTTGGCGGTCATAATGCGACGATCGTGATGAAAGTTTATGAAGCATGATTCTCTAAGCGAGCTGCAGTCGCGTCTGGGGCTACGCTTCAAACAACATAGGCTGCTGAAGCAAGCTTTCACGCATACGTCGTATGTAAATGAGCATAAACATGGCACAATCGAGCATAATGAGCGTTTGGAGTTTTTGGGCGATGCGGTATTGCAGCTGCTCGTCTCGGAATTTCTGTTTCGCTCATATCCACGTCGGCCGGAGGGCGAGCTTACGCGTATGCGCGCCTCGGTCGTATGTGAACCGTCACTTGCCCTTTTTGCGGAACGGCTCGCTCTTGGCGCCTACGTCCTGCTGGGACGGGGCGAAGAGCAACTGGGCGGCAGACAAAGGCCGGCACTGCTGGCGGATTTGTTTGAAGCGTTTGTCGGTGCGATTTTTCTCGATGCGGGTATGGACCGGGCCCGTGCTTTTCTTGAAGAGCATGTGTTTCCATTCATCGAATCGAACGATTACGGACTGCTTGTGAAGGATTTCAAATCCAAGCTGCAGGAGCGCGCCCAGCATCATGGGCTCGGTACGGTAGAATACCGGATTACCGAGGAGCGCGGACCGGCGCATGATCGCGAGTTTGTCGTGGAAGTGATTTTGGGTGATGCCAGATGCGGCAGCGGCAGCGGTCGGACGAAGAAGGAAGCGGAGCAGCGCGCAGCGGAAGAAGCGTGGCACTCCCTTTCCGCTCAGCCGTAAAGAGGAAGCTATAGGAAGAGGCTACCAGGATTGTTACAAATCCTGGTAGCCTCTTTTTTTATTGTAAGAAAGGATGCTAGAAGGCATAAAGTGAGGTTATCCGGCGTCTGGATTTTGTGGTACAATAGCGGGTGAGGTGAAAGACAATTTATGTTCCTTAAGCGTATTGAACTAGCAGGTTTTAAATCGTTTGCCGATAAGACGGAGATGGAGTTCGTTACGGGGATTACGGCAGTGGTCGGCCCTAACGGCAGCGGCAAAAGCAATATTTCCGACGGCATCCGCTGGGTGCTCGGCGAGCAAAGCGCCAAAAGCCTTCGCGGCGGCAAAATGGAAGATATTATTTTCGCCGGAAGCGATGCGCGCAAAGCAGTCAATTATGGCGAAGTGTCGCTGACGCTCGACAATACGGATGGAGCACTGCCACTGGAGTACAATGAGGTGACAGTAACCCGCCGTGTCCATCGCAGCGGTGACAGTGAATATATGATTAACAAGCAATCATGTCGGCTCAAGGATATTACAGAGCTGTTTATGGATACGGGAATCGGCAAGGAAGCTTATTCGATTATCGGACAAGGCCGAATTGAGGAAATACTAAGCACTAGGTCTGAGGATCGCCGTGGTATTTTTGAAGAAGCTTCCGGTATCGTTAAATATAAATCGCGCAAGCGTGAAGCGCAGAAGAAGCTTGATGAGACGGAGCAGAACCTGCTGCGCATTCACGATTTGGTTACTGAGCTCGAAGACCAGGTAGGGCCGCTCAAGGAACAATCGGAGAAAGCGATTCATTATAAAGCGCTGCGGGAGCAGCTGCGAACGAAAGAAATTTCCATGTACGTTCACAACATTGATTCGGTCCATAAATCTTGGTCGGAGGCAAATGCCAAGCTGGAGGTGCTCAAGCAAAGCGAGCTGGAGCTGTCAACGGTTGTGAGCAAGCATGATGCGCATTTGGAGAAGGATCGCCTTGCGCTGCGCGAAATTGAGGAGAAGCTCGACCGCCTTCATGAAGCGATGCTGCAATATAGCGAGGATTATGAAAAATGCGAAGGCTACGGCGAGGTTTTGAAGGAACGCAAACGCAACTTGGAGCATAACAAGCTGCAGCTTGAGGAATCTGCTGCGTCTCAGGATGCCCGCATTGGCACGCTGATGCAGGAAGAGGCGGAATTCCGCAGCCGTGCAGCTGCTCTGGAGCTGCAGCTTGCCGATTTGAAGTCGAAGCTGGCTGAAGAGGAAGACCGTCTTATTGGCGTTGTTGGCGGAGCTGCGCCGGATGCCGAGGAGACGCTGAAGGGCGAGCTGCTTGATGTGCTTAGTGCAATGGCGGAGCTGCGCAACGAAATTCGGTATGCCCAGCAGCAGAAGGAAGCTGTTGGACGGCGGATGGAGCGTCTTGGCGAGGATGAGCTGAAGTGGAAAGAGCAGAAGCGGAAAAGTGGAGCTAGACGTGCGCAGTTGGAAGCACAGCTGGAAGCGATTTTGAAAGATATTAATGGCGCTCGCAACAAATACATAGATGAGGCTGAAAAAGCGAAGCAGACCGGGCAGTATGTAGATGAAGCGGCTGCTGCTATTCGCAAATGGGAGCAAAAAATCGACGCCAGCATTTCCCGTCGCGATACGATGAAAGAAATGCAGGATGCACTCGACGGTTTTATGCACGGCGTTCGGGAGGTGCTCAAGGCGTCGCGCCGCACTTCGGGCGGCATTAGCGGCGTTCATGGCGCGGTTGCTGAACTGGTTCGCGTGCCAGAGCGGATCGAGGTAGCGGTTGAAACAGCGCTTGGCGGTGCGCTTCAGCATGTGGTCATGGAGGATGAGAAGACAGCTCGCGCAGCGATTGCATTTTTGAAGCAGCGTCAGCTCGGCCGGGCTACTTTTCTGCCTCTCGATGTCATTCGCGGAAGGCAAGTGCCTGAGCATGACAGACGACTTGCTGAAAACGCAGAAGGTTTTGTAGGCGTTGCTGCTGATCTGGTCTCTTGCGACCCGCAATATAAGTCTATTATTCAAAACTTGCTCGGCAATGTATTGCTTGCTGAAAATTTGGAGCAGGCGAACCGTATCGCTTCAAAATGTCAATATCGCTACCGGGTTGTAACGCTAGAGGGCGATGTTGTAAATGCCGGGGGTTCGATGACAGGCGGAAGCTTGCAGAAAAAAGGAGCAAGCTTGCTTGGACGGCAGCGGCAAATTGAAGGGCTGGATGAGGAAATTACGGCAGCTGAGGCAACGATGAAGCAGCTCCGCGACAAGCTCAGCGACCTACGCAAGGAGCAGTCGATCCGATCGCAAAATATGGAGGAGCTGCGCTCGCGTTCGGAGCAATCGCGTATTGACGAGCAGCAGGTGCGGGCAGAGCTTCAGCAGATGCTGTCTGAGGAAAAGCAGCTTAATGAGCAGGAGCAGCTGTATTCCGCTGATCGCAGCAGCCATTTGGCTGAGCAGCAAACGATGCAGGCTACTACTGAGCAGGCGCAGGCGAAGCTTGAGAAGCTGGTAGCAGATGAAGCTAGGCTGCAGGAGGCGATCAAGCTTGCCGAGGAGCGCCGCAAAGCGAGCGAAACGGCGAAGGAAGCACTGCAAGGCCAGCTGACCGATTTGAAAATCAGCTCAGCCAAGACAGACCAAGAAAAGCAGTCGTTTGAAGACCAAGCCGCCCGTGTTCGGGCTGATATTGTACGAGCGAAGCAGGAGCTTGGCAATGTCCGTTCCCTGCTTGCACAGCAGGAAGAGGAGATTGCTCGCCATGCAGACGAGAGCGTGCAGCAGGTGGAGCAGCTTAATCACCTGAAGCTTAAGAAGCAGGAATGCGCGGAGCAGACGGATTTGCAGCGTTCGGCAAGAGCGGATCGAATCCGTGAGCTGGAACAGGGCGAGAGCGAGACGAAGGAGCAGCGTACGCAGCTCCGGCAAATCGAGGAGCAGCTGCGCCAAAATGAAATCGCCGCCAATCGCCTTGATGTGGAGCTGGACAATTTGCTGCGCAAGCTCAGCGAGGAATACGAGCTAAGCATTGAGCTGGCGAGAGAGCAATACCCTGTGCCTGAAGATGTCATTGGTACACAAAATCTAGTTCGTGATTTGAAGCGCCAAATTACGATGCTAGGCGACGTGAATCTGGGCGCTATTGACGAGTATGAGCGCGTCAAGGAGCGTTATGAGTTTTTATCAGAGCAGAAGGATGATCTGGTAGAAGCCAAGACGACGCTTTATCAAGTTATTCGCGAGATGGACGATGAAATGTCGAAACGGTTCAAAACGACCTTTGAAGCGATCAGAGGCCACTTCAGCATCGTGTTTGCCAAGCTGTTCGGCGGCGGCCGGGCAGATCTTGTTCTGGTCGAGCCGGATCGCGTGCTCGATACGGGTATCGATATTGTAGCGCAGCCGCCAGGCAAGAAGCTGCAAAACTTGCAGCTTCTCTCCGGCGGTGAGCGGGCGCTTACGGCAATTGCGCTGCTGTTTGCAATTTTGCAGGTGAAGCCAGTGCCTTTCTGCGTATTGGATGAGGTAGAGGCAGCGCTTGATGAAGCGAATGTATCTAGGTTTGCCCAATATTTGCGTGAATTTTCCGAGCTCACGCAGTTTATCGTCGTTACCCACCGCAAAGGCACGATGGAGGAAGCCGATGTGCTTTATGGCGTAACGATGGAGGAAGGCGGCGTATCGAAGCTCGTATCGGTCCGTCTGGAGGAAGAAGAGGAGCAGGCTACCGCGTAGCATGCGGCTCTAAGAATGAGGAAATCATATAGCATAGTTACGAAGACGGAGGAGCAATCGCGATGAGTTTTTTCAAAAGATTGAAGGAAAGCATCGCTTCCAAGACGGAAGCGGTCACGACGATATTTAAAGAAGGGTTATCCAAAACCCGCACAGCGTTTGTCGAAAAAGTAGAAGAGCTCATTACGCGCCGGAAAAAGATTGACGAGGAGTTTTACGAGGAGCTTGAAGAAATTTTGATTGGCGCCGATGTAGGCGTCAATACCGTGATGAAGCTGATTGACGAGCTGCGTGCAGAAGTGAAAAAACGCAAAATCGAAGATGCGGCGGATTTGCAGCCGGTATTGTCGGAGAAGCTCGTTGAGTTGCTGAGGGGTGATGACAACGAGAAAACAGCGCTTCGCATGTCGGGTAGCGGCATTACCGTTATTTTGTTCGTCGGCGTCAATGGCGTTGGCAAAACGACGACGATCGGCAAGCTGGCCTACAAGTATAAAAATGAGGGCAAAAGCGTCCTGCTGGCAGCGGGCGATACGTTCCGCGCCGGTGCCATTGAGCAGCTGGAGGTGTGGGGCCAGCGCGTAGGCGTTGACGTCATTAAGCAGCAGTCCGGCTCCGATCCGGCAGCCGTCATGTTTGATGCGGTGCAGGCGGCGAAGCAGCGGGGCGTAGATATTTTGCTTTGCGACACAGCGGGAAGGCTGCAAAACAAGTCCAATTTGATGGAAGAGCTCAATAAAATTTTCCGCGTCATTCAGCGTGAAATTCCAGATGCGCCTCATGAGGTGCTGCTGGTGCTCGATGCGACTACTGGCCAAAATGCACTCAGCCAAGCGAAGCTGTTCGGCGAGAAAAGCGGCGTAACCGGCCTCGTATTGACGAAGCTTGATGGTACTGCTAAAGGCGGCATCGTCATTGCTATCCGCAATGAGCTGAATTTGCCTGTGAAGCTGGTAGGCTTAGGCGAGAAGATGACGGATTTGCAACAGTTTGATTCGGAGCAGTTTGTACATGCCTTGTTTGCGGGCCTTATTAAAGATCAAGAGGGATCGGAAGAGGCGGAAACGCAGCAGTAAATAAGCTTTTTGAAAATATAAGAATGTATAAGTTTCCCCTTTATACTCCGCTTATATTTCACCGCGAAACGTTAGCTTTGCCGCCAGAGGACGGCTTTCGGCCGTTTACGCTTGGTCTAAAATGCATCCATCTAGGGATGACAAGGTTTAAAGCTTGACAGTGCCTGCTTCAATCGTGTAAGATAAGAGACGTTGCTTAGGTGTAAAGGATTTACCCTTGACGGGAAGGAGCAAAGGTCATGAATGCTAGTGAACCAGACGCCCTTGCGAAGACGACCCGAATTAATTTATTGTTTGACTTTTATGAGCCCCTGCTCACTGAGAAGCAGAGGACTTCACTTAAATATTATTTTCACGATGATTTCTCGCTTGGGGAAATTGCAGCGGAATCCGGCATTAGCAGGCAGGCGGTTTATGAGCATGTGAAGCGCGCGGTGCAGGTGCTTGAAAGCTACGAGGGCAAGCTTCGCTTGCTGGAGAAGCATGAAGCGCTGCAGCAGCTTGCCGAACATCTGGGAAATAGCGTAACAGAGCTTTCCCTTGGAACGGATGCCAAGCAGGGAATTCTAGATATAATCGAGCAATTAATAACGACGAACAACAGGTAAGGAAATAACGGAGGTGATGGATCATGGCGGCATTTGAAAGCTTGTCAAGCCGATTGCAAAACGTTTTTAGCAAGCTGAAGGGCAAAGGCAAAGTGTCCGATGCTGATGTAAACGAGGCGATGCGTGAAGTGCGTCTTGCGCTGCTGGAGGCAGACGTTAACTTTAAAGTCGTCAAAGATTTTATCGCCAAAGTAAAGGAACAGGCTATTGGTCAGGAAGTGGAGAAAAGCTTTACTCCAGGCATGGTCATTATTAACATCGTTAATAAAGAACTGACCGAGCTGATGGGCGGTACGCAAAGCAAGCTGGCGAAAGCGAATAAACCGCCAACGGTTATTATGATGGTCGGCTTGCAGGGCGCAGGTAAAACAACAACGTCCGGCAAGCTTGCCAAGCTTCTACAGAAGAGCAATCATAAGCCTTTGCTTGTAGCCTGCGATATTTATCGTCCAGCTGCAATCAAGCAGCTGCAAGTGCTCGGCGAGCAAATCAATGCTCCGGTGTTTGCGCTTGGCGATCAAGCTTCTCCGGTAGAAATTGCGAAGCAGGGCTTGCAGCATGCGAAAGATAATCATAATGACTATGTCATTATTGATACAGCGGGCCGGCTTCATATTGACGAAACGCTGATGGACGAGCTGAAGCAAATTCATCAGCTGGTTAAGCCTGATGAAGTGCTGCTCGTTGTTGACTCCATGACAGGTCAAGATGCAGTCAACGTAGCACAAAGCTTCCATGAGCAGCTTGAGCTGACCGGTGTTGTATTGACGAAGCTTGATGGCGATACCCGCGGTGGTGCGGCATTATCCGTTAAAGCTGTAACAGGCCAGCCAATCAAGTTTGCTGCTATGGGCGAGAAGATCGATTCGCTTGAGCCGTTCTATCCAGACCGGATGGCATCGCGGATTCTCGGCATGGGCGATATGCTTTCTCTTATCGAGAAAGCCCAGATGAACATTGATGCTGACAAAGCTGCCGAGATGGAGCGCAAAATGCGCACGGCCGAGTTTACATTTGATGATTTTCTGGAGCAGATGGCGCAGGTTCGCAATTTGGGGCCGATTGACCAGTTGATGGATATGTTGCCAGGGATGGGCAAGGTCAAAGGCCTTAAAGACATGAAAATCGATGAGAAGCAAATCGGCCGTATTGAGGCGATTGTGCGCTCGATGACGAAGGAAGAAAAGACGAAGCCGGAAATTCTCAACCACAGCCGCCGGAAGAGGGTTGCTGCTGGAAGCGGAACATCGGTTGCCGAAGTCAATCGACTGATCAAGCAGTTCGATGACATGCGCAAAATGATGAAGCAGTTTTCGTCCATGATGGGGCCTAAAGGCCTTAAGGGCGGCAAGAAGGGCCTTAAAGGCATGCTGGGCAAAGGCATGAAGTTTCCGTTTTAAATAGCAAATAGGTTTATTAGTTGAAGGAGGTGAATTTCACATGGCAGTACGTATTCGTTTGAAACGTATGGGTGCTCACAAAGCCCCTTTTTATCGCGTAGTTGTTTCTAACTCCCGTTCGCCGCGCGACGGTCGCTTTATCGAGGAGATCGGTACTTATAACCCGGTTGCACAACCGGCTCAAGTATCCATCAACGAAGAAAAAGCTTTGAAATGGCTGCAAAACGGAGCGCAAGCTTCGGATACAGCTCGCGACTTGCTTTCCAAAGCAGGCGTAATGAAAAAGTTCCATGAGCTTAAGCAACAGAAATAACTGTTGAACAGCGGAGGGCCTTTATAATGAAAGAATTGATTCTTGTCATAGCAAAGGCGTTAGTGGATCATCCGGAAGACGTAAACGTGAAGGAAAGAGACGATGACCGCGGCATCGTATATGAGCTGTCGGTTCATGCGGAGGATGTCGGTAAAATTATCGGCAAGCAAGGCCGCATCGCGAAAGCGATGCGTACGGTTGTAACCTCCGCAGCTGTCAAATCAGAGAAGCGGGTTATCGTGGACATCATATCGTAAAACGCATTCGGAGAGGGTTAGGGTAGTTTATCCTAACCCTTTTTCAAACATAAAAGCAGGATGATATTCATAATGGATATATATCTGTTTTTACGCAAAACGGCTGCTGCCGCCTTTTTTCGGGCCGGCGTCAGCCGTTTATGCGTGTATCATGAGGATTTTGCATAAATGGCCTTGAATGGCGGAGCAACCGCTTATTGGCGTTCTGCGCTTCATTGATTTATGCAAAATCCTGATCATAATAAAAAGAAAACACGAAAGAAAGGATACATGAATAATGAGCGGCAAATGGTTTACAGTTGGCAAAATCGTTAATACACATGGTCTGCGCGGCGAGTTGAAGGTGCTGTCCCAGACCGATTTTGGAGATCTGCGTTTTGCAGTAGGCAATAAGCTCGTTATGATTCATGAGGAGCATGGCACGAAGCTGGAAGTAGAGATTGCGGGCTCCCGTGAGCATAAGGGCAATTATATTATTAAGCTTAAGGGATATAATGATATTAATGAAGTGGAGAAGTACAAGGGCTGGCTGCTGAAGGTAGCAGAGGAGCAGCTTGGGAAGCTGGATGATGGGGAATATTATTTCCACGAAATTATCGGCTGCCGCGTCGTAACAGACGAGGGCGAGGAGTTGGGCACCATTTCTGAAATTTTGCGGCCAGGCGCTAATGATGTGTGGGTCGTGGACCGCCCTAAAGGAAAAGGAAGCCAAGTGCTAATTCCCGTTATCGATGAAGTACTGCTGAACGTAGACATTGCGACGAAGACGGTAACCGTTCATCTGATGGAAGGGTTGATTTAGCGTGAGAGTAGATGTGCTTACGCTCTTCCCTGAAATGTTCGATGGCGTGTTTGGGGCCAGTATTCTTGGCAAGGCACAGGAAAAAGGCATCGTAGCACTGAATGCCATTAATTTTCGCTCTTACTCCGGCAATAAGCATAATACGGTAGACGACTATCCGTATGGCGGAGGAGGAGGCATGGTGCTTAAAGCAGAGCCTGTATTTTCGGCTGTTGAGCACTTAATGGAGCAGGTCGGAACAGGATCCCGTCCGCGTGTTATTTTAATGTGTCCACAAGGGGAAACCTTCACCCAGCAGAAGGCAGAGGAGCTGGCGAAGGAAGAGCATCTGATTATGATTTGCGGTCATTACGAGGGTTATGATGAGCGTATACGCGAGCATTTAGTAACGGATGAGCTTTCGATTGGCGACTATGTGCTGACTGGCGGGGAGCTTCCTGCTATGGTTGTTATCGACAGCGTAGCACGCCTGCTTCCTGGCGTCCTTGGCAATGAAACTTCGGCAGTAACAGATTCATACAGCACAGGCTTGCTGGAGCATCCGCATTATACAAGGCCCGCTGTATTTCGTGATATGGAGGTGCCGGAGGTGCTTATTTCAGGGCACCATAGCCGCATCGAGACATGGCGCCGCGAGCAATCGCTGCTTCGCACACGGAGCAGGCGTCCTGACCTGCTGGAGAAGGCTGAATTGACCGCCAAGGAGCGTAAATGGCTTGCTTCCTTGGACAAACAGCAGTCTTAAGCGATAATGTTGGCAAGCCCGGAAAAAGATGTTGAAATTTGGGTTTGAATATGGTATGATTTCAAATGTTGTTCGTATTAATCGGACGGTCCGCTAATGGTAATGACCCAATTTCAAATGGGAAGTTGGAGAGCTATTAAGAACGTCTATGGTGGAAGGAGTGAATCCAAGATGAATCTCGTACAAGCGATTACGCAAGAGCAGCTTCGCAAAGACCTTCCTAACTTTCGTCCCGGTGACACGTTGAAAGTATACGTTAAAGTTATCGAGGGATCCCGCGAGCGGATCCAGCTATTTGAAGGCGTTGTAATCAAACGTCGTGGCGGCGGTATTAGCGAAACTTTTACAGTACGTAAAATTTCCTACGGTGTTGGCGTCGAAAGAACTTACCCGTTGAACTCGCCTAAAATCGATCGTATCGATGTGGCACGTCGTGGTAAAGTACGTCGCGCTAAACTGTACTACCTACGTAACCTTCGTGGTAAAGCAGCTAGAATTAAAGAAATTCGTTAAGTCGAATAGACAAGAGGGGGCTTGGTTAAACAAGCTCCCTTTCGTTATTCTTACAGCTTGTCAGAAAGTATGAATTCGAGGATGGAAAGAAGGCGTTTTTATGGACCAGCAATCACGTAATGATGAAAATGTAACTGAAATCACATCAGATAGCGCCGAAACGGCTACTCCATCTGCTGAGTCTGACAAGGCAGCGCCTAGCCAAAAAGCAAAAGCGATGAAAGAAACGGTAGAGTGGATCAAAGCGCTTGCTATAGCAGTCGTGCTGGTCGTCATTATCCGCAGTTTTCTGTTTGCGCCGTTTATGGTTGAAGGTGAATCCATGCATCCAAACTTTGAAACAGGCGAGCGTCTCATTGTGAATAAAATTTTGTACAAATTCCGTGAGCCTGACAGAGGCGAGGTTGTCGTATTCCATGTCCCGGAACAAGGCAGAGATTTTATTAAACGCGTCATTGGACTGCCGGGAGATACGATCAAGGTTCAAGGCGATGACGTCTTCATTAATGATGTGAAATTGGAAGAGCCATACATTGCGGATGCCATTAAACAGGCTCAGGCAAATGGTCAGCTTTATAATACAGAATCAGATTTTCCTAATGAGCGAATAACGGAAGCGACTGTGCCGGAGGATACGATTTTCGCAATGGGCGACAATCGCAGCAACAGCCAGGACAGCCGTGCCCTTGGTTATATTTCGGATAAAGAGCTTGTAGGACGGGCGGAAGTTATTTTCTGGCCGCTGAACAAGCTGAGCTTTATTAAGCATTAAATGGCATTTGAATGAGGTGAGAAATTGACGATTCAATGGTTCCCCGGTCATATGACGCGGGCGAAACGACAAATACAGGACAAGCTCAAGCTGATTGATGTAACGATCGAGCTGCTTGATGCACGTATTCCAATGTCCAGCCGCAACCCGATTGTCGATGAAATTTTGGGCGGCAAGCCGCGGCTGATCGTGCTCAACAAGTCTGACCTAGCAGATGCTAAGGTGACAGAGCAATGGATTACGTATTTTAAGGGAGAAGGCCATGAATGTATTGCGGTCGATTCTTCAACAGGAACGCGGGTAAACGAGGTTCCGGTTAAAGCAAAAGAACTGCTGCAGGAAAAAATTGACCGTCAGATCGCAAAAGGCATTAATCCAAGAGCGGTGCGCGGTCTCATCGTCGGCATTCCGAATGTAGGGAAATCGACGCTGATTAACCGTCTGGCGGGTCGCAATATTGCGCTTACTGGTGATCGCCCTGGAGTAACAAAAGGCCAGCAGTGGATAAAAGCAGGCAAGGATATGGAACTGCTAGACACGCCGGGCATTTTGTGGCCAAAGTTCGAGGATGAGCTTGTCGGCTATCGCCTTGCGATGACAGGTGCGATTCGCGAGCAGGTTTTGAATATTGAAGATATTGCGTTTTTTGCTTTGAAGGAATTGGTTGACCGTTACTGGAACAGTGTGAAAGAGCGCTTCGAGTTGACGATGGAACAGCCGGATACGAATGAGTCTGATGAAATCGTCAAGGTGATGGAGGAAATCGGACGCAAGCGTGGTTGTTTGCAGAGCGGAGCGCGAGTTGACCTGGAGAAGGTTTCGGGCATTATTTTGCGGGAGCTGCGTGCGGGCAAGTTCGGCCATATTTCGCTTGAAGCACCGTGGAAGCAAAATAGCTAGATTTTTGATGCAATGAGTGTCCTTGTAGTCCTGAGGATTTGAAGCGGGGGATAGGCGGATATGCTGGAGTATGAACGTAAGCTGTGGAGTGAAGGCTGCCAGGCAATTGCTGGTGTGGATGAGGTTGGCCGGGGCTGCCTGTTCGGCGATGTCGTCGCTGCTGCTGTCATTTTGCCGCCTGATCTGGTCATTGAAGGGGTAAATGATTCCAAGAAGCTCTCAGAGAAAAAGCGGGATCAGCTTTATGATATCATTATCGAAAAGTGTATCGCGTGGTCGGTTACCCGTGTAGACGCTGCTGAAATTGACCGCATTAATATTAAGCAGGCTGCTAGGCTTGCAATGAAGCTTTCAATCGAATCATTGGCGATAGAGCCTGATTATTTGCTCATTGATGCAGAGAAAGTGGATGTGCCAAAGCCGCAGCTTGCGATCATCAAAGGGGATGCCAACAGCCAGACGATTGCTGCTGCATCGATTTTGGCCAAAGTAACGCGCGATCGTTTATGTGCGGATGAATGGGAGCAGCTGTACCCAGAATATGGAATATCTGTACATAAGGGCTACCCGACGAAGCTGCATCGCGAGCGGCTGCTAGAGTATGGGGCGAGCCCGCTGCATCGCAAAACCTTTCTTGGGAAAATATTTGCGGAGCAGCAGCAATTATTTTAACTGAGCAGCAGATTATAAGTTTATATGCTTATTTTGATAAAAGAATCGGCTGCTCTGGTGATTGCTAGACTTGCTAAAATTAAGAAAGACGGCGTGCTGTTGGTGCAGCGCATGCGCCGTCTTTTTTTGTATAATGAGGGTTAAATCGAGTAGATTGAGCCAGCGGCGAAAAAGCTGATTCATCATACGCAGGCGACTAGCCGATAAAGGTAATAAAGCATGTTTTGATAGCGAAGCAGGATGAAGCCTGACGGGCGTAAGCTGAATTTCATCGTAAAACGGGAGCGATGGCAATGAATATTGGACAAATGATGAGAAGCATGCTGGGCGAAGCGTCGGGAACGGATATACGTTCAGCTGAGCTGAAGCCGGGACAGACGGTACGCGCCCTGGTGCTGCAGGTATCGGACAACAATGAGGCCATTGTGCAAATCAACGGCGTGCAGGTAAGGGCGACGCTTGAGGTGCCGTTGGCCGCAGGCCAAGCAGCGATGCTTCAGGTTGGGGCGCAGGCGGAAGGCGGCCTTATTATGCTGAAGCAAATAGACGCTTCGCTCGCCGAGCTGCCGGAACAGTCAATTAAGGATCTGCTTAAGCAGTTCGCTTTGCCCGACCAGAAATGGGCGGCGCAAATCATAAAGAACTTAAATCAAGAAGGCATCCCGCTGAACAAGGATGCCGCGCAGGTGTTTCAGCAAGCGGCGGCAGCTATGCCGTCTGGTGCGGATACAGAGCAATGGATGCAGGCGGCAGCCTCGGCATTCAAGCGCGGTTTGCCTGTGACGGCAGCAACGATTAGTGCGCTGCAGCAGGTGATGTTTGGCCCAGCGGCGCATGAGCTGCTGGACCAGCTGAGCCAGCTGGCGTCGTCATCGGCAGCAGCCGGCGGCAAGGAAGCCGCCAGCGGGCAGGCGCAGGCGGGCGGGAAGGAGGCCCAGCTTGCGCAGCAGCTGGGCAAGCTGCAAGCGCTGCTCGGCGAAGGCGCAGAGCTGCTGCGGGGGCTTGGCGGCGGCGAGAAGCCGGAAGCCGCCGCGGCGAGAGCGGCGGAGACGGCAAGCAGTGGACAGCCCGCGAAGGCGAGCGGGGCTGAAGCGGCTGTGGCAGCGAGCAAAGGCGATGCTGCTGCGGGAACGGGGGCCGCCGCTGCGGCAGCAGCAGCGGCTGGCAAAGCGGAAGCCAGTCCGGCCAACTGGCTCGGCCAGATGATGAAGTGGCTCGGTGTCGATCACGAGCAGCAGCTCGGAAAGCAACTGCTTGGCATTCAGACACAGCCAGCGGCAGGCTCGACGGAGCCTGCCGCTGCAGAAGCAGAGCAGGGTGCCGCCAATCAGTCCCGTAACGGCGCAGAACAGGCGCTGCGCGGTGAAAACGCGTCTGGGCGCAATGCAAGCTCCGGACAGCTGCAAGAGCGTTCTGGAGCAGCTGAGCGGCCTCTAGCAGCTGCCCAAGCACACCAGCAGGCAGCAGCGGCAAGCGACAAGCTGCCTGAAGGCAGTAAACTTGGCGCTGACTTGCTGAAAGCCGATTCTGGGGCGAATACGCTGCAAGGGTACAAAGGGGAGCCATTGCCTGCTCTTGCTCAAGATAATAAGCAGAATGTGCAGGAATCGCTGAAAAGCGTACTTCTCGCGCTTTCAACCTCCGATGACGCGCCCGCCGCACTTAAAGAGGCGGCGCATCAGCTAGTGCAGCATATTACAGGCCAGCAGCTGCTAATGTCTCCTGAGCGCAATGGCGCCCTTTTCAGCCATCTCACCGTTTTCGTTCCTTTTAAGGGAGATGATGGCAATCAGACGGCATCGGTCCATATTCAAACGCGGCGAGGCCGAAAGGGCGAGCTGGATGCGGATAATTGCCGGCTGCTATTTGATTTATCGATGAAAACGCTAGGAGATACGGTAGTAGACGTCCATGTCGTGGACAAAATTGTAAGCTTGACACTGTGGAATAATCATCCGGCAATGGATGGTCTTGCGAAATCTTCCCGAGCGGAAGTTGCAGACAGCTTGAATCAGGCGGGCTACCAGCTGCTGTCGCTGCGAACCTCTCCGATTGCAGAAAATGAGGAGCACGCTGCTGATGGAGCTGCAGAAGGACATATTACTGCCCCAAGGACGTTTCTTTCCGGCCGTTATAAAGGGGTGGACCTGAAGGTATGAGCGCAGAAGAAAACAAGAACAACAAACCTGAACCGATACGGCGGGCAGTTGCGCTCAAATACGAGCCGGGCGTCGGTACAGCGCCTGTCGTCGTTGCGAAAGGCAAAGGCTATTTAGCAGAGCAGCTAATAGAAAAGGCGAAGGAAAACGGCATTCCGATGCAGGAGGATGCTTCGCTTGTAGAAGTGCTGTCCAAGCTTGATATCGATCAGACGATTCCACCTGAGCTTTATACGCTGGTAGCGGAAATACTCAGCTTTGTTTATCGCTCGGATCGTAAGGCGAGGGATTTGAATGACTAATAGAAAGCCAGACCAGCCTGAACTGATAAGCAGCAAGCGGGCGGACAAGCGTAAATGGACCGGAAAGCTTGGGGAAGCTGCTGCAGAAGCCTACTTGCTGGAAGCCGGCTATACGATTGAGGAGCGCAACTGGCGCTGCCGATCGGGCGAGCTGGATCTCATTGTGTGCGGGGAAGACAAGCTGGTATTTGTCGAGGTGCGCACACGCCGGTCAGGCGGGCGTTTCGGCACAGCCGCGGAGTCGGTTGACTGGCGCAAGCAAAAACAAGTGGCGGAAACAGCGCAAGTTTACTTGAAGCTGACTCGGCAGCTGGAACGGAGCATACGCTTTGATGTCGTTGCTATTACGCTGGAGCACGATGATGCAATAAGTGAGCTGAAGCATATAATAGCGGCATTTTAGCGGTGCATGGTTGAATTGCGAACATTTAAAGCGTGTGAGTCCCAGATATTGGAAGATGAAAGCCGTCCTGCTAAAAATGAAAGGAGCATCACTGCGCAATAGGCGGTGATGCTCCTTTTGTTGTTTGATGGATTACTTGTTTAAAATTACTTGTTTAAATCGGCTCTGCTCTTATATGCCTAACCCTATTTTGAACAGCTTATAAGTGTAGCTTTCGATATTGGATAGCTTCTGCTACATGCTCGGCCTCGATATAGTGGCTGCCTTCAACATCAGCTACCGTTCGCGAAAGGCGCATAATGCGGTCATGGGCACGCATGCTGATAGGGAGCGTTTGGAGCGCTTGCCCAAGCAGCTCCGCAGCATCCTGGCGAATCAGCATCACCCGGTGCAGGGATGAGCCAGATAAGCTTGCATCGCCCTCGATTTTCAGCTTTGCAAAACGTGCTTTCTGCCGTTCCCGAGCTGCTTCGACAAGGCGGCGCATCGCTTCAGAGGACAGATTGTTGCGGCTAATATCCGTTATTGAGCTGCCGAGGTCAATGGGCTGCGGAACCTCAAGCTGGATGTCGATCCGATCGAGAAGCGGACCGGACAGCTTGGATTTATACCGGGTAATGATGGCATCCGTGCAGGTACAGCGTTTATCTAATGTCTCATGCCCTGAAAATCCGCAAGGACAAGGATTAAATGACATAGCTAAAATAAAGCGGGCGGGGAAATGAAAGACGGCGCTAGTGCGCGCAATCGTCACAATTCCATCTTCCAATGGCTGCCTCAGTACCTCAAGTGTTTGCCGCGAAAACTCAGGCAGTTCGTCTAAATACAGCACGCCATGGTGGGCGAGTGTCACTTCGCCAGGTTTTGGCACAGATCCGCCACCTACGAGTCCGCCTGCAGAAATCGTATGATGCGGGGCGCGGAAAGGGGCAGCAGCAATCAGTCCTTGATTGTCAGTAGACAGCTTTCCGGCAGCGCTGTATATTTTGGTCACTTCAATCGCTTCCTGCTCGGTCAAAGGCGGGAGAATGGTTGGCAGCCTGCGAATCATCATCGTTTTTCCTGTGCCCGGCGGGCCTGAAAACAGCACATTATGCCGACCTGCCGCAGCAATAACGAGCGCACGCTTGGCCAGCTGCTGACCGATAACATCGCTGTAGTCGCCGCAGTGAGGCGCAAGCTTAGGTTTATTTTCAGCCAACATCCCAGAATAGCTCTTGTCGCCATTCTGTTGGGACGGAGGATAGCGAATCGCCTCCAACCCCTCGCTATCCTGTGGACGCAAATCCATTAAATGCTTGATAGCAAAAAGCTCCATACCGGCTATCCAGGCAGCCTCCGGAGCATTGGCGAGCGGCAGCAGCACGCGGCGGATGCCTGATTTTTTGGCCTGTTCGATCATCGCAAGCACGCCGGTTACCGGCCTAATAGATCCGTTAAGCGAAAGCTCGCCCAGCATCATCGTGTTATGAAAGAGTGCCGCATTTAATTGTCCGCTAGCCGCCAAAATGCCAGCAGCTATGGCAAGGTCAAACGCCGTGCCTTCCTTGCGCAAATCGGCAGGGGCAAGGTTGACGGTAATACGCTCCATCGGGAAGGTGAAGCCGCTATTTTTAATAGCAGCCCGTACTCGCTCGACGGATTCCCGTACAGCGGGGTCTGGCAGCCCGACCACCGCAATTTGCGGCAGGCCGCTTGCAATATCGACCTCCACTGCAATTTCTTTGCCTTCGACGCCATAAACGGTCGCGCTCTGCATTAAGCTGAACATAACAAAAAGCACCTCCAATTAGTGGGATGAAGGTGCTTCCTTACGTCCTGTATATCGCGGTTATGATTTTAAGTGAAATGCCATAATGGATTGCTCTTATGGAGTAGCAAACGAATGTTTGGTACAAACTAATCATAATGGGCGCTGTCCATTTTTGTCAAATATTGAACGAAAGGGTGGTGGATGCGAGTAAAAGGCAGTAAGTTAGCGGATTGTGGCGTTTAATCTCAAATTGAGATTGAATCCATATCAAAAAAGCCGAAGTCTTCTTGCACGAATATAAGGTAACACCAGAGGAAAAATGCTATGATAATAGATGTTTGTGTACATACGACTGATTTCGGTCTATGAAATGGAGGATTTCAACAATGAATATCCATGAGTATCAAGGCAAAGCGTTATTGAAACAGTATGGTGTAGTTGTGCCTGAGGGCAAAGTTGCGTTCACCGTTGATGAAGCGGTTGCAGCAGCAGAAGAGCTTGGTACGAAAGTTGTTGTTGTAAAAGCACAAATCCATGCGGGCGGCCGTGGTAAAGCTGGCGGTGTTAAAGTCGCAAAAAGCTTGGATGAAGTTCGCGCATATGCAGGAGAAATCCTTGGAAAAGTGCTCGTTACGCATCAAACTGGCCCAGAAGGTAAAGAAGTTAAGCGCCTTCTTATTGAGCAGGGCTGTGACATCAAGAAAGAATATTATATCGGTGCTGTTCTTGACCGTGGCACAGGCCGCGTCGTCATTATGGCTTCAGAGGAAGGCGGCACGGAAATTGAAGAAGTTGCCGAGCATTCCCCTGAGAAAATTTTCAAGGAAATCGTTGATCCAGCTGTGGGACTGCAAGTGTTCCAAGCGCGTAAGCTCGCTTATGCAATCAACATTCCAACTGCACTCGTTAACAAAGCTGTTAAATTCATGACTTCGTTGTACAACGCTTTCGTTGAGAAAGATTGTTCTATTGCCGAGATCAATCCACTTGTCGTAACTGGCGATGGTGAAGTGATGGCACTGGATGCGAAGCTGAATTTTGACTCCAATGCACTATACCGTCATAAGGATATTGTCGCATTGCGCGATCTGGAAGAGGAAGATGCGAAAGAAATCGAAGCTTCCAAATACGATCTCAGCTACATTGCCCTTGATGGCAACATTGGCTGCATGGTTAATGGCGCAGGCCTTGCTATGGCGACAATGGACATTATCAAATATTATGGCGGCGACCCTGCGAACTTCCTGGACGTAGGCGGCGGTGCAACGAAAGAGAAAGTAACAGAAGCGTTCAAAATCATTTTGTCCGATGAAAATGTTAAAGGGATTTTCGTTAATATTTTTGGCGGCATTATGCGTTGTGACGTTATTGCGGATGGCGTTATTGCGGCCGCGAAGGAAATTGGCCTCGATCGTCCGCTTGTCGTAAGACTGGAAGGCACAAACGTTGAATTGGGTAAAAAAATGCTGAACGAGTCGGGACTGAACATCGTAGCAGCGGACTCTATGTCAGACGGCGCACAAAAAATTGTCGCTCTCGTGAAATAAATACGCGTATGAATTCATGGACGGGGATGTGAGATTCGATGAGCATTTTGGTAAACAAAGATACAAAAGTGATTACGCAAGGGATTACGGGCGCAACTGGCTTGTTTCACGCGAAAGGCGCACTCGATTACGGTACGCAAATGGTAGGCGGAGTAACGCCGGGTAAAGGCGGAACTAACGTCGATATCACTCTTGAAAACGGTTCAACGGTATCGCTTCCAGTGTTTAACACTGTTGAGCAGGCGGTAAAAGCGACTGGCGCTACAGCTTCGGTTATTTATGTGCCGCCAGCATTTGCAGCTGATTCTATTCTAGAAGCCGTTGACGCTGGACTTGAACTTGTTATCTGTATTACGGAAGGCATTCCGGTACTAGACATGGTCAAAGTTAAGCGTTATATGGAAGGCAGCAAATCGATTTTGATCGGACCTAACTGTCCAGGTGTTATTACACCAGACGAATGTAAAATCGGCATTATGCCAGGCTACATTCACACGAAAGGCCATGTAGGCGTTGTTTCCCGCTCGGGAACATTGACTTACGAGGCGGTTCACCAGCTGACGACTCGCGGCATTGGACAATCCTCTGCAGTCGGTATTGGCGGCGACCCAGTGAAAGGCTCCGAGTTTATCGACATTTTGAGCCGTTTCAATGATGACCCTGATACTTACGCGGTTATTATGATCGGTGAAATTGGCGGTACAGCAGAAGAAGAAGCGGCAGAATGGGTTAAAGCCAATATGAAAAAGCCGGTTGTAGGCTTTATCGGCGGCGCAACAGCGCCTCCAGGCAAACGTATGGGCCATGCTGGCGCGATCATTTCCGGAGGCAAAGGAACAGCTGCTGAAAAAATCGCTACGCTTGAAGCATGCGGAATTAAAGTAGCGCCTACTCCATCGGATATGGGCTCCACGCTCGTATCGGTGCTTGAAGAGCAAGGCCTGTTGGAAAAATGCACAACTGTTGCAAAATAATAAAGCTTTGAAAAAGGTAAGCAACCTTTCGATTCCCGTTAGCGGGAGCTGAAAGGTTGCTTTTTTTTATGAAGATGAGAGGGCGACTTGCATTCTTCAGCCATGTAACGCACAATAGGAAAGAATGTAAGGGCGTGCCTCATTATAATGGAGGCCGAACGATATGGAACGTGATCATGATGAATGCAGGCAAATCGTAATGATGCTTAGCGAAGTGCCAGGCATTGGCTGGCGCACGATTCAGAAGGCAGTAGCGAGCGGCGCGTGGCGAGAGGGCAGCGGTCAGGATGAAGCAGCCTATGTTAAGGCCGGTTTTAGCACCCAGCAGGCACGGTCGGCTGTTAAGCGAATAGGGCAAGGACTCGTTGCTTCAGGCTCTTCCTATGAAAAGGCAGTTCAGCTTGGAGCTAGTGTCATTACACCGTTTGATGAAGCCTATCCAAACTATTTGCTGCAAATTCCGCAGCCGCCCTGGGTGTTGTATGCGATTGGCCGTCTGGAGCTGTTGAAGCGTCCAATTATAGCAATCGTCGGAACGCGCAATCCTACCGCATATGGCCGTCATACTGCTTCTATGCTCTCTGAGCAGCTTTCGGCAGGCGGGATGACTATTGCGAGCGGTTTAGCCCGTGGAATCGATAGCAAGGCGCATGAGGCCGCTCTGCGAGGAGTTGGTAGCACGATAGCTGTGCTTGCATGCGCCGTAGATTGTTGTTATCCTTCAGAGAATAGAACTTTGTATCGCCATATAGCGGAAGAGGGGCTATTGCTCTCGGAAACGCCAATCGGTACGCCGCTGCATCCCGGCATGTTTCCGCTGCGCAACCGAATTATTGCAGGGCTTTCCCTTGGCACACTCGTCATAGAGGGGGCAATTGGCAGCGGTTCTTTGATTACAGCAGCGCAAGCGCTGGATATGAACCGTGATTTATTCGCTGTGCCGGGTCCGATTTCTTCTCCTAAAAGTGAAGGGCCTAATTCGCTTATTCGCCAAGGAGCAAAGCTGGTTAGCGTGGCCGAGCATATTTTTGAAGAATACACATGGCTTGGCGATGAATGGCTGAAACAGTCGAATTCTTCTGCCTTTTCACAGCGCCAATCGGACAAGGAATTGTCCGCTGATGAACGAAAAATTATCGCACTGCTGCGAGAGCGTCCATTATCCATTAATGAATTACACCAGCTGATAGCTGTTCCTTTTGGACATTTAAGCGCTCTTCTGATAAATTTATGTATAAAACGTAGGATCGAGCAGCAGTCTGGATCGCTATATATAGCATTGTAGTAAGCAGTAGAGAGGGGGGCGCCTAACGTGGCAGACTCATTAGTTATCGTCGAATCACCAGCCAAAGCGAAAACAATAGGGAAGTATTTAGGCAGCAAATATATTGTTAAGGCTTCCATGGGCCATATTCGCGATTTGCCGAAAAGTCAGATTGGCGTCGAAGTTGAAAATGATTTCAATCCAAAATATATTACGATTCGCGGCAAAGGCAGCGTACTGAAAGAACTCAAAAGCGCCAGCAAAAAAGTGAAGCATGTTTATCTGGCGGCTGACCCGGATCGCGAAGGGGAAGCTATTGCATGGCATTTGGCTCATTATTTGGAGCTGGATGCCTCGGATACTTGCCGCGTTGTATTTAATGAAATAACGAAGCAAGCGGTTAAGGATGCTTTTAAGACGCCGCGCAAAATCAATATGGATTTGGTTAATGCGCAGCAGGCGAGACGTATTCTAGATCGTCTTGTCGGCTACAAGATCAGTCCGCTTCTGTGGAAAAAGGTCAAGAAGGGCCTTTCTGCTGGCCGCGTTCAATCGGTATGCGTCAAGCTGATTATTGACCGCGAAAATGAGATCGATGAATTTGTGCCGGAAGAATATTGGTCGATTACTGCAAAGGTATCGCAAAACGGCGTTCCATTTGAGGCCAAATACCATTCCATTGGCGGCGAGAAGCGCGAGCTCGGCAACGAGCAGGAAATGCAAGCCGTGCTGGATGCGATGGAAAGCGGCTCTGATTTTAAAGTGGCGGAAGTGAAGGAGAAGGAGCGTTTGCGCAATCCTGCACCTCCATTCATTACGAGCTCCCTGCAGCAGGAAGCCGCCCGTAAGCTTGGTTTCAGGGCGTCTAAGACGATGTCTGTTGCCCAGCAGCTTTATGAAGGTGTAGAGCTAGGCAAGGAAGGCACGGTCGGTCTAATTACATATATGAGAACGGACTCCACTCGTATATCCCCGATTGCGCAGGAAGAAGCAAAGGAATACATTACGGAACGCTACGGGGCTCCTTATATGCCAGAGCAGCTTCGCATTTATGCGAAAAAGAACAGCAATGCCCAAGATGCGCATGAGGCGATCAGGCCGACAGCTATTATGCGTGATCCGGATACGATGAAGCCGTTCCTCAGCCGCGATCAATTCCGGTTGTACAAACTGGTATGGGAACGTTTCGTATCCAGCCAAATGTCTTCAGCCGTTCTCGATACGATGACCGTCGATATGATATCTGGCGATGTCAAGTTCCGTGCGAATGGATCCAAGGTCAAGTTTGCCGGATTTATGAAAGTATATGTGGAAGGTAATGATGATGGGGCCGAAGAGGAGCATAAATTCCTCCCGCCAATTGAAGTAGGGGATATGATTCCTGCGGAAGCCATTGAGCCTAAACAGCATTTCACACAGCCGCCGCCGCGTTTTACGGAGGCCAGACTCGTGAAAACGCTTGAGGAGCTCGGCATAGGACGTCCAAGTACGTATGCGCCTACGCTGGAAACGATTCAGAAGCGCGGATACGTAGCGATAGAAGAGAAGAAATTTATGCCGACTGAGCTTGGCGACCTTGTTATCCAGCTAATGGAAGAGTTTTTCCCTGAAATTCTGAATGCTGAATTTACAGCCAACATGGAAGGGGATCTCGACCATGTGGAGGAAGGCTCGCAGGACTGGGTCAAAGTGCTTGCGACCTTCTACGACTCGTTCGAGAAGCGTCTGGAAGTAGCGGAAGAGGAAATGAAGGAAATCGAAATTCAAGATGAGGTTTCCGATGAAATTTGCGAAAAATGCGGCCGTCATTTGGTTTATAAAATGGGGCGCTTCGGCAAATTCCTCGCTTGCTCCGGCTTTCCGGATTGCCGCAATACGAAGCCGATCGTTAAGGATATCGGCGTGCCTTGTCCGAAATGTGAGGAAGGCAAAATTATTGAACGGAGAAGTAAAAAAGGCCGGATTTTCTACGGCTGTGATACGTATCCAGCTTGCGATTATGTTTCATGGGATAAGCCTTCAGGCAAGCCATGTCCGAAATGCGAAAGCATGCTCGTAGAAAAACGCAATCGCAGCGGAGCAAAGCTGCAATGTCCTACATGCGATTATTCCGAAGAGCTGCAGGATGAAGAACAAGAAGAAGCATAAAGCGGCATCTACGATGCTGTGCACAGCTCCACATGTGAGTGGACCCGGTCCTCCCTGAATAGGGAGGACAGCTGTGTTTTATCCGTTCTGTTGGTTTACCCCGCAATCCCAGCAAAAAAATGATATTTATTTGCGCGAAGCGCGTATTATGATTTGGAGGTAAGTTCATTGTCATCATCATCCTATCCAAAAGTAACCGTTATCGGAGCTGGCCTGGCCGGCAGCGAAGCCGCTTGGCAAATCGCATCCCAAGGCGTACCCGTCGTACTCTATGAAATGCGGCCCGAGACGAAAACGCCAGCCCACCACACGAACCAGTTTGCCGAGCTCGTATGCAGCAACAGCTTGCGTGCAAATGGACTGGCAAATGCCGTAGGCGTGCTTAAAGAGGAAATGCGTCAGCTGGATTCACTCATTCTTGGCTGCGCGGATCGTCATGCAGTTCCAGCGGGCGGTGCGCTTGCTGTTGACCGGGATGGGTTTTCCGGCGAAGTAACGCGCCTTCTGCACGAGCATCCGCTCGTTGAAGTCCGCAACGAGGAAGTAACGGAAATTCCAACGGACGGAATCGTCATTATTGCGACAGGTCCACTTACAGCTCCTGCGTTGTCCGCGCAAGTACGCGAGCTGCTGGGCGAGGAATATTTCTACTTTTACGATGCTGCTGCACCGATTGTGGAGAAAGATTCTATCGATATGAGCAAAGTTTATCTCGCTTCCCGCTATGATAAAGGCGAAGCCGCTTATTTGAACTGCCCGATGACGGAAGAGGAATTCGAAATTTTTCATGACGCGCTCGTTAATGCCGAGAAAGCGGAAATAAAAGATTTTGAAAAGGAAGTATATTTTGAGGGCTGTATGCCAATTGAAGTTATTGCAAGCCGCGGCAAGCAAACGGTGCTTTTTGGACCAATGAAGCCAGTTGGTCTTGTGAACCCGCATACAGGCAAGCTGCCTCATGCTGTTATTCAATTGCGTCAGGACAATGCGGCTGGTACGCTGTATAACTTGGTTGGGTTTCAAACGCATTTGAAATGGGGCGAGCAGAAGCGGGTATTCTCGCTTATTCCAGGACTAGAAAATGCCGAGTTTGTGCGTTTTGGTGTTATGCACCGCAATACGTTCATCAATTCGCCACGTTTGCTTGAGCCGACCTATCAGCTTAAAAATCGCCCTACCTTATTTTTTGCTGGCCAGATGACGGGTGTTGAAGGTTATGTAGAATCAGCGGCTTCCGGGTTAATTGCCGGTTTCAACGCCGCTCGTCTCGCACGCAATCTTGAGCCGCTTGTGCTTCCTGGAGACACGACGCTGGGCAGTATGGCACAGTATATTACGACGGCGGATTTCAAGCATTTTCAGCCTATGAATGCGAATTTCGGGTTGTTCCCGCCGCTTGAGAAACGATTGAAGAGCAAGAAGGAAAAGAATGAAGCGATTGCGAGCCGTGCGCTTGCCGGCATTGAGCAATTTAAGCAGGAGCATTTCACGCATTTGGTAAACAACTAATTACGGTCATGCAGCTATTTTTGAAGGTTTGGATCAGTACAGGCGCATTTGCATAGAGGAGGCGAAGAGATGGAAATGGAATTTCATGCAACGACGATTTGTGCAGTCCGTCACGAGGGAAAAGGCGCGATTGCAGGGGATGGTCAAGTAACGTTCGGCAACAGCATGGTGATGAAAAATAAAGCGAAAAAGGTACGCCGCTTGTATCGCGGGCAAGTCGTTGCTGGTTTTGCTGGCTCGGTTGCTGATGCGATTACGCTTTTTGAGAAGTTCGAGGCAAAGCTTGAGGAGCATCATGGCAATTTGCAGCGCTCGGCTGTAGAGCTGGCGAAGGAATGGCGCTCGGATCGTGTGCTGCGCAAATTGGAAGCGATGATGCTGGTCATGGATCAGACGGGACTTTTATTGATTTCAGGAAATGGCGAAATTATTGAGCCGGATGATGGTCTTTTGGCCATTGGCTCGGGCGGCAGCTTTGCTTTGTCCGCAGCTAGAGCACTCAAGCGCCATGCCACTCATCTGGATGCGAAGGAAATGGCCCGTTCGGCGCTAGAAATTGCAGCAGATATTTGCGTCTACACGAATCACAATATTATTGTCGAAGAAATCGGCTCTTAAACGGAGGAGATTAATATGGCAAATGCAGCGTTAACACCAAGAGAGATCGTAGCGGAGCTGGATAAGTATATTGTCGGTCAAAAGCCTGCGAAACGTTCGGTCGCAATCGCCTTGCGCAATCGTTATCGCAGAAGTCAGCTTGATGAATCGTTGCGTGATGAGGTCGTGCCGAAAAATATTTTAATGATCGGTCCTACAGGCGTTGGTAAAACAGAAATTGCCCGCAGATTGGCGAAGCTTGTAAAAGCGCCTTTCGTAAAGCTTGAGGCAACTAAATTCACCGAGGTAGGTTACGTAGGCCGCGACGTTGAATCCATGGTTCGCGATTTGGTTGAAACAGCGATCCGCATGGTGAAAACGGAAAAAACCGAGCAGGTTAAAGATAAAGCGGAGAAGCTGGCAAACGAATTGCTGGTGACGCTGCTTGTTCCTTCGAAAATAAAGGAAAAGACGCAAAAAAATCCGTTCGAGATGCTTTTTGGCAACCAGCAAAATGACATTCTGCAAGCAGAAGAACCGGAGCAGGATCAGACGATTGTGCAAAAACGGGCTCAGGTGCAGGCAGATCTTGCTGCTGGCAAGCTGGAAAATGAAATGGTTGAGGTAGAAGTTGAAGATGCTGCTCCGAATATGCTGGACATGCTCGCAGGCGGCCAAGGTCCCGAAGGCATGGGCATGAATATGCAGGAGCTGTTCGGACAGCTGATGCCGAAAAAAACGAAGCGCCGCAAGCTGCCGGTTAAGGAAGCGCGTAAAGTGCTTATTCAGGAAGAAGCAAACAAGCTGATCAATATGGATGATGTCATTTCGGAATCGGTTACACGTGCGGAACAGTCAGGCATTATTTTTATCGATGAAATTGACAAAATTGCGAGCTCCTCGCGTGGAAATGGCCCAGATGTTTCGCGTGAAGGCGTGCAGCGTGATATTTTGCCAATCGTTGAAGGCTCGACGGTTATGACCAAATATGGTCCGGTAAAAACGGATTATGTGCTCTTTATTGCCGCAGGTGCATTCCATATTGCGAAGCCATCCGATTTGATTCCCGAGCTGCAAGGCCGTTTTCCGATTCGGGTGGAGCTTACTTCGCTTACGCTTGATGATTTTGTGAGCATTTTGAAGGAACCGAAAAACGCGCTGACTAAGCAATACACAGCACTGCTGCAAACCGAAGGCATTGAAATCGAATTTTCAGATGAGGCTATTCATGAGCTGGCATCCATTGCCGCAGAAGTGAATCGGAATACTGAAAATATCGGAGCGAGAAGGCTGCATACGATTTTGGAAAAGCTGCTTGAGGATCTTTCCTTTGAAGCGCCTGATATTACATTGGACCATATGCTGATCACGCCGGAATATGTTCGTGAAAAGCTGGGAAGCATTGCGCAAAATAAAGATTTGAGTCAATATATATTGTAGTTGGTATGAGTTTTAGGAGGCAATGGCATGACGTTATTAACAAAAACAAGGACGCTAAACCGCCTGCTGCAGCGGGCGGCTGGCAAACCGCTTATTTTCAGAGAAATGGCGGAGGTGCTGACCAGCACCATTCAAACGAGTGTATTTGTCGTAAGCCGCAGGGGAAAGGTGCTCGGTTGTGCAGCTGTGAATCCGCATGATCATGACTCGCTGCGTTCCATGTCGGCAGAAGAGCTGCGTTTCCCGCAGGAAAGCAACGAGCAATTTCTTGAAATGACGGAATCGGTCACGAATGTGGCGCCGTATGCTGGTGTTTATGAGACTTTCCCGTCGCTAGGGCAGCAGGAAATTATGACGGTTGTCCCGATAACAGGTGGCGGAGATCGCTTAGGCACGCTAATTTTGACACGGCACCAAGGCGCTTTTGACGACGATGATTTAGTGCTTGCAGAATATGGGTCTACGATTGTCGGCATGGAAATTTTACGCGAGCGTTCGGTAGAAATTGAGCATGAGGCACGCAGTCGCGCTGTCGTGTCGGTTGCTATTGGTTCGTTATCGTTCAGCGAGCTTGAGGCAGTCGAGCATATTTTTGAGCAATTGGAAGGAAAAGAGGGGCTGCTTGTAGCCTCAAAAATTGCTGACAGGGTCGGTATTACTAGGTCTGTAATCGTAAATGCCCTAAGAAAATTAGAAAGTGCGGGGGTCATTGAGACTAGATCACTCGGAATGAAGGGAACTTACATTAAGATATTAAATCACCAGCTACTTCAAGAGCTGGAAAAAATTAAATCATAAAATATGAGTCTAAACGACTAAAAAAGCCCTATCTTATTTTAAAGATAGGGCTTTTTTCTTATTGTAATAATTTGGAGAATTGTTGAATATAAACATGTCGGCAAATATCGACAGCATGATCTCATTTTTTTAATAATTTAATGTCGAACAAAGCAGGAATGCTACGAAGTGTGTTGAATACCTTATATTAGGATCTTTTAATTATCGAAAGTGGTGATAATAAAGTGAACTTATTAAGCGGATCTTCATTCCAAAGGCTAGAGGGGGCAGTTCATGCAGCAGAAATGCGGCAAAATGTCATTTCGAATAATATAGCCAATGTGGATACCCCGCATTTTAAACGGTCAGAGGTTGAATTTGAACAGCTTTTGGAACAACAAATGGGTAATAGCTCACCTAAGCTGAAAGGAAAGCTTACGAATGCAAGGCATATTCCTATAGGTGGGCCGGTCAATCCTACGCCTCAAGTCATAAGCGATAAAGAAACCGCCATGAACAATAATGAGAATAATGTGGATATTGATCGGGAAATGTCGCTGCTTGCGAAAAATCAGCTGAGCTATAACGCTTATTTGCAGCAAGTCAATCATGAAATCAAAATGATGCGAACAGCAATAGAAGGGAGAGGTTAAAGAGTGAAAATTTCCAGCGGATTTGATGCGAGCGCCTCTGCTCTAACCGCACAGCGCCTGCGAATGGATGTTATTTCTTCAAATATTGCGAATGCGGAAACGACGCGTGCCGGTTATGAGAATGGACAATTCGTGCCTTATAAACGGAAAATGGTCGTTTTGGAGCCGTTGAAATCAAGCTTTTCCAATGCGCTGAATGCCAAAATGGGAAAAAGTACAACAACTGGTGGGGTAAAGGTTGCCAAAATCATTGATGACACAGCCCCAACGAAGCTTGTATATAATCCTACCCATCCTGATGCCGATTCAAACGGCTATGTAAATATGCCGAATGTAGATGTCGCGAAAGAGATGGTTGATATGATTTCAGCTTCGCGTTCTTATGAAGCGAATGTCACAGCCATTAATTCTTCTAAAGCGATGTTTGTAAAAGCATTGGAAATTGGGAAGTAGCAACAACCATTAAACAATAGCCGAGGAGGAATATAGTGATTCAAGCCATTTCGATGAACCAGTTGCAGCCTTTAAAGACGATGACAGCTGCGCCTGTAGAGCAAGCTACTCCGGCAGAACTTACAAAAACATTTAGCCAGTTTTTAAATAACGCAATTGAGGGTGTTAGCGCCCAGGAACAAAATGTACATAAGCTTAACGATAAGTTTTTAATTGGTGAAGTTGATGTTTCTCAGGTCATGATTGCTGGCGAAAGAGCGCAGCTTAGTCTTCAACTAACCTCACAAATCCGCAACAAGGTTGTAGAGGCATATCAAGAAATAATGCGGATGCAGGTATAATGAACGATAAAAAAACCTGGCAAAGAATTTGGGTGAGGTGACAAGGTGAACGAGAAAATCGCCCAATTTAGACTGAGAATTTCGCAATTCTGGAGTCAAATGGGAAAAAAACAGAAAATAGGCTTGGGGGCTTCTGTAGGCGTACTGTTGTTATCTATAATTCTTCTTACTGTAATCTTTACAAGAACGGATTATGAATTGGCTTTTCAAAATTTGGATACAACAGACTCAGCAGCCATTATGAACTACCTGGATAGCAATGGTATCCCTTATGAACTAGGGAGTGGCGGAACTAGTATTTCTGTACCAAGCGCTGTAGCCGAACGTACTAAGGTAACGATCGGCTCACTTGGTCTTGTGCAGAACGGATCAATTGGCTTTGAAGCTTTTACACAAAGCTCTTCGACCTTCGGCACAACAGAAAATGAATTTAATGTCAAATATTTAAGCGCCTTGAACGGCGAGATCCAACAATTGCTGAATCGCATGCAAGGCGTGAAAAGTTCTAAAGTGCTTGTGAACTTGCCAGAAGAAAGCGTGTTTCTAACTCCTGAAGAGAAAGACAAAGCAACGGCTGCCATCTCCTTGGAATTTATGGCTGGCTATCGTCCAACTCAAAAGGAAATTGACGGTTATTACAATCTGGTAAAATCGGCAGTTCCAGGTACGACAATAGACAACATTACCATCTCTGGTCCGCAGGGCGAGCTGATGTCCTCCGAAGCAGGGGGCACGATTGCAGGCACAGCGGAAGCGGTTGACAGCCAATTCCAAATTCAACGCAAATATGAAGCGGAATTGAAAAAGAATATTCAACAGTTTCTGGGACCGATTGTCGGTTCCGAAAATCTAGTCATCAGCATCGGAAGCAGCTTGAACTTCGATAATAAGAAGACAGAGGAACAGCAGGTTGTGCCGCTGCCTGACAATAATAATAACGGAATTATTGTTAGCCAGTCCGATCAGACCAGTTCTTCTACAGGTGGCAGCTCCAGTGCAGGCGGTGTAGCAGGAACGGGAGAAACGGATGTTCCGGGCTATACTGCAACGGATGCCGCTGGAAACTCTACCTCGGAAGAAAGCTCTTCTACTGTTAATTACGATTTTGGAAGAATTAATCGTACCACGATTTCAGGGCCTTTCGTAATTAAAGATCTATCCATTAGCATCGGTGTTGAAGCAAGTCGACTCACTCCAGAATCTCGTACAGAGATTACGACCTTCTTGACAGGTTTGGTACGTGCACAGCTTGCTGATTCAGGTCAAGATGTTAATAATGACGATTTAATCAACAAAAAGGTTTCACTTATTGGGCAAACATTTGCTGAAAGCACCGCTACAAACACGATTGGCGGCTTATCAATGGGATGGGCAATCGGAATTGGAGCAGCAGCACTTGCGATTATTGCCGGTTTGATTATTTTGCTCGTTCGCAGACGCAGACAGCAAGCGGCAGAAGCAGCAGCAGCTGAAGCACAGGAAGCGGTTGTAGCATCAACGGCTGTAGAATATCCTACCCTTGATTTTGATAGCTTAAGCAATGACAGCCAAGCACGTAAAAATCTTGAGACACTCGCCAAACGCAAGCCGGATGAATTTGTTAATTTACTTCGGACTTGGCTTGTCGATGAATAGAGGTCGTTTGCATGAGTAAATCGATGAATGGGCTAACCGGAAGGCAGAAAGCGGCAATACTGCTAATTACACTAGGTCCCGAAGTGTCAGCTCAAATTTTTAAACATTTAAGAGAAGATGAAATTGAACAGTTAACTCTTGAAATAGCCAATGTGCGTAAAGTGGACAGCTCAGAGCGTGAAACGATTTTAGGAGAGTTCAATCAAATCTGTGTAGCTCAGGAATATATTTCGCAAGGCGGTATTACTTATGCCAGAGATATTTTGGAGAAGGCGCTAGGTGAGAGCAAAGCGGCGGAAGTGATAAATCGATTGACTGCTACTTTGCAAGTACGGCCATTCGACTTTGCCCGCAAAGCAGAACCGATGCAAATACTCAACTTTATTCAAAACGAGAACTCTCAGACGATTGCACTCGTGTTGTCCTATCTCCAATCGGAGCAATCTTCGCACATTTTGTCCTCTCTTCCACAAGAAAAGCAGGCGGAAGTTGCAAGAAGGATTGCGCTCATGGACAGCACTTCACCGGAAGTTATATCGCAGGTGGAGCGTGTGCTGGAGCAGAAGCTTTCAGCTACCGTCACTCAAGATTACACAAATGCTGGCGGTATCGACTCTATCGTTCAAATTTTGAACGGTGTTGACCGCGGTACGGAACGCACCATTCTTGATTCTCTGGAAATTCAAGATCCTGAACTTGCAGAAGAAATCAAGAAGCGGATGTTCGTCTTCGAAGATATCGTCAACATCGACAATCGTTCGATTCAGCGGATTATCCGCGATATCGAAAATGCCGATTTGCAGCTTGCGCTTAAAGTCGCTAGCGAAGAAGTGCGGGATGCCATTTTCCAAAACATGTCGAAGCGCATGGCGGAAACATTCAAGGAAGAAATGGAGTTTATGGGTCCAGTCCGATTGCGTGATGTAGAGGAGGCGCAGACCCGTATTGTCGCAACGATTCGCAGATTAGAGGAATCAGGTGAAATCATTATCGCCCGTGGCGGAGGAGATGATATCATTGTCTAATTTGATTAAATCCACAAGCGTTGTTTCTATCGATCAACTAAGAGAGCTTTACTGGAAGAACAAGCATGCAGCACTCGCAGCAGATGCGAATGGTGAAGCTGAAGCTCCAGAGGAAGAACAGCCTGATGAAGAAACGATTACGCTGCGGGATCAAATTATTGCTGATGCCAGGCAGTTTGCAGAAGAACGATTGCGGGAAACGGGAGCTCAATGCGAGCAAATGCTGACCGAGGCTGAAGCGAATGTGGAAGCCTGGTGGTTGGAAAAAAGACTCGAGGATGAAGCGACGACAGAAGCTGCCCGCAGCGAAGGCTATGAACGTGGTTTTGCGGAAGGCATCGAGCAAGCGAATATGCTAGCCAAGCAGGAATGGGAGCAAAAGCTGTTCGAAGCGAATGCGATTTTATCTTCCGCTTATTCAATGCGTGAGCAGATCATTCAGGAAGCGGAACCGTTTTTGGTGGAACTAAGCTGCGCGGTAGCGGAAAAGGTAATCGGCCAACAGCTGGAGCAAGCTCCAGAAATGGTCATTGAATTAATTAAAAAATCGCTTGCAAGAAGACGCGAGCAAGGTGTTATTACGCTGTGCGTCGCACCTGGTCAGTTGGCTTTCGTCCAAGCTGCGCAAGAAGAGCTGAATTTGGCAGTCGACTCGCAAGCCGAGCTGCAAATTTTGCCGGATGCGACGGTTAAAGATTTTGGCTGCGTTATTCGTTCCGCATACGGAAGCATTGATGCCCGTATCGATACACAGCTGTCAGAATTAAAACGCGAGCTGGTCCAGTTCGCTCATCAATCAAGGGACGAGCGAGGACAGGCTGATGAGCAATAGTTCATTGCAGGCGGGCAAATATGTCGAGCATTTGCAGGCAATTGATCCCATACGTGTGAATGGAAAGGTCACCCAGGTCATCGGGCTTACCGTTGAATCGGAAGGGCCAGATGCAAGTATCGGTGATGTGTGCTATATCTATCCGAATAAAGCGGCAAAGCCGATTAAGGCTGAGGTTGTAGGCTTTCGGAACAATAAAGTTATTCTAATGCCGCTGGGCGATTTGCACTCCATCAGCTCAGGCTGTGATGTTGTAGGAACAGGCAAGCCGCTTAGTGTGCAGGTAGGCTCCGAGCTGCTTGGAAAAGTGCTGGATGGCCTCGGCCAGCCGCTTGATGGGTCTTTTTTACCAAGCCGAATGCAGCATTATTCTACTCATAATGAACCAAGCAATCCGCTTATGCGTCCTCGTGTTCTGGAGCCGCTGGGCATTGGCGTTAGAGCTATCGACGGTTTGCTGACGGTTGGCAGAGGCCAGCGTGTAGGTATATTTGCCGGATCTGGGGTAGGGAAAAGTACCCTGCTCGGCATGATTGCCCGAAACACCTCGGCCGACGTCAACGTCATTGCATTAATCGGCGAGCGTGGTCGTGAAGTACTAGAGTTTATTGAGAAGGACTTGGGACCTGAAGGCTTAGCCCGTTCGGTCGTCATTGTCGCTACCTCGGACCAGCCAGCACTCATTCGGATGAAGGGGGCATTAATCGCCACCTCCATTGCTGAATATTTTCGCGATCGTGGTCTAAACGTCATGCTTATGATGGACTCCGTTACGCGTTACGCTATGGCACTTCGTGAAGTAGGTCTTGCGATCGGCGAGCCACCTGCAACGAGAGGATATACGCCTTCCGTATTTGCGAATTTGCCTAAACTGCTAGAACGAGCGGGAACTGGTCCCAAAGGCTCAATCACTGCTTTCTACACCGTATTAGTAGACGGGGATGATATGAACGAACCGATTGCGGATGCAGTCCGGGGGATTTTGGATGGTCATATCGTTCTGAGCCGGCATCTTGCGCATAAAGGACATTTTCCAGCCATTGATGTCTTGCAATCTGTGAGCCGGGTTATGAAAGAAATTATTACTGAGGAGCAGCAGGATGCGGCTAATCAGTTGAAGCGCCTATTATCTATTTATAAAGATTCGGAAGACCTTATAAATATTGGGGCGTACCAACGCGGTTCTAATGAAGAAATTGATTTGGCGATGCAATTTATTGATTCGATTCATCAGTTCACGAGACAAAAAACAAATGAAAAAGTCACCTTGGAGGAAGCTCAGGAGCGGCTAATAATTGATTTTTACAGGAGATGAAGCGTTGAATGGGAGCATTTCGTTATTCCTACCAAAAAATCGTTGATCTGAAGACAAGTGAAAAAACGCAGGCAGAATGGATACTGTCCTCTTCCATTGGAGAGCTGCAGGCTGCCGAGCTGACCGTCGAGCAATTGCGTGAAAGCCGTGCAGAATGGGAGCAGAAGCAGCATCAGTCTTCGCAATCCGGCGTTTCTTTGGCTGAGCTTCAGACCATTCAACAATATGTGGATTATTTGGACTCATGTATTGAAGCTAAACGGCTTGAAGTGAAACGGGCGCAAAAGGTCGTCGAGCAAAATCGGATCAAGCTTTCGGATAAAATGCAGGACGAGAAAGTATGGTTGAAGGCAAAGGATAACGAGAAGGAACGTTTCCGGTATGCGATGCAGCTTAAGGAGCAAAACGAGTTGGATGAAATGGCGACTGTCCGTTTCATGGTAAGCGTGCCGTAAATATCCGGCTGCAGCGCAAGGCTAGAGGGAGTGAAATCAGTGGCAGATACAGATGTGGAGAAACAAGGATATAGTGGATTTGAGCGGGCCATGTTTTTTATGACCCCGGTGTTGTTTACGATTGTTGTGCTTGGCATATTGCTGATCCTTCTTAATAGCGATATGCGAAATCAGGCGCTCACCGTCGGAAATTCGATTCCATTGCTCAAAGATGTGCTGCCGAATCCGCAGTCAACTGGCGGTGAAAGCACAGATGAAACGCTCAAGGCAGAAAATATGACTCGTAAAATTTCCGAGCTGCAAGCTCAACTGACGGAGAAAGAGGGCCAGCTGACGGAAACGTCCACTCTTAAAACGGATCAGGAAAAAGAAATTGCAAGCTTGAAAAGCCAAATTGAGCAGTTGAAGAAGTCAAATGCAACACAGGCGCTTGAAGATGAGGCATACACGGCCAAAATTAAAGAGCTCGCCAGCATGTATGCACGAATTGCACCGAATAAGGCCGCACCCATTTTAGAAAGCATGTCGCTTGATGAAATGGTGCTTGTACTCGATGCGATGGCTCCAAATGATCGTGTGAAAATTTTGGAGAAAATGACGCCGAAAACAGCGGCTGATGCAACGCTGAAGCTGAAGGATACCGTTTCGGCGAAAGACTTGCAAATTGCGGCACTGCAATCGCAGCTCAAAAATGCCCAGTCGACTACAGCGACAACGACTACAACGTCTTCGACACTGGATTCGACGCAGCTAGGAGCAACATTTGCAGCTATGGATGCGAAAAGTGCGGCCAAACTGCTGATGACGATGTCTGACGTAAGTGCCAGCAAGGTGCTGCGTATTTTGAATGCGGTAGATGATACAACAAGATCCAATATCGTTGGCGAGATGTCGACATTGAATGATAAAGTTACAGCTCAGATCGTTTCGAAGCTGATGGCGGGTAAATAGAGGGGAGGTGAAAATAAATGGATGTTTTATCATCACCAGCAGCTTCGCAGCCGGCGGCTCCTTCCACTGGCGGAAATGCCCAAGCGAAGGGAACGGGAGATGCGGCTTTTGCTCAAACGCTGAATGGTCAATTGAATAATGGCCAAGCGGGAGCAGGCACAGCAGCAACTGCGAACACTGCGGATGCAGCAGCACTCGGAACGATTCGGATGACTACTCTCAATACAGCTGGCTTGCTCGGAGAAACGAACAATCAGGATTTGCTTGCGGCTATTGATGGACTGCTAGAGCAAATGGATGAATTGGATACTGCGGACACGGATGAGGCTGCACAAGCCCAATTGGCAGATTTGCAAGTGATGCTGGAGCAAATGCAGGCTTTACTAGCACTGCTAGGTTCCCCGCTTCTCACTTTGAAGCAGCCTGATGAGCAGCTATCCTCAGAGGAAGTTGTTCAAGCAGCAGATGCAGGCAATGGACATGAGGCAGTGAAAGCACAAATTGCGCTTGTGAAGCATGATTTGGAAAATGCGCTGATTCAGCTGGCTAATGTGCTTGAGCAGGGATCTGCGAAACGCGTTCAGCAGCAAGAGCCATCGCAGTTGATTGGACAGCAGCTGGAAGCTTTGCAGAAACTGCTGCAAAAGCAGAAGGAAGCAGGCACGGCCGAGCGTAATAACAGCAATGTTCAAGCGATATTTGAACCAGCTGCAGCAGGCGAGGCTGCTCCACAGCAAACAGCAGCATGGCTTCAGCGTTTGAATCAGCAATCCCAGCATACAATTGCCCTGAAAAGCGCAGTGGCAGAAGCTTTATCAGCTGATACATTGGTTGAAGAAACGGCAGATACAGCCGATGATGAGTCCGTTCTGGCCGGCAATTTAAATGCAAACTTTTCTCATTCGCTTAAGCAGGCAACGAGTAGCGTGGCAGCGAGAGCAGTCGCCCAGCCTTACGTATTAGCAGACGAATTTGCGGAATCCATGACGGGGCTTATCGTGCAGAAGTTTGATATTTCTTCATTAAATGGCAAGCACGAAGCTAAAATCATGCTGTTCCCTGAACAGTTGGGCCAGGTCGATGTTCGGATCACGATGCAAAACGGCCAGTTGACGGCACTATTCCATACGGATACGGTCATGGCGAAAGATATGCTGGATAACCAAATGTCGCAATTGAGACTGGCATTGCAATCCCAAGGCTTAACGATTGACAAGCTTGAAGTGACCCAGGGGCAAGCTGCATCAGAGCTGTCTAATGGCCAACAGGGACAAGGCTCCAATCAACAATTTACGAATCGAAACAACAACGGCAAGGGCGGAAGCAGAGCGGATGAAGCTGCTTTTGAAGCAGATGTAATCGAGCAAATTGCCATTCAGGATATGGGCTACGGACGGGCGGTTAACGCTACAGTCTAAAAGGATGTTATGGACTTAAGCAATCATTTGCGGGATGGAGGTGATGGAATTGGCAGTCGTTACGAATAAAGTGGTCTGGCCGAATTATGATCAGGCAAACGTTAAAACAGCAGGAAAAACCGAGGATGATAAAACATCGCTAAGTAAGGACGCGTTTCTCGAATTGCTCGTCACACAGCTTAAAAATCAGGATCCATTAAGCCCGCAGAGCAACACGGAGTTTATTGCCCAAATGGCGCAGTTCACTTCAGTCGAGCAGCTGATGAATATGAATAAGCAGCTTACACAGCTGAACTCGGACATCGGCAGTGCATCTACAATGATTGGCAAAAGCGTAACATGGCAGGAGCTTGATGATAAAGGTAGCACCGTCATGTATACGGATGTTGTAAAGTCGATTGTAGCAACAGACGGGGTATTGTATGCCAAGTTTGAAGATAACACGATGATTAAAGTAAGTGATATCGTTACGATTTCTGATCAGACTCCGGCAGAGACGGAGGAGCCTGTAACGGATGCTTCAGCTGAAAGTGCTGGGGATGCTGAAACGCCTGATGAAGAATCCGCTGCTGACAGCGGGGAGGAACAAACCTCATGAGCGACAGCGTAAAGATTGGGCATTATTTTCCGCTTAAATCTTCGCCCTTAAACAATGCGAAGACGGTGGGGGCAAAATCCCAGCAGCCTAGCGAATTTCAAGATTTGCTGGATTCGAAAGTATTAAAATTCAGCCATCATGCTGAAGTTCGGATGAAGCAGCGAGGCATTCAGCTTCAAGCGGATTCATTAACGAAAATTGTGAATGCTGTGGACGAAGCGGCATCCAAAGGCGCCATTGACTCTTTAATCGTTTTTAAAGATATTGCGATGATCGTGAATGTGCCTAGCCGTACAGTAGTTACTGCAATGGATGGCAAGCAAATGCAAAGCAATGTATTCACGCATATAGACAGCGCCGTTATTTTAAGCTAGAGCCGGACCAATACGGAGGCTCTTCAGGCTGCTGACCGACAGAGGCAGCCAACTAACCAAAAGGATAAACCTAAATTAGGAGGGCTTAAATACTATGCTAAGATCAATGTACTCGGGTGTGTCAGGTATGCGCGGCTTCCAAACGAAGCTGGATGTCATCGGTAACAATATTGCGAACGTTAATACGGTGGGTTTTAAAGGCGGCCGCGTCATGTTCAGCGATATTTTGAGCCAAACAACAGCAGGTGTTACCGCTCCGGTAGAAGGCGAGCAGGGTGGTGTGAATGCGAAGCAGATCGGACTTGGTGTCAGCATTGCTTCTATTGATACCGTTCATACGCCAGGAAGCGCAATGACTACAAACCAACCGACCGATCTTCGCATTGATGGCGATGGATTTTTTCTAGTTACCGCAGCAGATGGTGAAGAATCATTTTTGACAAGAGCCGGCAACTTTGTGCTCGATGCGAACCGACAGCTTGTAAACGCAAACGGGTTGTTTGTATTAGATAGTGGTGGTGGTATTATTACTTTGCCAGCAGAGGTCACCTCCTTCACAATCGGGCAAGATGGGACGATTACAGGTGTTACGGCGGATGCAACAGAAGAAGTCGCGCAGATTGGTGTAGTCAAAGTCATTAACCCAAGTGGACTCGAGAAAATGGGAGGCAATTTGTACAGAATGACCAACAATGCTAACCCAGATGGAGACATTGAGGCTTACAGAACGGTCGCTGGAGATGCAGAGCTTGGAACGGGCGCAATCGTGGCCGGACAGCTTGAAATGTCAAACGTTGACCTGACAGGCGAGTTTACAGAAATGATCGTGGCTCAGCGCGGCTTCCAAGCGAATTCACGTATTATCACGACTTCCGATGAAATTTTGCAAGAGGTTGTCAACCTGAAACGATAATCGTTAGGCATAACGCAGGTGGGGGGCCATAGCGCCTCCCCCGCGATGTGAGGGGGCAGTTTATGATTACAGTGACTCGTATTAATGGTACTAAGCTCATGATCAATGCTCTGTTGATTGAAGTGGTGGAGGAAGTGCCCGATACCATTATTACCTTGACCACTGGTAAAAAATTCATAGTGGTAGAAAGCTCGGAGGAGCTTTTGCTGCTGATCCAGAACTATCTTCGTACGATCGGCGTATATGCGGCGGCCCAGAAGAGTGAACAGACGGAGGGTCCATAGAGATGAAAAAAATGTTGCCATGGTTAGTAACTATACTGCTGTCGATTGTATTGATTGCCGTTGTGGTTGTGATTATGTGGCCGAAAATTATGGGAAGTACAACTGATGGTTCAACAAACAAAGAGGTTGAAGTCAAGCATCTTACCGCCGATGAGCGTGTAGAAGTAACGTCTGAGCTTAAAGAATTTAAGCGCAACTTGAAAGATTCGAACAAAGTCGTTGTCGTTAGCTTCGCTTTCCAGCTGGACAGCAAGAAGACGAAGGAAGATTTTGATAAAATCATCGAAATTGAAGTTAAGCCTATTATTAACCGGGCGCTTGCAGATATGACGGCTGAAGAGCTGAATGGCTCTAAAGGCGAGGATCTGCTGGAATCGAAGCTGCTTAATGAAATTAATCCAATTTTGGATAAAAAGCAGAAGCTGGTCAAGGTAGAAATAACAGCTTTTATCATGACCAACATTTAATGCTGGTTGGCGACATTCCTTGAAGGGGGTGAGAAAATTTGGTTGATGTTTTATCGCAAAATGAGATAGATGCGCTGCTGGCGGCCCTTAATTCTGGCGAGATGGATGCCGAGGATTTAAAAAAGGAAGAAGTAACGAAAAAAGTCAGAGTTTATGATTTCAAACGTGCTGTTCGATTTTCGAAGGATCATATTCGCAGCTTGACTCGCATACACGAGAACTTCGCGCGATATTTGACAACCTATTTCTCAGCGCAGCTTCGTACTTTCGTTCAAATCAGTGTAGTTCAGGTCGAGCAGCTTCCTTATGATGAGTTTATTCGTTCGATTCCGAAGATGACGATATTGAATATTTTTGAGGCGGAGCCGCTTGAAGGACGCATGGTGATGGAGGTGCATCCAAATATCGCTTACGCGATGCTGGATCGTATGCTTGGCGGGCAAGGCGTTGCGCCTTCCAAAATCAATAACTTGACTGAAATCGAAACGATTATTATGGAAAAGATTTTTAGCCGGACGTTTGAGAGTTTGCAAGAGGCGTGGAAAACAATCATTGATATATCACCACGGCTGGAAGCACTTGAGACGAATCCTCAATTTATGCAGATCGTATCACCGAATGAAACAATCGCGCTTATATCCTTAAGTACGAAAATCGGTGAAACGACGGGGATGATCAATCTTTGTATTCCCCATGTTGTCATTGAGCCCGTTATGCCTCGTTTGTCGGCGCATCATTGGTTCGTTTCGCAGAAAAAGGAGCGTATTCCAGAGGAAGTTGAAATGCTGGAGCAGCGCGTAAGCAAAGCGAAGCTGCCGATTGTTGCCGAGCTTGGTGAATCTTCCATTACGATTCAGGAGTTTCTTGGTCTTAATGTAGGAGATGTCATTTCACTCAACAAGCCAGTAGGGGAAGGCCTGCATATCAAGGTAGGCGATAAATTGAAGTTCATCGGCAGTCCAGGCTCCGTGAAAGATCGGTTGGCTATTCAGCTTGATGAAGTTGTGAACGAAGGAGCGGGAGAAGAATATGACGAGTAAAGATTATTTGTCGCAGGAGGAAATTGATGCGTTACTAAATCAATCTTCTGGCAGTACGGATGCTGAACAGCCATCTGCCGATGATGTTCAGTTATCAGATTTCCTCTCAGCTATGGAACAGGACGCGCTTGGCGAAATTGGTAACATTACGTTCGGAAGCGCAGCAACTGCCTTGTCTACATTGCTAGGCGTGAAGGTGGATATTACAACGCCGGAAGTTACCTTTATTCGCAGAGATCAGCTGGCAGATGAATTTCCAAAGCCTCATGTTGCTGTAAGTGTTCAATATGTAGATGGCTTCCAAGGCATAAATTCGCTTGTCATTAAGACGAGAGACGCACAAATTATTGCCGATTTGATGCTCGGCGGCTCAGGCAATCCTACAGAAGAAGAGCTCAATGAAATTCATATTAGCGCCGTTCAGGAAGCGATGAATCAAATGATGGGGTCATCTGCAACGTCGATGTCAACCATTTTCAATCGTTTTGTTAATATATCGCCGCCAGGCATCGATATTCTCGATGTAGACAACGGTGGGGGAATGGGACATCTGCCTCCGGTAGATGTATTCATCAAAATTTCTTTCCGGCTTAAAATTGGAGATTTGATAGATTCGACAATTATGCAGCTACTGCCTGTTTCTTTTGCAAAGCAAATGGTAGCTATTCTTATGGGCGAAGAGACGGTTGAAGAGACTGCTGCAGCAGTTGAAGCACCTCCAGTAGTAGAAGCGCCGCCAGTGGCTCCGCAAGCGCCACAAAGTGCTCCTGCGCAGCCTGCGGCTCCATCGTTGCAGAAGCAAGAACAACAACCGCCAGCGGGATATAATGAAGCGCCGATGATGCAGCCGCCTGGCCCGAATACATATGGCCATGCAGCCAATCGCAATGTGAATGTTCAGCCTGTGCAGTTTGCTAATTTCAATAATGCGCCATATATTCAAGGCGAAGAGACGAACCTCAATTTACTGCTCGACATACCACTGAAGGTTACCGTAGAATTAGGAAGGACCCAGAAGCAGATTAAAGATATTTTGGAATTGTCGCAAGGGTCTGTTATCGAGCTGGACAAGCTTGCTGGTGAGCCTGTAGACATTCTGGTTAACAACAAGCTGATCGCAAAAGGCGAGGTTGTCGTTATCGATGAGAACTTCGGCGTACGTGTAACCGATATCGTAAGCCAATGGGACCGAATTCAAAAATTACAATAGCATCCTAGGAGGAAGAAAAAAGATGGCAAACCGTATTCTAATCGTAGACGACGCAGCATTTATGCGCATGATGATCCGCGATATTTTATCCAAAAACGGCTACGAAGTAGTTGGTGAAGCACCTGATGGCGCACAAGCGGTGGAGAAATTCAAGGAGCTTAAGCCAGACCTGATTACGATGGATATCACGATGCCTGAGATGGACGGCATTGCAGCACTGAAAGAAGTTAAAAAAATCGACCCAAATGCAAAAGTCATTATGTGCTCTGCAATGGGACAGCAAGCAATGGTTATTGACGCCATTCAAGCTGGAGCGAAAGATTTCATCGTTAAGCCTTTCCAAGCGGACCGTGTTATTGAAGCAATCAAGAAAACGCTGGGCTAACGGTTGTATGCGATGGTCAAACTTAAAGCTCGTGTAACGCTTTTATTGTTTTCAGGAATGGCCGTTCTGCCTGCCGCCGCCTTAGCGGAAGCAGTTCAGACGAGCCAGCCTGAATTGCCATACACTAGTTCGTCCAACGTGGCAGGCAGTGTAGTATGGGTTATTTTTTCTCTACTCCTTATTATTGGACTCATCATTGTTGTTATTAAATGGCTTTCGCGGCGCAACCGGGCGTTCGGAGGAACAAATCGTTCGCTTCGTTCGCTCGGGGGCATTTCCTTAGGTCAAAATCATTCGCTTCAAGTTGTGGAGCTGTCAGGGCGTCTATATGTTGTAGGGGTTGGAGAAAACATTACCCTATTGGACAAGATTGATGATGAGAAGCAAGCTGAGGCGATTATTGAGGCAATGGAGAGGCAAGTGCAAGGTGGCTGGTCGCCGAATGCTTTGACGGGCTTATTATCACGCTTTCGTCAAGGCTCTGGCGAGCAGGAACCGCAGAATGAACAGTGGAACGACGCTTCATCGTTTCAGAATGTCCTCAAAGACAAGATGAATCGTCAGGCGGATCGCAAGCAGCAGCTCGAAGCACTCCTCAAAGACCCTAACCCTAATGAACGGTTGAATGATGATCATGAAAAATAAATGGTGGATAGCTCTTGTTGCGGTGCAGTTAGCCGGTTTAATATTTCAATCGCATGCTTTTGCTGAACCGCTGCCGAACGTAGAAATTAACTTTGGCAACACGGGCAGCGATCAGCCGAACCCGAGCGCGTTATCAATTTTGCTGCTGATTACCGTGCTAAGCATAGCGCCTGCTATTCTAGTATTGATGACCAGCTTTACACGCATTATTATCGTGCTTAGCTTCGTTCGTACATCGCTCGGTACGCAGATGATGCCACCGAACCAGGTACTAATCGGACTTGCTATGTTTTTAACCTTTTTTATTATGGCCCCTACCTTCTCTCAAGTAAATGAGGTAGCTTTGCAGCCATATTTGAAAGGGGAAATTTCCCAAACAGCAGCTTTCGAGAAAGCGTCTGTACCGATGAAGGCGTTTATGTTCAAGCAGACGAGAGAGAAGGATTTAAAGCTGTTTATGGATTATACGAAGACGGAAAAGCCGAAAACTTACGAGGATATCCCATTGACGGTTTTGATTCCGGCGTATGCGATTAGCGAAATCAAGACAGCTTTTCAAATGGGCTTCCTTATATTCATACCGTTTCTCGTTATTGATATGATTGTATCCAGTACGTTAATGGCGATGGGGATGATGATGCTTCCGCCAGTAATGATTTCATTGCCGTTCAAGCTCTTGCTGTTCGTCATGGTAGATGGCTGGTATTTGATAGTCAAATCCTTGTTATTAAGCTTTAATACCTGACGACTGTATAGGGGGGGATGTTCAATGAGTGCCGATTTTATTATCGGTCTGGCCAGCGAGGCTGTATTTACCGTACTAAAAAGCAGTGCTCCAATGCTTCTTATTGCTCTCGTTGTTGGGCTCTTGGTCAGTATTTTTCAGGCGACTACCCAGATACAAGAGCAAACCCTAGCATTTGTTCCGAAAATTGTAGCGGTTTTTGCATCCGTTGTTTTGTTCGGGCCGTGGATTCTAAATACGATCGTCGATTTCACTTATAATCTGCTGAACAACCTGCATAAATATATCGGATAGGCGTGAATCGCAGCGATGGAGCTTATCGAGCAAGGTTTTCCTATTTTTTTGTTGATTTTTTGTCGAATTACATCATTTTTCGTCGTAGCTCCGATGTTTTCGGGGAAAATGATGCCGAATATTGCGAAAATCGGTTTAAGTTTTTTTATTTCTTTTATCGTGTATCTCACGTATGGCATTAATCAGACGGTAGCGACAGATGCCAGCTACGTGCTTTATGTCGTACAGGAAATATTGATAGGCCTGCTATTCGGCTTCGTGGTGTATTTGTTTTTCGTAGTCGTGCAGACGGCAGGGGCATTAATGGATTTGCAAATTGGTTTTGCGATGGCGAACGTCGTCAACCCATTGACGGGTACTTCCGTGCCATTGCTAGGTAATTTTAAATACATGATGCTTATTGTCATTTTTTTCTCCTTGAACGGCCATCACTACTTGCTTCGAGGGCTCATGGACAGTTACAAATGGATGCCGCTTGCTGGAGACTTTTTTGCGAGAATCAGCAGTGGCAGCATTAGCGAATTTTTAACGAAAGCCGTTGGAAATACGTTTTTGCTAGCTTTACAGGTCGCAGCTCCGCTAGTAATTGCTATGTTTCTGACGGATGTCGGACTGGCGTTTTTAGCCAAAACAGCGCCTCAATACAATGTTTTCGTAATTGGGATACCGCTTAAGCTTATTATCGGGACGATTTTGCTCGTGCTGCTTATGCCGGGGCTAAGTGGTCTGTATGAGCGGCTCATTGCCATCATGTTTGACAACTTGGAGCAGCTATTCGCCATTTTCAAAGGGCCGGACGGGTAAAGGAGGCTGTAATCGTGCAAATGTACCGTTTAAAGCTCGACCTGCAGCTGTTCAGCCAAGAGAAGACGGAGAAAGCGACGCCCAAAAAACGCTCGGAATCGCGTAAGAAGGGTCAGGTAGCCAAATCGGCTGACTTTCCCAGCTCCTTGATTTTGCTGTTTACGTTTGCTGGCTTTGCGATGTTTGGCGGCTTTTACAAGCAGCGAATTATGAATATGTTTGATGATATTTTCGAAAATTGGCTGCTTATGGAGCTTACGTCTGAAAATGTTTTTAACTTGTTCGGTACGCTCGTAACCGAAATGCTCATCTTTTTACTGCCTATATTTTCGGTAGCTATTTTAGTAGGCATTATCGGTAACGTTGCGCAATTTGGCTTCTTGCTTACAGGAGAGCCGCTTAAGATGAAGATCAGCAAGCTAAATCCGCTCCAAGGATTGAAACAGATCTTCTCCATGCGCTCTATTGTTGAAATGCTTAAAAGCTTGCTCAAGCTGCTGATTATTGGAGTGCTCGTATACCAGACGATTGCAAGCGATTGGAGCCGGCTGCTTTCTCTTTCGGACCTGTCTGTTGAGCAAATTTTCGCCTTTGCAGCTGGACTGACGGTCAGCATGGGGATCAAAATTGGTGCTGCGCTTGTTATACTCGCCTTTGCGGATTATTTGTATCAGAAGTACGAGCAGGAGAAAAGCATGAAGATGTCCAAGCAGGACATTAAGGACGAGCATAAGAAATCAGAGGGTGATCCGCTCGTTAAAGGCCGCATCCGAGAAAAGCAGCGGAGAATGGCCATCCAGCGGATGATGCAGCAAATCCCGAATGCAGATGTCGTCATTACCAACCCGACGCACTTTGCAATCGCCTTGAAATATGATTCCTCTAATATGGAGGCGCCCGTTATTATTGCCAAAGGCATGGATCATGTGGCGCTGCGCATTAGGGAAATCGCCAAAGAGCACGGCGTTATTACGATGGAAAATAAGCCGCTTGCCAGAGCATTATACGAACGCGCCGAAATCGGAGATGCCATACCGGCAGATTTGTTCCAGGCTGTGGCGGAGGTGCTCGCATACGTTTACAAGCTGAAAGGCCGTGTCAAATCATCGTAATTTAAGGGAGGAGGAAGCGTCATGAAACCAAAAGATCTTATCGTGTTAATCGGGATCATAGGCATCGTGCTCATGATGGTTATTCCCATCCCTATTCTTTTGCTGGATATTTTGCTTATTCTGAATATTTCCATCGCTTTAATGATATTGCTTATTGCGATGAATACGAAGGAAGCGCTGGAGTTTTCCATCTTTCCCGCAGTTTTGCTTGTTACGACCTTATTCCGATTAGCACTCAACATTTCTACCACCCGGAACATTTTGCAGCATGCAGAAGCGGGGGAAGTTGTCGCAACATTCGGTAGATGGGTGGGCGGCGGGCAAATCGCAATCGGGTTTATCGTCTTCCTTATTCTCGTCGTCGTTCAGTTCATCGTTATTACGAAGGGTTCTGAGCGGGTCGCCGAGGTAGCAGCAAGGTTTACCCTCGATGCGATGCCCGGCAAGCAAATGAGTATTGATGCCGACTTAAATGCGGGACTCATTAATGAGCAGCAGGCACGGGACCGGCGTTCCAAGATTGAAAGAGAAGCAGATTTCTACGGAGCTATGGATGGTGCCAGCAAGTTTGTAAAAGGGGATGCGATTGCATCCATTATCATTCTCATTATTAACCTGGTTGGCGGATTTATAATCGGGATGGCGGTACATGGTTTTCCCTTTGCCGAGGCACTCGAAACGTATTCGATTTTAACCATCGGGGATGGCCTCGTCAGTCAAATTCCAGCATTGCTTATTTCGGTAGCAGCAGGCTTAATCGTTACAAGAGCTGCATCGGACGGCAACCTGGCACAGGATTTGACAGCACAGTTGTTTAAATACCCTAATCTTTTATACATAGTTGCAGGAACAATAGCTTTGCTTGGTCTCGTTTCGCCAATCGGCGTTATGCGCACGCTCCCTTTTGCGGCACTGCTCGCATTTGGCGCATGGAGAATGAAAAAGCTGCAGGAGAAGCAAGTGGAGCAAGAGGAGATGCTTGTGGAAGAGCAGCAAATTGAAGAGGTTCGTAATCCGGAAAGTGTCATTGGCTTGCTGCAGGTGGATCCAATCGAGTTCGAATTTGGCTACGGCCTGATTCCACTGGCAGACACGCAGCAGGGCGGCGATTTGCTGGATCGTATCATTATGATCAGAAGGCAATGCGCGCTTGAGCTGGGGCTTGTCGTTCCCGTTATTCGGATCCGCGATAATATTCAACTGAGACCCAATGAATACGTCGTTAAAATTAAAGGGAATACCGTTGCGAAAGGCGAGCTTCTGCTCAATCATTATTTGGCAATGAGCCCGGGCTTCGATGATGAATCGGTACTTGGTATTGAAACGACAGAGCCGGCATTTGGGCTGCCAGCCATTTGGATTGACGAGCAGATGAAGGAAAGAGCGGAAATGTCGGGGTATACCGTCGTAGATCCGCCTTCGGTTGTCGCTACGCATTTGACAGAAATTATTAAGCGTCATGCGCATGAATTGCTTGGCCGTCAAGAGACGAAGGCGCTTATTGAAAATGTCAAGGAATCGTATCCAGCGCTTATCGATGATCTCATACCTTCGGTGCTATCCATTGGCGATTTGCAAAAAGTGCTTGCCAAGCTGCTTCGTGAAAAAGTTTCGATCCGCGATCTGGTGACCATTTTTGAAACGTTGGCCGATCACGGGCATTACACGAAAGATCCCGATGTGCTGACGGAATATGTCAGACAGGCGCTGTCAAGGCAAATTACCCAACAGTTTGCAGCAACGGGAGACAAGCTTAAAGTGATTACAGTCGGTCCGGCGATGGAGAAGAAAATCGCTGAGTCCGTACAGCAGACCGATCAGGGAAGTTACATTGCGCTTGACCCGATCGTCACTCAACAAATTTATTCCAAGCTGAATGAGCAAGTGACCCGGCAAATTCAGTCCGGACAGCAGCCTGTTGTGCTCACTTCCCCTACAATCCGCATGTATTTGCGCCAGATTGTGGAACGGACGATGCAGGAGGTTCCGGTCATCTCTTATAGTGAGCTTGAACCTAACGTTGAAGTACAGAGCGTAGGGGTGGTGAATTTATGAGAGTGAAACGTTATGTAGTCAATGCGCTTCCCGAAGCGCTGCCGATGATTCGAAGCGATCTTGGCAAAGATGCCGTTATATTGAATACGAAAGAAGTCAAAGTCGGTGGCTTCATGGGCATGTTCCGCAAAAAGAAGATGGAAGTTATTGCCGCTATTGAGTCGAATGCGGCGGCTCCGGAAAATCCGCCGCAGAAGCGCAAGGCGCCCGATGATGTCAGCGCCGTAATGGCAGCTATTACGGAGACGATGCAGAAGCAGCAGCGTGCCGCAGCAGCAACCGCAGCTGCTACAGCTACGGTTGAGCCGCCAGCAAGGCCTGCGCCAGTTGCGGCGGCTTCTCCAGTCAACGATCAGCTGATGGACGAAATTAAAGGGATTAAGCAATCCCTCCTGCAGCTGTCTTCGCAAAAAGCAGGAAATTCATTATCAGAAGCTGCACAAGCCCTTCATGACCGCCTTCAAGAGCAGGAGCTCGAAGTGGAGTGGATCGACCAGCTTATGGCGATCATCTCTGAGCAGGAAGGGCAGCAAAGGGAGCCATTGACACGTACGCAAGTATGGGAGCTTGCCAAACGGCAACTGCTCGAATGGATGGCCCCATATGCAGCGGGCATGATCGATGAGCAGGCCAGAATCGTTCATTTTGTTGGTCCAACGGGCGTAGGCAAAACGACAACGATTGCTAAGCTTGCGGCTAATCAAACGATTAAGCATAACAAAAAAGTAGGCTTCATTACATCAGATACGTACCGAATTGCTGCCGTTGACCAGCTTAGAACGTACGCTAATATTTTAAACATTCCGCTGGAGGTTGTTTTTTCTCCTATGGATTTGCCGAAGGCATTCAAGCAGCTCGAAGATAGAGAGCTCATCTATATGGATACGGCTGGCCGCAACTTCCGCAATGAGCTAAATGTATCAGAAGTAAACAGCCTGCTTCAATCGCATGACCGCAATGAAACGGTGCTTGTGCTGAGCCTTACCGGCAAAACGAAAGATATGACGTCAGTAGCCGGAAACTTTGTGAAATACGGCATCGAGAAGGTGTTGTTTACGAAGCAGGATGAAACGGCGGTGTATGGCTCTATTTTTAACCTTGTGATGAAGTTCGGTTTAACGCCGACTTATGTGGCAAGAGGGCAGACGGTGCCGGATGACATTGATCGCTTTAACGCTGCTGCTTATATGAATGATTTGCTGGGGGAAGCGGACGATGAATGATCAAGCCGAAGCGCTGCGACATATGGTAAAGGCAAGCAGCAGCGAAGGCGGCAAGCGCGAAACGCGCATTATAGCTGTCACCAGCGGCAAGGGCGGCGTTGGGAAGTCCAACTTTAGTCTCAATTTTGCGCTGATGCTTCAGAAGCTTGGTCAGAAGGTTCTCGTTTTTGATGTTGATATTGGCATGGCGAACATCGATATACTGATGGGCGTGCGCTCCTCCTACCATTTATATCATTTGTTCAAGCAGGACAAAACGATCTGGGATGTCGTTCAGGAAGGGCCTGAAGGACTGCATTTTATTGCAGGCGGATCGGGAATTAAAGATTTGCTGGAGCTGTCAGAGAAAGAGCTGACCTTGTTCACAGAGCAGGTTTCAAAGCTTCAAGGGCTGTACGATGTCATCGTGTTTGATACTGGTGCAGGACTTTCCAAGGAAACGGCGAGATTTATCGCCGCAGCACAGGAAACGATCGTTGTAACGACGCCAGAGCCGACCTCTATAACCGATGCATATGCCTTAATAAAAATGGTAAAAGCAATGGGCATCCATCCGAATTTCAGACTTATCGTCAATCGGACAGACAGCAAGCGGGAAGGCCGATTGACAGCAGATAAAATCAATTTGGCTGCCGAGCGCTTCCTAGAAGCCTCCTTGCCATTTCTCGGACTCGTACCCGATGATGCTCATGTAGGCAAGGCGGTAAAACGCCAGATTCCCTTCACCATCGCTTATCCAAGCAGTGAAGCATCGAAAGCTATGCATGAAATTGCAGTTCGTTTTCTAGAAATAAAGAGGCCGGAATCTGATGCTAAAAACGGTGTAAAGGGATTCTTGCATAAATTATTCAAGCTAACGAGATAGTCCTTTTAATCAGGGGAGGGGAAAAGATGGCTCCTTATCGTGTACTCATTGTAGATGATTCTGCATTTATGAGAAAAATTTTTAGTGACTTAATTTTAAAGGATTCAATGTTTTCAATAATAGCGACTGCAACCAATGGGGCCGAAGCTGTAAAAGCGGTGGAGAAATGGAAGCCCGATGTTGTAACGCTCGATCTGGAAATGCCTGAAATGAATGGACTTGAGGCTTTGCAAAAGATTATGAAACAAAACCCGACGCCTGTCATTATGCTGTCTGGCATTAGTGAGGATAACACGAGGGATACGATCAAAGCATTGCAGTTTGGAGCTTTTGACTTTATACGCAAGCCTTCAGGCATTGCAACGAATGATATTATCCAGGTTGGCGAGCAATTAATAGAGAAGCTAAAAACAGCTGTACTGGCGAGGAAGCCTTCATTCATTGAGGAGAAGATGGACCCGCCGGTAAAAGTGAAGGCGCTAGATATTAAAAAGCCTCTAATAACCGAAGCAACAACAAATGCAGCGTCACGGCTGGCTGCACCTTCTATGGCGAAGAAGAAACCGGAAATTACGCCACCAATAAAGCCGCCTAGCATGAACAAAAAGCCGGAACCACCAGCGGCAGTCAAAGCGGTGGCGCCTTCCTCTACATATAAGCCAACTGCTCCGCCGATTATAGCGAGCAAAAAAACGGAAACTCCCGCTCCGCCGAAAAAAGAGCTGCCGAAGTCTACTTCGTTTCAGCACATTGTTGCAATTGGAGCTTCAACGGGAGGGCCGCGTGCTTTGCATACGGTCATTAGCGCTTTGCCTGGCGATCTAGGCGCACCTGTCCTAGTTGTCCAGCATATGCCGCCGAAATTTACGAAATCGCTCGCTCAGCGCCTCGACAGCTTCAGTGCGCTGCATGTCGTTGAAGCAGCTCAAGGCGACCGGGTTCATCCCGGCGTTGTCTATGTTGCTCCCGGAGGCTATCATCTAGAGCTTGGCAAAGATAGTTCCGGTTATTATATTCATTTAACAGAGCAGCCGCAGCGCAATGGGCATCGTCCATCGGTAGATGTGATGTATGAATCATTAGTTCCTTTCAAGGAGCTGAAGCGTCACGCGGTCATCCTGACCGGAATGGGCAGCGATGGTACGAAAGGTCTTAAACAGCTTGTTGAGAGCGGTGCAGTAACTTCTATAGGCGAGGCGGAGGAAACTTGCATCGTTTACGGCATGCCGCGCAGCGCCTACGAAAGCGGGGCAGTTAAGACCGTGCTCCCGCTGCAACAAATCGCTGCACGTATTGAAAGCTGTGTACTTAAATAACGATTGAAGCAATCACAAGTCTAGCAGGAGGTGCGATACAATGGATATGAATGCCTATCTGTCGATGTTCATCGACGAATCTAACGACCATCTTCAAACCTTGAATGAAAACTTATTGCGACTGGAAGGCGAGCCGGAAGATCTATCAATTGTTCAAAATATATTCCGCTCCGCTCATACTTTGAAAGGCATGTCGGCTACGATGGGATATGAGGATCTGGCTGCCTTGACACATGAAATGGAAAATGTGCTTGATCTTGTTCGCAATAGCAAGCTCAAGATGGACAGCTTTATATTTGATACGCTTTTCAAGGGTCTTGATGCGCTGGAGGCAATGGTGCAGGATATCGTTAACGGTGGTACTGGTAAAGCGGATGTGACATCAATTGTGGCCGCCTTGCAGTCGATTTTTAGCGGAGAGCATAAACTATCGGTGCCGGATCAAAAGGCTGCAGCGGAAGGCGATTCTTCCAATGCGGACAAGCCTATTTTGCTGCTGGACGAGTACCAGACTTCGGTGATTAAGCAATCCATTGATAGCGGACATCAGGCTTATCATATTCATGTAACGATTCGCGAGGACTGTTTGCTGAAAGCAGTTCGTGCCTACATGGTATTCAACCTGCTGGAAGCACACGGAGAGATTGTGAAATCGGAACCTTCTGTACAGGATTTGGAACAGGAAAAATTCGATCGTTCCTTTACTGTATTTACCATTACACAGACGAAGCTGGAAGACCTGCATACGCAAATTATGAATGTATCCGAAGTGGAGACGGCAGTTATAACTTTGCTGGATGAGGAATCGCTTCATCTGCTAAGCACGCCAACAGCGAATCAGCAAGCTGAGGCTGAGGTGAAGAAAGCGAAGGAAGAGGTTGCAGCAGCTATTGCAGTCGTCGAGAAAAAAGAAGAGGCAGCCAAGGCTCCCGCAGCGGCTGCGCCTCGTAAAGACTCGCCTGCTCAAGCTGCGCCAGCAGCAGTTAATCGGACGATTCGCGTTGATATCGACCGTCTGGATACGCTGATGAATCTGTTCAGTGAGCTGCTCATTGATCGCGTTCGACTAGAACAGCTTTCAAGCGAAATTAAACGCAATGACTTGACTGAGACAGTCGAGCATATGACGCGTGTCAGCACAGATTTGCAAAATATCGTACTCAAGCTGCGCATGGTTCCCGTCGATTCGGTGTTCAACCGTTTCCCTCGCATGATTCGCGATTTGGCGAAGTCGCTTGATAAAAAAATCGATTTGGTCATTACTGGGGCGGATACAGAGCTTGACCGTACCGTCATTGATGAAATTGGCGACCCGCTCGTTCACTTGCTCCGCAACTCAGTCGATCATGGCATCGAGACGGTGGAAGAACGTATTGCCGCAGGCAAGTCAGAAGTAGGTACCATTTTCCTGCGTGCTTATCACAGCGGCAACCATGTGTTCATTGAAGTGGAAGAGGATGGACGCGGCATTAACCAGGAGCGGGTGCTGAAGACGGCGATCAAAAACGGCGTCGTTACCGAAGATGAGGCGAAAAAGCTGTCGAGCGACGAAATCAATATGCTGATTTTTGCAGCAGGCTTTAGTACAGCTGAGAAAATTTCGGATATTTCCGGACGCGGTGTAGGACTGGACGTTGTACGTTCCAAAATTACGTCGCTTGGTGGAAATGTTACCATTGACTCGGTGTTTGGCAGAGGAACGAAATTCTCGGTACAGCTTCCGCTGACGCTGTCGATTATTTCGGCGATGCTGATCAAGCTGGGCTCGGAAAAATATGCGATTCCGCTGTCCTCCATTGTGGAGACCAGCATTATCCGCAGATCGCAAATTTTGAACGTTCATGGCAATTTAATGATTGAATTCCGCAATACCGTTATTCCTCTTGTATCGCTGAGCCGTGTGCTTGAGACACCTGACTTTAATGATAGCGCCGAGGAAGAAACCGAAATTGTAGTGGTGCGCAAGGGAGAAAAATGGGCGGCAGTCACCGTCGATGAGTTTATCGGCCAAAACGAGATCGTGCTCAAAACGCTTGGCAAATATTTGACCAATATCGAGGCGATTTCTGGAGCGACGATTTTAGGTGACGGCCAGGTCGCATTAATTATTGATCCTAACGCATTAATCAAATAGGAGGTTTTCACAATGGGAGAAGAATTGAAGGTCATTGTTTTTGCGCTAGCTGATGAGGAATACGGTATTGAAGTAGATAAAGTTAGAACAATAGAGCGGATGTCGCCGATTACCCGCGTGCCTAAAACAGCCGCTTTTATTAAAGGCGTTATGAATTTGCGCGGTGTTGTTGTGCCGGTTGTCGATCTTCGTGGGCGTTTTGGCCTACCTGAGCAGGAACCGACAGATAATTCGCGAATTATAGTAGTAGCGGTAGATGATCTTGAAGTAGGATTTATTGTCGATTCCGCGAATGATGTCATAGATATCGATACGGACAACATCGATTCTCCACCGGAAATCGTAGGCGGCGTTAAAGCGAAGTACTTGCACGGTATTGCCAAGCTCGGGGACAGCAGACTGCTTATTATGCTAAATCTAGTTGAGGTGCTGAATAAAAACGAGATCGAACAGCTCATGCAACTGGAGGGATAGAAGTGGCACAGTTCAGCAAGTTTGAAGCTTTTGAGCTTGACGTACTAAAGGAAGTCGGCAATATAGGCGCGGGCAATGCAGCTACTGCATTGTCTCGTCTTCTTAACAAGCCAGTCGATATGGGTGTTCCGAAGGTCAGCCTGCTGCCCTTCGAAGAAATTGCCGATCGCGTAGGCGGTATGGAGCAGGTCGTCATCGCGGTGTTTTTAAGAGTGGAAGGCGAAGCGCCGGGCAATATGTTTTTTATCATTCAGGAGGACGCAGCGAAGCGTTTGCTGACTCAGCTGCTGTCATTGCCTCATGATGATGAGAACGGCTATTCCGAAATGGAGCTGTCGGCTTTATGCGAAATCGGAAATATTTTGACCGGCTCGTATCTGTCTTCGTTGGCTGATTTTACCCATTTGGCGATGGCTCCATCGGTTCCATCCGTTGCGCTGGACATGGCGGGAGCTATTTTAAGCTATGGCTTGCTGCAATATGGCGAAATGGGCGATTCCGCGCTATTGATAGAGACGACATTTCTCGAAGACTGCCAAGACCTGGAAGGCCATTTTTTCCTCATACCTGACCCTGAATCATTTACAAAAATTTTCCGCGCTCTGGGAGTAAATGTCGAATGATACAGCAAAATTTGATTAAGGTTGGAATGGCTGATTTAAATATTGCAACTGAGGGTTCCGTCCTCAAAACAACAGGGCTTGGTTCTTGTGTAGGACTTACGCTTTATGATCCGGTTAATAAAGTAGCCGGAATGGCCCATGTTATGCTGCCTTCCTCTGAAATTGCAAGAGAGGCGACGATTAACTTGGCGAAATATGCCGATACGGCCATTCCTGAGCTTATTGAACGGATGAAGCATGTGGGGGCGCAGCAAAATCGCCTTGTAGCGAAAATGGCTGGAGGCGCTCAAATGTTCGCCTTTTCAGGTCAATCGGACTCTATGCGTATTGGTCCGCGAAATGTCGAATCTTGCCTTGAGATCGTCAACAAGTTCAAAATTCCTGTGTTTGCACAGGATACAGGCGGCAATTATGGTCGCACCATTGAGTTCGACAGCGGAAGCGGTCTGTTACTCATTCGCAGCGTACAGCTTGGAATAAAGGAGATTTGAATTATTATGATCGGAAATTGGCGATGGAATGTCGGATTAGGACTCACGGGTGTTATATTAACGATTCTTTTCTCACTCGGTAAAAATGCGGTCACAGTCATGCTGCTGCGCAGTGTATATGCATTCATCGCCTTTGTTGTCATTGCGTTTATACTGCGTGCAGTGCTTACGTTTATTTTGAAGCCGCCGGCATTGCTGGATAACGGCGCTGCAGAAGAAGATGGAATAGGAACACAGTTTAATTTGACTACGCCGGATGAAAGCGAAGATTTAAATCAGCTGTTGAAAGACGGGCTGGATATTCGCCCAGCGCAAGATGAGGCAGATAGCAAGCAGCCAATGGAACAAGAGCAAGAGCCGTTTCGGCCATTAGCGCCGCCACAGCTCGTGTCTGCACAAAACAAAGAACCGGAAGAACTGGCTAAAGTAGTACGTCACCTGACAGGAGGGTGAAAAATATGATTGCTTCTTTAAACATTCCGATGTGGCAAGCTTGGAAAGAAGAAGGGGATATTGAAGCGAAGAAGCGGCTTATTGAGCAATATTTGCCGCTTGTTGATTATGTGACCAATCGTATGGCTATTGGCCTGCCTAAAAACGTATCCAAGGATGACCTTGCCAGCAATGGCGTTATGGGTTTAATTGATGCAATAGAGAAGTTTGACTATTGCCGGGGGCTGCAGTTTGAGACCTATGCATCCTGGCGCATTCGCGGCGCAATTATTGATGGTCTCCGTCAAGGCGACTGGGTTCCGCGGTCCGTGAGAGAGAAAGCGAAAAAAGTGGAAGAGGCTTATCAAAAGCTGGAACAACAGTATTTACGCTCGGTTTCCGATGCTGAAATTAGCAATTACCTGAACATAACGGAAAAGGAGTTTACAACGATGCTTCAAGAGATTGCGGTAACGACTGTATGTTCGCTTGAGGATCCTCTTCGTGAGGAAGAGTCGGAAACAAGACTTTCGCTGCTCGTGGATGAACGGGCAAAAAATCCTGACCATAAAGTCCATGAAGTATATTTGAAAGATTCATTGGTTAATGGAATAGAGAAGCTGACGGAGAAGGAACGTATCGTCGTTTCCCTTTTTTATTATGAAGAGCTGTCTTTAAGTGAGATTGCAGACGTCATGTCGCTCTCGCCGTCACGAATTTCGCAGCTCCATTCCAAAGCTATTTTACGTCTTAGAGGAGCTTTATCCAAGCATAAAGATCAACTAATGCAGTACTAGAGTGGAGGCGTGTAATGGAAGGTCAATCATTAGATACCATTATGAGCGTTCAAATATCTGCAGATAAAATGTCAGCCTTTTTGACATTCAAACGTTTGACGGATGATTTTGAATGCTCGCTTGAACAATTAGAGCAGTTTGTGCAAAGTAGCGGAGTGAGCGTTGGAATTGTGCCCGGCGTCCTTCAAAACATTTGTAACAATCCGCTCGCTTTTTATAAAGAGCAAACTTTAATTGCTGAAGGAAAGCCTGCTGAAGTTGGCAAGGACGGCTTTGTTCAATTTATTTATGATATGAAAAGCAAAGAGCGGCGCCCGGCTGAAAATGAAGATGGCACCGTAGATTTTAAGGAAATGACGCAGTTGAAAAATGTGACGCGCGGCCAGCTGATTGCTGAACTGGTCGAACCTGCTGCTGGCGAACCGGGCATGACGGTAACCGGGAATGAGGTTGCATCGAAAGAAGGCAAGGCGGCGCGTTTTAAAATAGGAAAAAATGTCGTGCTGAACAATGAGCAAACCGCAATGTATGCGGCACTGGACGGACTCATTACGATGACGGATAAGGATAAAATCAATGTATTTCCTATTTACGAAGTGAATGGCGACGTAGATTATAAAATAGGAAATATTGATTTTGTCGGTACCGTAGTCATCCGAGGGAATGTGCTAAGCGGCTTCCGCGTCAAATCTGCCGGGGATATTCGTATCATTGGCGGAGTTGAGGGCGCCGATTTGGACGCTGAAGGCTCTATTGAAATATCAGGCGGCATTATGGCTGGCAACAAAGGTTTTGTCAAAGCCGGAAAAAATGTGAAATGCTCCTTTATCCAGGACGGCAACGTTATTGCCGGCGATGATGTGCTCGTATCGCAAAGTATTATGCATTCGAATGTTCGCGCTGGTAAAAATGTTATTTGTTCAGGGGCCAAGGGGCTGATTGTTGGCGGGACTATTCAAGCGGGCGAGCGGGTTAAAGCTCGTACAATCGGCAATACGATGTCTACTGCAACAGTAGTTGAAGTAGGTGTAAAGCCAGAGCATCGCTCGGAGCTGCTGGAATTGCGAACAAAACTCAAGCAGCACAACGAGAGCATGGATAAGGCGGATAAAGCGCTTGTGATTTTGGATCAATTGGCTGCAATTGGGCAGCTAACAGATGACAAAATGGCCATGCGCATTAAGCTAAGCGCGACCAAACGGCAGTCGCTGACAGAGGTTGAGCAGTTCCGTGAACGGATTTTGGATATTGAGCGCACGCTTGAAGATAGCGAGCAAGCTGGGGTTGACGTCAATAACATTATTTATGGCGGAATCAAAATTGTAATTGGCCGATATACGAAATATATTAAAGACCCGCTGCAGCGTGTTTCCTTTCAGTATTTAGATGGAGATATTTCACAGGTGAGTTACCGTTCGTAAAAACTTGAGCAAGCTGACCCAATAGGGAGGTAATCAAGATGGCTTTCAAACCTATTGATTTGCAAATATCGGTTCCTCGCACACCGGAGTCCAGCGGACTTCAAAGCCATATGAATCATAAGCCGATGTCGGACCAGACGAAGCTTGCCGAGCAGCAAGCTGCGCAGACCGAGCTTGTTCGCCACAAAAATACGGAAGTTGAGCATTCCGTAGGCCTGAACGTTCGTCAGGATCAAGAAACAAGCAAGCAATCTGATGAACGCAAGGGCAAACACAAAAAACAGGATGGGCAGGACAAGCATGAAGAAAGCCATCCCCCTGTACATCCCTATAAGGGACATCATGTAGATATTTCGCTTTAAAGGCAGGTGGGAGCAAGCATGTCTAACTGGCAATACATAGTTTTGCTTGGCGCTGTAGTCGTTGTTTTTGGGTTGCTTTTGCCTAGAAGGAAACAGCCCGCAGCCGCGCAAGCCGTCAATAATATGGAAGTTTCACTGGAACAGTTTATGGAAAACATGGAGCAGGACAATCGTGAGCTTACTGCACTTATCGTGCAATCACAAGAGGAAGCACGTGCCAAGGCACAGCGCAGCGAGGAGCGTTTAGCCGAGCTGGAGCGTAAATATAGCGCTATGGAGCAGCTTTTTGAGCAGCAGAAGGCTTCCGCAGTGTCGGTGCAAGCTGCCCAGGTGATGCCGGTCAAGGTTGACGTTCCCATTACACCCGCTCCAGCTGCGCTACAGGAAGAGCCAGCTCCGTCAGTGAAGCAATCGATTCAAGAGCGTTATGCCGATTTGTTTGCGCTTCATCAGCAAGGCAAGTCTATTGAGGCAATTGCAAAAAAAATGAACATGAACAAGGGCGAGGTTCAGCTTATCCTTCAGCTTGCGAAACAGGAGGAGGGTGCCCGTGTTTAAAAACCGTGTTTTTTTAACCGGGCTTGGCCTTGGCATTATTATCGGCGCATTATTGCTCCAAATGATGATGATTGGCGAATCCAGCCAGCAAAAGCTCAGTAACCGCGACAATGCAGATGCTGGGCAAGAGGAAAAGATATATTCGCAAAGTGAAGTCGATGCGATTGTTGAAGCGCAGCGGGCAACGAGCAGCATAAAGGAAGAAAGCGAAGCAGCGGCAGTGCCTTCACCAACCGCTTCGCCTAAACAAATGCCTTCTGAAAGCGCTGCTCCGCAAGCCTCCGCCCCAGCTTCCCCAAAGTCATCAGCAGTGCCAACGGATAATTCTTCAGCTGTTGCGGACACGGATGAAAATACCATTCGCAAAATGGTTCGCATTCAGGCAGGAACGAATTTGACTGCGGCGTCTGTGCTGCTGGCCAAGGAGAAGCTGATTAGTGATAAAGCGGCATTTATCCGCAAAATGAAGCAAGAAAAGAAACTGGTTCGCGCCGGTTATTTTTTGTTTACCGGGAATCCTTCGCTTGAGGAAGTTATTACAACCATTACGACACAGCCGATGACACCAGAGGAAGTAAAAGCTTTTAATTCGTAATAAAATGGCGGAATGCGGTAATTTTCGCTCGGAGATTGTTGCGTACGGCATGCAGTTATGGTATATTAATTGACGGTGTTAAAAACACACGCTGATTAATTTCGTTAACGGTGCTTCTGCTTAGGTGGAAGTTTTAACGAAAGATGACGTCGGCGGAGGGCACTACAAAAAAACCATTATCAGGAGGTGTTGGAGAAATGGCGGTTATTTCCATGAAACAGCTACTTGAAGCTGGGGTACACTTCGGTCATCAGACTCGTCGTTGGAACCCGAAGATGGATCGTTATATCTTCACTGAAAGAAACGGAATTTACATTATCGATTTGCAAAAAACAGTTAAAAAAGTTGACGAGGCTTATAACTTCGTTCGCTCGATCGCTGCAGAGGGCGGCACTATGCTGTTCGTCGGCACGAAGAAGCAAGCTCAAGATTCCGTTAAGGAAGAAGCTGAGCGTTGCGGCAACTTCTACATCAACCAACGTTGGCTCGGCGGTACGCTGACTAACTTCCAAACGATTCAAAAACGTATCGACCGTTTGAAAACTTTGGAGAAATGGGAAGAGGACGGCACTTTCGAAGTTCTTCCTAAGAAAGAAGTTATTATTCTTCGCAAAGAAAAAGACCGTTTGGAAAAATTCCTTGGCGGCATCAAAGGCATGAAATCGTTGCCTAGCGCTTTGTTCATCATCGATCCTCGTAAAGAGCGTATCGCTGTTGCTGAAGCACGCAAACTTGGAATTCCTATCGTAGGTATCGTTGATACAAACTGCGATCCAGACGAAATTGACTATGTCATTCCTGGTAATGATGATGCAATTCGTGCGGTTAAATTGCTTACGTCCAAGATGGCTGATGCAATTGTTGAAGCTAACCAAGGTGAGCAAACAACTGCTTAATTCAATAAACGTAAGCTATTAGGCGAAGGGCGGTCAGAAGGTGAAAGCCTCTCACCGCCCTTTTTTCACGAATACCTAATTAAATAAATCGAAACCTTCAGGAGGGCTCAAAATGGCAGTTAGTGCGAGCGCAGTAAAAGAACTTCGCGAAAGAACAGGAGCAGGAATGCTCGATTGTAAAAAAGCTTTGGATCATACAGACAACGATATCACGAAAGCGATTGAATTCCTTCGTGAGAAAGGCCTTGCTGCTGCAGCTAACAAAGCTGGTCGTATCGCAACAGAAGGCGTTGTTGAATCCTACATTCACGCTGGCGGCCGTATTGGCGTTCTAGTTGAAGTTAACTGTGAAACAGACTTCGTTGCTAAAACAGACCAATTCCGTGAGTTTGCAAGAGATATCGCGATGCAAATCGCTGCTGCAAACCCTAAATTCGTTCGCCGCGAAGAAGTTCCTGGCGATGAGCTTGAAAAAGAACGCGAAATTTTGCGTGCACAAGCACTTAACGAAGGCAAGCCTGAAAAAATCGTTGATAAAATGGTTGAAGGCCGTATTTCCAAATACTATGAAGAATATTGCTTGCTTGAGCAAACGTTCATCAAAAACCCAGACCAAACGATTTCGGAGCTTCTTAACGATAAAATCAACAAAATTGGTGAAAACATTTCAATCCGTCGTTTCGTTCGTTATGAGCTGGGCGAAGGTCTTGAGAAAAAAGTTGATAACTTCGTAGAAGAAGTTATGTCGCAAGCTAAACTGTAAACCGATCGCAAAGGCGGGGCGGGGCGTCCGCCTCGCCTGCTTTCGTAAGCGGAGAAACTTTATATTTTGATAACCGGATGCAATCTAAGAGCTTTAGATTCATTCATGGAGGTAAGCAACGTTGGAAAAACCCGTGTTTAAACGTATAGTATTAAAAGTTAGCGGCGAATCGTTGGCAGGAAATAACGGCTACGGTATTGAGGCTTCGACAATTGCTTCTATTGCTGAGCAAGTAAAGGAAGTTGTAGCATTCGGTGTTGAAGTTGCCATTGTTGTAGGCGGCGGTAATATTTGGCGCGGAATTGCAGGAACTGCTAAAGGGATTGATCGCGCAACGGCGGATTACATGGGTATGCTGGCTACAGTTATGAATTCTCTTGCTCTACAGGATGCATTGGAACAAATTGAAGTGCCAACCCGCGTACAATCCTCGATTGCTATGCAGCAAATCGCTGAGCCGTACATTAGACGTCGTGCTATTCGCCACCTGGAGAAAGGCCGCGTCGTTATTTTCGCTGCTGGCACAGGCAATCCGTTCTTCTCAACAGATACGACAGCTGCTTTGCGTGCTGCTGAGATTGAAGCAGAAGTCATTTTGATGGCTAAAAACAAAGTGGATGGCGTATACTCTGCTGATCCATTCAAAGATCCAACTGCAGTTAAGTTCGAAGAGCTTACTTACATGGAAGTATTAAATAAAAATCTTGGTGTTATGGATGCGACAGCATCTTCGCTATGCATGGACAATAATATTCCGCTCGTTGTATTTGCAATTACAGAGCAGGATAATATTAAGCGGGTCGTGCTGGGCGAGAAAATTGGCACCATTGTGAGAGGAAGTGCGAAATAATGCCTCAAGCTATTAAGAAAAATGCCGAAGAACGTATGGAGAAAGCAATCGGTGCACTGCGCCGCGATTTGGCCAGCCTGCGTGCAGGCCGCGCATCAGCAGCTTTGCTTGATCGTGTGCAAGTTGAATATTACGGCGCATTGACACCAGTTGCACAACTGGCCAACATTAACACGCCGGATTCCCGGACGCTGATGATTCAGCCGTGGGATAAAACCTCCCTTGCAGCTATTGAAAAAGCGATTATGAAATCGGATCTTGGTTTGACGCCAGCTAATGACGGCTCAACGATTCGCATTTCGATTCCGCCGCTGACCGAGGAGCGTCGTACTGATCTTGTCAAAATGACGAAAAGATTCGGTGAAGAAGCGAAGGTAGCTGTCCGCAACATCCGTCGCGATGCGAATGATGATGTGAAGAAGCTGGAGAAAACGGACATTTCAGAAGATGAGTCCCGTCGTCATCAAGATGACATTCAAAAGCTGACAGACCGTTTTATCGTAGAAGTGGATAAAGTATTAGTAGCTAAAGAAAAAGAAATTATGGAAGTATAATTTCGCTAAAGCCCCTCCGTTAGGTGGGGTTTGGTTTAAATATAAGGCTTTTATTTTTTTAAATGCCTTATATATCATCGCGAAACGCAAGCTGCCTTCTATTGGGTACGGTGGCAGCCGTTTACGCTTGTTAAATCCGGGTTGGAGGAACGAAGATGATCAGTCGACTTTGGGCTAAATTTAGCAAATCGTCCCCACGTCCGGCAGCGCCGCCACGATTAGACAACGTGCCTGAACATGTTGCTGTTATTATGGATGGAAACGGGCGTTGGGCCAAAGACCGTGGATTACCGCGAATAGCGGGTCATCATTCCGGGATGAAAGCGGTCAGACGCATTACGATGGCAGCAGACCGGCTCGGCGTTAAATATTTAACGCTTTATGCTTTTTCGACGGAAAACTGGAAAAGGCCTAAAGACGAAGTTGATTTTTTAATGAAGCTCCCTCAGCAATTTCTAGAAATTGAAATAGACGATTTGATGCAAAAAAATGTTCAGGTTCGCGTCATGGGGCACAGGGAGGATCTCCCGTCCTTTACGATTAAAGCGTTGGACGAAGCAATGAGCAAGACGGCAAATAATACGGGACTCGTACTTACTTTTGCGCTAAACTATGGCAGCCGCAAGGAAATGCTTGAAGCGATCAAGGAGATCGCAGCGGATGTGCAAGAAGGACGGCTCACCTGTGACCAAATAGATGATCATGTGATGAGTTCGCATTTATTGACCCGCGACCTTCCGGATCCTGATCTGCTGATTCGCACGAGCGGAGAATTGCGTTTAAGCAATTTTATGCTTTGGCAGCTTGCCTATAGCGAAATGTGGTTTACGGACGTCTATTGGCCTGAATTTTCAGAGGCCCATTTCGAAGAAGCGATTGAGGAGTATGGGCGGCGCGCACGGCGATATGGCGGACTATAAGCTTCGATAACGGAGTGTGACCTATACATTGAAACAGCGAATAGTGACGGGAGTAGTAGCAGGCGCATTTTTTATTGCGCTTGCAGTAGCGGGAAGCTGGCTATATGCTGGTCTGCTCGTTTTGCTCGCGATGGTAGGCTTTACTGAATATGTCAAGATGAACGGCCAAGCTTGGGCTCATCCGGCTTCATTGCTCGGATACGCGGGTGTGCTGTTTTTTGTGCTACCATGGAACTTAATTGGGGTAGAAACGCCATCCTTCATGTTTGTAACGTGGGTGCTGGCCTTTTTGCTGCTTGCTCTAACGGTCTTGACCAAAAACAAAACAACGATCGATCATGCGGCACTTATGCTGCTTGGTGCGCTGTACGTTGGGATGGGCTTTGGAGCGATGAATGCGGTAAGACAGATGGATGATCATGGCTTGTTTTGGACATTTTTGCTTCTTGGCTGCATATGGTCCTCAGACATTGGCGCCTATTTTGCCGGGAAGGCATTTGGCAAAAACAAGCTCTGGCCATCGATTAGTCCGAATAAAACGATTGAGGGGGCGCTCGGAGGCGTTGTGCTGTCGCTTGTTGTGGCAGCTATCGGAGCTTTTTTCTTCCCCGACGTCATCGTATTTGGCAAAGCGCTTCTTATTGGGCTGCTGGCCGCTGTAGCCGGACAGTTTGGCGATTTAATTCAATCCGCTTACAAACGAGTACGTGATATCAAAGATACAGGCCGCATATTGCCTGGGCATGGTGGCGTTCTGGACCGTTGCGACAGCTGGATTATCGTATTTCCGTTGATCGTGCTCTCTGGTCTGCTCCCCATGTAATTTGTAAGAGATGCAAAAAGTACATGTCTAATCCGAGTGTCAGAGGAGATTGAGATGAAAAAAATAACGATTCTTGGCTCAACAGGCTCCATTGGCACGCAAACGCTGGATGTTATTGCAAACGACCCGGAGCGTTTTCAGGTTGTCGGCTTATCGGCGGGCAGCAATACGGACCTGCTGATTCAGCAGGCGATCCGCTTCAAGCCATCCATCGTTTGCTTGTCAACGAAGGAAGCGGCTGAAGCGGTTGCCTCTTCGCTGCCTGCAGGAACTCGGGTCATTTATGGAGAGCAGGGCTTAATTGAGCTTGCTGGAGAGACGGAAGCCGATATTGTCGTTACGGCGATTATGGGCAGCAGAGGGCTCCCTGCAACGCTTGCTGCCATTGAAGCGGGCAAAATGATTGGCCTTGCGAATAAAGAGACGCTCGTAACGGCGGGCCATATTGTAATGGAACGGGCAAGGCAGAAGGGTGTTTCGATTATACCGATTGACAGCGAGCATTCGGCTATTTTTCAGTGCCTGAATGGAGAAGATCGCAGATCGCTTAGCCAGCTTACGCTGACTGCCTCAGGCGGCTCATTCCGCGATCGCACGCGCGAGCAATTGAAAGGTGTTACGGTGGCGGAAGCGCTGAATCATCCTAATTGGTCCATGGGTGCTAAAATCACAATCGATTCTGCCACAATGGCTAATAAAGGGCTGGAAGTTATTGAAGCCCATTGGCTGTTTGATGTTACATACGATCAAATCCATGTTCTTGTTCATCCAGAGAGTATCATTCATTCTTATGTGGAGTTTACTGACCATAGCGTCATTGCGCAGCTAGGGTTGCCTGATATGCGCGTTCCGATTCAATATGCGCTTACGTATCCGCATCGCTATCCAACGCCTACCGGCCGGCTTGATTTGGCTGCCATTGGCAAGCTTCATTTTCGAGAGATGGACTTTGAACGGTATCCGTGCCTGCGTCTCGCTTTCGAATGCGGCAAAGCGGGACAATCGGCGCCAACGGTATATAATGCGGCGAATGAAGTAGCGGTGGCCCGGTTTCTTGCTGGCGAAATTGAATTTCTGGATATTGAGCGCACGATTGAGGAAGTGCTCACTCGCCATCCTGTAACGGTGGTTGATACTCTTGAAGCTATCGCTGAAGTCGACAGCTGGGCACGTCGAATGGCTGCTACTGTGTAACTTGTGCGCTGCCTCGCGGTTCTCTTGTAACGGGTAGGAGAATAATGATAATCTATGTACAGGCCGTTACGAACAGGAGGCTCTATATGGAGACGATTCAGATTGTTTTATTAACCGTGCTCGTGTTTTTTGTAATCGTGACTATCCACGAATGGGGCCACTATTATTTTGCCAAGCGAGCAGGGATATTGGTTAGGGAATTTGCCATTGGTTTTGGACCTAAGCTCATTTCCATTAAGCGCGGCGAGACGCGATTTACCATTCGCCTCGTTCCGGCAGGTGGCTTCGTCCGTATGGCAGGCGAGGACCCGGAAATTGTGGACGTTGCCTCTGGGCAGACAATTGCCATCAAGCTTAAAGAGGATAAGGTAACGAGATTGTACCTGGACCGTCTAGATGAGCGCAGCGGCGTCATTCGTGGCGAAGTGACTCAGATCGACCTGGAAAGGGATTTGTTCGTTACGCTCGACATTGAAGGCGAGAAGGAACGTTTTGCGCTGCATCCACAAGCATTGATGATTAGCAAAGGCAAAGAAACGCAAATTGCCCCGCTGGACAGGCAGTTTGGCAGCAAATCGGTAGCTGCGCGGGCACGGGCTATTTTTGCCGGTCCGTTTATGAATTTTGTGCTGGCGTTTGTATTGTGTGGCGCTTATATTCAACTCGCGGGTACACCGGAAAATTTGCTCGTGGATTCGATTAGCAAGGGGATGCCGGCAGAAAAGGCCCAATTGCAAAGCGGCGACATGATTCAAGCGATTAATGGTACGCCAATTGGTACGGATTATGATAAAATGATTGATATTATTGGCGGTTCGCCTGGCGTGCCGATTCAAATGGACATTGTGCGCGGCGGCGTAGCGCAGAAGATCGAGCTGACGCCAGCTCCGGATGACCAAGGAGTCGGTAAAGTCGGGATCACGGCTGCTTACAAGACGCGCTCTGCAACGATTACAGAAACGGTAACGGGTGCAGGCAAGCTGATGAAGCAGATGACCGTTATCATTTTTGAAGGCTTTAAGAAGCTCGTCACCGGTGATTTTAAGCTGGATGATTTGGGCGGGCCTGTGCGTACAGCAGAGGTAACCAGTCAAATTGCCAAGCAGGGCATCGCCGAATTGACGCGATGGACCGCTATGCTGAGCTTGTATTTGGGGATTTTCAACTTGCTGCCCATTCCAGCACTGGATGGAAGCAGACTTATTTTTCTCGGGCTGGAAGCGCTGCGCGGCAGACCGATTGACCCGAACCGGGAAAGCATGGTTCATTTCGTCGGCTTTGCGCTCATTATGCTGCTGATGCTGGTAGTAACCTATAACGATATTTTGCGATTGGTGCGAGGGGAGTCTTAACCTTTTATGTCTAAAGATAAAAAATTTGTTTCGGAAATTACGCCGCAAAGCGAGGATTTCTCGAAATGGTATATTGATGTCATTAAAAAAGCCGAGCTTATGGATTATTCGCCGGTGCGCGGATGTATTATTTTTCGCCCGGAAGGTTATGAGCTATGGGAAAATATTCAACGTGATCTGGACCGCCGCTTTAAAGAAACCGGACATCGCAATGCGTATTTCCCGCTCTTTATTCCAGAAAGCTTTTTCCAGAAGGAAAAGGAGCATGTCGAGGGCTTTAATCCTGAGCTTCCTTGGGTAACAGAAGCAGCAGGCGAGAAGCTTGAGGAGCGCCTTGCTATTCGTCCAACTTCGGAGACGATGTTCGGGCATATGTATGCCAAATGGATTCAATCGTACCGCGACCTACCGCTGCTCATTAACCAATGGGCGAATGTAGTCCGCTGGGAGAAACGCACGCTGCCTTTCCTGCGCACAAGTGAGTTTCTATGGCAGGAAGGCCATACAGCGCATGAGAATGAAGAGGAAGCTCGTCAAGAAACGATGCAAATGCTCGGCATTTACCGTGACTTTGTCGAGGAATTTCTGGCGATTCCGGTCGTTGTTGGACAAAAGACGCCTTCGGAGCGTTTTGCGGGCGCAGTAGATACGTATTCGATTGAAGCGATGATGAAGGATGGCCGTGCCGTACAGGCGGGAACTTCTCATTACTTGGGAACGAAATTTGCCGTAGCATTTGATATTAAATATTTGGACCGTGAAAATCAGCTGCAATTTGCCCATACGACCTCATGGGGTGTGAGTACCCGTCTCATTGGCGCTATGATTATGGTGCATGGTGACGATCGTGGCCTTGCGTTGCCGCCTAAAGTCGCTCCAACACAAGTGATTATGATTCCTATCGGTCCAGCGAAAACGCGCGACCAAGTTGTCGGCCGGGTAGATGAGCTATATGCCGAGCTTAAAAAAGCGGGTGTTCGCGTCAAGGTGGATGACCGTTCGGACGTAAGCCCTGGCTGGAAGTTCAATGAATATGAAATGCGCGGCATTCCGCTTCGTCTGGAGCTGGGGCCACGTGATATGGAAAATGGACAAGTTGTCCTCGTATCACGCATTAGCGGCGAGAAGAAGGTAGTCGAGCAGGCTAATCTCGTCGCTGAAGTAGAAGCGATGCTTGTGCAAATCCATAATGAAATGTTTGAGAAAGCGAAGCAGTTCCGCGAGGATCATTTCTATTCGGTAGATACGCTGGATGAAATGAAGGCATCGCAAGAGGAGCAGCGCGGCTTTGTGCTTGCGGGCTGGTGTGGCTCGGAAGCATGCGAGAAGCAGGTCAAGGAAGAGACGGGAGCAACAAGCCGCAACATTCCATTCGAGCCTACCGAGAAAAAGAGCACATGCCTCGTATGCGGCGACGCCGCCGAGCATACAGTTGTTTTTGCTCGCGCTTACTAGAACGGGCTCTCCTGTAGCAACAGAGCGTCTTCGTTCGAATGCTTGAAGTGCATTGTACGCAACAGAATCTTTCGCTTTTTCTTTAATTTTAATTTGTATTTTATTGTTCTGCATTGAGTTTTGATGTGTTATGCTGATTACAAAGCAATTTCAAGGCAGGGAAATGGAATCAGCCATTTCCCTGCTTCTATGAGAAGTGCTGGTTTAGCGAGCGCTTATACAACGGTTTTTGCGGTGGAGAGAGCGAGGTTTAGGGGGCAAGTGGAGTGAAAGGTTTAAGCTGGAGAAGCGTTAGCGTTAAAGCTTTCCGAAGGAAAGCAGCTTCGTAAGCATAAGCTTTGCCTATACATTTCTGCCGTTTAACGACTTATTTCGAGGAAATGTATGGGCAATGGCGATCGTAAGCCAAACCTTTCACGCAGCGCCGATCCCCCTTAACCGAGCCGACCATCCCCATTGCAACAGCGAAAATAAGCCAGCGAGCGTTAGGAGTGGATAAAATCATGAGCCAAACCGACAACAAAAGGCAGCGCTTTGAGCTGCTGCTGCAGCAGTCGGAATTACCGCAGGAAATGATACAATCCTTTTTTCAGGATGGTTATATAGATCAGGTTGTAGTCGCCAAGAACAACCGCAAGTGGACGTTTTGCATACGCAAAACGTCTTTGGTTCCTTATAAGGCCTATAGTGGATTAAGCCAGGCGGTCAAGCAAAAGTTTGCCCATATTGCTGATACCTCCTTCCAATTTATATACGATGAGCAGCTTTCTTCAGAAGAGCTTGCGAGCGAATATTGGCCGCTTTTCAAAGAGTGGGCGCAGCAGGAAATTGCTTCGGTTAACGGTTGGCTTCTCAAAGCAACGATTACGACGGAAGGCGATGTTATTACGCTGCTGATGCTCGATGAAATGGGGCTGGAGCTGGCGCGTAAAAAGCGGATAGATGAAGAAATTACCCGCTTTTATGAGCGGCAATTCAGCCGAAGCTATAAAGTAAAGCTTGCCGTTGGCGAAGCTAAAGCAGAGGTATACGAAGAGTTCGAGCAGCGGCGGGTAGCGGAGGAGCGCGAGGTCATTCAGCAAATTATGGCTAGCGCCGCAGCTGAGGAATTGGGCGATGATGGCGAGCCGCCGGCAAGACTGGCGGTCGGATATGACATTCGCGAAGAGCCGGTTCCATTGATGAACATTCGCGAGGAAGAGAAGAAAATAACGGTGCAAGGCGCCGTATTCGGTCTGGATAAGAAGGAGCTGCGCAACGGAAGCACGCTCTTTACCTTCAACTTGACCGATTTCTCCGATTCCTTGTCCCTAAAAATGTTCGCCAAAACAAAAGATGATGTCAAAGTGCTGGATCTATTGTCCAACGGCAAATGGGTGAAGGCGCGTGGCAGAGTCGAATATGACCGGTTTATGCAGGAGCCGGAGCTTGTCATGATGCCGAATGATTTGCATGAGGTTCATGCACCAGCAGACCGCAAAGACAATGCGGAGGAGAAACGGGTAGAGTTTCATCTGCATACGACAATGAGCGCGATGGATGCGGTGGCTCCCATTGATGCTTATGTAAAGATGGCAGCCAAATGGGGACATAAAGCAATGGCGGTCACTGACCACAGCAACGTGCAATGTTACCCGGAAGCAGCGAAAGCAGCGAAAAAGAACGGCATTCAGCTATTATTTGGCCTAGAGGCTAACGTGGTAAATGATGCGGTTCCGATAGTGCTTAATCCGCGGGAGCAGCCGCTCGCTGGCTCCGAATACATCGTTTTCGATATCGAGACGACGGGACTTTCGGTCATTAATAACAAAATTATCGAGCTTGCCGGCGTGAAAATGAAAGATGGCAAAGAAGTGGCGACATTCGCCACCTTCATTAATCCGCATGAGAAAATTCCTTATCATATTCAGCAATTGACGAATATTAATGATGAAATGGTACAGGATGCGCCGGAGCTTGAGCCAAAGCTGCGCGAATTCATTGAATTTATTGGCGATACCGTACTTGTTGCCCACAATGCCCGCTTTGATATCGGGTTTTTGCAAGCAAACTGTAAATCGCTTGGCCTGCCGGAAATTAAAAACCCGGTCCTTGATACACTGGAGCTGGCAAGGTTTTTGCATCCAAGCTTGAAAAATCATCGTCTCAATACGCTGTCAGCTAAATACAAAATCAGCCTGGAAAACCATCACCGTGCGATTGATGACTCCATCGCCTTGGGCGGGGTATTGTTCGGCTTGATTAGCGATGCGGCTGAACGCAATGTTACAGGCCTGCATCAATTAAATGATTATGTCGGTATCGATTTATCGAACAGCCGCCCGTTTCACTGCTGTATTTATGCACTGAACGCAGTCGGCAAGAAAAATTTATACAAGCTCGTATCGCTCTCCCATACGCAGCATTTTAAACGGGTAGCAAGCATCCCGCGGACGAAGCTAGTGGAGCTGCGCGAAGGGCTGCTCGTCATATCCGGATGTGAAAAAGGCGAGTTTTACGAAACGGTGCTGAATAAATCGTATGAGGAAGCTGTAGAAGTCGCGCGGTTCTATGATGTACTGGAAATTCAGCCGATTGATTTTTACATGCATTTAGTGGACAAAGGTCTCGTTGGCAGCCGTGCTGAAATCGAGCAAGCACACCGCCGTGTGTGCCAAATTGCTGATGAGCTGGGCAAGCCAGTTATTGCGACAGGCAATGTCCATTATTTGAATCCTCGGGATAAGCTGTTCCGCGACATTGCGATCCATGGCATTACGGGTTTTAGTCCGCTGAAAGACATGCGCAAGCCGGATGCCCACTTCCGTACGACCGATGAAATGCTTAAGGAATTTGCGTTCCTTGGAGAAGCACGGGCGTATGAGGTCGTTGTGACCAATACGGTGCAGCTTGCCGAACGCTTTGAGCCGTTTGACCTGTTTCCTCCGGAGTTGTTCACGCCGATTATGGAGGGAGCAGAAGAGGAGATCCGCACCACCTGCTACAATACAGCTAAAGGATTTTATGGCGAGGATCTGCCGCAAGTCGTCATTGACCGGTTGGAGAAAGAACTCGTGCCGATTATTAAATTCGGATTTTCCGCGAACTATTTAATTTCTGAGCGTCTTGTGAAAAAATCGAATGAGGACGGCTATTTGGTCGGCTCCAGGGGCTCTGTTGGTTCCTCTGTTGTAGCTACGTTTCTCGGCATATCCGAGGTTAATCCGCTGCCAGCGCATTATATGTGCAAAAATCCAGCATGCAAGCATAGCGAATGGTTTCTCGATGGCAGCATTCCGAGCGGCTTTGACCTTCCCGACAAATCTTGTCCAAAATGCGGAGAGCCGCTAAAGGGCGAAGGGCAGGATATCCCGTTCGAAACATTCCTTGGCTTCAAAGGTGATAAAGTTCCCGATATCGATCTTAACTTCTCTGGTGAATACCAGCCGATAGCGCATAACTACACAAAGGTGCTGTTTGGGGAAAAAGCTGTATTTCGGGCCGGGACAATAGGTACGGTAGCGGAGAAAACGGGCTTCGGCTTTGCCAAGAAATATGAAGAAGCAAATGGAAAAAAATGGCGCGGTGCCGAGCTGTCCAGACTGGCTGCCGGTGTAACGGGCGTTAAGCGTAGTACTGGTCAGCATCCGGGCGGTATCGTCGTTGTGCCGGATTACATCGAAGTAGAGGATGTAACACCAGTTCAATATCCGGCTGATGACGTAAATGCAGAATGGAAGACGACCCATTTTGACTATCATGCCTTTGAGACGAATTTGCTCAAGCTCGATATACTCGGACACGATGATCCGACGATGATGCGGATGCTTCAGGATTTGACTGATGTTGACCCAACAACGATCCCGATGAACGATCCTAAAGTGATGAGCATGTTCAATTCGACCAAAGCGCTTGATGTTTCTCCAGAGAAAATTCGTACGCCAGTAGCCACATATGGCGTTCCCGAGATGGGTACGAAGTTCGTTCGGCAAATGCTTCAGGAGACGCAGCCGTCTTCCTTTGCCGATTTGCTGCAAATTTCCGGGTTGTCCCACGGAACCGGCGTTTGGCTCGGCAATGCGCAGGAGCTCATTAAGAAGGGAACCTGCAATATCAAAACCGTTATCGGCTGCCGGGATGATATTATGCTTTATTTAATTTACAAGGCGGGCATGGATGCAGGTCTGGCCTTCAAAATTACCGAGAGCGTGCGTAAGGGCAAGGGACTTTCTGACGAATGGATCGAAGAGATGAAGCGCTGCAAAGTACCGCAGTGGTACATTGACTCCTGCTTGCGCATTGAGTATATGTTTCCGAAGGCGCATGCCGCGGCCTATGTTATTTCGGCGGTGCGGACAGCCTACTTCAAGCTGTATTATCCAATTGCTTATTATGCGACTTACTTTACCGTGCGCGCGGAAGATTTTGACCTAGAAATATTGTGCCAAGGCTACGATGCAATCAAACGCAAGCTGATCGAAATTGAAGAAAAAGGCTTTGCGGCGCTGCCTAAGGAGAAAGCGAGCATCTCGCTGCTCGAGATGGCGCTTGAGATGACAGCACGCGGCTTCTCTTTTAAACCGATTGATCTTTACCGTTCGGATGCGACAAAATTCCAAGTCGATGGCGATTCGCTCGTGCCTCCGTTTGCAGCGATTCCGGGTATTGGTGAAAATGCCGCACGCAATATTGCCGCTTCCCGTAATGATGGCGAGTACCTGTCGATTGAGGATTTCCAGCAAAGATCGAAGGCGAGTAAAACGATTGTCGAGGTGCTGAACGGGATGGGCTGTTTCCGAGGATTGCCGGAATCGAACCAGCTCTCGTTGTTTTAGAACGTGGTATATCGGCATTTGTACAGCATTTCAACTTGAAAAGTTTTCTTGTCACTACTTATGCGGTTATGTTATAATTTTCGTGGCAATGATGTTGATAAGCGTTTGATGCAGAAGAGTGGGGAAACCCACTCTTTACGTTTTGTTTTCGGGTCTTTAAGGGTCTGAAAGGCCAAATCAATCGTTTGGACCGAACGGGAGGTAGCAGCAATTTGAGCATTTCCAAAATCAAAACCGTCGTGGAAGAAATGGTAACACCATTTCTAAGCGAAAATGGATTTGAACTTGTTGATATTGAGTACGTCAAGGAAGGAAGCAACTTCTTCCTCCGGGTTTCAGTAGACAAGGAAGGCGGCATTGATATTGACGAATGCGGCCGTATTAGCGAATTTTTAAGTGAACAACTGGACAAGAACGATCCGGTAACGGATGCTTATTTTCTTGAAGTGTCGTCGCCTGGCGCCGAAAGGCCGCTTAAGAAAGCCGAAGATGTGCGCAAAGCCGTCGGCAAGCACGTATACATCACGACCTATGAGCCGATTAACGCATCCAAGGAATTTGAAGGTGACCTCATTTCGTTCGATGGAGAAGAGCTTGTAGTCAAAGTCGGCAAGAAAGAGCATGCCATTCCTTATGCTAAAGTGGCGGGAGCACGCCTCGCCATCGTTTTTTAAAATATAGGAAAGTATATCATTTCGTTATCCTTTCTCTATATTTCTCGGAATGAAACGCGCCGCACCGCCAAGGGACGGCGACAGCCGTTTCATCTTGAACAACGTTTGTTATAATTGAAGGGGGGACCAGAGTTCCAATGAGCATGGATTTTATTGAAGCATTATCGGAAATAGAGAGGGATAAAGGGATAGCCAAAGAAGTGCTGATTGATGCGATCGAAGCAGCGCTGATTTCAAGCTATAAGCGGAACTTTAACGCTGCGCAAAATGTGCGTGTCGATATTAACCGCTATACGGGTGTTATTAAAGTATATGCCCGCAAGACGGTGACGGACGAAGTGCTTGATCCCCGTTTGGAAATTACAGTAGAAGCGGCTCGTGAAGTGAATCCGCATTACCAGCTTGACGATGTGGCGGACATTGAAGTGACGCCTCGTGATTTTGGCCGTATTGCAGCGCAAACTGCGAAGCAGGTCGTAACGCAGCGCATTCGCGAGGCTGAACGCGGCTTGATCTACAATGCTTTTATCGACAAAGAAGAGGATATTGTGAATGGTATCGTGCAGCGCCAGGACGTTCGCAACCTTTTTATCGATTTGGGTAAAGTAGAAGCAGTAATGCCGCTGACAGAGCTTATGCCAACTGATAAGTTCAAGCACGGAGACCGTGTGAAATCGTATATTACGAAAGTGGAAAATACGACTAAGGGTCCGCAAATTATTTTGTCCCGTACGCATCCAGGTCTGCTTAAGCGTTTATTTGAGCTAGAAGTTCCGGAAATTTACGATGGAGTCGTTGAAATTCGCTCGGTTGCGCGCGAGGCAGGCTTCCGTTCGAAAATTGCCGTTTTTTCGCGCAATGACGAAGTTGACGCTGTAGGCTCATGCGTAGGTCCGAAAGGAATGCGTGTGCAGACGATTGTTGGCGAGCTGAAAGGCGAGAAGATTGATATCGTGTGCTGGTCTGAAAATGTCGAAGAATACGTTGCGAATGCGCTGAGCCCATCTAAAGTGCTTGAAGTTATCGTTTTTGAGCAGGAAAAAATGGCCCGTGTTATTGTACCGGATTATCAGCTTTCGCTTGCAATCGGGATTAAAGGGCAAAACGCTCGTCTAGCGGCGAAGCTGACTGGCTGGAAAATCGACATTAAGAGTGAATCGCAAGCTGAGCAGGAGTACGGTCGTCCGAAAACGATGACGGCAGTTATGCCGCAAGATTCGGTTTCCATTGATCTGGCTTAACTAATATATCGGCTGCGTTCATCAACGGGTAAAGGGGGGATGTGCGATGAGACCGAGAAAAGTGCCGCTGCGCAAATGCGTAGCCTGCCAGGAAATGAAACCGAAGAAAGAGCTTATTCGGGTCGTTAGAACGCCTGATGAGGAAATTCTAATTGATCTTACTGGCAAAAAAGCCGGTCGGGGCGCCTATTTGTGCGGGAAAGTCAGCTGCTTTAAGCTGGCCAAAAAGACAAAAGCACTGGATCGAGCTTTGAAGCAACCTGTTGGCGTAGCTATTTACGACCAGCTTGAACAGGATTTCATTGCGGTAGAGGAAGAGTTTCTGGCAGAAAAGGAGCGGGTAAGCGATGAAGATGAATAAAGGCTTGTCCTCGCTCGGCATGGCCATGCGGGCTGGAAAATTGGTTACTGGCGATGAAATCGTGCTCAAGGCGGTACGTAAGGGAGAGGTGCATCTCGTCATTATTGCGGGTGACGCATCTCCAAATACGAAAAAAAAGTTTCAAGATAAATGCAGCACCTATGGGGTAGAGCTCGCCGAAGCGTTCGACCGCGATCAACTTGGAAAAGCTATAGGAAAGCTGGACCGAGTCGTACTGGCGGTAACTGACGCAAAGTTCGGAAAAATGATTGCGGGTCATCTGAATCAAAATTCGGAGGTGGATCATATTGAACAAACCACAGGACAGCAAGGACAATAAAGATAAGCTGCGTGTATACGAATATGCGAAATCCCTCAGCATGAGCAGTAAAGAAATTATAACGATTCTTAAACGGCTGGATATGCCCGTTAACAACCATATGAGTGTGATGGAAAACGAAATGGTTAATAAAGTGGAAGGCTTTTTCCGCGATATTAAAGCTAACGCAGCAGCAAAGCGGGCGAAAGAGTCAAGCGGAGCAACCGTATCTTCCACTTCGCAAGCGCCATCTAAGCCTGTTCAGCCGAAGCAACAACCAGTATCACAGCAAGAAGCCATTAAACCGGAGCTCGAAGCTTCCGGATTAAACAATAAAAAAATTACGCAAGATAGACAGGAGCCTATGAATTCTATTAAAACGACAACGCAAAACAACCAACAGCAACGTCCGTCCCAATCGTCCCCAAGCAGCAACAACAGGTCCGCAGCACCTAGCGGCAGCCGTCCAGCGCAAGGTTCTGGCCAATCGCAAAGCAGCAGCCGTCCTAGCCAAGGCGGCCAAACGCAAAATAGCCGTCCAAGTCAAGGTGGCCAATCGCAAAACAGCCGTCCTAGCCAAGGATCAGGCCAAGGCAACCGTCCAAGCAGTGGCGGACCATCGCGTCCACCAGCTTCACAAGGAGCTAATCGCCCATCTGGAACAGGTCCGTCCCGTCCGTCAGGCGATGCTTCGAGAAGCACAAACGGCAATGCGAATAATAAGCCAGGTGCAAGAAAACCAGGCGCAAACCAAGGGCAAAAACGGTTTGAAGATGGAAGACCAGGCGGTTTTGGCCGCAACAATAACAATAATCGCGGTGGCAGAGGACGCAACCAGCGTAATCAGCCGCAAGTATTCCGTGAGAAAATCGACAATACGCCTAAGAAAATCATCGTACGTGGTACGTTGACCGTTGGCGAATTGGCAAAATTGCTTCATAAAGATGCTTCCGAAGTTATTAAGAAGCTGATCGTTCTTGGCGTAATGGCTACCATTAACCAAGAGATCGATATGGATGCAATCCTTCTGCTTGCCGGTGAATATGGCGTAGAAGTAGAAGTGAAAATTCCGGTTGAAGAAGATACGTTCGAAACGGTTGAAGAAACGGATGAGGAAGCTGATCTGTTGCCTCGCCCTCCGGTTGTAACGATCATGGGTCACGTTGACCATGGGAAAACAACTTTGCTCGATGCGATTCGCAAAACGAACGTAACAGGCGGAGAAGCTGGCGGTATTACCCAGCATATCGGTGCTTACCAAATCGAAGCTAACCATAAAAAGATTACGTTCCTCGATACACCTGGTCACGAAGCGTTTACGCTGATGCGTGCCCGTGGTGCGCAAGTAACGGATATTACAATTATCGTTGTTGCAGCCGATGACGGCGTTATGCCGCAAACGGTAGAGGCAGTCAACCATGCGAAGGCAGCGGGCGTTCCAATTATCGTTGCGGTTAACAAAATTGATAAGCCAGATGCTGATGCAGATAAAATCAAGCAAGCTTTGACAGAGTATGAGCTGGTTCCGGAAGAGTGGGGCGGAGATACCATCTTCGTTAACGTTTCAGCGAAACAGCGTATTGGTCTGGAAGAACTGCTCGATATGATTTTGCTTGTAGCGGAAGTAAATGATTTCAAAGCTAACCCTGACAAGCGTGCACGCGGTACGGTCATTGAGGCTGAACTGGATAAAGGTAAAGGTCCGGTTGCTCGTGTACTCGTACAGCATGGTACGCTCAAAATCGGAGATGCCTTCGTTGCAGGTAACTGCTTCGGTCGTATTCGGGCAATGGTTAATGACAAGGGCCGCCGCTTAAAAGAAGCTGGACCTTCCACACCAGTCGAAATTACTGGTTTGACAGAGGTTCCACTTGCTGGCGATCCGTTCATGGTGTTTGAAGACGAGCGTAAAGCGAGAGCAATCGCTGATCGCCGTGCGATTAAGCACCGTCAATCCGAGCTTGGCGCGAACTCCCGCGTAACGCTTGACGATTTGTATAAGCATATTAAAGATGGAGAGATCAAGGATCTCAACGTTATTATTAAATCCGACGTTCAAGGTTCGGCAGAGGCGCTTAAAGGCTCGCTCGCGAAAATTGACATCGAAGGCGTACGTGTCAAAATCATTCATAGCGGTGTAGGCGCGATTACCGAATCGGATATCAACCTGGCTTCTGCTTCGAATGCAATCGTTGTCGGCTTTAACGTTCGTCCTGAGCCGCAGGCTGATCTGGCTGCACAGCAGGAGAAAGTTGATGTTCGTATGCACCGCGTTATTTATAACGTAATTGAAGAGATTGAACAAGCGATGAAAGGGATGCTTGATCCAATCTTCAAAGAAGTAATTATTGGTCATGCTGAAGTCCGTAACGTATTTAAAGTAAGCAAAGTTGGAGCTATCGCTGGTTCCATGATTACTTCCGGCAAGATCACTCGTTCTTCTGAAGCGCGGATCGTTCGCGGCGGCATCGTTGTTTTCGAAGGAAAAATCGATACGCTCAAACGCTTCAAGGATGATGTCAAGGAAGTTGCTCAAGGCTACGAGTGCGGAATTACGCTTGAGCGGTTTAGCGACTTCAAAGAAGGGGATATTATTGAAGCCTTCGTAATGGAGTCAGTAGAGAGGTGAATAAAGCATGGCTAAAATTCGTGTAGGTCGGGTAGGCGAGCAGATTAAAAAAGAGCTTAGCCAAATTATCCAGACAGAAATCAAAGATCCACGCGTCGGTTTTATTACAGTGACCGGCGTTGAAACGAGTAATGATTTGTCCCAAGCCAAAGTATATTTGAGCGTGCTGGGCAGCGAAGAGCAAAAGGAAGAAACGCTCAAAGCAATCGGCCGCGCAACAGGCTTTATCCGTTCTGAGCTAGGCAAGCGGATGCGTTTGCGTCATACGCCAGTGCTGATCTTTAAATTCGACAGCAGCATTGAGTATGGAAGCCGTATTGAAGGAATCCTCGAGGAAATTAATGGGGAGAACAAAGGATCATGACGGCTGCTGCGACCTATTTGCAGCAGTTGGATGATGCACTTGCTTTTATGCGTGATGGGGACGACTTTTTGGTCGTCTCCCACGTTCAACCAGATGGCGATGCCATTAGCTCGACGGTCGTCGTCGGCTGGCTGCTGGAGAAGCTTGGGAAAAAATCCAAGCTGATTAACGAAAGTGAGCTGCCTTCAAGACTTGCTCATTTGCGCTCATTCGATACGATTATTAATTATGGTGAAGTACAGCCATCAGAATCGTTTGCTCGCGTTATTGCAGTCGATTGTGCGGATTATCGCCGGATGGGCAAAGTGGAAAGTTTGTTTGCTGCAGGCGTGGAACTGCTTAACATCGATCATCATCCGACTAATGACGGCTTTGGTACGGTTCAATTGATTCGTCCGAATGCAGCAGCTACGGTTGAAATTTTATATGATTTAATTGAACGTGCGGGCATTTCGATTGATTTGGAATGCGCGACGGCTATATATACAGGCTTGATCACAGATACTGGCGGTTTCCGCTACTCAAATACGACACCTCATGTGATGAATATTGCTTCCCGCATGCTGTCGATTGGTGTACCGGGTCACAAATTAGCCGATCTGCTGCTCGAAAAGATGACGATGTCAAAGCTGAAGCTTCTGCAGCGTTGTCTTAGCAGGCTTACTTTTAGCGATAATCAGCAAATTGGCTGGCTTTATGTCAATAAGGATGATTTTGCTGAGACAGGTGCTGTTTCGGAAGATATGGAAGGCATCGTCAATTATGCTCTGAACATTGACGGCGTGGAAGTCGGCATTATGTTTAAAGAGACAGAAGATGGCGGAGTGAAAGCCAGCTTAAGATCAGCAGGAACGGCCGATGTTGCCGCGATTGCCCAATCCTTTGGCGGCGGTGGACATGTACGCGCTGCTGGCTGCCGAATTGATGCGCCGCTTCAAGAAGCAATCGCCCAATTGGTCGATGCGGTCAGAAAGGCGTTGAGCTAACAGATGGACGGTATTATCGCAGTATGGAAGCCCGCTGGCTGGACCTCGCATGACGTCGTAGCCAAGGTGCGGAGACTGCTGAAGATGAAGCGTATCGGCCACACGGGGACGCTGGACCCGATGGTGACAGGTGTTCTGCCGCTATGTCTCGGCAGAGCTACTCGTGTAGTTGAATACGTGCAGGAGCGTCCCAAGGCATATGAAGCTGTTATCCAGCTTGGCATTGCAACGGATACAGAGGATTTGACAGGCTCGGTTACGCAGGAGCAAACAGGTGTGCAGGTAACGCGTGAAGATATTATTCGCGTGCTGCGCAGCTTCGTGGGCGTTATCGAACAAGTTCCGCCGATGTTTTCTGCTGTAAAGGTAGATGGAAAACGATTGTATGAACTGGCACGTGAAGGCAAGACGGTAGAGCGCAAATCACGGAAAGTAACGATTCATCAAATTGAACTGATCAATCTTGAGCTTGATTTGGAGTTTCCGCGTTTTTCGTTTTCGGTTGTCTGTTCGAAAGGAACGTATATCCGCACTTTATGTGTAGATATCGGCCAGGCGCTAGGTGTTCCAGCGGCGATGGCGGAGCTCACCCGGACGATGTCCGGTGGTTTTACGAAGGAGCAATGCGTAAGCCTAGAGCAGATTGAAGCTCTTGGCACGGAGGGAATCGGGCCGTTTATTTTGCCTGCTGAGCTGGGTATCCAGCATTTGCCTCGCGTTACGGTCGATGCTCATTCGGCCTCGCTTGCCCTGAAAGGACAAAAGCTTCCGCTTCGCTTGCTTGCTGAAAAGCTTGAAACGGAGCAGCCGGTACGTCTTTTTGATGAAAATGGTTTGTTTATTGGTATTTTCGAGGCCGATCATGCTTTATCAGTGTTGAAGCCTATCAAGGTGTTCTCGTAACTGAGCCCATACTCGGTTATCGGAAAGTCATATAGGAATTGCAGGTGCATCAGCGTTGGAAATGATTTCATTGGAATATCCGGCAATTGAGCTGCCGGAACAGCTGCGAAACAAATCGCTTTCTATTGCAATTGGACATTTTGACGGTGTACATCGCGGACACCGCAATGTCATTGAGCAAGTCGTTGCCGCTGCCAAGAGAACCGGAGGATTGTCTGCGGTTATGACGTTTAACCCGCATCCAAAGGAAGTTCTGGGCCGTGGCGATCAATATTACAATTGTTTGACGCCACTTGCCGTCAAGCAATCGCTATTTGCTGAATTAGGTGTCGATTTGGTGCTAGTCGTCAAATTTGACCATGATTTTGCAGCGATTATGCCGGAGCAGTTTGTTGATGAAGTGCTTCGCCCTTTAGGTGCAGCCCAAATTGTAGTTGGTTTTGATTTCAATTTTGGCTACAAGGGCCAAGGAAATGCTGCCACAATGAAGGCGTTATGCGAGCCGGACATTCAGGTCGAAATCGTTGAACCGTTATACGATAATGGCTTGAAGGTGAGCAGTACTTACATTAGGCAGGCGCTTAGCGACGGTGATATTGAGCTTGCTACGAAGCTGCTTGGCCGGCCCTATGAGCTAGCAGGGACAGTAGTGCATGGCGATGGCAGAGGCAGCAGCATTGGCTTCCCGACAGCTAATGTGGATGTTTCCTTGCCATATGTTATGCCGCGCCTCGGCGTTTTCGGCATTTCAGCAGTCGTACTCAGCAAGTCGTATTATGGCGTATTAAATCACGGGATGAAACCTACTTTTAATAAAGAAGATATTCGTCCTGTGCTGGAAGCCCATTTATTTGACTTTCATCAAGTTATTTACGACGAGCCAATTAAACTGCAATTTCATTCTTTTATTCGTCCTGAGCAGCGTTTTAGCGGTGTAGATGAGCTTATTCGGCAAATCCATGCGGATGCCGAGCAGGCGAAGCGGCAGTTTGGCGTCGAATAAATGCCGGTCGGCATTTACTTTTGCTATAGGCTTGTGATATACTGAAACACGTTGCGATTCTACTTTTTGTCAGAATACGCAGCTGCAATTGGAACCTTAGCTTGGATGTCCGCTCTCACCGACGGCGCCTGGGCTAATGGCGATTATTGAATATAAGTTCAAGGAGGTGACTTTAGGATGGCAATTACACAAGAGCGTAAACAAGAATTGATTGATACGCACAAAACGCATGCGAGCGATACGGGTTCACCGGAGGTTCAAGTAGCTATCCTAACGGAAAACATCGTTAACTTGACGCAACATTTCCGGGAGCACAAGAAAGACCACCACTCCCGTCGTGGTTTGCTCAAGATGGTAGGTCAACGTCGTAAGCTGTTGAGATACCTTAAAAACAAAGATGTTAGCCGTTATAGCGCATTGATCGAAAAACTCGGCCTTCGCCGCTAAAACATGTTTCAAGAGAAGCAACCTGGTTGTTTTGCTGTCCGGCATTACGGACTTGGCAAAATCGGGTTGCTTTTTGTAATATGCGAGGGTTAAGCAGGATATAGAGGTCCTGCTGGCGAAGGTTATGTTTGTCAATCGTTTAAATTAATTTTTGAAATACAGGAGGGATACGTTTGCAACAAGTTGAAATGATTTTGGGTGGACGGAAGCTTGTATTGGAAACAGGCAGACTTGCGAAGCAAGCGAATGCTGCTGTAACTGTTCGTTATGGCGACACCGTTGTACTCTGTACAGTGACCGCTTCCAAAGGTCCGAAGGATTTAGATTTTTTCCCGCTTACGGTGAACTATGAAGAACGTCTTTATGCAGTTGGTAAAATCCCTGGTGGATTTATTAAACGTGAAGGACGTCCAAGTGAGAAAGCGATTTTGTCCAGCCGTCTGACGGACCGTCCGATTCGTCCGTTGTTCCCTGAAGGGTTCCGTAATGATATTCAAATCGCGAATATCGTCATGAGCGTGGACCAAGATTGCTCGCCTGAAATGGCTGCAATGATTGGTACTTCCGCAGCGCTGGCCATTTCTGATGTGCCATTCAACGGGCCAATCGGCGGCGTGAGCGTAGGTCGTGTTGATGGTCAATTCGTGATCATTCCAACCGTTGAGCAAGAGCAGAAAAGCGATATTTTCGTTGTAGTTGCTGGTACGAAAGATGCCATTATGATGGTGGAAGCAGAAGCTAATGAAGTTCCTGAGGACGTTATGCTGGAAGCGATTATGTTCGGGCATGATGAAATCAAGAAAATCGTTGCTACAATCGAGCAACTGCAGGCCATTGCCGGCAAAGAAAAAATGGAAGTAACGCTTCATGCCGTCAACGAAGAAGTAAATGCAGCTGTTCGCGCATTTGCATCTGCTCGTTTGGTAGAAGCGATTCGCATTCCCGAGAAGCATGAGCGTCAAGATGCCATTGATGCCGTTAATGCGGACACGGTTGCGCATTTTGAAGAAGTATATGCAGAGACGCCTGAACTGCTTGGCGATGTCAAAGAAGTGCTTTATGATATCGTTAAAGAAGAAGTTCGCCGCCTGATCACACATGAAAAAATCCGTCCTGATGGCCGTGCGCCTGAAGAAATTCGTCCAATCGAATGTGATGTGGCGATATTGCCGCGTACACACGGATCTGGACTATTCACACGTGGACAAACACAAGCACTCAGCATTTGTACGCTTGGACCGCTTGGCGATGTGCAAATACTTGACGGCATCAGCCCAGAAGAAACGAAACGTTTTATGCATCACTATAATTTCCCGCCATTCAGCGTAGGCGAAGCAAGACCACTTCGTCCTCCAGGCCGTCGTGAAATTGGACATGGTGCACTCGGCGAGCGCGCTTTGTCGAAAGTTATTCCATCTGAGGCTGACTTCCCGTATACGATTCGTCTTGTATCCGAGGTGCTCGAATCCAATGGATCGACTTCGCAGGCTAGTATTTGTGCAAGCACACTTGCAATGCTGGATGCAGGCGTTCCGCTTAAAGCTCCGGTTGCAGGTATTGCAATGGGTCTGATTAAAGATGGCGACCATTTCTCCATTTTGTCTGACATTCAAGGGATGGAAGATCATCTCGGCGATATGGACTTTAAAGTAGCGGGTACAGCAGAAGGTGTAACTGCCATTCAAATGGATATCAAAATTGACGGTATCGATCGTTCGATTTTGGAGCAGGCGCTTGAGCAAGCACGTGAAGGACGCATGCATATTCTAGGTAAAATGACAGCGATTATTTCGGAAGCTCGTCCTAACCTTTCTGAGTATGCGCCTAAAATTCTCACGCTTCGCATTAATCCGGACAAAATCCGTGATGTTATCGGCTCTGGCGGTAAAATCATCAACAAGATTATTGAGGAAACTGGCGTGAAAATCGATATCGAGCAGGATGGCATGGTTTACATTGCTTCTTCGAACGAAGAGATGAACCAAAAAGCCAAAGCGATTATCGAAGGTATCGTGAAGGAAGTTGTAATTGGTGAAATTTATTTAGGTACAGTAAAACGGATCGAGAAGTTCGGCGCATTCGTTGAAATTTTACCGAACAAAGATGGTCTTGTGCATATTTCCCAGCTGGCGAACGAACGTGTCGCTAAAGTGGAAGATGTCATTGCAATCGGCGACCAAATTACAGTTAAAGTAACGGAAATTGATCAGCAGGGCCGTATTAACTTGTCCCGTAAAGCTGTATTGACGCCAACTGTACCAGCACAATAACGGCTGCAGCGTTACATGGTAGGGGCACCGCAAGGTGCTTTCTTGAAATATAAGAATGCAGAGATTTTCTCTTATATTTACGCGTCTATTTCTACGCCAAACGGACTGTTGCCGCAAAAAAACGGCAACGCCGTTTACACTTGTTTTTTATACTCGAAGCAAAGAGCCAGATTCCATCTGTCTCTTTTTATTTTGCCGTCAAAAATCCCCTGCTTATATAAGGCAACCATTATCTCCCTAACATAATCTCGTCCCAATATTCATACATATGGAGCAATGAGGGACGGGGTGAATGAAGGTGCTGAGAAAAATAGGGGCAGCCATAGGCTGTATGCTGATTATGGTGGTGTTCATTCGGGCGAATGGAGGAGGTACGGCGGACTATATCAGCGCAATTAAACAGGAAAAAGGCATGATGACGCAGCTGCAAGAGTCGGTTTTGGATGAAAATAAAGCAAAGCTGCGCGCTGCTGTCGTAGCCGAAGCCGAGAGCCGCTCCATTAAGCCTATCGATGCCCGGATTGACCGCGTATGGAAGGCTATTCCCGGCTACAATGGGCTGGAGGTGGATGTCGACGCCACGGTGGAGAAGACGATTGCATCGGGCTCCCTTTCGCCGATTTTATATGTATACAAGGAGACGCCTCCTCGTATTAAGCTTGCGGATTTAGGGCCGCTTCCGGTATACAAAGGCAATCCAAACAAAAAAATGGTATCGCTAATGATTAATGTTGCGTGGGGCAATGAATACATAACGCCGATCCTTGAAACCTTGAACAAGGAAGAGGTAAAGGCAACTTTTTTTCTAGATGGCTCGTGGCTGAAGAAATATCCGGAAATCGCCAAGCAAATTCAAGCGGAAGGGCATGAAATGTCCAATCATGCGTATACGCATCCGAAGATGAGCGAGCTCAGCCGAAATGATGCTTATTTGCAAATTTCCCGTACGGAGGAATTGCTCAAATCGACGCTTGGCGTGACGAATAAGTGGTTTGCCCCGCCTTCGGGCGATTTTAACCAAATGACGGTACAGGTGGCGGCGGAGCAGAGGCTTCGCACGGTGTTATGGACAATCGATACGGTCGATTGGACCAAGCCGGGAGCAGACTGGATCATTCGGCGCATTTCGTCGCGGCTGGAGCCAGGCGCACTTATTCTGATGCATCCGACAGCGTCCTCGCGCGATGCTTTAACCGGAATGATTCGTGAAATTAAACGCCAGGGCTATGCGCTTGGCCCCGTTAGCGAGACGCTTTCGGAGGCGCGGATACCTGCTGCTGTTGAGCCGCAACCATAATTTTGATATAGTGTTAACATTCATGCTTACAGGAGGACCCTACGTGAAAAAATATACGCTTAGCAACGGTTTAAGAGTCGTAGTTGAATATATCCCAACCTGCCGTTCGGTTTCATTTGGCATTTGGGTCAAAACAGGCTCCCGCAATGAGACGCCTGAAAATAACGGGATCTCCCATTTTATCGAACATATGCTTTTCAAGGGGACAGATCAGCGGACGGCTAAAGATATTGCCGATCTGTTCGATGGTATTGGGGGCAATGTAAATGCATTTACCTCCAAAGAGTATACCTGCTATTACGCCAAGGTGCTGGATGAGCATTTGCCGCTCGCTGTTGATGCGCTTTCGGACATGTTTTTCAATTCCAAGCTGGATTTGGCGGATTTGGCGAAAGAGCGGAATGTTATTTTAGAAGAAATTTCGATGTATGAGGATACGCCAGATGACAAGGTGCATGATGAAGCTTCGCGTGCCGCTTATGGCGATCACCCTCTCGCTTATTCGATTCTGGGCCTAGAGGAGCGTCTTGCCGAAATGACGCCTGATACACTGCGCGCGTATATGAACGATTATTACACGATTGACAACACCGTCGTCAGTGTCGCCGGCAATGTGGAAGAGGGCAAGCTGCTGGAGCTGCTGGAGAAGTACTTTGGCAAGTTTGACCGTAAAGGTACATCGCAGCTGGTGGAGGCGCCGGATTTCCGCGGCGATTATATTTTCTATAAAAAGAAAACCGAGCAAAATCATCTTTGCCTGTCCTTTCAGGGCTGTTCGATTTCCGATGAGAAGCTTTATGCGATGGTGCTGCTCAATAATGCGCTTGGCGGCGGCATGAGCTCGCGCCTGTTCCAAGAAATTCGCGAAAAACGCGGCCTTGCTTATTCGGTTTATTCCTATCACTCCTCTTATGCGGACAGCGGCCTGTTCACCTTGTATGCGGGTACGGCGCCTAAGCAAACGAAGGAAGTGCTTGATTTGACGATGGAGCAGTTAGAGGAGCTTGCTTCCAAGGGGCTTGAGGATGCTGAGCTTCATCGCGGCAAAGAGCAGTTGAAGGGCAGCCTGATTCTCAGTCTGGAGAGCACGAGCAGCCGAATGACCCGTCTTGGGAAAAATGAGCTGATGCTGGGCCGGCATTACACGCTCGATGAGCTGCTTGAGCGCATTGATTCCGTGAAGATGGAAGATGTGAGGAACGTAACAGAGCGTTTGCTTGCAGCACCTTTTGCGGTGGCGATGGTAGGTTCGAGTGAAAGGGCTGCATCTAAACTTGGGAGGGATCGTTTTGTATCGCGTACTGTTTAAAAGAGTAGAGGGCAACGAAGACATCAAGCTTCCTTGCAAAATGTCCGAATGGGCTGCAGGCTTCGACCTGCAGGCCGCTGTATCAGAGCCTGTTGAGCTGGCACCGGGAGAGCGCAAGCTCATTCCTACAGGCTTTGCCATGGCTATGCCAGCCGAGCTGGAGGCGCAAATCCGCCCGCGCAGCGGCCTGGCTTACAAGCATGGCATTACATGCTTGAACTCCCCAGGAACGATCGACGCCGATTACCGCGGCGAAGTGAAGGTGCTGCTCGTCAATTTGGGGCAGGAGCCGTTCACGATTGCACGCGGCGAGCGCATCGCCCAAATGGTGTTCCAGCAAGTTCCGGTTGTCACCATTGAAGAGACATCCGAATTGCCGGATACCGTGCGTGGCAGCGGCGGGTTCGGACATACTGGCGTTTAAGGATTAGAAGACCGGAGCAGATGCTCCGGTCTTTTTTTTCACCCATTCTAGGCCCAGGCATAAGATAGTCTATATCTACATGCGCAAGAGAGGAGTGAAGCCGATGCTAACAGGCGTTCAAGTGCTGCTTATCGGCGGCGACGCCAGGCAGCTTGAGGTGATCCGCAAACTGGCGGAGCTGGATGCGACCGTAGTCATAACGGGCTTTGACGGTCTGCAGTCGACGCCAGAGGGAGCGGTTCAGGCTGAATATAATGAACGGCTGTTTGACGGGGTTGACGCACTAGTGCTGCCTGCCGTCGGAACCGATGACCAGGGCGTCATCAGCGCTGTATTCAGCGATAGCAAGATCAGGCTGGAAGAGCGCCATATGGCACGCTTGCCTAAGCACTGCAAAGTATACGCTGGTATGGCAAAACCATATTTAAGCGACCTTTGCAAGCAGCATCAGCTGGAATTGGTAGAGTTATTTGAGCGCGACGATGTCGCAATTTACAACTCCATTCCGACAGCTGAAGGTGCGGTAATGATGGCGATTCAACATACCGATATTACGATTCATGGCTCCACCTGCATGGTGCTCGGGTTCGGAAGAACGGGGTTCACATTGGCGCGGACGTTAAAGGGCTTAGGGGCGAATGTGCTTGTCGGAGTACGCAAGGGAGAGCATTTTGCAAGAGCGCTCGAAATGGGCTTCGAGCCTTTCTACACCAGCAATTTGCGGCAATATACGGGCAATATTGACTTGCTTTTTAACACAATTCCGACTATGATAGTCACAGCGCAAATTATAGCAAATCTTCCTTCGCGAAGCGTCATTATTGATCTGGCTTCGAAGCCTGGCGGAACTGATTTCCGCTTTGCTGAGAAACGAGCTATTAAGGCGATGCTCGCGCCCGGACTCCCCGGTATCGTCGCACCCAGAACTGCTGGACGAATCATAGCCGATTGTTTAACACAATTGATTATGGACGACTTGATAAATCGGGGGAATGGGGAATGAATTGGTCCGGACTTACGGTAGGGTATGCATTGTCAGGGTCTCACTGCACGTTTGCCGAGGTTATGCCGCAAATCCAGCGGTTTGTAGACGCAGGCGCGAACGTAGTACCTATAGTATCGCAGACGATTATGACGACGGATACGAGATTCGGAACGTCGGAGCAGTGGCAGACACAGCTCAAAGCGATAACTGGCAATGAAATTATTTCGACGATCGTGCAAGCGGAGCCGCTTGGCCCATCCAAGCTTATTGATGTGCTGCTCATTGCTCCATGCACGGGCAATACAACAAGCAGGCTGGCTAATGCGCAGACTGACAGTGCGGTGCTCATGGCATCCAAATCGCAAATGCGAAATGGAAGGCCAATCGTCATTGCAATTTCTACGAATGATGGCCTTGGCCTTAATTTGGCGAATATTGCGAAGCTGATCGTAACGAAAAATATTTATTTTGTGCCGTTCGGCCAAGATAATCCGGTACAGAAGCCCAATTCGCTCGTAGCGAGAATGGATTTGGCACTGGAAACATGCGAGGCGGCGCTGCAAGGCAAACAGTTACAACCGCTCATTATTGAGCGTTTTAATTATTAAGTTTTTTATTCTGAGTTTTTATAAGACCGAGGGGAGCATTACGGCAAATGTCAAATCAAAAATTGTTTAACGTTGCAGTAGTTGGCGCAACAGGCGCAGTAGGGGAACAAATACTAAACTTGCTCGATAAGAGAAACTTCCCTATTAAGGAACTGAAGCTTCTGTCTTCAGCGAGGTCTGCTGGTACGAAAATCACATTCAAAGGCCAGGAAGTGACGGTGGAGGAAGCGAAGCCGGAAAGCTTTAAGGGCATTGATATAGCATTATTCAGCGCTGGTGGAGACGTTACGAAGGCGCTCGCGCCGCATGCAGTTGAATATGGAACGGTATGTATTGACAATACGAACGCTTACCGTATGGACCCAAATACGCCGCTTGTTGTGCCTGAAGTGAATATTGACAAGGTAAGCGAGCATAAAGGTATTATTGCGAATCCGAACTGTTCGACAATTCAGATGGTAGCTGCGCTTAAGCCGCTTCAAGACAAATACGGCATTAACCGCATTATCGTATCGACTTATCAAGCAGTATCTGGAGCAGGTGCGAAAGCCATTGAGGAAATGCTGCGCCAGACGCGTGCATCCCTTGACGGCGAAGCGGTCAATCCGGCTATTTTGCCAGTAGGCTCGCTGCCTGTGAAGCATCAAATCGCCTTTAATGCGATTCCGCAAATCGACAAGTTCCAAGAAAACGGCTACACGCTTGAAGAGATGAAGATGGTCAATGAAACGAAGAAAATTTTGGATGACCAGACCATTGAGGTTACTGCTACTTGCGTACGTATTCCAGTCGTTTACGGCCATTCGGAATCGGTTTTTGTTGAGCTGAAAAATAACTACGATTTGGAAGATGTCAAGCAGCTGTTGTCTGACGCCCCGGGTGTCGTGCTGGTTGATGATCCGGCGAATCAGCTTTACCCGCTCGCAACGGAAGCAGCCGGCAAGCCGGAAGTATTTGTCGGACGTTTGAGACGCGATCTTGGCCATGAAAATGGGCTTAACCTATGGATCGTATCGGATAACCTGCTTAAAGGGGCCGCATGGAATGCGGTTCAAATCGCCGAGCACATCGCACAGGCTTAACGAATAAACGGTGTAAGGACTTGATAGCTGGCGGCATCTTGCCTTTCGGTGATGGGGGAAGAGGCTTATGCGAACTCTCGTTATGAAGTTTGGAGGAACCTCGGTATCATCCGATTTTGCCAGAAATCATTGTTTGGAGCATATTAAGCGTGAACGCGAAAATGGTTTTCAGCTCGTCGTTGTCGTTTCGGCTATGGGTCGCCTAGGCGACCCTTATGCTACGGATACGCTGCTTGATTTAGTACGAAGCAATGGTGACTCGCTTCCGCTGCGTGAGCGGGATATGCTGCTGGGCTGTGGTGAGATGATTTCTGCCGCGGTCTTATGCAGCTTGCTTTGTTCAAAGGGCATTCCCACTACTATTTTAAGCGGCTATCAGGCAGGCATTATAACGGACGGGCATTTCGGCCAAGCGAGAATTGCCGACTTGCGTCCGGAACAGCTTCTAACGAATCTTGGTGAAAATAAAGTCGTTATCGTTACCGGTTTTCAAGGCGGTACCGAAAGTGGGGAGCTGACTACGCTCGGCCGCGGCGGGAGCGATACGTCGGCGACTGCACTTGGCGCTTCGCTGCGTGCAGAGCGAGTAGATATTTATACCGATGTTAACGGAATTTTGACAGCTGATCCGCGAATTGTGAATGATGCAAAACCGCTTCTTGTCGTCAGCTATGCAGAAATTTGCAATATGGCTCGTCAAGGGGCTAAGGTCATTCACCCGCGTGCTGTTGAAATTGCCCAGCAAGCCAGAATACCGATTCGTGTGCGCTCGACCTTTTCGCTCGATGAAGGAACGTTAGTAACGGATAGCCCGCTCCATGCTACCGGAATGGTAAGTGACCGTCATGTAACAGGCATTGCGCATGTAGCGGGCATTACTCAAATTTCGGTGCAGACGGTAGAAGGCAAGGCGGACGTCCAGCTGCAAGTTTTTCAAACGATGGCCCGTCATCATATTAGCGTAGATTTTATAAATGTGACGCCAAGCGGAGTCGTCTACACCGTATTTGACTACGATGCAGCTAAGGCTGTAGCCGTACTGACGGACTGCGGTTATGCACCGACCGCGATTAGCGGCTGTGCAAAGGTATCTGTCATTGGCGGCGGCATGAACGGTGTTCCAGGCATTATGGCCCGTATTGTAGAAGCCCTTACACTGCAGGGAATTGCTATAATGCAGGCGGCGGACTCCAATACGACCATTTGGGTACTGGTTAAAGATGCGGATATGGCATCTGCGCTGCGTGCGCTTCATGCCAAGTTCGAGCTTCATTTGTAGCAGGAAACACAGGCAATAGACCTGTTTTGCGAAGCAAAGCTTTGGGCCTGAGCTTGCGAAGAAGCTTTTGCTTTGCGAAACTTGAATGTAGATAGCTTACGAAGTAAGTTTTGCTCCGCAAAACTTTAAGATTATGCTTACGAAGTAAGTTTTGCTCCGCAAAACTTTAAGATTATGCTTACGAAGTAAGTTTTGCTCCGCAAAACTTTAAGGAGGAGTCAAAATGGAATATGGAAGGTTAGTTACGGCGATGGTCACCCCATTCGATGCCGCTGGCGAAATTGATTGGGATGCGACTGGGCGATTAATCGATTACTTAATTGAAGAGCAGCTTAGCGAGAGTCTTGTTGTATCCGGTACGACGGGGGAATCTCCTACACTTACGGATGCGGAGAAAGAAGCGCTATTTCGTTTTTCGGTAGAGCGCGCTGCTGGACGGGCTAAAATTATCGCAGGCACAGGCAGCAATGATACGGCACATTCCATCCATTTGACAAAGGTGTCAGAGGCATGTGGAGTTGACGGCGTGCTGCTTGTTGCTCCTTATTACAACAAGCCGAGCCAGGAAGGCCTTTATCAGCATTTTAAAGCGATTGCAGATTCGACGAAGCTTCCGGTTGTATTGTACAACGTTCCGGGCCGTACAGTCGTGAATATTTCGGTTGAAACGACGCTGCGCCTAGCGGCGATTAGCAACATTGTAGCTACAAAAGATTGTGCGTCATCGGAACAGATTATTCAGCTTGTAGCAGGCGCTCCAGAGGGCTTTAAGGTTTACAGTGGCGACGATGCCGCAACGCTCCCGACTTTAGCAGTAGGCGGTTATGGCATTATCAGTGTAGCTAGCCATGTTATCGGCAAAAAAATGAAGCAGCTTATCGATGCTTATGTGAGTGGAGACGTTGCTTTGGCGGCCAAGCTAAACGCTGAATGCTTCCCGGTATTCAAGGGCTTGTTCGAATGTCCGAATCCGGTACCGAACCCGGTTGCTCTGAAGCATGTAATGGGACTGAGCGGCTTCCCGGTTGGCGGAGTTAGACTTCCATTGGTAGGCGTTACCGAATCGGAAGCTGAATTTTTGCAAAACCTCGTCGATTCATCAACCGCATTTTAATTCAAGCTCTTCATAAATCATTAAGCTGGTGCCTAGGCACCAGCTTTTTTTATTCACTTTATTTTTCCAACATGAACTTTCATGTTATTCCTATTACATTTGTACTCCCTATTTTTCATATACAGCCGGTGATGCGGGCAATAAGCGGTTTTAAAAGCAATGGGTGAAGAGGAAGAAGCGGAGGGAAAGGTTTGGGAGTGAGAAGCGCGAGCGTTCGCTTTTTCCTTGTGATTTCTACCGCTAAAGCTTTTACAGATTGGAGAAATCACAGGGGAATGGCGATCGACCCCCAAACCTTTCCCGCAGCGCCCCAACCTCACCCCATTCTTTTCCCGCACCCAGCCCCTCAGCCTTGTATTCGATCTTTTTCATCATGTATAATAAGTTCAAGTGATCGGGTGCGGAAATGATTTGCAAATTAAGCTAAGAATGGAGCAGCTTCCTTCTTGTTTAACAGGAAAAAAACATGACCTCATCAGGTTGGAAAAAGGAGGGATAGTCATTGTCCAAAAAAAATGTGCAGGATAAACTGTTGATTTTTGCATTAGGCGGTATTGGTGAAATTGGTAAAAACATGTACGTCATTCAATATGACAATGATATTGTAATTGTAGATGCGGGGCTTAAGTTTCCGGAAGAGGATATGCTCGGCATAGATATAGTTATTCCGGACATTTCGTATTTGAAGGAAAATCGCGAGAAGGTGCGCGGTATTGTCATAACGCATGGACATGAGGATCATATCGGCGGGCTTTCCTATATGCTTCGCAGTCTTAACGTTCCGGTATATGCCACGAAGCTTACGCTGGGACTGATTGAAGGCAAGCTGAAGGAAGCAGGGCTGCTGGGCGAAACGAAGCGAATACTGATTAATGCGGATTCGGAGATAGAGCTGGGCAGCATCCATGTATCCTTTTTTAAAACGAACCACAGCATTCCTGACTCCGTAGGCGTGTGCTTGGAGACGCCAGAAGGTGTCGTCGTGCACACAGGCGACTTCAAGTTTGACCATACACCAGTCAATGAGCAATATGCTGACATTAAGCGGATGGCGGAAATCGGGCAAAAGGGCGTGCTTGCTCTGCTGTCTGACAGCACGAATGCGGAGCGTCCAGGCTATACGCCTTCAGAGAAAAATGTAGGGGAAGAGCTCAAAGATATATTCCGCAAATCGCCGCAGCGTGTCGTAGTTGCAACGTTTGCTTCCAACGTTCACCGTATCCAGCAGGTCATCAACGCAGCTATTGCTACGGATCGTTATATTGCTGTAGTAGGACGCAGCATGGTCAATGTGGTCGGAATCGCTGGAGAGTTAGGTTATTTGAACATTCCAGACGGCATGATTGTTGAACCGGAAGCCGTGAATAAGCTGGCCGCGGATCGCGTCGTTATTTTATGTACCGGCAGTCAAGGAGAGCCCATGTCAGCTTTGACACGCATGGCGCGCTCGACGCATCGTAAAGTCGATATTTTGCCGGGAGATACGGTCATTATTGCAGCGACGCCCATTCCAGGTAATGAGCGGTATGTAGGGCGGACAGTGGACGAGTTGTTCCGTCTTGGAGCGAACGTCATCTATGGTCCAGGCTCGGTATCTGGAGTCCACGTTTCTGGTCACGGCAGCCAGGAAGAGCTGAAGCTGATGCTTAATCTGATTAAGCCCAAATATTTTATTCCCATTCATGGTGAATATCGGATGCTGCGGCAGCATGCTTTGCTGGCCGAGGCGGTTGGCATTGAGAAATCCAATATTTTCGTTATGGAAAATGGCGACACAGTAGAGGTGCAGGGGGGCAAGGCGCGCAGAGGCTCGAAGGTTCCAGCAGGCAATGTGCTGATTGATGGTCTTGGCGTTGGCGATGTCGGCAATATTGTGCTGCGGGATCGCAAGCTGTTGTCTCAGGATGGCATTCTCGTCGTTGTAGTGACGCTGCGGAAGCAGGAGGGCACCATTGTGTCTGGACCTGATATTATTTCGCGCGGATTCGTTTATGTACGTGAATCGGAAGGTCTGCTCGATGAAGCGAACAAAATTGTGTCTGCTACGCTGCTGAAGCTGATGAACGATAAAGTGAACGAATGGGCTTCGCTAAAAACGAATGTCAAGGATGCACTGGGACGTTTCCTCTATGAGAAAACGCGTCGTCGGCCAATGATTTTGCCGATTATTATGGAAGTGTAGTTTAAAAATAAAAAGGAGTGACGGACGCCCGGATAGCCGGAACGTTCGCCACTCCTTTTTATCGTTGAAACAGAGCAGCAGATTAGGATTTTGCTGCTATAGTAGCGCTGCTGTCGATTTTAGCCTTGCCGCCGCTGCCAATCCAGGTACGCTTCCATTCCTTTTGAATGAACGCGAGCATGAGCATGCTGAGCAGGGCGATACTGCTGAGAATGAGGAAGCCTGGCGTGTAGGAGCCCGTCGATTGATAAAGGCTGCCGAGAATAAGGGGGAGGAAATAACCGCCAACACCGCCTGCTGCGCCAACGATGCCGGTCATTATGCCAATCTCTTTACCAAAGCGCTGCGGTACGAGCTGGAATACAGCGCCATTGCCTGCGCCGAGACACATCATGCCAAGGAACAACAAGGTACTTACTACATAGAGTGGAGGCAGCAGGGAGATGGAAGCTAGCATAACACCAGCTCCAACATACAGCGACATCAGGACGCGAATACCCCCCAGCTTATCAGAGAGCCAGCCGCCTACTGGTCGAAAGAAGCTTCCGGCAATGACACAAATCGTTGTAAAATCTGCCGCCTGTATGGCGGAAAGTCCATACTGCGTATTGAAGAAAATCGTCAAATAGTTCGACATGCCAACGAAGCCGCCAAACGTTACACTGTATAAAAGACAGAATAGCCAAGCGTCCTTTTGCTTAAGAACCTGCGCATATTCGGAAAGTTTTTTAGGAGCAGGCTGATTCGGACTTTCTTTTGCAAAAATCGTGAATATTACAAATACGACTGCAATAGGGATGAGGGCAAGTCCAAATACGGCTTCCCAGCCGCCAAAATGCTGTGCCAGCCTGTTCGCAAAAAGCGTTGTCAAAACCGTACCGCTGTTTCCGGCTCCAGCAATACCCATCGCAAGTCCTTGATATTGTGGCGGATACCATCTGCTGGCGAGCGGAAGCGCTGCTGCAAAAGATGCTCCAGCTACACCGAGCAATAAAGCGACAAAGTGGAGCTCAGTTAACGAGTCAACGAATTTCCAGCCCCAAATAAGCGGAATCATAGTGACGAGCATGCCGATTTGGCCTGTTCTTTTTGGACCGATATGGTCTGTCATGAAACCAAGCACGAGCCGGAGCACCGAGCCGCCCAAAATCGGGAGCGCTACAAGCTTCGCTTTTTGTGCAGCATCCATCGGATAATCGCTGGCGATGACGACAATGAGCGGCCCCATCAAAATCCAAATCATAAAGCTGATATCGAAATACAAGAAAGAACTGAACAAGGATGGTTTATGTCCACTTTTCCAAAACGCTTTTTTATCTAACATGTCTCTATCTCCTCTATGATTGATTTTCACGTGCTCAGTCAGCATGGTTGATGGCGGTTTTCGCATTCCCGGGGTGCATGGCGCACCGCAATTCCAGCTGTCATATGAAGAAAAGGCCGCAGTCTGCCCCAAGCTAAAGCTCGGACGGATTGCGGCCTCATTGCCGAACGCCAGCACGACTCTGTGCGGACGATAGTTGCTCACCTCATTGTGAACTCAAGCTGAATTATAGAATATCGACTAATTCATGTCAACAAATATTACACAAAACTTAATTTTTCTCTATACGCTTAATTTGCGTCATATATATTGACATGAATGTCGAATTCTTTTATGCTCATCATAATCCACATAAAAGGCCGCACAATGGTGTGCCGCCGCCCACCGGCAATGAAGCCCGCTCCCTGCAGACAGGGAACGGGCTTTTATGCTTATTTTCAGCTATAAGAAGGAGGAGTCGAGCATGGCAGTTGCCCGTGTAGATCGTGTTGATATAAAAAAAGGTTTTAGCGTTGACGAAGCGGTTCGCTGTTTACTCGAACATACGCTGCCGGGAAAGGTGGAGCAAGTGCTTTTACAGAAAGCTGCTCAGCGAGTGCTTGCCGAGGATTTTTACTCCCCTTTTCCAATGCCGCCTTTTCGTCGAGCAGCGATGGATGGATATGCGCTCCATGCTGCTTTTACGCAGACGGCTTCACCTGGCAACCCGATTCGGCTTATTGTAACTGGCGAGGTGCAGGCGGGGGCGGGAGAAATAGCTTGGCATACGAGCTTTGGCAGCCGTCCTCTCATTAATGAACAGCTGACGGCAGTACGTATCTTTACTGGAGCCCCTGTACCCGGTGGTTTTGATGCTGTAATTAGGCAGGAGGAGATTCAGTCGCAACCGAGCCTGCATGGACAGCAATCGGATGCCTTAGCGCTGGGCATGTCGCAAATTCAAATCAATCAGCCCGTGCAGCTGGGAAAAAATATTGCCGAAGCAGGCGAAGATATAGCTGAAAACAGCCTCGTCATTAAAAAAGGCACCATACTTGGTTCGAAGGAAATCGCCATTCTCGCCTCTTTTGGACAGGAACACGCTTCTGTAGTCGTCGCTCGGCCGATAGTTGCAATCCTTCCTATTGGAGATGAGCTGCTGCTTCCAGGCCAGCCCTTGCAGCCTAATCGGATCTATGATGCCAATGGCTTCGCCGTGGAAGCCTTTCTACAGGAGCAGGGAGCATCGGTTATTCGTTCCTTGCCCATTAAGGATGATGCCGAATTAATTGCTAAGGCGATTAAGCTAGCTGCGGAGCAGGCGGATTTGGTTATTACAACTGGAGGCATTTCGGTAGGTGATTACGATTGCGTTGCTCATGCGGCAGACTGCCTTGGTTTTGAGCCTTTGTTCACGAAAGTGATGATGCGTCCTGGGCCGCATTCATCAGCATTTATAAATCAAGGCAAGCTGCTGATCAGCTTGTCTGGCAATCCTGGAGCATGTTACACAGGGCTTGTGCTGTTGGTGAAACCAATCGTAAAACATGGGATGGGGCTTGATGGAAGTGAGGCGGGGTGGAAGCAAGCCATATTAATGGACGATGTGGATAAGCCTTCGCCGTATCCCCGTTATATTCGCGCATTTGTGTGGATGGAGGAGGGGGAATGGCGGGTTAGGCCGCTGCCGAACGATAAATCGGGAAATATTGCTGCTTTTGCCGGGGCAAATGCATTGGCAGCGATTCCTAGTGAAGGCCTTCAGGCAGGAAGGCAGGCCGCATTTCTTAGTTTGACTTAACGAGCGTTTGCCATGTTGGCGATTTTACAATAATTCGGCCGTAAAGTGACGTTTTGCATGAGCAGGGGCATAAATAAACGCGACATTCCCATACTATGACGAGCCGTAGGTTCAGCCAAAACGGTATTAGCCTTGTTCAAGAGGGGGAATTCGCCGATGTGGCCGTATTCAATGAGTTTAACAGGAGAACAACCTGAGCCGTATGACGAAGAGAAGAAAAAGGCGGCTGGGGCGCTTGACGCTTTGCAGCAGTTGGGCCAGGTAAACATTCCGCAGGTCGAATCCAATATTTTTTGCATGACGATTATTGGACAGATTGAAGGGCATATGGTGCTGCCGCCGCAAAATAAAACGACAAAATATGAGCATTTGATTCCACAGCTGGTCGCAGCCGAGCAAAATCAAAAAATCGAAGGTGTGCTGATCGTTCTCAACACAGTTGGCGGTGATGTGGAAGCGGGGCTCGCTATTGCTGAAATGATTTCTTCTTTGTCAAAGCCGACAGTTACGCTCGTACTTGGTGGCGGACATTCGATCGGCGTTCCGATAGCAGTAGCGGGCAACCTATCCTTCATTGCTGCGACAGCAACGATGACCATACATCCGATTCGCTTGAATGGCACCGTGATTGGCGTTCCCCAAACGTTCGAGTATTTGGATAAAATGCAGGAGCGCGTCGTTCGCTTCGTTACGATGCACTCCAAAGTGTCGGAAGCGACTTTCAAGGAATTGATGTTTAAAACAGGAGAGCTGACACGCGATATCGGAACAACAGTCATTGGCGGAGACGCGGTTCGCCATGGCTTGATTGATGCGGTAGGCGGTCTTGGCGATGCGCTTCGGGAGCTTAAGCGGCTAGTAGAGGAACGCAGGCAGACGGGAATGCCGGGGGTGTTTAACTAATGTCTGTTCTATATACGATTGTTCCGCTGGAAGAAGTGCTGGCGGGCCGGCAAGCGGAGGAGAAAATTAATCAGGGCCGCGAAGTTTGGGTGGATGGCGTATATATGCAGGTAGAGCCAATTGCGCCAGGGATGGGCAAAGTCATTCGACTCATTCATTGCGGGCTGGATGATTATTTAAATCCGCAGCTTTCGCCAGGAGCTGTTGTCAAATATTGATAAAGGATTTTGCCGTTTAAGGGACTATCGAACGAATAGGAACATTTGTCCACCTATGGTATAATGTTTTACCGGGGGTGACGAACGTTGGCTAAGAAAAGAAGGGGCAAGAAATCGCTCGCAGCAAATTTGAAATATGAGGTTTACGGTATTTTACTCATTACGGTATCGATTATTGCTTTATCGGGAGAGGCGACGGTAGGACGTTCATTGTCCAAACTGTTCGGCCTCTTTCTGGGTAAATTTTACTTTGTGATTGCACTGATTGGCATATATGTGGGGCTGGTCGTGATGGTCAAACGGATGTGGCCGAAAGGCTGGTCCAATCGGAAAACAGGCATGCTTGTGCTGGTGCTTGCCTTTACGCTGTGGAGCTCCATTGCGGAAATCGACCGCAAGCTTGGGGATACGACACTGCTGTCTGGCAAAGTGATTTTGAATCAGTTGGACAGCGACTTAAGGGGAGAGCTGCTTACTTCCAATCCGCAGGATTTGCGCCCGCTTAAGGACAAGGCTATTAGCGGTGGTTATGTTGGAGCGCTGCAATATTCCGTACTTTTCACCTTATTTGGGAAAATTGGAGCTCAGTTGCTCATGCTTGTCATGATCGCAATTTCCATTATGCTCATAACGGGGAAGTCGTATGTGGAGTTGTTCAAGACGCTGCGTACCCGCTTTGTCCGTATGCTCAAGCTGCTCGCAGCCAAATGGTCGGATTATTCCGCCGAGCGGGCTGCAGCACAATCAACTAGAAATGCAAGCGTGGTAACGTCAGCAAGCACCGTGCTTACTTCGGACAATACGATTGACGATGATGAAGAGGATTTTGCACCACGTCCAGTCAAAAATAAAAAGTCATTGTTTTTCTCCTGGCGACAATCCGATAAGTCGAAGGCTGCCGCCAGCCATGACGAATGGGAGCTGGAGGATGATCCGCTTCACGGTGAGTCTGGTCGTGGCGAAGAGGGCGCGGCAGTACCGCATTGGGCGGAAGATTGGGATCAGGACTGGGACAATGAGCAGGATGAATTTGCTGCCCAAACAGCGCCCAGCACAGTTGCTTCATCAACAGCTGCTGCAGTTCCGCTGCCAGAGACAAGCGCTAGCTTATGGCCTAGTGAGCAGGAGAATTTGGCTGCTAAAGATGCCCAGCCGTACGCTCACCCCGGCATAACCGATGAACAGGAATGGTCAGAGCCATGGAGACCGCAAGAAACGCAGGAACAGCAAGAGCTGGTACATATAGAAGGAAATGAAGCAGAAGATTCGGAGTATGACGCAGATGAGCAAGCGAATGGTGCATTTGGGGAGCAAGCTGTTCAACAAGGTGACGATGAATATGATGAGCCTTTAATGGATAGCGAGAGAGTGGCAGAAGATCATTTGGAAGCTGCTGCTGTTCCTGGCTCAAACGCTGGCAGCCATGAAGCGAACCAACAAGCAGCCGAAAGCAAGCCGGCGCTAGCCGCATCAAACGTACCGCTAGTCAAGCCATACGTTTTACCGCCGTTTACTTTGCTGTCCAAGCCTAGCCATATGGTTAGAGGCGGCATTGGCTCCAGTTCCATGGAGGCGAAGCTTAAGCTGGAGCGCACACTTGAAAGCTTTGGCGTGAAGGCGAAGGTGCTTGATCCCGTTATCGGTCCAGCCGTTACCCGTTTTGAGGTTGAGCCGGCATCGGGCGTGAAGGTTAGTAAAATTGTCAGCTTGACTGATGATATTGCACTTGCGCTTGCAGCTAAGGATATTCGGATGGAAGCGCCTATTCCAGGCAGATCGGCCATCGGCATTGAAGTGCCGAATATGGAAATATCGATTGTTACGATGCGCGAAGTAATGGAAACAAAGGAATTTTATGATTCTCCTTCCAAGCTGTCGATTGCCTTCGGCCGTGATATTGCGGGCAAGCCAATCGTGGGCAATTTGGCGAAAATGCCCCATTTGCTTGTAGCGGGAGCGACGGGCTCCGGTAAATCAGTCTGTATAAACGGAATTATTACTAGTATTTTGTACAAAGCAACGCCGGATGAAGTGAAGTTTCTCATGGTCGATCCAAAAATGGTGGAGCTAAACGTATACAACGGTATCCCGCATTTGCTGGCTCCTGTTGTAACCGATCCGCGTCGTGCATCGCTTGCGCTTAAGAAAATCGTAGTCGAGATGGAAAAACGCTATGAGCTGTTTTCCAAATCGGGAACGCGAAATATTGAAGGCTATAACACTTTAATGGCAGACAATCCGAAAGCGGTTCTGCCTTACATCGTCGTCATCGTCGATGAGCTTGCCGATTTGATGATCGTAGCGGCTAATGATGTCGAGGATGCCATTGCCAGACTCGCGCAAATGGCCCGTGCGGCAGGCATTCATCTTATTATTGCAACGCAGCGTCCGTCTGTTGACGTCATTACCGGTGTCATTAAAGCGAATATTCCATCGCGGATTGCTTTTGGCGTTTCCTCACAGGTCGATTCGCGAACGATACTCGACATGGTCGGAGCGGAAAAGCTGCTCGGCCGCGGCGATATGCTTTACTTGCCGATGGGTACCTCCAAGCCGACGCGGGTACAGGGCGCATTCCTTTCCGATCAGGAAGTAGAGGCGCTTGTCGGTTATGCCAGAGGACAGGCAGAAGCGGAGTACAAAGAAGATCTTGTACCGGAAATTGAGGAGGAGACGGCTAGCTCTGACGAGGTCATGGACGAGCTGTATGATCAGGCCGTTCAGATCGTCGTCGAAGCAAAGCAGGCGTCGGTATCCTTGCTTCAACGCCGCATGCGTATTGGCTACACAAGGGCTGCAAGGCTTATTGACGAGATGGAAGCCCGTCATATCGTGGGGCCATACGAAGGCAGCAAGCCGCGTGAGGTGCTGCTTACAATAGATCAGCTCGAAGCGGGACGAATCAGTTCTTAAAATGCCAGCAGCGAAAAATTTTGCATAGAAGCTGCACTGATTTCTCATACTAGACTTAGGCAACGCTGCTAATTAGCGTACTATCTTGTAAGAGAAAGGCAGATCCTTCTATGAAAAAGCGACTAATGGTCATAACAGCAGTACTCGTTTTCGTCTTGTTTGGCTCCTACTCTCTCCGGCATATGCATCAAGTCAAGACTTCGGAGACGTTCAGTAATGCTACGCTCAAGGTTGGTTCCTCGGGCAATGATGTGTACGAGCTGCAAGGCAGGCTGAAGCATCTTGGATATTTCAGCGGCAAAGTGGATGGACAGTTTGGAGCAAGCACGAAAAATGCCGTTACCTGGTTCCAATGGAAATTTGGAATGAAGGCCGATGGTGTAGTTGGGGCATCGACAAAGCTGAAGCTTTGGGAAGCGACTAAAGCCTGGAAGCCGACAGCAGCAGATTCTTCATCTGGACAAGCTGGCTCGGGTAATACAGCTGCCCCTAGCAATGGCGGCGGAGGTGGAAGCTCGCTTTCCAAGGGCAATAAGCTGGGCCTCAGCGCCAATGATTTGAAGCTGATGGCCAACGCCGTTTACGGCGAATCCCGAGGCGAGCCCTACGAAGGGCAAATAGCCGTTGCAGCCGTCATTTTAAATCGACTGCAATCGACGAGCTTTCCGAATTCGATTTCGGGCGTTATTTTTCAGCCGGGTGCCTTTACCGCGGTAGCGGATGGCCAAATTTGGCTGACGCCAAATGAAACAGCCAGCCGTGCGGTGATGGATGCCATCAATGGCCAGGATCCATCAAATGGCTGCTTGTATTATTTTAATCCGGAAACGGCAACCTCGAAGTGGATATGGACCAGGCCTCAAGTGAAAACGATAGGCAAGCATATTTTTTGCATGTAGAGCCTGTAAAGAAGCAACCGTTCTGCCTTAACGCAGCTCTGGTTGCTTCTTCCTTTTCGCATCGGTTAGAATGGTATAGGAAGCTCGAAATTGGAATACATTTACTTGAAGCATAGAACGTTATGCTTTTTGTAGGCATAAGAATTTAGTTTGGAAGGAGCTAGCGAAGGTGACACTTTTCGAAAGAGGACAATTTGGTCGAATACGGCTGCATGTGCTGCCAACTAAGCGTTTCAAGACGTTCGCGATTTCCTTGTTTGCCGGGCGCGTGCTTGCAGAAGATACGGTTACAGAGACAGCTCTTATTCCTTTTGTGCTGCGCAGAGGGACGGCGGCGACGCCTGAGACGAAAGCATTTCGCGAGCGACTCGACGATTTGTACGGTGCCGGCTTCGGCTTTGATGTATATAAGCGTGGCGATTCTCAAATCGTTCAATTCCGCATGGATGTGATTAATGATCAATTCGTATCTTCGGGCACGCCGCTGCTTGCTGCGTCATTAGGGCTGCTTGGCGAGGTGCTGACTGAGCCGCTGCTGGAAAATGGCGCATTCAGCCGCAAATACGTCGATGCGGAGAAAGTGACGCTCACGAAGCGGCTGGAGTCCATCGTCAATGATAAAATTCGCTATGCCGCTGAGCGCTGCGTTGAAGAAATGTGCGCGAATGAGCCTTATAGGCTGCATCCGCTTGGCAAGCTGGCTGTAATTGACGAGATAACCCCGGAATCTCTCTACAAGCAATATAAGAAGTGGCTTGATGAAGCGGCGCTCGATTTGTACGTAGTAGGCGATACTACGCTTGAGGAAGTGACAGCTTATGTACGTGATGCATTCAAGCTGACAGACGGAGCAGCGGCAAATTATCCAAAGGCAGACGTTACTCACCAGGTGCGCGAGGTTCATATGGTTGTTGAACGGATGGATGTGACCCAAGGGAAGCTTAATTTGGGCCTGCGTACGGGCGTCGCTTATGGCGATGATGATTATGCAGCAGCACTTATGTATAATGGTGTGCTGGGCGGATATCCGCACTCCAAGCTATTTTTAAATGTGCGTGAGAAGGAAAGCTTGGCTTATTATGCCGCTTCCCGTCTTGATGGACATAAAGGCATATGCACGGTGCAGTCAGGCATCGAAATCGAGAACTATGAGAAAGCGGTCAAAATTATTCGCGAGCAGCTTGAGAGCATGCGTCAAGGCGAGCTGTCCGAGCTTGAAATGAGCCAGACGAAAGCGATGATAGCGAATCATTTGCGCGAGCTGCAGGATTCCGCTTATGAAATGATTGCTTACGATTTTAATGCGGTGCTGTCCGGCAAGGAAAGAAGTGCCGAGAAGCTGCTTGAGCAGGTGCAGGCCGTTACTGCTGCTGATATTGTCAGAGTCGCACAAAATGTGCAGCTCGATACGATTTATTATTTGCGTGATCGGAAGGAGGCGTAACCATCGTGCAACCATTGGAGTATAAGGGCGTACAGGAGACGCTTTATCGTGAAGTGCTGGATAATGGGCTTGAAGTCATAGTGCTGCCTAAAGAGGGCTTTCATAAAACCTACGCAACATTTTCGACGAAATATGGCTCCGTAGATAATTGGTTTGCAGTCGGCGATGGGGAAGCGGTCAAAGTTCCCGACGGTATTGCCCATTTTTTGGAGCATAAAATGTTCGAGGAGCCAACTGGCGATATTTTCGCTACGTTTGCTTCCCAAGGCGCTTCAGCGAACGCTTTTACGAGCTTCGACCGTACTGTCTATTTGTTTTCAGCGACGGAGCAAATTCCTGCCAACTTAGAGACGCTCATTAATTTCGTGCAAAATCCTTATTTCACCGATACGAATGTGGACAAGGAAAAAGGCATTATCGAACAGGAAATCAATATGTACAAGGATAATGCCGATTGGCGCGTTTATTTTGGGCTTATTGATGCGCTGTACCACACCCATCCGGTTCATATTGATATTGCCGGCACTGTAGAGTCGATTTATCAAATTGACAAGGAAACGCTGTATCAGTGCTATGAAACCTTTTACCACCCATCCAATATGCTGCTGTTCGTCGTTGGCGGCGTAGATGCGAAGGAAGTATTTGAGCTTGTAAGGCGCAATCAAGCGGCTAAAAACTTCAAGCCGCAGGGTGAAATACGTCGTTTATTTGAGGATGAGCCGACTTCGGTCAAAACGCCGCATAAAGTAACGAAGCTTCCGGTATCGCTGCCAAAATGCATGTTTGGCTTTAAGGAGAAAAACACAGGGCTATCCAGCGAAGAGCTGCTGCGTCAGGAAGTTACTTCCAAGCTAATGCTGGACGTATTGTTCGGGCCAAGCTCCGCTTTGTATGAAGAGCTATATGAAAGCCAGCTTATTTCCGATTCCTTTGGAACCGAATATAATGCAAATCCGGGTTATGCGTTTTCGGTGCTTGGCGGAGATACGCCAAATCCAGAGCAGCTGCTAGCTCGTGTTAAGTCTGCTATTGAGCAAGCGCTTGAGAGTGGACTCGATGAAATCGCCTTTGAACGCTCAAAACGAAAAAAAATCGGCGGTTACTTGCGGATGCTGAACTCCCCTGAATCCATCGCAGGCGAATTTACACGCTACCGCTTCCGCGACAGCGATATGTTTGATGTACTGCCGTTGTATGAAAGCTGTACGCTTGAGCAGGCAAATGAGCGCCTGCGCGAGCATTTCGATTTTAATCAGCTGGCGGTATCAATAGTGGAGAAGCCTGAGGCGTGAAGACGCTGGGGGAGATGACTGTGCTTATAACAGGGGGAAGCCGTGGCATCGGCGCCGCAATTGCGCGGCGCTTCGCGGCGGAAGGCATGAATGTCGTCATCCATTATTTAAACGCCCATGAGGCGGCAAATGAAACAGCAAGGGAATGCTTGCAGCTTGGCGGAGATGCAATGACCATTACCGCTGATTTGCGCTCCAAGGAGCAGCTGCTGCGCATGCGAGACAAGCTTGAGGCACATAACCGAATGCCTGATATACTCGTTAACAATGGCGGTGTTGCGCATTATGGCATGCTCATGGACGTATCGGAGGAAGAATGGGACGACCTGATGGCTGTCAATTTGAAGGGAATGTTTTTGTGCAGCCAGATTTTTATGCCGCCCATGATTGAAAATCGTTTCGGCCGAATTATTAATGTTTCCTCCGTTTGGGGAATATCAGGCGCCTCCTGTGAAGTGCTGTATTCCACTTCCAAGGGAGGGATGAACGCTTTCACGAAAGCTTTGGCTAAGGAATTGGCGCCGTCGGGCGTTACAGTCAATGCGGTTGCTCCTGGAGCGGTAAACACCGAAATGATGGATGGATTCAATGAGGATGAGAAAACAGCATTAGAGCAGGAAATTCCGCTGGGCCGCCTCGGCCAGCCGGATGAAGTCGCTTCGCTCGTTTATTTTCTCTCCCTGCCGGAATCTTCCTACATTACAGGTCAAGTCATAAGTCCGAATGGCGGCTGGCATACGTAAGGAAAAATGCTGTTTTTTGATGGCAAATGATCCGCATAATCTGCCTCGTATCGAAGCAAAATAATGACTGTTGATGATTCTTCACAAAACAAGGAGGCGAAGAAAAATGTCAACCGTTCTTACAAACTTCGATACGTGGAAGCAGTTTTTGGCTGACAAGGTGCAGCATGCGAAGCAAATCGGAATGAATGATGAGGCCATCACCAGCCTGGCCTTCGAAATCGGTTCTTTTCTCGATGAAAAGGTCGATCCGAAAAATGAGGAGCAGCGCGTATTGAAGGAACTGTGGGATGCAGGCGACGATTCCGAGCGTAAAGTTCTAGCCTGCCTCATGATAAAGCTGGTACAAAAGGCGTAATCCGCTACATGTTATTCGCAGAAAAGCCTCCCGCACGGAGGCTTTTCTGCGAATATGAATCATAACCGCAAGCACCGGCCGCTATCTTTTCAATAGTTTTGATGTGAGGTTGCAGGATTGTGGCGAAAATTGTAGAATAAGATTTTGACGGACAACAGGAAATGTACGGTCAACAATGTGCTGGGATGGTGATTAGGCTGGAATCAAAACAATGGTATATGGAATATAAGATACATAAGAACAGGCCAGGCTTGCTCGGCGACATAGCTTCTTTGCTTGGTATGTTGGAAGTTAATATAATGACGATTAACGGTGTAGAAGACCGGACGCGCGGCATGCTGCTGCAAACCGATGATGAAGAAAAAATCGTGCTGCTCGGCAAAATGCTGAAAAAAGTTGATAATATTACAGTGAACAAGCTGCGGACGCCAACTATTGTAGATATTTTAGCTGTGCGCCATGGAAGATATATCGAACGGGATTCTGACGATCGCAAAACATTCCGTTTTACCCGCGATGAACTGGGTATTCTCGTTGACTTTCTTGGCGAAGTGTTTAAACGTGAAGGCAATCAGGTAATAGGTTTACGTGGCATGCCGCGCGTAGGGAAAACAGAATCCATCATCGCTGGCAGCGTATGCTCAAATAAACGGTGGGCGTTCGTTTCTTCAACGCTTCTCCGCCAAACGGTAAGAAGCCAGCTGTCGGAAGAAGAAATGAACGAAAATAATATTTTTATTATTGACGGCATTGTGAGCACGATTCGTTCCAATGAGCGCCATCATGCCTTGCTGCAGGAAATTATGGCTATGCCTTCGACGAAGGTCATTGAGCATCCCGATATTTTTATTAAAGAGTCCCAATACGATCACAGCCATTTTGATATTATTATAGAGCTGCGCAATACGCCGGATGAGGAAATTACGTACGAATCGTTTACTGCAAATTACTCGGATGATTTTTAAGTTGAAAGGAGGAAGCAGGCATGTCTAATCTTGGAGCGCTGCTCCGCAAGGCGCGTGAAGAACGCGGGCTGACGCTTGACGATATTCAGGAAACGACGAAAATTCGCAAACGCTACCTCGAAGCTATCGAGAGCGGCGATCACAGCGTGCTGCCGGGAAGCTTCTACTTGCGGGCCTTTGTGAAAAATTATTGCGAAGCTGTAGGGCTTGATACCGAAGAGGTGCTGCGCCTGCACGAGAAGGAAGTACCGAATACGATTACAGAAACATTAACGGAGCCTGTTACCACAAGGCCGCCCAGACGCGTACAGTCTGTCGGCTCTGACCGTATTGGCAAGCTCGGCTTTAATGTGATGATGTGGTCATTTTTGATTTTGATTGTGGCGGTCGTATGGATTTTTGTCATTAATCAAAAAGACAAACCTTCTGATATGGTTGATCAAGGTACGAAAATTACCGATGAATCTGCACCACCTACGCCAACGCCGGAAGCTGGAGCGTCAACGGGTGCTGTTGCGCCTACGGTTACACCATCTCCTACACCGACGATTCAGGAGGATGTGACGGTTACTTTTTCATCGAAAATCGGCAAGGTCGACCATTATGATGTAGGTCCAGGAACAGCCGTGCACAAGCTGGAAATCAAGGTTGCTGGCGGGAAAAGCTGGATGGAAGTTCGTGAAGGCGGCTCAAAAGGCAGCGCGCTGCTATCGGAAAATGCAAATGACGGCTCGACATTGAACTTTGAATTGACTCAGCCGTTATATATCAATGTGGGCCGTGCCGATCTGGTCACGATTTCAGTTGATGGCGTGCTTGTTCCCGATGGGGACCGTGCAGGCTCAAAAAAAATCCAGTTGAATCCGGCGGCATCGGCGAATGCAGGCAGCCCGGAAGCGACCGGTTCGGCTACGCCATAACACGGATAATAGCTATTTTATAGGGGAGTGGAGTTACATGTCTTCAGAAAGTTCATTTGATATTGTGTCCAAGGTGGACATGCAGGAGCTAAACAATGCGATTCAGCAGGCGGAGCGTGAAATCGAGACGCGCTTTGATTTTAAAGGCAGCAAAAGCAGCATTAAGCTGGAAAATGAAGAGCTGGTTCTCGTCTCTGATGATGAGTACAGATTGAACAGTGTAATTGATATTTTGCAATCGAAAATGATTAAACGCGGCGTGCCGATCAAAAATATGGATTACGGCAAAATTCAGTCGGCTTCGGCGAATACTGTTCGTCAGCATGTAAAGCTTAAGCAGGGCATTGATCAGGAGCATTCCAAAAAAATTAATATTTTGATTCGCGATTCGAAGCTTAAGGTGAAAAGCCTGATTCAAGGCGATCAAATTCGCGTAAGCGGCAAAAGCCGTGACGACTTGCAAGCTGTTATGAATTTGCTGCGCGGTGCTAACTTGCCGATTGAGCTGCAATTTACAAATTATCGTTAACCGCATGTGGCGGTATTGAAGTCCTCTTTTTTCGCTTTTTGCGGGAGAAGGGGGCTTTGTTAAACCTGTTTTTCTTCATTTTGACACCAGATTAAACAATGTATTATACTTGATAAGATAGTTTCGCGGAAGGGATCTGGGGAGACGCAGATGACAGAACAGGTGATTGCAATGATAGGCAATGGCAGGACGGATTTTGTTTTATTCGGGGAGGATGAGGTATGAATCTCGCCAATAAAATCACGCTGGTTAGAATTATTTTAGTGCCGATTATTATGGTTTTCCTACTCGTTAATATGAATGTGGGCTCAGTTGTATTTGATGACTATTCCATTACATATAACCAGATTATTGCGGCGATTATTTTTATTGTGGCAGCGAGTACGGATGGTTTGGACGGGTATATCGCCCGTAAGAACAAAATCGTAACCAACTTAGGCAAGCTTCTCGATCCTCTCGCTGACAAGCTGCTTGTGGCTGCGGTTCTGATTTCCCTTGTGGAGATGGATAAGCTGGCTGGCTGGATTGCCATCCTGATTATTAGCCGTGAATTCGCCGTTACGGGACTTCGTCAAATTGCGCTGCTTGAGGGCAGTGTTATGGCGGCCAGCAACTGGGGCAAATGGAAAACAGCTATACAAATTACGATGATTATCTCGCTTTTGCTTAACAATTTCCCATTTGCTTTCATCTCATTTCCATTTGATTTGATTGCAAGCTGGGTCGCAGTTGCGATTACGCTTTATTCCGGAATTGATTATTTTGTGAAAAATAAACATCTAATACCGGTTGAATAACGATGAAACGCGCTTTGCCGTTTTTTGAAAAGCATCTTTCCTGTTTCGGGAAGGATGCTTTTGCTTAAAATATAAGAAATTTATAAGTTACACCCCTATAATGGGCTTATATTTCATCGCGAAATGGCGCTGCCATTACCTAAAGGAGGATGAATAGCATGAAAGCAGAAATTATTGCAGTAGGTACAGAATTGCTGCTCGGACAGATTGTAAATACAAATGCACAGTATTTGTCCCAAGAGCTGGCCGCGCTAGGCATTGATGTTTATTTTCAAACCGTAGTCGGGGATAACCCCGAGCGTATTCGCAAAGCAATTGTGACAGCGAGAGAACGCGCTGACCTGCTCGTGTTTACAGGCGGTTTGGGGCCCACGCTTGATGATTTGACGAAGGATGTGCTGGCTGCTTATTTGAGCCGTGGTTTGTCCTTGCACAAGCCTTCCATGGATAAAATCGAAGAGCTGTTCAGCTCAAGAGGCGTACATATGGTTGAAAGCAATCGCAGACAGGCATTGTCTATCGATGGAAGCGTACCGCTGCACAATGCGGCGGGCCTTGCGGTAGGCAACGCTCTGACGGAGGATGGCACGCATTATATGCTGCTGCCGGGACCTCCACGGGAAATGAAGCCGATGATCGACGGGCCGGGCAAGGAATGGCTGCGGACGCTGCTCGGGCATGAGCAGCCGCTTTATTCGCGGTTGCTGAAGTTTGCAGGCATTGGGGAATCCAATTTGGAGGCTAAACTGCTCGATCTAATCGAGGCTCAGGTTGACCCGACAATTGCTCCTTATGCGAAGGAAGGCGAGGTAGCTATTCGCGTTTCGACGAAGGCGGCCACACAGGCAGAGGCTGATGGCAAGATTGATGCGACAGTGGAGCAGATTATTGAACGCATTGGAGAGCATCTATACGCCCAAGAGGACATTCCGCTGGAGGAGGCGGTCATAAGACTGCTTCGCGCTAGCAGACGCAAGCTAGCTAGTGCTGAGAGCTGCAGCGGCGGTCTGCTAGCAGAGTTGATTACGAGCGTACCTGGAAGCAGTGGGGAATACACGGGCGGTGTTGTAACGTATACGAATGAAATGAAGCATGCGCTGCTAGGCATACCTCTTGCGCAGCTAGAGGGCGAAGGGGCTCCTGGCGCCATAAGCGAATCGACAGCTGCGCTAATGGCTGAGCGGGTGCAGCAGCTCGCAGACAGCGATTTCGGCGTGTCTATAACAGGTGTTGCTGGCCCTGCGGAGAGTGAAGGCAAGCCGGTAGGGCTTGTTTATATAGCTATTGCCGAGCGTGGCAAGGAGACGATGGTTTATCCATTGCAATTAAGCGGCAGCCGGACGATTATTCGCGTTCGCGCTGTAAAAACATTGCTGTACCGTTTGTGGCTTGCAATTCAAAACTAACTATATAAGAGTTCTTCGACCAAAATTTGGCGAAAGGTGTTGCTTTTTGCCGGAAACGGGCGTATACTGAACTCAACTTACGGAAGAACCGTGGCGAAGATAACTTTGCTGCGGTTTTTTTTGTTTAGTTACAGATATTTAAAAGTTGCATGCCTTCCGTCGGCTTCACAAAAAAAACGAATGTATGTTCGAAAAAGTGCTTGGCAAAGGGTCGGAAAAAGGTTATCATTATATTATAAATAACGAAGGATGTGAGTTGATTGGCTGATCGTCGTGCTGCGTTAGATATGGCTATGCGTCAAATTGAGAAACAATTCGGCAAGGGCTCTATCATGAAACTAGGGGAATCAACACATATGCAAGTGGAGGTCGTGCCGAGCGGCTCGCTTGCTTTAGATATCGCACTTGGAATCGGGGGTTTCCCGAGAGGACGTATTATTGAAGTATATGGACCGGAATCATCTGGTAAAACGACCGTTGCGCTTCATGCGATTGCAGAAGTTCAACGTGCAGGCGGACAAGCTGCCTTTATCGATGCGGAGCATGCACTTGATCCGTTATATGCAAGCAAGCTGGGCGTTAATATCGATGAATTGCTGCTTTCCCAGCCAGATACAGGGGAGCAAGGGCTGGAAATTGCAGAAGCGCTCGTTCGTAGTGGCGCGGTTGACATTGTTGTTATCGACTCTGTTGCAGCACTGGTACCTAAGGCTGAGATCGAAGGCGACATGGGTGACTCGCACGTTGGTTTGCAGGCACGCCTAATGTCACAGGCACTTCGCAAGCTATCCGGAGCCATCAGCAAATCGAAGACGATTACGATCTTTATTAACCAACTGCGTGAGAAAGTCGGCGTTATGTTCGGTAACCCTGAGACGACACCAGGTGGACGCGCTTTGAAATTTTATTCCAGCGTACGTCTTGATGTCCGCCGGATTGAGACACTGAAGCAAGGCAATGATATGATTGGTAACCGTACACGTATTAAAGTTGTCAAAAACAAAGTGGCTCCGCCGTTCAAGCAAGCCGAGGTTGACATTATGTACGGTGAGGGCATTTCCAAAGAGGGTACGCTCGTTGATTTGGGCGTTGAACTCGATATTGTACAAAAAAGCGGTGCATGGTTCTCTTACAATGGCGAGCGCCTCGGTCAAGGCCGGGAAAATGCTAAGCAGTTTTTGAAAGACCATGAAGATATTGCAGACGTCATTGATAAGCAAATTCGTGATGCCAGCAACTTGGTAGCGACTGCTACTCAAGCGACAGGTCTTGGTCAAGAAGAAGAGGATGAAGACGATTTTGATGAGTCTGAATTGGACTAATACGCTCAATTAGTAGCGAAATGGATAAAGAATGATGATGACGCCGTTCCTTTCTAGGGACGGCGAACTTGTTTTATTTAGCATTTATAACTAGTTGCAAAACGTAACATGGAGGGCCTATGATTGAAATCAGAGCGGTTGAGAAAGACAGCAAGCATCGAAGCCGCTATCTTATATTCGCAGAAGGCGAAGAGCCGATTTTATCGGTTCATGAGGATCTGTTGATCCGCCATACACTGTTTAAAGGACAACTTCTTACAGAGGCGCAAATAGAGGAAATTGGCAGCGAGGACGAGCGTTATCGCGCTTATGCGATGGCGGTTTATTATTTGGGTTTTAAGCCGCGGACAAGCAAGCAAATAGAGCAGTATCTGAAACGGAAAATAATTGCTGAGGATCATATTAATTACACCATTGAGCGTTTAGAAAAGGAACATATTGTGGATGATGAACAGTATGCGATGCAATTTGCTGCTCAGCGAATGAAAAGCAGCCAGAAGGGCAGGCGTTACATTCAGCAGGAATTGCTGCAGCGGGGTGTGTCGAAAACAGCTGCGCTTGCCGCTACTTCGGCAATTGACAGTGAAATGGAGCTTGAAACAGCTATTGCTACAGCTTCCAAAAAATGGCGAACTATAAAAGGCGAGCCGTTTGAGCGCAGACGCAAGCTGGCAGCTTTTTTAATACGAAGGGGCTTTCCTGTAGACATTATTAAAGCCGCAGTAAAATCAGCGGAAGAGAATGCATAATCAATAAAGCAAAAAGATCACGTTGGGCTTTTGCTTGACAATTGATTTTACCAAAAGATAAAATGAATTTGTATTCCTTCCACATCAAATCTATTTTCCTTCCAAAAATTGATTTGAGAAGATTATTTTCGGCAAGTTGTTAGAAGATGAAAACGGTATGGAAACCGACTAAAATCAAATATCATTCCAAGCGTTTGCTTTTGTGAATGCAACGAGGAGGTGAACAAGAGGATGAATCCTATTTGGACGATCTTGATCAGTCTCGTTGTTGGCGTTATTTTCTTTGGAGTTGGTTATTTTATTCGAAAGTCGATTGCCGAAGCCAAAATTTCCAGTGCTGAGCAGGCTGCTATCCAAATCGTAGAAAATGCGAAAAAAGAAGCAGAAGCGCAGAAAAAGGAAACGGTGCTGGAAGCGAAAGATGAAGTCCACAAACTTCGTACCGAAGCTGAAAAAGACATTCGTGAACGTCGTAATGAGGTTCAGCGACAGGACAGACGTTTACTCCAGAAAGAGGAGTCGTTGGATAAAAAATTAGAAGCGCTGGAACGCAAAGAAGAATTAGTTGCCAACAAAGAGAAACGGATCGATGAAACCCAAGAACAGATTGATACCATCTATAAGCAGCAGCTTAGCGAGCTGGAGCGAATTTCCGGCTTGACGATGGAAGGTGCGAAATCGATTATTTTGTCTAATGTTGAACAGGAAGTACGACATGAGACAGCGCAGATGATCAAGGAAATCGAGCAGCAGGCTAAAGAAGAAGCAGATAAAAAAGCACGTGATATTATATCGCTCGCTATCCAACGTTGTGCGGCTGATCACGTAGCAGAAACGACTGTATCAGTCGTCTCCTTACCGAATGAGGAAATGAAAGGCCGCATTATCGGACGCGAAGGTCGTAATATCCGCGCTCTGGAAACATTGACCGGTATCGATCTCATTATCGACGATACACCGGAAGCGGTCATCCTGTCCGGCTTCGATCCTATCCGGCGTGAAATTGCCCGAACTTCACTTGAGAAGCTTGTCGCTGACGGACGTATCCATCCTGCTCGTATTGAAGAGATGGTTGAGAAATCACGCAAGGAAGTGGACGAGCGTATCCGTGAATACGGGGAGCAAGCTACTTTTGAGGTGGGTGTGCATGGCTTGCATCCTGACTTGATTAAGATTTTGGGAAGACTCAAGTATCGGACAAGCTACGGTCAAAACGTGCTCAAGCACTCCATGGAGGTTGCTTACTTGACTGGACTTATGGCTGCCGAGCTGGGCGAGGATATTACTCTCGCGAAGCGTGCAGGCTTGCTGCATGACATCGGTAAAGCACTTGACCATGAGGTTGAAGGCTCGCACGTTGAGATTGGCGTTGAATTAGCCAAGAAGTACAAAGAACATCCTGTTGTTATTAACAGTATCGCTTCCCACCATGGTGATTGTGAAGCCACTTCGGTTATCGCAATGCTGGTTGGTGCAGCTGACGCCTTGTCGGCAGCACGTCCAGGCGCACGCCGTGAGACGCTCGAAACGTACATCAAGCGTCTGGAGAAGCTGGAGAATATTTCGGAGTCATTCGATGGTGTTGAGAAATCGTATGCCATCCAGGCCGGCCGTGAAGTACGCGTTATGGTACAGCCTGAGAAGATTGACGATACAGAAGCATTCCGACTCGCTCGCGACATTACGAAGAAGATTGAAAGTGAGCTTGATTATCCAGGCCACATCAAAGTCACCGTTATTCGTGAGACACGGGCTGTGGAATACGCGAAGTAAACAGCATAGCAACGCGGAAAAGTGGCTGCCCTGCAGCCACTTTTCCTGTCTGAATAGGTAAAGGAAGTGAGCAGCAATGAACGTATTATTTATTGGGGATATTGTTGGAAGTGTAGGGCGTGCAGCCGTTAAGCAAGTGCTTCCAGCGCTTAAATCGAAATACAACCCGCATATTATTATCGTAAATGGCGAAAATGCAGCGGCAGGCCGGGGCATTACAAAGAACATTGTCAATGAGCTGTTTGAATGCGGTGTTCATGGGATTACGATGGGCAATCATACTTGGGATAACAAAGATATTTTTGACTGGATAGATGATGAGCCTCGTATCGTAAGACCTGCGAACTTCGCGGAAGGAACGCCAGGACAAGGCATGGCGATTATTAAAGCGAACGGCAAGCAGCTCGCCATTATAAATTTGCAGGGAAGAACGTTTTTGCCGCCGATTGATTGTCCGTTCCGCAAAGCGGATGAGCTAATCGAGGTGGCGCATGGAACAACGAAAAATATTTTGGTCGATTTTCACGCGGAAGCGACTTCGGAAAAAATTGCAATGGGCTGGCATTTGGCTGGACATGCTTCTGTCGTTGTAGGGACACATACACATGTTCAGACGAATGACGACACGATTTTGCCAGGCGGCACAGCCTACTTGACGGATGTTGGCATGACGGGGCCGAAGGACGGTGTGCTGGGGATGGAGCGCAATGCGGTGCTGCATCGGTTTATGACCCAAATGCCTACACGTTTTGTCGTGGATGAAGGCAAATGGCATTTGCATGGCGTGTCGATCCAAATCGACGATGCGACAGGCGAAACGACCAAATTCCAAAAAATTAGACTTGTAGAAGAAGATTGGCTGCTCATGTAGCAGCTTTTTTTTATTGAAAGTTTAGACAATTCAGAACAGTTCGTTAATTTCGGCAATAAAAGCAGGAATTTTTCTACCTCTCTCGAATACTATTGCTAGTAGTGGAATCCATCCATCATTCCCGAGGAGGTACATTTTTATGGATGTATTAAAAGTTTCAGCAAAGTCCAATCCAAATTCCGTTGCAGGTGCGCTGGCCGGAGTTTTACGTGAACGCGGCGCCGCTGAATTACAAGCTATCGGGGCGGGTGCACTAAATCAAGCAATTAAGGCAGTTGCGATTGCGCGAGGATTTGTTGCTCCCAGCGGGGTGGATTTAATTTGTATACCGGCTTTTACAGACATCGTAATTGATGGCGAGGATCGGACAGCGATTAAGCTCATTGTTGAGCCTAGATAAGCGCTTAAACGAAGCCTTAAGTCGTTAGAGAAATGTAGAAAAAAGTTCATATGTAACGCCTGCCTACAATCGCGTAAGCAGGTTTTTTGCTTTATAGTGACATATGTTGTTGTGGGATAAAACAAATAAATGTTATGATTGCCTAGCATGTTGCAGATTAGGCACATGATCCTTGTTGCAAGGAAAGCAGATCAATAAGCGAAGGGAAGTAAATGCAATGACACAAAAACTAGTACCTGTAGGGGTATCGGCACGCCATATTCATTTATCTCAAGAGCATGTCGCGATTTTATTTGGAGAAGGCTACGAGCTGACGGAGGCGAAAGCTCTCTCACAGCCAGGACAATATGCAGCAAATGAAACGGTTGCCGTAATCGGACCGAAATCTTCTTTTCCTAAAGTAAGAATTCTTGGGCCTGTCCGCAAGGCGACTCAGCTTGAAGTTTCCCGCACGGATGCTTTCTCGATTGGCGTAAACCCGCCGGTCCGAGAATCCGGTGATATTAGCGGCTCGGCTGGCATTACGCTGAAAGGGCCGGCTGGCGAAGTGACGATTGAGGAGGGCGTTATCGTTGCAGCCCGCCATATTCATTTCCACACGAGCGATGCTGAAAAATGGGGCATTGCCGACAAGCAAAAGCTGAAAGTGCGTTTTGGCGGAGATCGTGGCGTCGTATTTGAGGAAGTGATCGCCCGTGTATCCCCAGATTTCGCATTGGACATGCATATTGATACGGATGAAGCGAATGCCGCAGGCATTAAAAACGGGGATACAGCTGAAATTGTAGGCTAATCATCCTTTTTCCAAGATACAGCTTGTGAAGAAGCTGTAATAGGTTTTTCTCATTTTTGAAACGGATAGCAGCGAAGAAGCTGCTATCCGTTTTTTGATTTTAACAAGCAAATAAGAAGGCGTTTTCAAGATTTGTTGGAAAAAATAGAGCATTAGCAGCAACAGTAATGGATTCGATGGACTTATATGTGTTATAATTTCTTATTGATGTTTAAACACGGGTGAGCACAAGGATATAAGGATGTGACTAAAGCATGACAAAGGGGAATTCAGCGGATTTGAAAGCCGCTAATAAAGATAGGGATTACTCGAAATATTTTGATTTCTCTGATGCGAAGGTGCTTAGCGAGGAAGACGGCAAAATCACCTATCGAATCAAAGGACGCAATATTCAAATCAATGCTGCTCCGAACCACAAGGAAGAGAAAAAACGGGGCAAAGAGGATATAGAGGTTCATTATGATTTTTCCATACCGGAGGAATTCCGGACGCTGGGCAAAGGCAAGTTTTATTTGATTCAAACGTACGGCTGCCAAATGAATGAGCATGACACGGAAGTTATGAAGGGCATGTTCGAGGAAATGGGCTATACGGCGACGGAGGATCGGACTGAGGCGGATGTGGTGCTGCTGAATACATGTGCGATCCGGGAAAATGCCGAGGATAAAGTGTTCGGGGAGCTTGGGCATCTTAAGGTGCTGAAGCAGCAGAAGCCGGGCTTGCTGCTCGGCGTATGCGGCTGCATGTCGCAGGAGGAATCGGTTGTCGGACGTATTTTGCAAAAACATTCCTTCGTCGATATGATTTTTGGTACGCATAACATTCACCGCTTGCCGTTCCTGCTGCAAAATGCCTATTTCAGCAAAGAGATGGTTGTCGAGGTGTGGTCCAAAGAAGGCGACATTATCGAAAACATGCCGAAGAAACGTGAAGGCATGCGGGCTTGGGTTAACATTATGTATGGGTGCGATAAATTTTGCACTTACTGCATTGTGCCTTATACAAGAGGCAAGGAACGCAGCCGCCGTCCGGAGGACGTCATCGCCGAAGTAAGGGAGCTGGCAAGACAAGGCTTCAAGGAAGTGACGCTGCTTGGGCAAAACGTGAACGCTTACGGCAAAGATTTTGAAGATATAGCGTATCGCTTTGGCGACCTCATGAACGACATGTCTAAAATCGACATTCCGCGTGTTCGGTTTACAACGAGCCATCCTAGAGATTTTGATGATCATCTCATTGAGGTGCTGGCGCAGCGGGGCAATCTGGTTGAGCATATTCATCTGCCTGTTCAATCGGGCAGCACGGAAGTGCTTAAACGGATGAGCCGTAAATATTCACGTGAAATGTATTTAGAGCTTGTGGGTAAAATTAAGGCGGCTATCCCGGATGCTATGCTGACCTCTGATATTATCGTCGGGTTCCCTGGCGAAACGGATGAGCAGTTCGAGGATACGCTCTCGCTCGTTCGCGAGGTGGGCTTTGACTCAGCCTATACCTTCATCTATTCGCCGCGTGAGGGCACGCCAGCTGCCGGTATGGAGGATAATGTTCCACTTGATGTCAAGAAACGTCGGCTGCAGCGTCTGAATGATTTGCTGAAGCAGATGAGCCTGGAGAGTCATGAACGGATGATCGGCACGACAATCGAGGTGCTGATTGAAGGTGAGAGCAAAAATAACGCAAATGTGCTAGCTGGACGTACACGTACGAACAAGCTCGTTCATTTGGAAGGCCCACAGGAATGGATTGGCCAGCTCATTCAAGCGAAAGTAACAGAAGCGAAAACCTGGTATATTAAAGCAGAGCCTACAGGAACGGAGCTGCGCGAAGCGGTTGTACTCTAAACGAAACGGAAGCTTTGCTGCCAAAGGACGGCTTCAGCCGTTTACACTTGAAACTAAATAACAGGAGAGATGATATATGTCTGAGCAACAAACGGTCCAAGGCAATACGGAGCATGGCCATCACCATCATGAGCATGGTGAAGGATGCGGCATTCCAAAGTTTGATACGCGTGATTTGCTAATTCGCGAAGACATTATGAAGAAGGCGAAGGAGCTTGCTGACCTGATTTATACTTCTGAGGAAGTACAGCATTACCGCCGTGCGGAAAGCCAAATTCAAGGCAATACGAAAATTCAGGAATTAATTGCGACTGTAAAGAAAAAGCAGAAGGAACTAGTCGCATTTGAGACAACTTTCAAAAACGAAACGATGGTCAAAAAAATCGAGCAGGAAATGGAAGTGCTGCAGGATGAGCTGGACGGCATTCCGATTGTAACGGAATTCCAGCAAAGCCAGTCCGACATCAACTATTTGCTGCAGCTCGTTATTTCCATTGTACGGGATACGGTTTCTGAGAAAATCAATGTGGAGGCAGGAGCTGAGGAAGCGCCTGCTGAGTGCGACTAACAACTTGCTTGAGGTTGAACCAGTGGAATTCGGGCAAGTGCAATGAAACAGGAAAGGGGCTGTGCAATGGTGGAATACCATTGCTTGCAGCCCCTTTTTTTGTAACTATTGAAGGTAAAGAGTGTAATGAATTTGAAGGAATTTATGGTGTTGTTGTGAATGGAACAGCAGGAGCGGCGTTTTTATTGCTAGTTGAAGCTTGTATCCGCAAAATATAAGGCTTTAACGCCAGCGTTATAATGACGGCCAGTACGGACTTGGCAGCATCGCCGGGGAGGAATGGGTAGCAGCCATTGATCATTGCTTTTTGAAACGAGAGGCCTGTTGCTTGCATGAGCCAAGGGATGCCGATGACATAAGCAAAAAAAGAACTAAACAGCTCGAAAATGACAAATAGCAAAATAGCAGTTGCGACCCGATTTTTTGCTGCAAAAGAGCTATGAAGCAGCTTGGATGTGAAGAAGCCTACAAGCAGAGCGCAAAAGGGGAAGGCAACGAGAAAACCGCCGGTAGGTCCAGCTATCATGCCGAAGCCGCCATTTCCGTTAATAAGCGGAAGTCCGATCGTGGCCAGTACAACGACAATCAAAATAGAGAAAAATCCATTGCGTGCACCGAGGAATAGTCCTGCGAGGGCAACGGCGAGCGTTTGAAGGGTAATCGGTACGGGTGAAGCGGCAAACTTGAATTGAAGGCTGCTCATGACAATAAATAAGGCAGCGAACAAGGCTATGTACACCATGCTGCGAATATTCGTACTGCTTTTGATCAATGAAATCGTCTCCTTTAAAATGATGATTGCTTTTATAATGTTAACCAATTATCATTTGTTTATGGTTAACAAAATGGATTGTAGCACAGAGCGGCGCTTTGGGGAAGAGGGCAGGTGAAATTTTTTTGAACGATTATTTAATACGGGTTGAGGGGCTGACGGTTAAGCCACGCGTTTTTGATGCGGCGAGTGAGCAGCCTCCAATTATAAGAGGTGTCAGTCTTGCCCTGAAGGAAGGGGATTGGCTGACGCTGCTAGGGAGCAATGGGAGTGGCAAAAGTACGCTCGCTAAGGTCATTGCCGGATTTCCTGTAGGCGAGAAAAGCGGGACTTATTTGATGGGGGGCAAGCTTGCTGCCTACAATAAGCCGATTCCAATTGTGATGCAGCAGCCCGAGGCTTCCATGCTTGGCGCAACACCTTGGGAGGATGTTGTGCTGATGCTGGAGCAGCATGGGATTGTTAGCGATGAAATAGCTGCATTGGCAGAACAGTCGCTTAGCTTAACCGGCTTGCTGGAACGGAAGGACCAAGCTGTCGGCACCTTGTCGGGCGGGCAGAAGCAGCTGACAGCTATTGCTGGCTGTTTGGCGGTCAACTCGCCTGTGCTGGTGCTCGATGAAGCCACGGCAATGCTTGATCCTGAAGCAAGCCTGGCTATTGGGGAGCAAGTGCGGGAGCTTCATGCCGCAGGAGGAACGATCATATGGATTACGCAAAAGCTGGCTGAGCTTCGACATGGTGATCGAGTCGTTGTGATGGAACAGGGCCAAATCGTTTTTGACGGGACTACGGAGTCGTTTTATGAGCGTAGTGCTATTGTAAAAGATGCTGCGAGTACGGGGAGTGAAGAAGGAGGGCGGAGCTGGTGCGAGCGGCTCGGTTTTGAAGCCCCCTATGCGGTACAGACCGCTTGGGAGCTGGAGAAGCTGGGCATCGTAATAAAGCCTTTGCCTTTGACCGTAGACAGGCTTGCGGAGGCGCTGCAAAGATGACCGACCTTAGCTGGAGACTGGAAGAGATACGCGTCTGTGCTGCGGGAGAACGAGACAAGACGCTTCTGACTATTAAAGAAAAGCTCGTTTTTAAAGAAGGCACGATTACACTGCTCATTGGCAGCAATGGTGCGGGCAAATCCACGCTGCTGGAAACAATGGCAGGGCTTCGCAGGCTGAACGAAGGCGAAATTGCGCTTGGCGCTGATAACCTTTGGATGAAAAAGGGCAGACGCAGACGTCTCAGTCGCAGCGTCGTGCAGAATACGGGCATCGCGCTCCAGCATTCGGAGTCGCAATGGTTTGCGGCGACCGTGAAGGAGGAGCTCCTTTATTCACTGAAGCCGTATAAGCTGGAGCCGCTGGAGAAGGAGCGGCGGCTGCATGATGCGCTGCAAGCAGCAGGCTTGCCTGCCGAGCTGCTTGCCCGCGATCCTTGGTCGCTCAGCGGCGGACAGCAGCGGCGGCTCGCACTCGCTTGCCTGCTGGCCTGCAAGCCGCAATGGCTGCTGCTGGATGAGCCGACGGCGGGGCTGGACGCCGAGGGCATAAGCCGCTTGTGCGCCGTATTAGCGGCGCACAAGGCGTCTGGGCGCGGAGCGGTCGTGGCAACGCACGACCCGGGAGCGCTGCTGCCGCTTGCGGACGAAGTCGTCGTGGTCGAGGGCGGCTCAGTCCGCGAAGCGGTCGCTGCATCGGCGTGGGCGAACGCACACGCTGCAGATGCAGCTGCGCCGCAGGCGCTGCGCGCGCTGGCGAAGCTGCGCGGCTTCGCGGCGCAGCCGCCGGGCGGTGGCGCCGCCGTATGGCCGGCGCCAAAGGCGCTTGCGGCGGCGATCCATGCCGCCGCCGCGCAGCCGCAAAGCGGCCGGGCGGATGCCCCGGCCGCAGCGGCGCTGCCTGGCGCGGCGGCTTTGCCGCTCGCCGCGCCGCAGGCGCCTCCAGCGATGGAGCTTCGCCCATCGCCAGGCGCAAAGCCCACAGCGGCGAACGCTTCGCCGCCGCTGCCTAAAACCAAGCGCCGGCAACTCCCGCCGGCGCAGCCCGAAGCGCAGCGCCTGGCGACGCGCTTCGATCCAAGAGCGCTTATCGCCGCCTACATGCTGCTGGCGGCGACCATCATCATGCAGCATAGCTGGAGCGGCTTGCTGCTGGCAGGAGCGCTTGCAGCCGCCATATGGCTGCCGCTGCGCGCTCAAATGCGGCCTTGGCTCGGCTTTATTCGAGCCTACGCCTTAATCATTCTGCTCTTCGGTGTAGTAGCCGGAGCGCAGATCCAGCCCTTATCGTTTGATTGGGAGCAATCAGCACGAACGATGCTCCGCTTGGCGACGCTTTTTTGCGCCATGCTGCTGGGCTTGCCGATGCTGCTGCTTATGACGCCGCTGCGAATTCAGCGGGCTCTGGAGCAAACATTCGGCTGGCTGAGCCGGTTTAAAGTACCGATCTCAGCGATTACGTTGACCGTGACCTTAATATTTCGATTTATTCCGCTGCTGCTTAAGGAATGGGAGCGGTTTGCGAAAATCGCGCATGCGCGAGGGAAGGCAATTACGCCAGTCGGCTCATTGCCGCCCTCGATGCTGGCATCGGCGATTATCCCTTACATTCGTTCGATTTTGCGAATGGCGGAGCAAATGGCAGAGGCGCTGGAGGCGAGAGGGTTTGGCAACAGTGAGATTCGTTCGACACAAGGCTTTCGCTTGCGATTTGGCCGTCAGGATGTGCTGCTGCTTGCCGGGGCGGTTTTCGGAGCGGCTCTGCTGTATATGGTAGCATTATTTTAAACGTTCACGATGACGAAGGTTTAGCGTTCTTTTCGTATTTTTCGAGGAAGCAAGCTGGCTTCACTGACATTCGAACCCTGTACTTAATCCCTCTACTACCGGGAATGCTGCCGTCTAATGAATGTGAGCATACGCCTTGAAAGGTAGCGCCATGCTCTTAATTTCAAGTGTTTACATTATTCCCTGCACAAAGGTGTCTTTGGAGGACACAGCAGCCGCTATTTCAATCGAAGCATGGGTTTTGGGACAGGCTGCGGACTCAGAAGCCGCTAATATGCTGCCCATCGCCATTTTGGCAGGATGAGGAGGGCAATAGCGGATCTCCTGTCCGCGTGCGGCCTGAAATCGGAGAAAAAGTAAGAATAGCGGATCCTTAGTCCGCCAAAAAGGGAGTGAGGGTCCAGAGTTTCGTGTTCCAAGCCACAGTAATCTCAGCAATTGTGTTCTCAGCAATAGTGATCCGAGCAACAATCGCAGGCTGTAAGGCTGTAGTTTCCAAGCCTTGAAGCGTCAGAGGCGTTTTTCCTGGAATAAGCGCTAAGCAAGGAGCAGTATGCCTGTCTCAGGAGCTAAAATTTATGTCCGAACAGCGGCAACCACGGGCAAACAGGCATCCTATGAACAAGTGCTGGTGGTAGTAAGCGAGAATATCAAAATTGTCACAATTGCAGGCTCTTCAATTGCTGGAAAAAACGTGCCAGTAGTTGGCGAAAGGCCAGTAACGGTTCTAGCGGATACGACCGATTACACAGCTACTATTGGCTGGTTGCCTGCGCATAGCACATTTGCTGTCAATACAGCATATACAGCAACCATTACCATTACACCGAAAAACGGATATACATAAACAGGAGGAATGGAAGATTCCTTGGATGTCTTCGAAGCAGCAGCATCAAATGAAACGGATTCAGGAGTTGTAACAGCGATATTCCCAGCAACAGCAGCGGTAATTGCTGAAACAGCGATACCGGGAATAACGGTGCCTGGGTGCCTGTCTTTGGGGAAATTCCAGTAACGACAGTAGATACGCAGGCAGCAAAATAAGCGGCAATAAAATCACAGTGGATGTCAATCCCTTTACGAAGTTTGCGGTATTAGTTGTGGATATTCATCCAATTAATGTTAATTTTTGTGACATCTCCGGGCATTGGGCGGAGGCAAATGTTGATCAAGCAGTCAGCAGCGGCATTGTGAACGGGTATGCAGACGGCACCTTTAAACCGGGTAAAATGGTTTCTCAAGCGGAATTTGTTGTGATGCTGATGAATACGCTATACGCTGAAGCCGCAAGATGATGGAAAGGCTCTAACCTTCACAGATACAACGAATATTAGCAGCTGGGCTCATAAAGCAGTCGGTCAAGCCTTACAAGCTGGCATTATTAACGGTTACGAGGATGGAAGCTTCCGTCCGAACGCACAAATTACACGTGCTAGATGGCAGCAATGATCGCGATTGCATTAGGCCATACAAGCGCAGCGAGTGCTGCAACTGGGTTTGCAGATGAAGCGGTAATTCCGGCATGGGCAAAAGGCAGCATTGCTTATTATGAAGCAATCCGGTCTAATGCAAGGAAAAGGAAAAGGAGATAATGATTTCGCCCCTCAAGACCTTGCGACAAGAGCTGAGGCAGTTACGGTGCTGCTTAACATGCTGGCACAGAAGAATAAATAAATTGGATGGATTAGCGGATCCTGGATGCGTAAAGCAAATAATGAAATGTGAATGAATACATTGGGCGGATATATAAAGGGCAGAAATGAACGACAACCTTTGAGACCCTCTGCTGAAATTACAAAAATAGCGCCGCAGGCACTTACACCTGTGGCGCTATTTTTCGTTTTTGGGAAACGGCTATCTTCATCACGAACGAACCGTTGTTTCAGCACGCTTACAACTCAACGCCCTTTTTCTCTGAGCTCCTTCATATACCACCACGCACTAAGCAGCGCTGCGGCAGCGCCGAGCATGCCGCCGAACCAGAAGCCGCTATTCATGCCCCAGCTGTCGTTGAGCCAACCGGCTAGAAAAGGGCCGGAGAACATTCCAATCGAATACACGGCCTGATAAAGGCCCATTGCAGTAGCTCTCCCAGCAGGCTGGACGTCACGAATCGAGAGCCCGAGCAGCAGCGGCAAATGCAAGCCTTGAGCGAAGCCGTTTATCGCTTGCGTCAGTACCAGCATAGCGAACGAATCCGTATAGGCAATGGCCACCGTACATATTGCGCTTAACACGAAGCCAATTCCAATCGTGACCCAGTTGCCAAAACGCGGTGCGAACCATTTGGCGGTGAACATCGAAGCGAGCGCATGCGGCAGCATAAAGGCAAAAACAATGAAAGTCAGCCCATACCCGGTAATGCCCAGCGTCTCTGCCTTGAGTGGCGTGAAGCCAAACATCGTTATGAACAGCACGCCATGTGCGAGAATGGAGAGCAGCGATACTTGAAGCAAGAGCTTCGTGCCGATAATGCTGCGCGCCATCGCGAGTGTCATGCCGATGCGCTCATGCAGCTGTTTTTGCGGTTCTTTTAAAATTAGGGCTAGCAGCAGCCCTACCCCAGCGATAACAGCCCCAGTAATGAATGGTGCTGCTTCTCCCCACATATCGGTCACTGTTCCGCTCATCAGCATGCCGAGCATTTGGCCGCTAACGATCATCACGCTGATGCTTCCCATCGCCTTCGCAGCATCTTCTGCGGCAAAATAATTGGCATACATGACTGTAAAAGCAACCCACGTTGAGGCGCATATGCCTGCCATTGCCCGGCCTCCGAGCGGCCATAGCCAGTGTCCTGGCACCAGAAACATCAGGCAGCTTAACAGAGCAGTCACCATGCCCAGTATAATAAAAGGCTTGCGTTTGCCGAAGCGGTCAGAAGCGACACCAACTGGGAAACGGACGAGCATTTGAACAAAGCCATAGCTGCCAAGCACAATGCCAATCAGCTGCATCGACAAGCCGCGGCCGCTCAAAAAAGGCGATAACGTCGGTACGTAAACGTACATTGAAGTCCAGTATAATAGCGTAACAATCGTAAACAACAAGCGCTGTGAAGCAGTAGAATGAGCTGGTTCAGAAGCTGACAAAGTAGTAGACATCTTTATAAAACCCCTTTCATCACTACTTTAGCCTACGATCCGGCTCTTTGTCACCCACAAATATGGTTGGTTTCTTCAAATAAATGGGAATGACGAGTTTTATATTTTTGGCATAAGATAAATGCTGCTAGTACCGTGAAGCCGCAGTGTGGTCCCGAAGGGGCGAACTTCTGCCGATTATGGATTTATCCAGCAAGTGTAAATAAATGAGATTGTGCTTAAGCCTTGGGTCGCTTTATGCGAACAAGGCTTTTCTTTTTCCTGCATTGGATGAATTATGTAAAATTATGAAACATTTTCGTCGTATTTTGCGTTAGAAACTTGGATGAGTACATAAAAAAATAGGGAGGGGTCTGTCTGTGAGTCGATTAGGGTTTAAATTAAAGCTTTTTGTCATGATGATTATGATCGCCAGTTTATGTGCGGACCTTGGAGCAACAGGCTCGAAAGCGTTTGCCGAAACGGCAGGCATTGAGCTGAAAGCAGAAGCAGGCTATCAGGGCAGTGTGAAAGTGGATAAAAGAATGCCTGCCCATCTCACATTGACGAATCGGACGAATGCCGACTTAAAGGGCGAGGTTGTCATTTCGATTATTTCGCCTTATGGCGGGATGACGACCGATTATGTCGTGCCGGTCGAATTGCCGAAAGAAACGCCCGTCGAGCTGACGGTTTCATTGCCAGGCACGCAGCTGAGCAAAGACAATAACAAAATACGCTTTTTTGAAGGCGCATCAGCCAAAGGGAAGGAAGTAGCTTTCATTGGCAAAGCCTTTTTGGATAGCAATGGCACTTCCGATTACACTTTCGGGGTTCTTGCAAGCGATCCCGATACGTTAAATTTCATGCCTTCGCTGAATGTGCGAGGCTATCAAATTTCCGTAATGCCGCTGACGCGGGAGCAACTGCCGAACGAAGCTTCGCTGCTCGATTACTTTGATGTCCTTGCCATTAATGATGTTGCGACTTCGGATTGGAGCGAGCAGCAGGTGGCGGCTATTACTGGCTGGATCAGCAAGGGAGGCACGCTTCTGCTCTCTGGAGGCGCAGGCTACAGCAAAACAGCGAAAGCTTTTGCAGCTATTGCGCCGGTTGAGCCGGATGGCGGGACGGTGTCACAGCCGATTTCGCCTGAAATGGTGAACGCCGGCGAAGCAAAAAGCGCAAGTGCAGGTGATATGACACTGTCGACAGGCAAGCTTGCAACTGGGGCAACAAAGCTGATAGGCGGGGAAACGCCGATTGCGGTTGAGCGCAAGCTGGGACTTGGCAAGGTGCTGTACATTGCTTTTGATCCCGCACTGGAGCCCATTGCTTCTTGGTCGGGAAGTGCCACGTTATATGCGAATTGGCTGCAAAGCTCGTTATTTCCGATGCAGCAGGGCTATATGAGCGGCAACAATGCGTATTGGGGCTTTCAACAAATTGTAGATCAATTTCCTTCGATTACACCGCCTAATTTTGGCCTGCTACTCGTCATGTTTATCATTTATATGATTATTGTAGCTCCAGTGCTGTATTTGGTGCTGCGCAAGGCAGATAAGCGGGAGTGGTCATGGTGGCTCATTCCGCTCATCTCCATTATTTGCGCTGTTGCTATTTTCTTCTTCGGTGCTGAAAATAAACGTTTTATGTCTACCCACACGGTTCAAACCGTGCAATTATCTGGCCAAGGCGACGGGGTTAAAACCGGGGCATTTTCGATCTTCGTTCCGAATGGCGGCGAAGTTGTTGCCCGCTTCGATGAAATGCTTCCCCTCACACCTTATGCATCAGGCAGCAGCACGGGCGACTTGAATTTGCGCAGCGACAGCAGAGTGGTGAGCATAGAAGGACAAACGACAGCTGAATGGAAAAATGTGGAATATTGGTCGACACGCAAAGCCGTGTTTGAAAATGTTCCCATGCAGGAGCAGGTCGGACAATTCAAGGTGTCCTACCAGAACAGCAACGGGCAAATGGAGTATATCATTAAAAATGACACCTTGAACGATTTAAATGATGTGGTTGTGGTGATGAACGGCAGCAGCTATTCAATCGGTGATTTAAAGCAAGGCGAAGAAGGTTCTGCGCTCATCTCCAACAATCCCAACACGAATATGGGATATTTTAATTACGGCAGCATGATATTCCCGTATCAGAGCGGCAATCAGGATACGTTCAGCAGGCAGCGCACGCTGGTCGAAACGTATTTTAATATGAACTACAGTTCTTCGACAATACCGATGATTTATGGTCCGGTCATTATCGGATTCAGTGAAAATGAAGACGCATTGTTTACTGTTAATAACAATAAAGTAAAAGCTGCTAATTTGACGATGTGGGTGCAGAGCTTGGGCGAGATGGAGCCGGATGAAAACGGCCGCCTTGTCGTGCCGGCAGGATTCGTGAATCCTGTTATTATTGAGAAAAGCGTCAATCGAATAGAAAATTATGGAAACTCAACTTTTTCAATTGGGCAAGGTGAGCTGGTGCTGGAATACAGCTTCCCTGAGCGTGAACAGCTGACATACGACCAATTGGACATTCACCTTGATCCTTCCCAATCCGGGCAAAATTTGAAGTGGCTCATTTGGGATGAAGCGCAAGGCAAATGGATTAAAGTAGCAGCGGAAATGGACGATCCTTCGAGCTATCTCATTGACGGCTTCAAATTGCGGATGAAGCTGATCGTAAACACGGATCTCGAGACGAGAATGCCGCAAGTTGCAGTGGAAGGCGAGGTGGCGAAGCATGAATAAGGCGGAGCAGGCGGAAATACAAAGGGAGCAGGAAGCGGGGATTGTGCCTGAGCATGAGCAAGCAGCCGTTCCTATGATTGAAATTAAAGGACTAAGTAAGTCTTTCGGCTCGTTTCATGCTTTAAAATCGCTCGATTTAACGATTGCCAAAGGCAAGGTGTTTGGCTTTGTAGGGCCGAATGGAGCAGGAAAATCAACGACGATGTCGATTTTGGCTACGCTTCTGTCTCCCACATCAGGCTATGCCAAAGTAGATGGCTTTGATGTGACGAAGCATCCGGCAGAAGTGAGAAAGCGCATTGGATATATGCCGGATTTCTTCGGTGTGTACGATCAGTTTAAAGCGGTCGAATATTTGCATTTTTATGGTGCGAGCTATGGCATTCCCAAAAAGGAACGGGAAGAGCTCATTCCGCAGCTGCTTGAGCTGGTCAATCTCAGTGACAAGCGGGACGCTTATGTCGATACGCTGTCGCGTGGCATGAAGCAGCGGCTGTGCTTGGCACGCTGCCTTGTGCACGACCCCGATTTGCTCATACTCGATGAGCCCGCTTCCGGGCTTGATCCGCGGGCGAGAATCGAAATGAGGGAAATTTTGCTTGAGCTGAAGGCAATGGGCAAAACGATCATTATTTCCTCGCATATTTTGCCGGAGCTTGCGGAGATGGTTGACGAAATTGGCGTCATCGAGCATGGACAGATGATTGCTCAGGGCAATGTGTCGGATATTCAGAACCGGCTGCGGGTGAAGCGGATTTTATATATTCGGCTGCTGGAGCGGCTGGACGAGGCTGAGCAGTTTTTGCAGGAGCAGCCGCATGTGACGCGCCTGATGCGCGATGAACGGGGCATTCATGTCCATTTTAGCGGACAGGATCTCGAACAGGCTGAGCTGGTCGGCGAGCTGATTGCTGCGGGCTATCGCATTATTTCGTTCAGTGAAGGGCAGACGAATTTGGAAGATGTCTTTTTGGAAATTACGAGAGGAGGGGACGGCTTCGAATGAGAAACGATACAGTAAGCAAAGACTGGCGCAGCAAGTTGATCAATCCGGTGCTGGATAAGGAATTCCGCTTGCGGATGCGGACGCCGCGCACGATGTGGACGCTGCTTGCCTATTTATTCGCCATTGGGCTGTTTGCCCTTAGCTCTATCTATTTGCTCAATATGAGCTCGGGCAATACTGCTTCCTTTAATCCGAGTGAAAGCCGGATATTGTTTTATTTTCTCAGCTTCGTACAGCTCGGCCTCATTTCCTTTATGGCTCCGGGCTTGACGGCTGGCGTTATAAGTGGGGAGCGCGAGCGGCAGACGCTTAATCTGCTGCTTACGACGCAGCAAAGCTCGACAACGATTATTTTAAGCAAGCTGCTGTCTTCCCTGAGCTTTATGATTTTAATCGTCATAAGTACACTTCCCATATACAGCATGATGTTTCTGTTCGGCGGCATATCGCCTGTGCAACTGCTGCTCGTCTTTTGCTTTTATTTATTTTTGATGATCGTAATCGGAGCATTCGGCGTTTTGTTTTCCACCCTCGTCAAGCGGACGATGATTGCTGTCATTTTGACGTATGGCGTGACCTTGTTTTTGTACGCGGGCACGGCGCTCATCGGTTATGTAGCGATAATGGTATCGATGCAGGTTTCAGGAAACAGCTCTTCTAACGAATGGATCGCTCATATTTTTGCATGGAATCCAGCGGTGGCGATGTACAGCATTTTGGACCCTAATATAACCAGAGAAATCGTTTATTCGGGATCTGGTGCAACAGCATCTGAACCGTTCCTGCAGCTATGGCAGGAGTTCATGCTCATTTATCTAGTATTAGCCGCTCTAGCGATTTGGTTAAGTATTCGTTACTTGCGTCCTCGCATGAAGCAAAACCGGAAATAAGGGATGAGAAGTCGGTATTAAATCAGGAGGGAACACGAATGGAGCCAAGCGGAAGCAGTCGGGCTAAAGAAGAACAGCAGCAGCTTCCTGAGCTGCTATTGCCGGTGCGCCTGAGATTGACGATGTTCACGATGTGCAAGTATGGGCTGAAAGGCTTGCTTATAGGCAGCTCGGCAGGCTTGCTGCTGCTGGTCGCAAGCAGGCTGTGGCCGCTGCTACATGCGCGGCCAGCGGCTGTGATTTTGGCGGCGGCGGGGCTGCTGGCGGGGCTGCTGTATGGGCTTTGGCGGCGCGCCTCGCTGCGTGATGCGGCGAGAGCGATGGATCGGCATGACACGGATGATGCCGTGTCGACCGCGCTTGATGGATGGCTGCGCCCGGCTGGGCAGCCATCTGCTATTGTTATGCTGCAGCGGCAGGAGGCTATCGCTGCAGCGAAAGCTTATGCCGCTATGCTGAGCAAGCGGCTGCCTTGGCCCGCATGGCCAGCGTGGAAGCGGGCCGTGCTGGGGGTTAGCGCGGTATGGGCTATTTCCGCGCTTTTGCTCGTATGGGCGAATCCGCTGGATCATTTGGCGGAGGAGCGGGCTGCTGAGCGGCAGCAGCTCGAAGCGCTGCGGGAAGAAGCGGCTGCGCTCGCGGAGGAAGCGGAGCAGGCAGATGTGCCTGAGGAGGCGAAGCAGCAGCTTGCCGAGCCGCTTGAGAAGCTGCGCAGCAAGCTGGAGGAAAACGACAGCGACATGGAAGCGGCGCTTGCCGAGCTGGCCGAGGCGATGCGCGAGCTTGAACAGACGGCGGAGCTGGCGAAGCAAACGGCGTCGCAGCTTGATGAGGCTGCGAAAGCGATGCAGCGCGAGCCTGCGCTGAAGCAACTGGGAGCTGCGCTGCAGGACCGGCTGGAATCGGGCATGCGCGAAGCGATTAGCGATATGCGCTCGGAACTGCAGAAGCTGACGCCTGAGCAGAAGGAGCAGCTTGCGCAGGCGCTGGAGCAGCTTGCCGAGCAGCTGCCGCAAGACAAGGAGGCGCTCGCGTCCGCATTGGCAGAAGCCGCGGAGCAAGCGCGCAATTCCGAAGCGGGTGATGACGCTTCGGGCGAAACGGAGGGCGGCGATGGCCTCGCCGCCCTGGAAGAAGCGCTGGCCGGCGAATTGTCGCAGGCACAGCTGGAGCAGCTGGCTAGCGCAATGGCGAGCCAGCTTGGACATAGCGGACAGCCGCTTGCGGGCCAATTGGCTGCCAGCGGCGGTACCGTGCCGCCGAGTTGGGCAGCGGCGGCCTCCGGCAATGGCTCGCCTAGCGGCAGCAGCGCTGGCGGAGCATCGGGCTCGCCGAGCGAGCCCGGATCGGGCGCCGCGCCGGGAAGCTCCGGCGCTTCTGGCAGCGGCGGCGATCCTTCGTCCAGCGGTGCTGGGGCCGGTGCTGGGGCCGGTGCTGGAGCAGGAGCTGGTGCTGGCTCAGGTACAGGCGCCGGGGCCGGCCAAGGTGCTGGCAGTGGCTCGGGCAGTGGGCAAGGAGGCTTGCAAGGCGGTACTGGAGCGGGCGGACGAACGCTTGTAACAACGCCGCGCACGATGGCGGGTGAGGGCAATGTGCAGGAGGATGGCGGACCATCTACTGGCGGCCAAGAGCAAACGGGCGGCAAGTCTCCAATGATTGACGGCACGACACGCCCTTACGAGGAAGTGTACAGCGAATATGCGACCGAAGCCAAAAAAGCGCTTGGACGCTCCCAGCTGCCACAGGCCATGCAGGATAAAGTAAAGCAATATTTCGACAACATACAGCCGAATCGATAAGGAGCGGGGTGGTCAAATGATAGAATCCAAGGAACAGATTACACAAGCGGCTGAGCGTATAGCTGCGCTGCAAGCGGAAATTGGGAGCGTCATTGTAGGGCAAAAAAAGGTAGTCGAGCAGCTATTGTGGTGCTTGCTGGCAGGCGGACATGCGCTGCTGGAAGGCATCCCCGGTCTTGGGAAAACAATGCTTGTCCGCACGGTGGCGGATACCATTTCCTTGCAATATTCAAGGATTCAATTTACGCCTGATCTAATGCCTGCGGATATTACGGGAACGACGCTGATCGATTTTACCGAGCAGGGGGCAGCGGGACGCAGCTTCCAGCCCGGACCGATCTTCGGCAATTTGGTGCTGGCCGATGAAATTAACCGTGCTACGCCAAAAACACAAAGCGCATTGCTCGAAGCGATGCAGGAAGGCACGGTGACAGCTGGCGGAGAAACCCGCCAGCTGCCGCGTCCTTTTTTTGTATTGGCAACGCAAAATCCTATCGAGCAGGAAGGGACATACCCGCTGCCGGAAGCGCAGCTTGACCGCTTCCTGCTCAAAATCGGCGTCAGCTATCCGACGCGCGAGGAGCTCAAAGAAATTGTGCTGCGCACAACGGCGGCTGCTCAGCCCCGCGCCCAAGTGAAGATGAACGGGGAAGAGCTGACCGAGCTGCAGCTGTATGCCAAGCATATTTTGGTCGCTGATGATGTGCTGGACTTGGCGGTCAGGCTAGTGATGATGACGCATCCCGCTGAAGCAGATGCTCCTGATGATGTGAAGCGATATGTTAGATTTGGCGCCGGACCGCGGGCGCTGCAAGCGATTGTGGCGGTCAGCAAGGTAAGGGCGCTTTGCAGCGGAAAGCTGCACGTATCGTGGAGCGATATTCGCGAGGTAGCTGTGCCAGCGCTTCGGCATCGGGTTGTGCTCGGTTACGAGGCACAGGCAGCAGGCATAACGACGGATCAAATGACCGAATCCATCCTAAGCGCATTGGAGCTGACAAGATGAATGGGCAAGGCAGCGGTTCTGGAAGCGGATTCCAGCATTCAGCGTTCAGCGGTGCCTTAGCCAAGCTTTTTCCCGATTCCTCGCTGCTGCATCGTTTGGAGCGGATGAAAGTGGCTGCGGGCAGCCGGGTGAAGGGTTCGATGGCTGGCAAGCGCCGCTCTAGCACCCTCGGCGGCTCGCAGGAATTTGCAGACTATCGTCCTTATGCGCCCGGCGACGACATTCGCCGCTTGGATTGGAATGTATACGGCCGAACGGGCAGAGCGTATATGCGGCAATATTGGGATGAGCAGGAGCTTACGCTGCATGTGTACGTTGATGTATCTCCATCGATGAACTTCGGCGGCGAACAGGCTAATAAGCTGCGCTGCGCCTTGCAGCTGGCGGCCAGCGGCGGATACGCTGCGCTGTCAGGCGAGGACCGCGTTGCGGTCAAGCTGTTTGGCGGCACAGCTCCGGCAGAGCTTCCCTCGCTTCGCGGCAGGGGCTCCACTGCGCGTTTATTTCATTTTTTGGCGGCGGCTCTGGAACGGGGAATGGAGCAGCCGTCTTTTCAACAGGGCGAGGAGCTTAAGCCTTCTATGACGGGCCTAGGAAGAGCAATGGAACAACAGGCGGCAGCCCTGTCTATGAGGGAAGCTATTCAGCAGGCTGGTCAGCTCCCGCATCGTACGGGCGTCACTTGGGTCGTATCCGATGCGATGTATGAAGCGGGCATTGAAGAGACGCTGCTCAGCCTGCTTGCTGCCCGGCAGCAGGTTGTCTTTCTCCATTTATTGAGCCCAGAGGAGCTAAACCCAGCTTTGACAGGTGAATTGAATTTGCTCGACAGTGAACTCGGCACGGGCAAGGAGGTTGCTTTAGGCAGCCGTTTGCTCGAACAATATTGCGTTACAGTTAACGATTATTGCAGTCATCTTAAGAAGCTTTGCGCAGAGCGCGGAGCGCTTTATATTTTTATTGATACGAGCAAGCCGATGGAGCAAACGGTTCAGCATACGCTGCTGCGCGCTGGTGTGCTGCACAGTCATAGTTAAGTTTGAACGGGAACTGATGTGAGGAGAAACGTGCAACTTGGGTGAAAGGAGGAGGAGAAATGCAGCTGCTATCGCCGCTATCGGCTTTATTCGGCTTGGCGCTTCCAGCCATCGTATTAATGTATTTATTCAAGCGTACGTATATGGATACCGAAATCGCGAGCCACATGCTGTGGAATCGCATGCTGCGCGAGCAGGAGGCGAATCGTCCATGGCAAAAGCTGCGCACCCGCCCGCTAATGCTGTTGCAGCTGCTCGCAGCTGCTGTATTAATGCTGGCGCTCATGCAGCCGTATCTCACGGCAGATAGCCGCAGCGGCAGTCATACCGTCATCGTACTTGACCGCTCCGCAAGCATGACAGCGGCTATGCCCGGAGGAAGCTCGCAAGGCAGCTTGCTGCACGCCGCTGTACAGCAGGCGGAGCTGTGGCTGAGCGAGCAGCCGAAAGGGGAGCTCATTACTTTGCTTGTAACGGGCGAGCAGCCTCGCATTATTTTGTCCAAGGAAACGGACCATGAGCTCGTGCTGCAGCAGTTGAAAGCCATAACGCCAGATTTCGGTACTCAGGACAACGTAGCGGCTTTATCACTAGCCGACTCGCTGCTTGCGAATGAACAAGGCAGGCAGATTTTGCTTTTAACCGATGGCAGGTGGCAGGATGCGGACTCCGTTAACCTGCTCACGCTTCATGCAAAGCTAGAGCAATTCAAGCTTTCTGCCCCACAAGCTGGCAGCAATAATAGTGCTATTTTGTATTTTGGCATTCATGCGGCAGTTGGGGAGGATGGCAATCGGGCAGGCGTAGTGACGCTTCGCAATGACAGCGCTGCTTCCAAGCAGATCCAGCTTGCTGTTTATGCGGACAAGGAATCTGAGCCTGCGGCGACAAAATCAGTCAAGCTTGAGTCTGGAGGCTGGACGAGCGTAGATGTGATTGGCCTGCCGGAAGAGGCAAGCTATTATACAGCCAAAATCAGCGGAACGACCGATGATTATGCGGCGGACAATATCGCCTATCAGTTTCCGATTGTATCTAAAGCGCAGCAGGTGCTTTTGGCTACATCCGGCAACTTGTTTTTGGAAAAAGCACTCCAGCTCGCTGGGGTAAAAACGATAAAGGTTGATCCAACACAATACGTTCCTTCCAAGGAGCATGTTAAGGACATCGACTGGGTCATTATGGATGGAGACACAGCGAAGCTTCGTACGGACAAAAGCTGGCAGGAGCTGTTTGCCTCCAAGCCCGTCTGGTATATTGATCATCCAGAAGCGACCGAGGAAGAGACGGCTTCGCCTGCGAATAGCAGGGTGGCGATAGCCGACCATCCCGTTACCGCCTATCTTTCATTTGAAGATACCCATATTGGACGGATGGTGAAGGCGAAGGATGCGGGGACTTGGGGAGATGCCATTGTCACCTATGGCGGCTTGCCTGCTATTTATGCAGGCTCGGTGCAAGGCAGGCCGCAGCTGCGCTTTACCTTTGATATGCAAAGCAGCGATTTGCCGCTGCGGCCGGAGTTTCCCGTGCTAATTGTACAGGCTGCGGACTGGATGAGCGGTGGCAGTCGGGCTCAGCTAGGGACGGCGGATGCCGGAAGTGCGCTACAGCTTGCTTTTTTAAATGAGACAGTAAGTGCCAAGTGGGAAATGATTGAAACTATAGGCGGCTATAGCGAAAAATCGCTGCCTGACAGCAATCTGTCTGCGGCGCTTGCTTCGCAAGAACCGGCTATCGCCCCAGCGGTTCCGGGCTTGTACCGTTTAATGGAGCAAAACGCAGAAGGAGAAACGATCGGCCAGAGGATGCTTGCTGTAAATGCGGCTTCCGCCGAAAGTGCATCGATGTCTGCAACTGCCGATATTAAGCCGATTGCAGCTGCTTCCTCTGAGACAAGTCAAAACCAGGCTGATGCGGGAAGTGCTGCGGGCAGCGTGGAGACGGCAAATGCTGCAAATGCTTTTGCCGCATGGCTCGCGCTGGCACTGCTTGCGCTGATGCTGGTGGAATGGGAGGTGTATAGGCGTGGGAATGCAGGCTGATTCACCTTGGGCGCTCCTTCTTCTTATCCCGTGGGCTGCGGCGGTGTGGTGGATGATTCGAGGTACGCTGCGGCTGCAGGACACTCGTAAAAAGATAGCCATTGCGCTGCGTGGACTCATCCTGCTACTGGTCATTGCGATCGCTGCTGGCGTGCAGCCTTACTGGCGTGTCGAGCAGCGAAACGTTATTTTTGTAGCGGATCGCTCCGCGTCCGTCAATGCCGATGCCTCTTTAGGCGAGTGGATTGCCAAAGCCTCGGCGGCGAAAGACGAAGAGGACCGAAGCGGAATTGTGTCCATCGGACTGGATGCGGCAATCGATAAGGTACTTTCGCCTGATGAGCTTCCAAGTGCGGAACGATATACGTTCCGTTCAGGTGTGAATGAAAATTTCACGGATCTGTCTCAAGCGCTCCGCCTTGCGTCTGGCATGCTGCATGAAGCCGGTGGCGGCAAAATCGTGCTGCTCTCCGATGGCGCTGAAAACGCCGGAAGCATGCTGCGCCAAGCGGAGCTGCTAAAGCATGCTGGCATTGAGGTGGATGTCGTTCCGATAGCTGCCCCGCAGCGGGTGGACGCTTCGCTCGAAGCGATGGACGTACCGCAAACGCTGCGTCAGGGCGAGAAGTTTACGTTTGAGTTTACGATTAACAGCACATCATCCGGTGCGGCCAAGCTGAGGCTCTATGAAGATAACCGTGAGCTTTCGACAAGTGATATCGTGCTGGAGCCGGGCGAAAATCGTTTTGCCCTGCAAAGCGCTGCGCTGGAACCGGGCTTTCACCGTTTCCGGGCCGAGCTATATGCCGAAGGGGATGAACGCGAGCAGAACAATACGGCTTATGCGTTCAGCAGAGTTAGCGGCCCGCCCGCTGTGCTTATTGTCGAAGGCGTGCCGGGCTCATCGGGAAATGTGGAGGCAGCTTTGAAAGCCTCGCTCATTCGTTACGAGACGATTCCGCCTGAGCGGCTGTCTGTACAGCTGGCTTCATATGCTGCCTATGACAGCATTATTTTAAATAATGTTCCGGCAACCCGCATTGCGGCAAAACCGATGGAGTGGCTCGGCAAAGCGGTCAGCGATTATGGCATCGGCCTAGTCATGCTAGGGGGCGACAACAGCTTTGGTTTGGGCGGCTATTTTCAAACGCCTATCGAGAAGGCGCTGCCGGTTTACATGGATTTGAAGGGCAAGCGACAGCTTCCGTCGCTCGGCTTGATATTAGTAATTGACCGTTCCGGCAGTATGTCTGGCGGCAAGCTGGAGCTCGCGAAGGAAGCGGCGATGCGAACGATTGAGCTGATGCGTCCCGAGGATTCGGTAGGCGTAGTCGCCTTCGACTCGACGCCATGGTGGATCGTGGAGCCGACCAAGCTGACGGAACGCGACGATGTTTTGGCTAAAATCCAAGGCATTCAGGCTGATGGAGGCACGGAAATTTTCCCGGCTCTGGATACCGCTTACAACAAGCTGCTGGAAATGGATGCCCAGCGCAAGCATATTATTTTGCTCACCGATGGCCAATCGGCTTCTAATCCGGGATATGCTGCACTGACACAAGGCATGGTCGACAATAAAATGACGATGTCTACAGTTGCAGTAGGAGACGGTGCGGATCAGGTGATGCTGGAGCAGCTTGCGAAGCAGGCAAAGGGACGGTTTTATTTTACAAATGATGAAAGCACGCTTCCGGCTATTTTCAGCCGTGAGACGGTGTTAATGTCACGAACGTATATTGTGGAGCAAAATGCGCCGCCGCTCATCGGGCAAGCCGGAAGCTGGGCGACGATGTGGCAAAATGGCTTGCCGGTTTTGCAGGCGTACATCGCAACGACAGCGAAGGAAACGGCAGAGGTCGCGCTGCGATCCCCACAAGGCGATCCGATTTTGGCACGCTGGGCTTATGGCTCAGGACGAACGGTAGCCTGGACGAGCGACTTGACTGGAAAATGGTCACGAGACTGGGTACAGTGGTCCGCCTTGCCTAATGTTCTCGCCGAGTGGATTAAATGGACGTTTCCCCAATTTGAGAGCACGCCGTATTCCGCAACAGCTGAGCTGGATGGTCGAGAGGCGATGCTGCGCTTGCGCACCGAGGGCAGTGATACAGCAGCGAAGCTGTCAGCTGTGGTCACGGACGAAGCTGGCAAAAGCACGACGCTTTCTCCGCTTCCCGCGGCTCCGGGCGAATATGCGGCAAGCCTTCCGGTGTCTGAGCCGGGCGTGTATTTAATGCAAGTGAATGAACAGACCGCTGCTGCGGGCGGAGCGGAAACGCCAAATACGGGTAGTGGCACGACAACGGGTTTTGTCATTCCATATTCGCCTGAGTATCGATTGACGGGTGAAAATGGAACAGAAGCGCTGCAGCAGCTTGCTAACGCTACTGGCGGACGCCTGCTGTCGCTGGACGCGCCGCAGGAGGTTTACCGCTTCATTCCCGTAGAGTCCAGGCAGCCTTATGATTGGACTCGTGAGCTGCTCCTATTGATTTTGGCGCTGTGGCTGCTCGACATTTTGCTGCGCCGGCTGTCGCTGCCTTGGCAGCGAATCGGGCGAATGCTTTTGACGAGGCTCGGATTAGCGGGCGGACGTTTGCAGAGGAAAGAGCCAGACGCCGCTGCACCTTCAGGAGTGAGCAGGCTGCAGCAGCGTAAAAGCCGCACCGCAGGCTTTTATGGCGAGCGCGCGGGCACAAGTGATGCGGCTTCCGCCTCGCCAGCATCTGGTCAGGCGAAGGGTGCTGGTGCAGACCTTGCTGGCGTGCAGCGAGCTGCGATCCATTCTTCGCAGACTGCTAGTGGCTCAGTACGAGTCCAGGCTGTGCGGCCGGAGGGACAAGGTCAGGCAAGCAAGCAACAGCGAGACGACCAGCAATTTAAATCAGTAGGCACAAGCAGTCAGCCATTAGCTCCGCCTGCGAATTCAGAGACAAACCCAGCTGACGGCCACGCGACGGTTAATCGTCTGCTTGCCGCGAAGAAGCGCGGCAAGCGGTAGCATTTTTGACAAGCTGCTAGGCTAGAATGTTGGTTTTGTTTAGAGGAATGGACAATGGCGGCGTCGAAAGTTACAATGCACATAAAAGATTTTTTCTGAGGAGCTGACGTAACGATGTATAACGAAATCACGCCGGAGCAAGTAGAGGCGCGTCTGAATAATAAGGAAAAGTTTCATTTAATCGACGTTCGTGAGCTTGACGAGTGGGAAGAGGGACACATTGCCGAAGCAGCGCATTTGCCATTGTCTGAAATTCAGGAGCGTTTGGATGAGCTGCCTAAGGATGAAAATATTATTTTCGTCTGCCGCAGCGGCGGACGCAGTGGCAAAGTATGCGGCTTCCTCGCGCCACAGGGCTACTCCGTCACTAATATGACGGGCGGCATGCTCGCTTGGCCGGGAGCCATTGTGACTGGAGCGTAGTATAGTTAGTTAAAAAGAAAAGCAGCCTTGCAACCGCTTGTTGGCGGATTGCTAGGCTGCTTTTGATTTTGTAGGTTGGTTTTCACTATTAACCTTTTTAAACCGAACATTTGATGAGGCTGGAAGGCCCCCATTGAAAAAGATTATTTTGCTCAACCCTTATACAGATAAGGACTCTCCGCGCGACAAGCAATCCATTCTGGACATTCGAGCCAGGACACCTGAAGGCGAAATAATTAATGTTGAAATGCAGCTTTTTAATAAATATGATACTGAGAAAAGAACGCTTTTCTATTGGAGTAAGCAATACTCTGGGTAATTGCAGGAAGGGCACCCTTATAGCCAACTGAAACGGTGCGTGACTATTAATATTTTGAACTACGCCTTGCTGCCGAATGATTTGTATCATAACGTATTTCATCTGCGGGAAGATCGAACCGGAATTTCACTAATTGGCGATATTGAATTTCACTTTCTGGAGCTGCCGAAGCTAGACGAACAAGCCATTTCAATTGAGGAAGGCGGACTTGTGAACTGGCTGTTATTTCTGAAAGGTGCAGATCAATCCAAATGGGAGGTGCTAACGATGAATGAACCGGTACTAAAAAAGGCCATGGATACGCTGGAATTTTTGAGTCAGGATTTAGAAGCACGAAGACAGTATGAAGATCGCCAGAAGTATTTGCATGATGAAGCTTCGATGTATGAAGCAGCTAACTCAAGAGGAAAGGCGGAGGCGAAAAAGGAAATTGCCAGAAAGCTCCTTGCTCTTGGAGTTGAGCTTTCCGTTATCGTCGAAGCATCCGGTCTAACTGAGAAAGAAATAATTGATTTAAAGTCGTTATAGTAAAAAATAGAGACGAGCCGCCCCATTGCGGTCGGCTCGTTTTGTCTTTAAGGGGATGTTTTTACAAAAAAAATCGTCAATTGATCCACGCACTCACACAGAGTACGTCATGAGCAAAAACAGTAATACAGCAGCGTTGAATAGGAGGACTGTATAAAAAAATACAGACCGCCTTGTGTGGCGGTCTGATAGATAAATTTATGAGGTTACAGTAACAAACCAAGTCGAGAGAAGGACCCCGCTGGAACTGTAGCCACGAATTGTTGCGCTGCCCGTATTTAAAGCAGTTAGCCATCCAGATGAAGATACGGAAACAATAGATGTTCCTGATGCAACAACATAGCTATTCGCACCAAAGAGTGACGTAGAATTTCCTTTTTTCAAAGTTATAAAGGTTGTTCCAGCTGCTGAAGCCGTTGTTGGAGCTAGTAATGCGAAACTTGTAAAGGATGCAAGGGCTAAGGTGGTGGCGAGAAAAGTTTTCTGAATGGATTTTTTCATTTGAACCTCCTATTTCAATTAATTTACTTAAATAGAAATAATAAGTAAATCCAATTTAATCATACAATAGTAGTTTCTGCTTGCATAGAGGTGTAAATTGTCGTATTAAGACTATTAATTGCTAGCACGTTTGTTTCTGTATAGTTGAGTGCGACTGTGTTTAAAGAGGCTACATTAGGCGCTGTATATACACGCCCACCAAAAGCGCGACAAAGCTTGCTTGGCAAGATAACTCAAGCCAATATGTTTTAATCATCGAACCCACATAGAGTGCGACGAGCAAGGCAATCACCTTTTATGTGGAACTGGCAAGTTTTAATCCACACACTCACATAGAGTGCGACTACAGCTGAAATGGCTTCAAATTTGATGTTTACTGGTTTCAATCCACGCACTCACATAGAGTGCGACACAGCTGCGATTGATACGCAGGATGATCGGTTCGTTTCAATCCACGCACTCACATAGAGTGCGACCCCTCGGGGCGTATGGTAGGCAAAAGACTTCGCAGTTTCAATCCACGCACTCACATAGAGTGCGACTTTACGCAATCGTTCTTCCTCTTCTTTTTCCATTCGTTTCAATCCACACACTCACATAGAGTGCGACAGCGAAAAAATGCATAATTAATTCCATAATGGCATTAATGCTGCATTTTTTCAATAAAAACAAAGCAAGAAAAATGGACTGAGGTATTGACTTTTACTTGAATAGCACGTTTTCGACTTGAATCGACAAAATCTGAGGTGCGAGTGACCTAGGGTTTTTATGTGAGCTTCACATTCGCACCAAAAATACGGCCACGGTTGATTAGGCTTATAGAAAGAAAAAAGTATACTTATTTACGCGAATAATAAGGCTTCTATCTCTATCTGATATAAGAGCTGTCGTCAAAAGTCGGCAACGCCTGCTCAACCCTGCTCACACCTCTTTACGCTTGATCCATATGGCTAACCTCAGCTTGTACACATGTCAGCCCCCTACCGAACATATGATGATACAAAGAAAATAAATCATCATGAATTGATCTTTGAATATGGCGGCGGCTGGTGTAATTGAAAGGCGAAAGGGCGGGTGTGCGATTGGAGCAGCGGAATAATGATAGTGAAAATAGTGTGACTTTGCAATATGCAGTGGGCGGCATGAGCTGTACAGCTTGCGCCGCGCGAATCGAGAAAGCCGTGGGCAAAATGGAGGGTGTTCAATCGGTCGCGGTCAGCTATCCCGCAAGATCGGCTTGGGTACAATTTGTGCCTGAAAGCTTGCGGTCTGAGGAGATTATGGCGAAAATCGGTCACATCGGCTTTCAAGCTTCGGCAGCTGAGCACAGCAAAAAACAGTGGAAGCAGGAACGCAGCGCTCTTGGCCTCCGGCTTATGATCTCGCTGCTGCTTACACTGCCTCTGCTTGCTGGAATGACCCAGCATCTGCCCCTGTTAAGCGGGCTCCCCATTCCGGCTTGGCTGCTGCATCCATGGCTGCAGCTCGCGTTAGCTACCATCGTTCAATTCGTCATTGGGCTGCCTTTTTATATTGGAGCTTACCAAGCGCTGCGTTCGCGTGCAGCGAATATGGACGTTTTGGTAGCGGCAGGAACGTCTGCCGCTTATTTATACAGCCATTATATTGTTTTTTCCAGCCTTCCGACTGGAAAAACGCTTGCTGCTGAACATACGCTGCCGCTTTATTTTGAAACCTCTGCTGTCGTTATCAGCGCAGTGCTGCTCGGCAAATATTTGGAGATGACAGCTGCATCGCGGGCGCAGGATGAGGCGGGCGGGTACAGCCAATTGGAGGTGCAAACCGCAACTGTAGAACGGGCAGGCCAGTGGGTTAATGTACAGACCGCTTTCGTACGGGAAGGCGAAATCGTGCGCATTGCCACAGGTGAGACGGTCCCGGTTGACGGCGTTTTAACGAGCGGGGAAACCGAATTGGATGAATCGCTGCTGACAGGAGAAAGCTTGCCGGTCGTTAAACGGGCGGGAGACCGAATTTGGGCAGGAACAACGAATGTGGGAGCGATGCAACGCATCCGTACAACCGCTGCGGGACATGCGACGTTGCTCAGCCGGATTAGCGAGCTGCTTCGTCAGGCGCAGCGCTCCAAATCTGCGATTCAGCAGCAGGTGGACCGGGTGGCCGCTTGGTTTGTTCCGGCGATGCTCGCCCTTTCGGCTTTCACCTTCATGCTTTGGCTGGTGCTCCTGGACCCCGGCAATTGGCATCAAGCTTTCCGCTGCGGGGTCGCCGTTATGCTCGCCGCCTGTCCATGTGCACTAGGTCTGGCCGCGCCTATTTCACTGGTCATTGCTTCTGGCCGCCTGGCGAAGCAGGGCATTGTGCTGAAACAAGGCGGGGCGCTGGAGCGGCTCGCCCGGCTTAATACGCTGCTGCTGGACAAAACCGGTACGCTCACCGAGGGTAGCCCGCAGGTTAGCGCCGTATGGGCTGCGCCAAATCAGACGCGTTCAGCCGTGCTGCGTTTGGCCGCTGCCGCTGAAGCAGGTTCCACGCATCCGCTAGGGCAAGCGATAGGGCATGAAGCGGGGCGAATCGGGTTGACGCCGCCAAGCGCGTCAGAAATGGTTTATTTTCCCGGCAAAGGCGTTCAAGCGGTAGTGGAGCGAAGGCGAATAACCGTCGGAAATGCAACCTTTGCCAAAGCCGAACAGTGGAAAGCGAATGCGGAGGTCGCCGCAGCTTTAGCTGCTTTTTGCACAGAACGGGAAAAAAGAGGAGAAACACTGCTATATGTAGCGGCAAATGGCCTGCTCATCGGGGCTATTTCGCTTGCAGATCGGGTTAAACCTCATTCATTTGCTGCCGTTCAGCAGCTTCAACGTTATGGACTGCAAGTGATGCTGGCAACAGGCGACCACCAAAGTCCTGCTCATAATGCAGCCCGCCAAGCAGGCATTACGCAAGTATTCGCCGGATTGCTGCCAGAGCAGAAGCTGGAGCTGGTAGAGCAGCTTAAACGTTCGGGCAAACGTGTCGGCATGGCTGGCGACGGCTGGAATGATGCACCTGCGCTTGCTGCTGCCGACGTGGGCATTGCGATGGGCAATGGCACGGAAGCGGCGCTCGCCGCCGGACATTTAACGCTGCTTCAGCCGCGTATGACCGCGATTGTTGATGCGCTGGGCATCAGCCGGCTGACGGTGCGCAATATTAAGCAGAACTTGCTGCTTGCCTTCCTATATAACAGCAGTATTGTGCCGTTTGCCGCCTTCGGTCTGCTAGAACCATGGATGGCAGGGGCAGCGATGGCGCTGAGCTCCGTGTCTGTAGTTGGAAATGCGATGCGGCTGAGCTATATTTTGCGGCGGCACAAGCAGCTTGCTGCTTAGCGTGAGGTGGACAAATACGGAAAAACGATGGTATAGTTACTACGTCTAACCTACATAATGATGAGGGCCAGCGCCAAGCAGGGATACCGCATTTTCGGCACAGCTGCCGTGAATGCTTTTTTTATGCCTGATTTGCCTGAAGCATCCCTCCGCATGGAGAGAACATACCATTTTAGAGGAGTGTATACGATTAATGAAAGTTAAAATGAACCATATGCTGAAAACAAGCCTTGCCATTTGGCTTATTGCAACGCTAACGCTGCTTGCCGCTTGCGGCAGTGCGGTAAACAATAATAAGGAATCTGCTGCACCATCTGTCGCACCTTCTGCATCTCCATCCGCCGAGACAGGCGCCGCATATCCGCTCACCGTAACCGATGGAATGGATACTAAGCTGACCTTCGAGCAAGCGCCTGAAAAAATTGTAACGCTTGTGCCAAGCGAAACCGAAGTTGTGTTTGCTGTAGGAGCAGGCAAGCAAGTAGTCGGCGTGGATCAGTACAGCAACTATCCGGAAGAAGCGAATGATATTGAGAAAATTGGCGATATGACGACTAATATAGAAGCTGTCGTGAAGCTGAACCCGGACCTTGTGCTGGCATCCTCCAGCATGAATGGCGATGCGATTGCCAAGCTGCGTGAATTGAATATTCCGGTATTTGCCTCCGATCCGAAAACGTATGGCGAAACGATTGCCCATATTGAGGCGGTCGGCCAAATTTTGAACCGGGTGAAGGATGCCGAGACCGTTGCGGGACATATGCGCGACGTCATGAATCAGGTTATGAATGCGGTGAAGGATGCGCCTGCGAAAAAGGTGTATTTGGAGTTCAGCCCTGGCTATACAGCAGGATCGGGTACGTTTTTGGATGAGCTGCTGACGATGGCAGGCGGTACCAATGTGGCCGGCTCGAAAGAAGGCTGGTATGAAGTCAGCGCCGAAGAGATCGTTAAGCAAAATCCGGAAATCATCATCTATCCGGATATGAAGGTAAAACCGAACCCCATCGTTGCAGCGATGGACAGCCGGGCAGGCTGGAACGTCATTGACGCGGTGAAAAACAAGCAGGTTATCGCGGTTGCGGAAGATCCGCTCGTGCGTGTAGGACCGCGGCTTGCCGACGGTTTGCTTGATCTGGCGAAGGCTGTTCATCCAGACCTCGTTAAATAGCGGATGAGACATCAATGGCTAGGCTATGGAGGAGCAGCAGTGCTCCTTCTTGCTGTTTCTATTATCGCGAGCTTGTCGATTGGCTCAGCAGGCATTTCCTTTACCGATGTGTGGGGCATTTTGCTGCACCAGCTGCCATGGCTTAGAGATCAGCCCGTTAGCTGGAGTGAAGGAGAAATTGCAATTGTGACCCAGGTCAGGCTGTCCCGTGTGCTGCTTGCGGTGCTTGTAGGCGCATGTCTGGCACTGGCAGGCAGCGGTTTTCAAGGCGTGCTGCGCAATCCGCTGGCCGATCCTTATACGCTCGGGGTTGCTTCCGGCAGCTCGGTTGGCGCTGCGGCATTGATTTTATTCGGCTATCAGGCGGCAGTTGGCATTTGGACCATTCCAATCGTCGCTTTCATAACCGGAATTACGACGTTATTGGTCGTTTTCTGGCTGGCGCGCAGCTCTGAGGGGCTGCAGTTGGAAACGCTTATATTATCCGGCGTTATTATCCAGGCGTTCCTCGGAGCTTTCGTATCGTTTATGGTTTCGCTGTCCAACAGCGTAGTGAACCAGATTTTATTTTGGCTCATGGGCTCGCTGGCGATGAAAAGCTGGGCGAACGTCTATATGCTGATTCCGTTCCTCATTATTGGCGTCATTGTGCTGATCGCTTATGCGCAGCATTTGAATGTTTTTCTGCTTGGCGAGGGGCAGGCGGCGCATTTGGGCATTCGGGTAGAGCGTACGAAGCTGGTCGTGCTGGCCTGCTCGACGCTGCTCACAGCGGCTGCCGTATCGGTAGCGGGCGTCATTGGTTTCGTTGGCCTCGTCGTACCGCATGTGATTCGCTTGATCGTTGGGCCGGATTACCGCTTGCTTATTCCGCTATCTGCATTTGGCGGCGGCATATTTGTGCTCTGGGCCGATACGCTTGCTCGTATGGCGCTTAGTCCGAAGGAAATTCCGCTAGGCGTAGTAACGGCGCTGATCGGTGCGCCATTTTTCGCTTATTTGCTGCATCGGCGCAAGCGGCTGGAAGGAGGGGGATGATGGCTATCATGCTTGAAGCGCGTCAACTCGGGACGACGATTCGCGGGAGAAATGTGCTGAATGACTTAACCTTTTCCTTTGAAAAAGGGTATACATACGGCATTATCGGCCCCAATGGCGTCGGAAAATCCACTTTACTGCGGCTGCTTTCCGGCGTATTGCCTCCTTCGCAAGGTGATATTTTTCTGGCAGGGCGCAGCATTGCCGCCTATTCACGCAAGGAGGCTGCGCGCAAGCTTGCGGTGCTCCAGCAGGGCGTACTCCCTCCGGTAGGTTTTACGGTGCGTGAAGTGATTGAAATGGGACGCTTTCCGTATCAAAATTGGTTCGGCAATGAGCCCGGCGACAGCTCGCCAATTATTAATGAAGCGATTGCTGCAATGGGGCTTGAGAACCTGGAGCAGCGTACAATGGCTGAGCTAAGCGGCGGTGAACGGCAGCGCGTGGCGCTGGCAAAAGTGATCGTGCAGCAAGCGGATGTCATTTTGCTTGACGAACCAACGACCTATTTGGATATTGGCTACCAAATTCAATTGCTGGATACGGTAAAGAGCTGGCAGCGTGAGCAGGGTATTACCGTTGTAACCGTGCTGCATGATCTAAATTTAGCCGCTTTATATTGCGATGAAGTGCTGGTGCTGCATAAGGGGAGTATTGCAGCTCTGGGCAAGCCGCAGCATATTTATACGACGGAGCTTATTCGCGAGGTATACGGCGCTGAAGCTTCAATAATGAATCATCCGTTAACAGGGGTGCCGCAAATTTTGCTTGCGCCCAATGTGCGAATAAACAATGGGGAGCTGGAATGAAAAGATGAAAGAAGAATTTTGCATGCTGCTGGCGAACGCAATTGGGAGAATCCCGGCATTTAATGAACAGGAAGCGGAGGCGGCAAGACGCCATTCCGACCAATTGACGAAGCCGCCGGGCAGTTTGGGCAAGCTTGAAGATGTTGCCTGCCAGATTGCGGGAATTTCGGGCGAGCGCTGGCCAGATATGGAGCGCAAAGCGGTCATTATTATGGCTGGCGACCACGGGGTGTGCGAGGAGGGGGTCAGTGCATTTCCCCAAGCGGTAACCCCTCAGATGGTGCTGAATTTCTTGAATGGCGGCGCAGCAGTCAACGTACTTGCCCGTCAGGCGGGAGCTGACGTGTTTTGCGTTGATATTGGGGTGAACGCAGAGCTTGCGCATCCGAAGCTTCTAAGCCGCAAGATCATGTACGGAACCGCTAATATGGCGAAAGGGGCTGCGATGACGAAAGAGCAGTCCATTAGAGCGATTTTGACAGGGGTAGAAGTCGTGGATGAGCTTTACGAAAAAGGCTACCGCGCCTTTGCCATAGGTGAAATGGGCATCGGCAATACGACGGCTAGCGCTGCGATTACGACGGTGTTGACAGGGCTTCCGCCCGAAGAAACGGTTGGCAGAGGAACAGGCATTAATGATGAGGCTTGGAAAAATAAAGTCGAGGTTGTTAAACGGGCTATTGCGGTTAATGCACCTGATGAGCTGGATCCCTTCGACGTACTGATGAAGCTGGGCGGAGTTGAAATCGCTGGACTGGTAGGCGTTATTATTGGAGCGGCAGCGAACAGCTGTCCGGTCGTTATAGACGGCTACATTTCCTCTGTCGCAGCGTTAGTAGCTTCGCGTATTTCTGATAAGACAAAACCAAGCATGATTGCGTCCCATCTTTCCTATGAGCAGGGTCATGCGAAGCTATTGAAAGCCGTTGGCTTAAGCCCAATGATTCATATGGATATGCGGCTTGGCGAAGGCACAGGTGCGGTATTATGCTTCCATTTTATCGATGCTGCATTAAAGCTCATGCAGGAAATGGCCACTTTTGAAAGTGCAGGGGTATCGAAAGCGTAGGTGAAGCTGAAATGGCAATGTTAGTAACAGGCGGTACGCGCAGCGGCAAAAGCTTATTCGCTGAGCAGCTCGCGATGAGGCTTGGCAAAAAAGGCATTTATATAGCAACAAGCCGCATTTGGGATGAAGAAATGGCTGAACGCGTAAATAGGCATCAGCAGAGTCGCGGCGCGGGAGTTTTTGAATGGGAGACGGTTGAGGAGCCGCTTGACCTGGCCGAATTGCTGGAGAAGCAGGCACAGGCTGCGGCAGCTGTGGCGTCAGCCGGAGAACAGCCGCCGGTTGTGCTCGTAGATTGTCTAACCCTTTGGTTGACGAACGCTTTAATGGCAGCGGAGGAGCAGGCGGGACAACCCGGCAAAGAAGCAGACGAGCAGCTGCATCGCCAGACGGAAATGCTCATTGAAGCGATTGCCGCCTATCCATATCCGCTCGTATTAGTAACAAATGAGGTAGGGGCTGGTATTGTGCCTGCTTATCCAATGGGCAGAAAGTTTCGCGATGAGGCAGGAAGGCTGAATCAGCGGGTGGCTGCGGTTTGCGATAAAGTGTTTCTCGTAACGGCGGGCATTCCCATTGAGCTTAAGGCAGCGGCTTTCCGCTGGGAGCAGCTATGATTTTCTATTCCTTGCCGGACATGCTGTGGCTGATTGCAGCAGCTATTGTCGTGGATTGGATCGTTGGCGATCCAAAATGGCCTACGCATCCTGTCATTTGGATCGGCAGGTTCATTGCTTGGCTGGAGCAGAGGCTGCGAAGGAGCGATAAGAAAGAATCCTCCAAGCGCCTCAAGCTAAAGGGCGTCTTGTTAATGCTCATAACGTTGGCCGTTTCATATGGCGTCATGTGGGGAATTGTCGCGGCCGCTTCACTTATTCATTCTTGGCTCGGCTATGCGGTGACCATATGGTTTATATCAACGACTATCGCGGTCAAAGGATTAAAACAGGCAGCGATGCTCGTTTATACCCCACTTGCAGCTGGAAACCTTGAGGAAGCACGCAAATATGTCGGCTACATTGTCGGACGGGACACGGACAAGCTGGGTGAATCAGAGGCTGCCCGTGCTGCTGTGGAAACGGTGGCGGAAAATACAGTCGATGCGCTCGTATCGCCTATTTTTTTCGCATTAATAGGCGGAGCGCCGCTTGCTATGCTTTATCGGGCGACAAACACGCTTGACTCTATGGTCGGTTACCGCAATGATAAGTATATTGATTTTGGCTGGTGCTCGGCACGAACCGATGATGTGCTCAACTATATACCAGCGCGGTTGACGGGAGCTCTGCTCGCGTTCTCGGCGTGGCTGCTGCCGGGCATGTCTGCCGGCCGTTCGGTCGCTGCGATTCGCAAATTTGCCCATCGACATCCGAGCCCAAACAGCGGCATTCCCGAATCGGCCGTTGCTGGTGCGCTCGGTATTGAACTGGGCGGACTCAATTATTATTTTGGAGAGCCTAGCGAACGTGCACGTATGGGAGAGCCCTTGCGTCCATTGTCCGCGCGGGATATCATTTTCACAACTAGATTATTGTATCTGGTAAGTCTATTACTTGTAGTTGGGGTGCTGGCATTATGGCTGTTCGTTCATTGAAGCTGCATGCTCAGGCGCTGGTCGCCGCTATTCAATTTTTGACGAGAATTCCGGTGCCGTTAACCGTTCCGTTTGAGCCGCAAGTGTTATCGCGCAGCACAACTTATTTTTCGATTGCGGGCAGCATGATTGGCGGAATGATTACGCTAGGCTTTGCTGCTGTGCAAAGCTGGCTGCCTGCTGGGCCGGGAGCTGTATTGCTGCTTGCATTGTGGCTCTCGCTTAGCGGCGCGCTTCATATGGACGGCTGGATGGACACGGCAGACGGCGTGCTGAGCCATCGCTCGCGAGAGCGGATGCTGGAAATTATGAAGGATAGCCGAGTAGGCGCTATGGGTGTCCTTGCCGCGGTTTTGCTGGTGCTGTTCAAATTCACCGTGTTATATGAGCTTCTTTATAATACAAAGTCTATTTATGTGCTTCCACTGTTGGTCACAATACCGGCGTGGAGCCGCTGGTGGATGGCGGCGGCGATTGTCATTTGGCCGAGTGCCCGTGAGGGAGAAGGGATCGGCGCTTTATTCCAAGCGGCCTCGCTGCGGCATGTATGGTCGGGTTTTGTGCTGACCTTCCTGCTAGCCTGTGGGATCGGCCTGGCATTCGGATTGCCGCTCAGCACGTCAGCTTTCACAGCGGCAGGTGCTGCTGCTGTGACGATGGCGATAGGGACATTCATGTCTTTCTGGCTCGTCCGCAAGCTGGGAGGCTTGACTGGCGACACCTACGGCGCCATGAATGAAGCGATTGAAGCTATATTGTTGCTTGCACTGCTATTATTGACAACTCATTAGAAGAGGGGAATACGCACCATGCTTGAAAGATACGGACATGGCGGTGACCTGCGTACGGCAGAGGAAAATTTCGGACGGCCAGCTGATCAGTTTGTCGATTTCAGCTCCAATATGAATCCGTTAGGCCCGCCCCCCTTGGTACATAGGGTGCTGCTATCTTATGCCCAGCAGATTGGCAAGTATCCTGACCCTGCGGTACGCGGATTACGGGCGAAGCTTGCGAAGCTGCACGGCATTGACGAGCAGTGCATATTAATTGGAAATGGTGCGGCAGAGTTGATCGATCTGACCGTTCGTGCTGTAAATCCTATTATTACAAGCCTTGCGTTTCCATGTTTCAGCGAATATGGCGACGCCGTTCATAAAATTAGCAGCGGCATTGCCCCGATCATGCTGAAGCCGGAAAATGGCTTTGAGCTGACGGAAGAGGCGATCCAAAGCATGACGACCGAGATGGAAGAGCCTTTTTATATGCTGGGCTCGCCCAATAATCCGACGGGTCGGCTTGTTCAACCGGCACTCATCAAGAAGCTGCTGGCTGGCGGCGCTACGGTGGTCGTGGATGAAGCCTTCATGGATTTTGTGCCTGAAGAAGCGGATTATTCGCTGGTGAAGGAAGCTGCCAGCAATGACAGGCTGTATGTCATTCGTTCTATGACTAAATTTTATGCGATTCCTGGCATTCGGCTCGGGTATGTGATCAGTACGCCAGAGCGGATTGCAGCGCTGCGGCTGCTGCAGGTTCCTTGGAGCGTCAACTCGCTCGCGCAGCTTATTGGAGAGGGCGTATTGGAGGATGCGGAATATGCAGAGGAGACGCTGAAATGGCTTAATGAAGAGCGGCCTTGGCTCACTTCGCAGCTGGAGGGGCTTGGCTTTTCCGTAACGCCAAGCAAAACCAACTATGTGCTCGTAAGGCTGCCGTCTCTGCCTCATCTAACGGCTGCTGCTTTGCAGCAGGAAATGGGCAGCCGCGGGGTGCTTATTCGCGATGCTTCCCATTTTGTCGGACTTGATGACCGGTACTGCCGCTTTGCGATCAAGCTCCGCAGCGATAATGAAAAGCTGCTCGAGGCGCTGGCACAATGCCTGGAAGATTTTAAAGAGGATAGTAGGGATAAGCATGAGTAAGCAATCAGAAAACAATGCCGGGCTGACAATTATGGTGCAGGGCACCGCTTCCGATGTTGGAAAAAGCTTGGTGACAGCCGCATTGTGCCGGATTTTTAGACAGGATGGTTATACCGTCGCTCCCTTCAAATCACAAAATATGTCGCTTAATTCCTACGTTACCTGGGATGGCAAGGAAATTGGACGGGCGCAGGGGATGCAGGCCGATGCTTGCGGCGTGCTGGCGACGACGGATATGAACCCGATTTTGCTGAAGCCGACGAAGGAGATGTCTTCACAGGTCGTCGTTCATGGGAAGCCGCTGCGCGATTTCAGCGCGCGTGAATATCGGGAGAGCTACTTGCCGCAGGCTGGCGTTATCGTGCGGGAGGCGCTCGCCCGTCTCCGCAGCAGCCATGATATTGTCGTGCTGGAAGGCGCGGGCAGCCCTGCGGAAATTAATCTGAAAGATCGCGACATTGTCAATATGCGCATGGCTGCTTGGGCAGATGCGCCCGTCATTCTGGTGGCAGATATCGACAGGGGCGGTGTTTTTGCTTCGATTGTCGGTACGCTTGAGCTGCTTGAACCGCATGAGCGCGAGCGCGTATGCGGCTTCGTTATTAATAAATTTCGCGGCGATGTAGGACTGCTGCAGCCCGGAGTCGATTGGCTGGAGGAGCGGACGGGCAAGCCGGTGCTTGGCGTATTGCCTTTTTTACCGGGACTTGCGCTGGAGGATGAGGATTCGCTGTCGCTGGACCGCAAGCTGGAAGAGCAAGTAAAACAGCGGCCTGATACACTTGATATTGTCGTACTGCGTCTGCCGCGCATATCCAATTTTACCGATGCTGATCCGCTTTACTTTGAAGCGGACGTCATGCTGCGTTTTGTGGACAGGCCTGAGCAATGGGGCACTCCTGATGCGGTTATTTTGCCAGGCAGCAAAAATACGGTCGAGGATTTGCTGTGGCTTCGCGAAATGGGCCTTGCCCAGCAAATAACCGCGTTCGCTGAGAAGGGTGGATATCTCGTTGGCATTTGCGGGGGCTATGAAATGCTTGGCGCGATGCTGCTTGATCCGGCAGGTGTGGAGTCTGAGCATAAGGAAACACCGGGCTTTGGCTTTTTTCCTTTTGACGTAAAGTTTGCAGGGGAGAAGAAAACGGTTCGTGTAGAGGGCCATGCCCGCGCTGCCGCAGCTTGGCTGACCGAACAGCTGCCTGTTGAAGGCTATGAAATTCATATGGGAGAAATTTTCCAGCATGGCGTGCTGCGCCAGCCCTTTGCCATTCGAAGCCAATTGGCTGGTGTAGAACCGCTGCAAGATGGCGAGCTTGATTATGCAGGCGAAGGAGCATGCTCGGTGGATGGCAGGCTTTGGGGCACGTTTATACATGGCATTTTACATAATGATGATTTGCGCCGGGCGTGGCTGAATGACATTCGTATAGCGCGCGGCTGGGAGCCGCTTGCGGCAGAGCTTCGTTTTCGTGAAAACCGCGAAGAGGCGTTTGATCGTCTTGCAGAGCATACACGCCAGCATTTGAATATGCCGCTCGTTTATAAGGTGCTTGCTGCGGGCGGGGAACTGGGTAGTTAGCTTACGTTTCAGATCTAGTAGGATGGAATCTTTAGACAAAGAGCGGAAAAGGGAGTGGGCGAGGTCATGGAGGAGCAAGCTGCGCAGCGTTTGGGAAAGAAAAAAAGCTGGATCATCGCAGGCATTATGCTGGCGTTTCTTGCCTTTTGCGCGCTGCTGCTTTACGGAATGATTCAGTCGATGCAGCAAAAGGGCGGAGCGGCAAGCGACGGCACCCAGCAGCCTGTTAATTACAGCTATGCGGCTGTGGAAGCGGCAAATGGCTTCATGCTGCATGTTCTGAAAACCCGGCCAGCCAACGTAAAGCCTCAATTGGTGCAAAATAATGTGGCGTTAACGCCGTATTATGGCATAAATGGCGGATTTTTTTATGAAAAATCGCTGCTCAGCATTGCCGTGGTCAACAGCCTTGCAGTCAATGAAGAGCAGGGCGAATATGGCTCCGGCAGCGAAAATGCCAAATATGCCCGCGGTACGCTCGTTTGGGATGGCGTTAAGGATCAGCTAAGCGTCCAAATCGCGAGCAAGGCATCCGAGCTTAAAGTTCAGGATCATACACGCTTCTGGGCGCAGGGCGGCATTAGCATGAGCATCGGCAATGATGCGGGCTGGCTGGCGCAGGCGGAACAGGAAAATGCTCCTTTTCCCGATGACGCGCGGTTAAGGTCTGCTGCGGTATACGATCAGCTGGGCAATATTTATTTGGTAGTCAGCAGCACGAAGGGGAGCTTGCCTGCTTTTCGCGAAGCTGTTATCGAAAAGATTGGCGACAACAAGCTTGCCGGCGGCATCTTTCTCGATGGTGACGGCTCCTCGCAGCTGCGCAGCGCGGAGGCGACGCTTCAAGGCGATAGCCGTCCCGTTGTGCAAATGCTGCGCATTATGAAATAAGACGGTTTTATTGAGGAGAAAAAGATGAATCAACTTCCGATTGATGCGGTTTTGCCGGAGCTGCTTGAGGTGCTTGCTGCTGGATGCGGCGCCGTGCTGGTCGCCGAGCCAGGAGCCGGAAAGACGACGCGCGTGCCGCTTGCGCTGCTGGATGCGGCCTGGCTGGACGGCCGTAAAATTATGATGCTGGAGCCGCGCAGGCTTGCAGCCCGCTCTGCAGCTAAATATATGGCGGAGATGCTCGGAGAACAGGTAGGCGACACGGTCGGCTACCGTGTTCGTCTGGATACTAAGGTGAGTGCACGGACCCGCATTGAAGTGGTGACGGAAGGCGTGCTGACCCGCATGCTTCAGGAGGACCCGGCAGTATTGGACGTTGGCGTTATTGTGTTTGACGAGTTTCATGAGCGCCATTTGCATGGTGATCTGGGGCTGGCGCTGAGCCTTCAGTCGCAGGCGCTGCTGCGCAGCGATTTAAGGCTGCTCGTCATGTCGGCGACGCTTGCAGCGGGCCCCGTTGCGGAGCTGCTCGGCGGAGCGCCGATCATTGAGAGCGCCGGCAGAGTATTCCCGGTGCAGACGATCTACCGTTCCTCGAAAGTGGAAGGGCGCATCGAGCCGAGTGTTGTCAGTACGATCCTTCAGGCGCTTGCTGCTGATGAAGGGAATTTGCTTGTCTTTCTTCCAGGCGTTGGCGAAATTCGGCGCGTCGCTTCATTGCTTGCGAGTGAAGAGCGGATGAAGGGCGTTAAGGTGGCGGAGCTTTATGGCACGATGCCGCTGGAAGCGCAGGATCAGGCGATTCAGCCGTCCGCTGCTGGCGAGCGCAAAGTCGTGCTGGCGACGGCAATTGCCGAATCCAGCTTGACGGTCGAAGGCGTGCGTATCGTCGTCGATGCCGGGCTGATGCGGGTGTCGCGTTTTTCACCGCGCACCGGCATGACGCGGCTGGAGACGGTAGCGGTATCGCAAGCGTCAGCCGACCAGCGCCGGGGGCGCGCCGGAAGGCTTGCTCCGGGCGTCTGCTACCGGCTGTGGACGGAGCAGGAGCAAATGCATTTGCAGCCCTTCAGCCAGCCGGAAATGCTGGAGGCCGATCTTGCGCCGCTCGCGCTGGAGCTTGCGGTATGGGGCATCCAGCAGCCGGAGGAGCTCGGCTGGCTGGACCCGCCGCCGATCGGCGCGTATCAGCAGGCGCTGCAGCTGCTTGAGCTGCTGCAGGCTGTTGATTCATTAGGCCGGCCTACGGAGTCGGGCCGGCGAATGGCGAGGCTCGGGCTTCATCCGAGGCTCGGGTATATGCTGCTCCGCGCGCAGCAGTATGGCGCGGTGGAGCGTGCTTGCGAGCTGGCCGCGCTGCTAAGCGAGCGCGACCTGCTGTCACAGCAGCGCAGCGCGGATGTGCAGCTGCGGCTGGATGCTCTGCACCGCGGCGACGGTGCTGAGGTGGATCGCGGCGCCGTGCAGCGAATTCGCTCGCAGGCGCAGCAATGGAGCCGGCTGCTGGCTAGCGCAGCAGCCGGCGAAGCAGGATCGGCCGCGCGCGTAGCAGCGGCTGCCGGAGCGGGCCAGCAGGACGCCGCGATGTCCTGCGGCGCGCTGCTGGCGCTCGCTTATCCCGATCGCATTGCGCAGCGGCGCAGCGACGGCAGATATTTGCTGGCGAACGGCCGCGGCGCGGCGCTGCCGGAAGCCCAGCCCTTGTCGCGCGCAGCCTACCTGGTTGCGGCGGAGCTCGACGACGCCGGAACGGAAAGCCGTATCCGGCTGGCGGCTGAACTGACGGAGGGCGAGCTGGCATCGGCGGCCCGCGACCAAATTCGGCAGGAGCGCATCGTGGAATGGGATGCGTCCGCCCAAGCGGTAAGGGCGCGTGAGCGCGTCCGGCTTGGCGCACTCCTATTGCAGGAAAAACCGCTGCCGAAGCCGGATGCGGAGCTCGTCGCTGCGGCGCTGGCACAGGGTGTGCAGCAGGAGGGCTTGGCCTTGCTGCCGATGTCCAAGCAGGCAGCCCAGTTGCTCGCCCGTATGCGGCTGATGAGGCACTATGACAGCAGCTGGCCGGATGTATCTGATGAGGGGCTGCTGTCCACGTCATCACTCGCCGAATGGCTGCTGCCGCATATTCAAGGGATGAAGAACAAATCCGACCTGCAGCGCCTCAGCATGCAGCAGCTTCTGGAAGGCATGCTCACGTGGACGCAGCGGCAGGAGCTGGACAAGCAGGTTCCGACGCATATAGCGGTGCCAAGCGGCTCGCGCATTCCGGTCGATTACAATGACCCGGAAGCGCCGTTCATCGCTGTCCGGCTTCAGGAGCTGTTCGGCATGAAGGACACGCCTCTGCTCGCTGGGGGCAAACTGCCGCTAACGCTTCATCTGCTATCTCCTTCGCAGCGTCCGGTTCAGGTGACGCGCGATTTGGGCAGCTTTTGGAGCCAAGCTTATTTTGAAGTGAAGAAGGATTTAAAAGGACGCTATCCGAAGCATTATTGGCCGGATGACCCTTACGCGGCGCAGCCGACGAATCGGGTAAAGCCGCGCAAGTAGCTTGCAGGATTCATAACGATAGCAACAAGGAAAAGAGGGCTAGAAAATGTCGATGCAGCTTTTTATTTTATTTATACTCGCGATTAACTGCTGGACGTTTACGCTCATGTATCTCGACAAGCAGAGCGCTCGCCGCCAGCAAAGGCGCATCCCAGAGAAACGGCTGTTTACTTTGAGCGCTTTTGGAGGCGCTATTGGCGCCTATGCCGGAATGCGGGCATGGCGCCACAAGACAAAGCATCGCTCCTTCGTTATTGGCATACCGCTGCTTGTCATGTTGAATTTGCTTCTATTTGCAGCGGTATTCCACTATGTGTTCGACATCTCGATTTTCAAATAGCTCAACGGGCGCAGCTAGCTTTTTCTAAAATATAGGAAAGCATGATTTCGCCATAATTTCTCTATATTTCTCGGAATGAAACGCGCCGCGCTGCCAAAGGACGGCGACAGCCGTTTCACCTTGAATTCTAAGAATTTATAAGTTTCATCCTTATATCCGCTTAGAATTCTAGGGCAAAGCTCTTCGCACGTCCCAGAAAGACGACGAAGTCGTTTTTGCTTGAAATATAGGAAAGGATATGATTTCGTTATCCTTTCTCTATATTTCTCGGAATGAAACGCGCCGCGCTGCCAAAGGGCGGCGACAGCCGTTTCACCTTGATTGGAAATCAGAAGTTGATTCCCGCTATTCTCCTATGGTATATTGACAGTTCGTTTTCCCACTATATTCTTAGGAGGTAACTGGCTGATATGACGGTTCAAAGTGCCTATCAAGAAGAGCAAGAGCGTCTGGCACGCTCGCTTGATGAAATACAATCACAGCTAAGCGCGATAGGCCCGCGCTACACAGGCGATGATTTTACGGAGCAAATGCTCGATTTGCAACGAGAGGAACGGAAGCGGGGGCTGGAAATTGCTTTCCGCGAGCCGTATTTTGGAAGAATTGATTTTCAGGAGCTGCCGGGTGACGCTAAGCAGGAGCTCTATATTGGCAAGGCAGGCGTAGCTAGAGAGGGCGGCAAGGAGCTAATCGTTATTGACTGGCGTGCCCCAATTGCCAGCTTGTTTTATTCTTTTACAGGCGGTGAAGCGGCGATTACCTATGATTCTCCTGATGGCGAAATCGAAGGGATCGTCTATTTAAAGCGCAATCTGATGGTTCGCCAGGGCGAGCTTGTAAGGATGGTAGACAGCTTCACCCGTGGCCAGGAAGAAGAATCGGTCACCGACGAGTTTTTGCTCTATCGACTTGGTGAAAATAAAGACAATCGGCTCAGGGATATCGTCTCGACGATCCAGCAGGAGCAGGATGCGATCATTCGTTCAGGACGGAGCAAGGCGCTGTTTATTCAGGGCGTGGCGGGAAGCGGCAAGACGACGGTAGCGCTGCACCGGCTCGCTTTTTTGCTCTATCAATATGCCGATCGGATGCGGGCGGAGCGTATGGTTATTTTTGCGCCTAACCGCATGTTTCTCGAATATATTTCCGGCGTGCTGCCGGAGCTGGGCGTAGGCGATATTCAGCAAACGACGTTTGCCGACTGGGCGCTGGATCTATTGGAGCTTGAAGTGCGAATGGATGATAAAACCGATACACTAGAATATTGGTTTGAGCATTATCGCAGCGCGGAGGAAATTGCGGAGGCGCCCGGACGCTTGAAAGGCTCGCTTGATTTTAAGCAGGCGATTGACGAGCGGCTGGAGCAGCTTGAACAAAGCATCGTGCCTTTGCAGCCATTTGAGCCTGTAGACAAGCTGGTGCTTATGCCGGAGCAAATGCTTGAATGGTGTCGCACCGATTATGGCGAGGAGCCGCTGATGCGCAAGCGCGAGCGATTCGTCAGCCGTATTCGCAGATGGCTGGAATCCGAGCTGAAAATGCGCGGCATTCATGATAAAAAAGTACGGGCCAAGGCGTTAACCCGCTTAAATGCATTAGCGAAAAAAATTCCGGCCTATACCGCGCCGAAGCTATATGCGTCATTCTTTCAAGGCAAGCAGGCGATGAGCCTGGTGCCAAAAGCAATAGCGGCAGCAACGGCTGCCCGCCTGAAAGCGGGAACGATTGCGCCAGAGGATTTGGCGCCGCTCGCCTATATTCATTTGCGCCTGTTTGGGCTGCAAACAGCGCCTTATGACCATATCGTCATTGACGAGGCGCAGGATTATTCGCCGTTCCAGCTGGAAGCGCTGCGTCTTTGCCAGCAAACGCCGTCATTGACCGTGCTGGGCGACTTGCAGCAGGGCATCCACGCCTATGCAGGCATTCATAGCTGGCAGGAGCTTACGGCGCTGTATGACGAAGAACAGACCGGATTTTTTGAACTGAACCGCAGCTATCGTTCCACGATGGAAATTATCGCATTCGCCAATCGGATTCTTGGTGCAATGGGGGCGGGCGTCAAGGCAGCAGTACCTGTATTCCGGAGCGGAGATGCCGTGGAGCTTGCGCCAGCACAGCCAAGCGAGTGGATGGATATGCTGGAGCAAACGGTTCGAGAATGGCAGGCAGACGGCAGCTATCAGACGATCGCGGTAATTGGAAGAACGACGGAGGAATGTGCCGTTATCCATGCGGCTTTGAATGCTGCGGGGGTGGAAGCATCACTCGTAGAACGAGGACAGCCTGAATACAGCGGCGGCTTGTCCGTTGTGCCGGCATATTTGTCCAAAGGGCTTGAATTTGACGCGGTTCTCATTGCCGATGCCGGGGCGCTTGCTTATACCGATCAGGACGCCAAGCTGCTATATGTTGGTTGTACGAGAGCGCTTCATAAGCTAAAATTAGTTTATCAAGGCTTGTTTACCACGTTAGTAGCGGACGTTGCGGAAGGCGTGCAAGAATTATGACAGTATTAAGGCATTTTGCCGCAAATTCTTGACTTTAGCAGGCCTTGTAACTAAAATTGCTACAAGATGTATATACCTGTATTTTTTTGAGGAGGATTTGAGCGGTAGTGACGAAAACAAAGAAAAAAGGTTCTAGCAGCAATCAGCAGCAAAGGCAGCAGCCGAAGAAAAATTCGAGCAGCTCGCTTATTTTTCTGACGATTGGTATTTTGGCGGTTATCATCGTCATCGTACTCGGCATTAACAACCAGAACAAGCCGTTTGAATTTGACTATGCCGCAATGCCTGTGCAGGGCAGTGTAGATGCACCTGTCAAAATCGTTGAGTTTGGCGATTACAAGTGCCCGGTTTGCCGTGATTTTTCGCAACAAATCAAACCTCAGCTGGAGAAGGATTACATTGAAACAGGCAAAGCCTCCTTTTATTTTGCGAACTATTCGTTCATCGGCAAAGATTCCGTGACAGCTGCACTCGCGGCGGAAGCGGTCTATCAGCAAAATAATGACGCCTTCTGGACTTATAACCAAGCGATTTATGATAATCAACAGAATGAAAATATCGAATGGGCAACGCCGGAACATTTGGTGCAGCTTGCAAAGGATGCCAAACTTCCTATCGATTTTGATTTGCTGAAGAGCGACATCGAGAACAAAACCTATCAAAAGCAGGTAGACCGCGATAATTCGCTCGTTCGTCCGCTGAATATCGGAGGAACGCCTACCGTCTTTATTAACGGCAAGGCGGTTTCAAGTCTCGATTACGCAACACTCAAATCAACAATCGAGGCAGCTCTAAAATAAGGGGCCTTGATTAAAAAGGAGCCCGGTCAAAAATGACAACGCCACCCTATGAATCGTGGTTGAAACGTTACGCTTTATATTTCGCCTGGATTATTACGTTAGCCGCAACGGGCGGAAGCTTGTATTTTAGTGAAATTAAAGGGTTTCTGCCTTGCGATTTATGCTGGTATCAGCGTATATTCATGTATCCGCAGGTCATCATTTTAGGTATTGCGACGTATCGCGGAGACCGAAATATTGTTAAATACTTACTGCCGATTAATATAATTGGCCTGGCGATTTCCGTTTTCCATAACTTCGAGATTTGGTTTCCGAAGGTGGGCGAGCTGGTGCCTTGCCGCTCTGGCATCCCGTGCAATTTTGATTATTTGAACTGGTTTGGCTTTCTGACGATTCCGATGATGTCCATGATCGCATTTGTGCTTATTATCGTGTTTCTGCTGTTGGCTCGCCAAAGCAATGATCAAGAAGCAAACGAAAACTAGCTGTATTCCCAAGCAAAGCTCCGAGGCTGACAACGCCAAACGGAGCTTTGCTTTTTGCATATTCGGGATGCAGCATAAGTGACAACGCCGTGAACAAACGTCGGACCGATCGTCTAATCTCCTAGCAATCAGCTAGCGAATGAAGGCAAAATGGGGTATCTTAAAAGAAGCGATGTCAAAGCATAAAGAGAGTAGGGAACACCATGATCGAAGTGGAGCAGCAGCTATATAGAGAAGCAGAGCAGTTCATCTTTACCTGTTATGCAGAGCTTGGCAAAAGTGAAGCGGAGGTTGTGCTTCGGCTTGCTGAAATCCGGTCCGAAGTAGAGCGTACAGGTATTTATGAGCATACATATGAAGAGCTCCAGCATGGGGCGAAAATGGCGTGGCGCAACAGCAATCGCTGTATTGGCCGTCTTTTTTGGCATACGATGGAGGTGTTTGACGCCCGTTCGCTGCAGCAGGAAGACGATATTGCAGACGCGATATTTTCGCATATTCGCTATGCAACGAATGGCGGCAAAGTCCGGCCGGCGATTACGATTTTTGCAGCGAAGCAGGAGAAGAACCAAATCCGGCTGTGGAACCATCAGCTTGTTCGTTATGCAGGCTATGAGGACGGAGTTGGCGGTGTCATTGGCGATCCTGCATCTCTGTCATTTACGAGGGCTTGCGAGGCATTGGGCTGGAAAGGTGCGGGAACCAGATTCGATGTGCTGCCGCTTGTTATTCAGAAGCAGGGAGAAGAACCGAAGCTGTACGAGCTTCCGGAAGGGCTGGCGCTGGAAATTCCACTGTCGCATCCGGAGCTGGAGTCGTTTGCGGAGCTGGGCCTGCGTTGGTATGCGGTACCTTTCATTGCAGATATGCAGCTGGAAATCGGCGGAATCTCTTACACAGCAGCGCCATTTAATGGCTGGTATATGGGAACGGAAATCGGGGCGCGCAATTTGGCAGATACGGACCGATACAATCAGCTGCCTGTCGTCGCGAGATTAATGGGATTAGATATGACGACGAATACGTCCCTTTGGAAAGATCGTGCACTGGTAGAGCTGAACACGGCCGTCATTCATTCGTTCAAAAAGCATGGCGCCAGCATCGTTGACCATCATACGGCTGCCGAGCAGTTTACGCGCTTTGAGAAGCAGGAGAAGGAACAGGGACGTGCGGTTACAGGTCGCTGGTCATGGCTTATACCGCCGATGTCTCCGGCAACGACAGCAGTATGGCATCGGAGCTATGATGATACGGAATTAAAGCCGGCTTATTTATATCAGGAAAAGGCGTATACAAGCGGAGGGTCATAAACGTGGATTTTATAATGGAATATTTATCCTTTTTCGTCATTGTTACTGAGGGAGAGGACAGCAGCTCCTCCAAGCGGTACAAGCATTATCAGACACTGGAGGAAGAGGATTATGAAGATAGTGAGATTAAGCGATTTTTGGACGGGGAGTTTGCCCGCATCGTCAAGCGCAAAGTAGAGCGCAACCCGAATTCGGAAAATGCGCCGACTAAGATCGGCCGCTTCATGGTCGAGCCTGGCTATGAGCTGGGCAGCAATCAGAACTATAATTTGTTCCAGCGGCTGCGTGATGCGGACAACAAGGAGCGTTACATTGGCATTGCAGACGAGCTGGTGCATATTTATATGGATACGAGCGCGGTGCGCGGCGGTGCTTTTATTATTGCAAGAGCCAAGCTGAATACTTTTTTTGATGAGCCCTTTTTATTCCTTCTAAAATGTGACTTTGAGCCGAAAATCGCCCGCATCTCCGATGAGCGCAATTTGATTTCGCAAGTGGAAATGGCGATTAGCGCCCGCAGCATCAAGTCGATTCAATATCCGCATATGCCCGAGGAGGGAATATTGGAGCATTGGGAGCTTAAAATTCATCAGGCGTCGCATGCCCGCTATTTTGAGGATTTTCTCAAATACGTATCCTATGAGAAGCCGCTTCCGGAAGTGATGAGCGACCAACTGCTGGACATGGTGCAGCAGTATATGGATGACAAGTGGGAGGGCGTGACGGAGAGCACTGAACGCCACGAGGAAGAAAATGCAATTGAAGTATGGGCTCACAGCGAGAAACGCGATATTCATGAGTACTGGTCACAGGAGCAGGTAACATTGGCATCGGCAGCGCTTGTGGAGCAAAAGCCAGATCTGCCATTCACGTTCAAGCTGGACAGCGTAACGGTTAAGGGTCTGCTGGCCGAATTCGGTACAGCGCTGCATTTTGCCAAGCATAATGGCCGTTATGTTGTCGTCATTGAAGGGGATTCGTTCCAGTTTGATAAAGGGATGTCGCCGATCGAGCTGCTTCAGCCGCCGGATTTGATGGAGCTGCTGCCGGAGATCGGGACGCATAAGCAAGAGAGCAGCGCAATTGAGGATTTGCAGCGTTATGCAGATGATCTAGCGAATGATCCGAATTACGAAGGCGAATAACATTTACAGCCATATTGGCAAGCTATATGGAATAAGCAATAAGGAATATAAAGGAGGAGCAACGATGGAAAAGCTGCTGTTTATTGAAATCGGCATGGGCTGCGACTTGCATGGTCAAGACGTTACGAAAGCGGCGGTACGGGCTGTGCAAAATGCGATTCATCACAATTCGATGCCTGGCCTGCTTGAAATTTTGCCTGGCGGAACGCTGGATGCGATGAAGGTCAGAGTGCGCCTTGCTGTTCCTTGCGACAAGGAGCTGCTGGATATCGAGCAAGTGAAAGCGGTGCTCCCTTATGGGACGGTGACTGTGGAGCTTGTGGACGGTGGCATGCTGACGACAAGCGGCATTGTGCTTCCGGACAAGGCGGACCGCAATGATTTGATCTACATTGTCAATGCATCCGTTGAGGTAGGCTATTAGTCCGAAATTAGTCCATGCTTCTTATAAAAAGCCCGCAGGCAGCTGTAGCTTTACAGCTTGCCTTGCGGGCTTTTTCTTTTCAGCCGAGCCATTTGTAATGATTTTCGCCGTTCATGGAAACAATAGGGCATAGTCCAAAATGGCAGAGGAGATTCGGCATGATTTGGAAGCTGACGGTATTCGTAATTTTGCTTATTTTCACCGCTTTTTTTGTGGCGACTGAATTTGCTGTCGTCCGTTTACGGGCAAGCCGCGTGCATCAGATGGTAGCCGAAGGCGCGAAAAACGCGGCTGCGGTAGAAAAGGTCATTAACAATTTGGACGGCTATTTATCTGCTTGCCAGCTAGGGATTACAATTACAGCGCTCGGACTTGGCTGGCTCGGTGAGCCGACGATTCATGAGGTGCTGCATCCGCTGCTGCATCATTGGGGCGTCGTGGGTGATTTTGCCGATGTGCTGTCCTTTATCGTATCCTTTAGTCTTGTGACCTACTTGCATGTCGTGCTTGGCGAGCTTGCGCCGAAGACACTGGCCATTATTAAGTCTGAGCAAATTAGCCAGCTCACGGCGCCGCTTATCATTTGGTTTTACCGGCTGTTTTTTCCGTTTATATGGGTGCTGAATGGGTCAGCAAATGGGCTGGTGCGATTAGTGGGCTTTAAGCCTGCTACGGAGCATGAAGCCCATTCTGAAGAGGAAATCCGCCTGATTATGTCCGAAAGCTACGAAAGCGGCAAAATCAATAAAAGCGAGCTCAGCTATGTGAATCGGATTTTTGAATTCGACGAGCGGCTGGCGAGAGAAATTATGGTGCCGCGCACCGACATGGTGTGCTTGTATAGCGATAAGCCGCATGAGGAAAATGTTGCGACCATCAAACGCGAGCAATATACGCGTTTTCCAGTGGCACAGGGGAGCAAGGATAATATTATCGGCGTCATTAATACGAAGCAGTTTTTTATGCATTATGTGGATCAGAAGACGACCGAGGTAAGCTCGCTCATGCAGCCGGTCATGTTTATGCCGGAGGTTATGCCGATTAAAAAGCTGCTGCGAACGATGCAAACGGAACGGGTGCATATGTCGATTTTGCTCGATGAATATGGCGGGACATCGGGGCTGATTACGATTGAAGATATTATCGAGGAGATCGTAGGCGAAATTCGCGATGAATTTGATGCGGATGAAGTGAAGGAAATCGACCAGCTAGGGGAGGGGAGGTTCATGGTAAATGGCAATGCGCTCATTAGCGAGGTGAATACAGCGACGGGAAGCCATTTAGAAAGTGAAGAGGTGGATTCCATTGGCGGCTGGCTGTTTAACCGAATGCCCGACCTCCCTGTAGGGGAGGCGTGGACGTTTGCGGAGCTGACATTCATCATTCGCGAGAAAGAGACGCATCGCATTCGCAAAATCGAAATTATCGTCTCCAGTTCGTTATGAGAACCAGCCTGCAACGGTGTTATACAAGCTTTCCAGCCGCAGGAGCAGCTTGTTCATTTTTCGCCCGTGCTGCATAAGGTTAATGGCCCAGTCCCAGTCCACGAGAAAATGAATGACGGTCACGACAATGATGATGAAGACGATAGCGAACGTAACGATAAAAGCGGCTTGCAGCCGAAAATAAAGCAGCAGCCGCTGCGCCAGCTTGAGCATCGCATTTTCATCCGAATGGCCAGCAAGCTTGCTTACCTGTTTCCCTAGCAGGAACAAGACGACGGCAATGCTGATTTCCAGCAGCCCAGCAATCGTTCCGAGGCCAAATTGCAGCAGGCTGGCGAACGTTTGAAACAAGCCGAACAGCATCGTTAGAGCAGCCGTCATTTTTATCCAAAACGAGAGCTTTTTCCATGTGCCGCTTAATTGAGCGGTAATATCCGGTTGCATAATCACTTCGCTCTTGGTGAGCGCGAGCGGGTCGCCTTCTCTTTTATGGAGTGGGCTATTTGGCATGTTTTCTTGTTGATTCAATAGTGCAGGCTCCCTTCTTGGCATACGTTGAAAATATCACACCACTAATACGGAAGGCCCTTACAACTAGTTGCAAAAACCAAGCTTTCGTTGTCGAAAATCTGGGACTTGCTGAGCAAGACTTGGCGGAAGTCATGTGTTACAATAATAGAGTTTATTTGAGATTAGAAATTAGAAATTAGAGATTAGGATGCAGGAGGCAGGAGAATGGTGGATTTATTAAATGCGATTCTGATGGGAATCGTGGAAGGCTTGACGGAGTTTCTACCTGTATCATCGACAGGGCATCTCATTTTACTCGCGGATTTACTTAACTTTACAGGAGACCGTGCGAAAACCTTTGAGGTCGTCATTCAATTTGGAGCGGTGCTGGCCGTGCTGGTGCTTTATCGCAAAAGGTTCTTGAAGCTATTGAACTTCAACTTCTCCAAATCATCCGGGATGAACGCGCTGCATATTGCGCTTGCTATGCTTCCGGCAGGTCTAATCGGTGTCGTATTTCATGGATTTATTAAAGAATATTTGTTTAGTACAACTACGGTATTGATTGGTCTCGTCGCAGGCGGTATTCTGATGATCTTCGCTGACCGGATTAAGCGGAAAGTAACGGCTGAAGAGCTGGATGACCTGTCGTACAAGCAGGCCCTTGCGATTGGCTGCTTTCAGGTACTGGCGCTATGGCCGGGCTTCTCGCGTTCCGGATCGACGATATCGGGGGGCATGTTTTTCGGGGCGAGCCAGAAGGCAGCTGCAGAATTTACGTTTATCGTATCGGTGCCGATGATGGCGGGAGCAAGCGGAATTGACCTGATTAAAAGCCGTGAATTTCTGACGATGGCGGATATGCCGTTGTTTTTGATTGGTTTCATTACCGCGTTTATCGTAGCGCTCATTGCTGTCGTTACCTTTATTAATTTAATCAAAAAGCTGCGTTTATCTTGGTTCGCCTACTACCGCTTTGCGCTTGCCATCGTGTTTGCTTTTATTATTTTGTAGTCGGTGCCAGGACAAAGCAGCAGCTTAAATCATTAAGAGACTTTCTTTGGCCCTTGGAGGCTGAAGGGAGTCTTTTTTTATGGTTTCGCGGCAAGCGTCTGCGTATAGCTGAATGATCGTGAAAACGCCCGCCTAGCTCCTCCTAGCTGGCGCACGTACTAATGGGGGGCGGCGCCATGCCAGAATAGTTCTACAAGCTCACGCGCCGTTTGCTTGAGTGAAGCTTCATCATTGACAACTTTTTTACGGTTGCGGATGCTCAGCATTGCGGTATAGGCGTGGGCCAGCAGCAGCGGATTGCCTGAAACCAGCTCTTTTTTATCCATTGCCTCTTGAAAAATGTCAGCGAGCAGCTCATGGAGCCGTGATTCTCCGGCACGGATTGATAACGTTTGCTCCTCTGTGAGGCCTGAAGCCGCTTCGCGCATCATCGTTTCAAAGTCGACATGGGCGTTCGCCATATGCCGTTCAGCGACAATAAGCAGTCGGTCCTTAAGCTCTCCGGGACCGGTAATGATTTTACGCGTTTGCTGATAAGCGATATTTAAGACGAATAAAATCGCCTCGGTAAAAAGCACCGCTTTATTATTGAAATAGTAGTAGACGCTTGCCTTGGTAACGCCGGATGCTTTGGCAACGCCGTCGAGCGATACTTTCTCGAAGCCAAGCTCCATAAATTGATACGATGCCGTAAATAAAATTTTCTCCATCGTTTGAGCGGTGCTGCTGCCTTTTGGACGGCCAGGTTTGCGCTTTTCTTGTTCATTTACCATGTCGTGACCCTCCATGTTCATGTAATTGTAATAAAAGCAGTTGATTAATTAACCTTCGAGTATATATAATTAATTTAGTCTACAAAATCTATTTTAAACCAAATGACTGAAGATGTGAAACGGAGGATGGGAGTAATGCTAGAGAAATTAGGCAGTGCGGTTGCGGGCCGCCGTACACGCTGGATCACCGTAATCGTATGGATCGTGCTTGCAGGGGCTTTAACAATGTGGCTTCCTGCTGTTGGTGGGCAAGAGAAAAATAATGCGCCTAATCTGGAAACAGACAGCCCGTCCGTGCTTGCAGATCAATTAATGAAGGATAAATTCCCGAATGGGGCTGGTGTGCCCGCCCTGCTCGTATGGCATAGGGATGCCGGGCTTACGGAAGAGGATTATGCACTCATTCAGAAAACGTCGCAGCTCCTCAGCGAGCAGCCGCTGCCAGAACAAGGAGAATTGCTGCCGCTGCATCAAATGCCGGCTCCTGCGCTCTCAAAGCTGGCATCGGAAGACGGAGGCACGCTTGTTCAACCGATTACATTTGCAGAAAATGCGGATACGGAAATTTTGCGCAGCAATTTGGAGAAATTGCAAGGGCTTGTTAAAGAAGCGGCAGGCGGCACGAGCCCGTTTGACGCAGCAACAACTGGTGTTGACGCGCTGAGTGCAAGAATCAGCGGTCCTGTGGGCATTCAGGTGGACGCATCGGCATTATTCAAAGGAGCGGATGTATCGCTGCTTATTGCTACGGTGCTGATTGTACTTATTCTATTGCTGCTTATTTATCGTTCGCCTATTTTAGCGGTCGTTCCGATTGTAGGCGTAGGGTTCGCTTATTTGGTTACGAGCCCCATTCTCGGCTGGCTTGCATCAGAGGGCTGGATTACAGTAGATGCCCAAGCCATTTCGATCATGACGGTGCTGTTGTTTGGTGCAGGCACAGACTACTGCCTGTTCTTTATTGCACATTTCCGCCAAGAGCTGGAGCGGGAAGACAATAAGATGACGGCGCTCAAAATCGCTTTCCGTGATGCATCAGGAGCGATTGCGATGAGCGGCTTCACGGTCGTTCTGTCCTTGCTGGCGCTGCTTGCCGCCAAATATGGTGCTTACCAGCGCTTTGCTATCCCATTCAGCTTGTCGATTTTCATTATGGGCATTGCGAGCCTGACACTCGTGCCTGCGCTATTGTCGATTATGGGAAGAGCTTCTTTCTTCCCGTTCATTCCTCGCACCGAAGGAATGCAGCAGCAGCGGGCAGAGAAGCGCAGCAAGCCGTTTCGCCCGCGTCGCCAAGGCAGCAAGCTAGGCACAGCAGTAGGAAGCCTAGTCGTGGCGAAGCCTTGGACCGTTGTTATCGCGAGCGTTATTTTTCTCGGTGCGCTGGCTGGTTTTGCTCCACAGGTTAAGTTTACGTATGATTTATTGTCTTCCTTTCCGAAAGCTATGCCGTCGCGTGAAGGTTTTGATACGATTTCAACAGCTTTCACACCAGGCCAATTGGCTCCTATAACCGTGGCGGCTCAAACCGATGGCAAGCCAGTGGAGCTTGTCGCCAGCCTTTCGGATATGGATCTCGTTGATTCCGTATCGGAGCCGGTTCAAAGTGAAGAGGACCCGAATTTGCAGTCCGTTCAGGTTACGCTAAACATTAATCCTTATTCACAGGAGGCCATGGATCTGGTTCCGCTGCTTCGCGGAGCGGCGGAGGAAGCATTGGATAAAGTAGGAGTTTCGGATGCGGAGTCTAAAGTGTGGGTAGGCGGACAGACAGCAACGCAGCATGACTCCCAGCTGTTGACCGATCGGGACAATAAAGTTATTATCCCACTCGTTATTGGGATGATTTTAGTGCTGCTGATTGTCTATTTGCGCTCCATCGTTGCAGCCCTTTATTTAATCGCCACCGTGTTATTGTCATTTGGCTCTGCTTTAGGCCTCGGCTGGATTGTATTGCATTATGGGATGGGGGCAGAAGCGATTCAAGGAGCGATTCCGCTGTACGCCTTCGTGTTCCTCATTGCTCTTGGCGAGGACTATAACATTTTTATGATCTCGAGCATTTGGAAGAAAAAAGCGAAAATGCCGCTCAAGCAAGCCATTCGTGAAGGTGTCGCAGAGACTGGCGGCGTCATTACGTCCGCAGGGTTGATCCTTGCTGCTACGTTCGCAGTGCTAGCGACGCTGCCTATTCAGGTATTGGTGCAGTTCGGCGTAATTACAGCGATTGGTGTGCTGATGGATACGTTCATCGTGAGACCGTTCCTCGTGCCGGCCATTACAACGCTGCTTGGCAATAGAGCCTTCTGGCCGGCTAGGGCAGAGCTAGTGGGAGAAGAACAAAGCAAGTCTGGCAAGCATAGGCAAATCGTTTAAATCGCATTATTATTTGCAGCAGCAAAGCGCCTTTCTGTCTGGTCGGCATGACCAGGAGGGAAAGGCGCTTTTTATTTTGCTGCTAATATATGTACAGGTGTGAAAATTCCATAGGCCAAGCTTCCGTTCTGGGCGCACAGGAATAAAATGAGGGGAAACGAAAAGCGCAAAGGAGGTTCGCCAAAATGAGAAAGAGGTTCCTTCGTCTAATATTTATCGTAGTCCTGTTTATTGGAATAAGCCTCTGGAGTTCCGCATCGCTATCCGTGTCCGCAGCAGATGTCTGTACTCCTGCAAATAATGAGCAGCAGACGAATGCTGCCGCCTCATCGCCAACCGACTCCCCCTGTAATGAACATGCGGGTCATGAGGCTCCAGATCCGGCTGCAACCGCTCCCGGGGATCAGTTGACCGATGAGCAGGCCGGGTGGCTGCTTACAGGTGTCATTGCTTTATTTCTCATTATCGTCGTCATATGGCGCCAGCATGCTTTCAAGTCGAAGCGTTAGCTGCCAAAGGAGTGGCGCAGCTTAATGATAGGGCTGCATCGTTATGCCGCAGACGCGAACAATAGCCAGCGTGCATTTTAGCTATCTGCGGCCTCATGTTTTATTTTTCTATTAAATGATGGACAAGCTTAATGATAAGACGAAATGCAACCGTTTGGACGCATCTGCCGTATAAGTAGTGCTCTGTGTAAGACAGGCGGAAAGGAAGAGATTAAACATGGCCATTCGTTCAGGAAAAAGCATACTTTTAATCATTGGAATGTTATTATTAGGAGGATGCTCGTTATTTGAGGAAGCCAAGCAGACGGTCAATTCCGTATCAAACTCGGCCGAATATGTGACGGGAGCAGCAACGTACATGCAGACGCTGACAAATTTCAGCGAGCAGGCGACGCAGCTTGCGGAGCAAGCCGTAAACGATGCGAGTGCACGCGCTGATTATAAAGAACAGCTGGTAGCTGTGCAGGAGTCCATCAAGCAGTTTGGCGAGCTGCACGCGCCGGATTTTGCCAAGGACGTCCATCAGTCCGTGGTCGATTATAATTTGAAGCTGCAGGAAAGCATTGATGCGGTGCTGAAGCAGATCGAAGACGGCAAAGCATTGATTGACGCAACGGAAATTCCAAATACGATTAACAAAATCAACGAGCTGTTAAATCAAGTGAATCAACTTCAGCAGCTGGTATCGTAACGGTAAAGAGAGGAAGAGTGGAAGATGAAAGTAAATATTTTGCATGCTAGCATGACGAACTCCAAGGAATCCGGTTTCGTAGGCAAGGTTCATTTTGAAGTAGAGGGCCAGACGAACCAATACGAAATTACCCTTCATAGCCGCAAGGCGACAGAGTGGGGCTACGGTTTGTTTTTTCTGAATGAATCGGGCAAGGAAGAAGATCTTTTGGCGGTTGAGGATGAGCTGGAAGAGGACGATGAACTGTTTGATTCCCTCGTGAATGCAGCTTGGGAAACGCTTGAGAAGAAATAAATAGCTCCGGTAAAAAATAGAGCTGGTGTCAGCCTGGACATGCTGTCCGTGCTTGCGCCGGCTCTATTTGCGCCAAGGCTGATGGCATAAACGCACTTGTCGATCATACAATCTAATGTTATCATTAAGATTACAATTTAATAGGAAGGGAATAAGTGTCAGCAGGCGCCAAAGCGCCCAAGTTGACTTAATAGGGAAGTCGGTGAGAGACCGGCGCGGACCCGCCACTGTATGAAGCGTCCTAACGCTTCAAAGCCAGGAGACCTGCTTATTTCAACGACACTGTAAACCTACGTGGATATTAGGAAGGTGTTAGAGATTGGATGGCCCTTCGCTGTCTGCGTTTAACAAGGACATTGGTCTTTTCAAGCATTTCTAACACATATCGTTAGAGGTGCTTTTTTTGTTGGATAGAAATTGTAAATTGCTACATAGAAGGAGTTGGGCATCAATGAGTGAAGCAGGCGTCGGCAAGCTGTTAATTATCGGATTCGGCCCAGGGAGCTTCGAGCATATTACGAAACGCGCCCGTGAAGCGATTCAGGAGAGCGATATTGTCATCGGCTACAACACGTATGTCGACTTGATTCGGGAGCTAATCAGCGATCAGGCGATTGTGCGTACGGGGATGACAGAGGAGGTCAGCCGGGCGCAGGAAGCGGTGCGCCAAGCGGAGAACGGCAAGAAGGTAGCCGTTATATCAAGCGGCGATGCGGGCGTATACGGCATGGCAGGACTCGTGTATGAGGTGCTGATTGAGAAAGGCTGGAAGCGTAATGGCGGGGTAGAGGTTGAAGTGATTCCCGGCATTTCTGCCATTAACTCGACAGCATCCCTGCTTGGCGCGCCGATAATGCATGATGCTTGCACGATCAGCCTGAGCGATCATTTGACGCCTTGGGAGCTGATTGCGCGCAGGGTAGAAGCGGCCGGACAAGCGGATTTCGTCATTGCGCTTTATAACCCGCGCAGCGGCAGAAGAACGCGGCAAATCGTGGAGACTCAGCGGATTTTGCTCAAATACCGCTCGCCAGATACGCCGGTAGGCATTGTGAAAAGCGCGTACCGCGACCGTGAAGACATTGTCGTGACGACGCTTGCCCGTATGCTTGACCATGATATCGGCATGCTGACAACAGTCGTCATCGGCAACTCGACGACCGTCAATTATGACGGGCTAATGATTACGCCGCGCGGCTATCAGCGCAAATATACGCTTGGCGAAGGCGCGCAGCCTTTGAAGCCCCACCAGCGTCTGCAAGAGAAGAATGAGCCGTGGGCGCTTCATACGGCAGGAATGCCTGAGCTTCCAGCGGACGGGGGCTATCGTGCGGATGAATATGACGCGACGGACCAGCTGCTCAAGCGGGAGGAGCCGCAGGCGGTTGCGCCAGATGAACCGAGAAATGATAATGGACAGGGCGGCGGAGTGGCGGTTGCAGTAGCCCCCCCGGTTGCGCCCGTGAAGCCGGCCCCAGCCCCAATAAATACAGCCGTTTCAATGAGGGCAGAGGCTGCCCCGGCACCTGCAGTATCGCCTCTGCATTTGGCGATGGAAGCGGTTCTCCTGAATGATCGCAGCAAGGGGATCGAGCCTAGTGCGGCGTTTGGCGCAGTATCGAGCCCTATGCCTGTGTTTGCGCAGCAATCGGTACTTGAGTTTGCCGTAAGCCCAGGTGTCGCGACAAAAAACTTCACGCCCCAGCAGCTCGTAGCATTGGCGCAGGCTGTTGGCGAGAAGGGTTCGATTGAATATACGCCGCATCATCATTTGCTGGTGCGGATTCCAACATCGGACCCGGACAGTGTGACGGCGAAGCTGCGCGCGGATGGGCTCAGCCTAGCTCCAATCGGTGATGTACTGCAATTGAAGGCTTGCGATTTTTGCAATCTGGAGAAGGCGGAATCGGTGCCTTATGCCGATGAGCTGCAAGACAAGATCGGCGGCATGGCAATGCCGAAGGAGCTGCGTGTCGGGTTCAATGGCTGCGGCATGGCATGTTATGGCGCAGTTAACGAGGATATCGGCATCGTGTATCGCCGTGGCAAATTCGATTTGTTCCTCGGCGGCAAAACCGTCGGCCGCAACGCGCATGCCGCGCAGCCGGTTGCCGAAGGCATTGCCGTCGACGAAATCGTGCCACTGATTGAACGCATTATTGCTCTTTATAAATCGGAAGGCCATCCGAATGAGCGCTTTCATAAATTTTTCAAACGAATGGGTCAAATAGAAGGCTATCGCTATCAGGAGCTGCCTGTTTTTCATATCGAAGACGCATTGTGCGGAGACTAGCGACAGCAAGGGAGATGAAGGAAGATGGATGCGGTTTTGTTTGTAGGGCACGGAAGCCGGGATGAGAGAGGCAATGAAGAGGTACGCGAGTTTGTCGCCTCTGTAGCTTCAACACTGAAAGCAGATTTGGTAGAGCTGTGCTTTCTGGAGTTTGTCACGCCGACGATGAAGCAGGGCTTTGATATTTGCGTATCAAAAGGGGCGACCCGGATCGCCGTCATTCCGATTACGTTATTTTCGGCAGGGCATGCAAAGCTGCATATGCCAGCAGCAATTGATGAGGCAAAGCTGCGTTACCCAGCTGTAAATATTATTTATGGACGGCCAATTGGCGTCCACGATCAGGTGCTGGAAATTTTGACCTCCCGCCTTGGCGAAGCGGTTGCCGCAGAGGAAAGCGAGCTTGCGGATACGGCCATTTTGATCGTCGGCCGGGGCAGCAGCGATGCGGATGCGAACAGTGAGCTATTCAAAATTTCCCGCTTGTTCTGGGAGCGTCTAAAAGTGAAATGGGTCGAAACCGCCTTTATTGGCGTTACGGCACCTTTGATGGATGAAGGAGTAGAGCGCTGCCTCAAGCTGGGCGCGCGCAAAGTCATTATACTGCCTTATTTCCTGTTTACCGGTGTCTTAATTAAACGGATGGAAGCGGCGATGGAGCAATATACGGCTGCATATCCGGATACGGAATTTGTGCTTGCAGAATATTTCGGCTTCCACCCGCTGCTTAAAGAGATTTTGAAAGACCGCGCAGCAGAAGCGCTGCAGGACGAAGTGAAGATGAACTGCGATATGTGCCAGTTCCGCCTGCAAGCGATGAAAGATCATGACCATCACCACCACCATGATCACGATCACGACCATCACGACCACCACCATGATCATCATGATCACGACCATGGTCATGAACACCATGCACACGACCACGGCCATGACCATCGTCACGATCATGATCACCATGCGCATGATCACGAGCATCATGAGGGCCATACGCACGAGCATAATCATGACCAACATGACCATGATCACCACGAGCACGAGCATCTTGAAATCGGTGAGCTTGCTGCCGATGATGCCAAGGAAGATTCGCAGAAGAAAAATGATCCGTCCAAGGCGGCTACGCTTGTCGGGGAGGGTTAAGCAATGATTTTTATGCTATGTGGAACAAGCGATGCGAGGGAGCTCGCCGTGCAAATTAAGGCGCAGGGCTATAGCGTGCTGACTTCGGTTGTGACCGACAGTGCGGCAAGCAGCTTGAAGGAAGCCGGACTTGACGTGCGAGTAGGTCGGCTGACCGCAGACGAGATGGCCGCTTACCTGAAGGAAAATCAGGTACAGGCTGTCGTTGATGCCAGCCATCCTTTTGCCGAGGAGGCGCATCGCAATGCGATGGCGGCGGCCGAGCAAGCATCGGTGCCATATATTCGCTATGAGCGCGAGAGCCTGACCTTTGATGGACAGCCGCTGATTCAGTATGCGGATGATTATGCCGAAGCAGCCGAAATGGCGGCTGCCAAGGGCGGCGTCGTGATGCTGACGACAGGCAGCAAAACGCTCCAGGTTTTTACCGAGCGTCTGCTAGGCTTGCCTAACGTGACGCTGATCGCCCGTATGCTGCCGCGCCTCGACAATATGGAAAAATGCGAAGCGCTGGGACTGCCGCAAAAGCATATCGTTGCGATGCAAGGGCCATTTTCCAAAGCGCTCAACCGCGCTCTTTATGAGCAATTCGGCGTGACGCTGATGATTACGAAGGAGAGCGGCAAGGTCGGTTCTGTGGATGAGAAGCTGGAAGCCGCACTTGAAATGGGTATTGAGACAATTATTATTGGGCGCCCTAAGCTTGCCTATGGGCATGTTTTTTCGCGCTTTGACGAAATAAGTGATACATTAAAGGAAATGTTGAAATAAATAAACGTTAGATCAAGATTGAAGGAGCTGAGCGAAAAACATGGATTTTATGACGGATTTTAAACCGCTTACTGTACAGCCGCAGGAAATTGAAGCACGCAGCTTTGAAATGATTACCGAGGAGCTTGGGGAGCACCCGTTCACGGATGAGCAATATGCCGTTGTTCAGCGCGTTATTCATGCTTCGGCAGACTTTGAGCTGGGGCGCAGCATGATGTTTCATAAGGATGCGGTTCAGGCGGGCATTAAGGCGATTCTTGCGGGCAAGCCTGTAGTTGCCGATGTGCAGATGGTTCAGGTTGGCATTAGCAAGCCGCGCATTGAGAAGTTTGGCGGCGACGTGCGCGTATACATATCGGATGCAGATGTAATGGAGGAGGCGAAGCGCCTCAATACGACCCGGGCGATTATTTCCATTCGCAAGGCGATTCGTGAAGCGGACGGCGGAATTTATGCGATTGGAAACGCACCTACGGCGCTGCTGGAGCTAATTAGACTGGTGAAAAATGGCGAAGCCAAGCCTGGCCTTATCGTTGGCGTGCCTGTCGGCTTCGTATCGGCAGCAGAATCGAAGGAGGAGCTTGCCAAGCTGGACATTCCGTTCATTACGAATCTCGGACGAAAGGGCGGGAGCCCGGTTGCCGTGGCTGCGGTTAACGCGATTTCCCTGCTGGCAGAGCGCCAAGTGTAAAAAGCGTGGACAAGAAAGAGGATAAGCCGCTTCGCCATGGCTATACGACAGGCTCGTGTGCGACTGCCGCGACGAAAGCGGCGCTGACAGCGCTGATTTTGCGCGAGCAGCAGACCGAGTCGGAAATTGTGCTGCCGATTGGCGAGCGGGTCACTTTTACCATTGTAAGCTGTGAGCTGACCGGAGATTCCGCAATAGCAGAAGTTATTAAGGATGGCGGCGATGATCCGGATGCTACGCATGGCGCGAGCATTTTTTCGGAGGTCAAATGGCATGACGGCGAAGGTGTTTTGCTAGATGGCGGCATTGGGGTTGGACGGGTAACGAAGCCTGGCCTGCCCGTGCCGGTTGGCGAAGCCGCCATTAATCCGGTGCCGCGCCGCATGATTCATGAAGCGGTGGAAGAGGTGCTGCGCTGCTTCGAGCTGGAGGGGCGGGGCGTAAGCGTCGTCATTTCTGTGCCGGAAGGCGAGCGGATCGCGCTCAAAACGTTAAATGGGCGCCTCGGCATTTTAGGCGGAATTTCCATACTCGGGACGAGAGGCACCGTTGTGCCATTCTCGACCTCAGCATATAAAGCGAGCGTCGCGCAAGCGATTAATGTCGCAGCCGTCAGCGGCTGCGACCATCTTGTTTTATCGACAGGTGGCCGAACGGAAAAGTTTGGGATGGAGCTGTATCCCGATTTGCCGGAGGAGGCTTTTATCGAGATGGGCGATTTTATCGGCTTTTCGCTGAAAATGGCCCGAAACAAGCATATTCGCAAAGTAACGCTAGTCGGCATGATGGGCAAGTTTTCGAAGGTGGCACAGGGCGTCATGATGGTGCATTCCAAAAGCGCGCCTGTCGACTTTGGCTTTCTCGCTGAAATAGCAGAATATGCAGCTGTTCCCGAAGGCCTTGTGGAAGAAATTCGCGGCGCGAACACCGCCTCACAGGTTGGAGATATGATGCAGGAGCGCGGCATCGATGCTTTTTTCGAACGGATGAGCGAGCTGTGCTGCTATCACAGCAAGAAGGAAGCTGGCGGGCAGCTTATCGTCGAGACGGTCATTATATCGATGAAAGCCCAGCTGTTAGGAAGAGCTGAACAATAGCGTTTTTAAGCTGCATTTAAGCTGCACGGCAGCAAAGGATCGGGGGAGATAGAGCTTGGGGAACAAAATCAAAATGATCGGCATTGGCGATGACGGAGCGGCAGGCTTGCCGTCGCTTTATGAAGGCTGGATTCAAGAGAGTGAAGTACTAGTTGGCGGCGAGCGCCATTTAGCCTTTTTTCCACAATATGCGGGCGAGAAAATGGTCATTAAAGGCGGCCTGGCTGACCTGGCAAAGCAGCTGCAGGCGGAGAGCAGACGGACGGTCATTCTCGCTTCCGGCGATCCGTTGTTTTATGGCATTGGCGGTTATTTGGCCGGCAAGGTGGAGCTGGACATTTATCCGGCGCACAGCTCAGTGCAGCTTGCATTTGCGCGAATGGGCGAAAGCTGGCATGATGCGCTGCTGACAAGCGTTCACGGCAAGAGCATCAAGGGGCTGGCGCAGCGTATCGACGGCAAAGCGAAGATTGCGCTGCTGACCGACGATAAGAACAACCCCAGCGTTATTGCCCGCTACTTGCTCGACTTTGGCATGACTGAATATAAAGCTTTTTTGGCTGAAAATTTAGGTGGAGCGGATGAGCGCACGGGGTGGTATGAGCTGGGCGAGCTTGCGGAGGCGGAATTTTCTCCGCTGAATGTATTGATTTTGAAGCGTGTAGGGCCGAGCCCTTCGTGGCCGCTAGGTATTGCCGATAGCGAATTTGCCCAGCGGAAGCCGGACAAAGGGCTAATTACCAAACGTGAAATCCGCGTGCTTAGCCTTGCGGCTATGCAGCTCAGGGAGACGAGCACGGTTTGGGATATTGGAACGTGCACAGGCTCCATGGCGATTGAGGCTGCACGGATTGCCCGCCAAGGCGATGTATATGCCATAGAGAAGAACGAAGGCGATCTTGCCAATTGTGTGGAGAATGCCCGGAAATTCAGAACCGACCTGACGACGCGGCTGGGACGCGCGCCTGTTGGTCTGGACACATTCGCTGATCCCGATGCTGTATTTATCGGCGGCAGCGGCGGCGAGCTGCGCGAGCTGCTGCATATTTGCTGCACGCGGCTCAAGGAAGGCGGACGCATCGTCGTGAATGCGGCAACGATTGAGACGATGGGCAAAGCGATGAGCGCTTTTGAGGATGAAGGCTTTAAAACCGATATTACGCTGGCGCAGCTGTCGCGCAGCAAACCGATACTCGATTTGACGCGTTTTGATGCGCTTAATCCGATTTTTCTAATTACGGCTTGGAAGCAGCCAGAGACACTCACCGAGGAGGAAAGCAGCAATGACTAAGCTCGGCAAATTATATGGAATTGGAATTGGACCAGGGGACCCGGAGCTGATTACGGTTAAAGCTTTTCGGCTTATGAAGGAATGCCCGGTTATCGCGTACCCGCGTAAAAAGATGGGCGCCAAAAGCTACGCGCTGACGATAGCTGAACTGTATGTAAATGCAGCGGAGAAGGAAATGCTCGGACTGACCTTTCCGATGACGAAGGATCGCGAATCGCTGGAGCGCCAGTGGGAGAAGACGGTGCAGCAGGTATGGCAGCCGATTAGCGAAGGCCGCGATGTGGCGTTCGTTACGGAAGGTGATCCGATGATCTACAGCACCTATATCCACCTGATGCGGCTTATGCGCGAGCGCCACCCAGAAGTGGAAATGCAGGCGATTCCCGGCATTTCTTCGTTTAATGCGTCGGCTTCCCGCCTTGGCATTCCGCTTGCCGACGGCGATGAGCATGTGGCGATTGTTCCGGCAACGCCAAGCTATGAAGCGATGCGTACGGCAATTGAGCGCCATGACTGCGTCGTATTCATTAAAGTGGCGAAAGTGCTGGACTTGATGCTGACCGTATTGCGCGACCTGAAGCTGGTTAAGAACGCTTATGTGTTGACGAAGGTTACATCATCCGAGGAGCAGGTATGGATGGATGTCGAAGAGCTGCAAGGGCGCGAGCTTGAATACTTGACATTAATGGTGGTGAGAAAATGATCGTACATATTATTGGAGCGGGTCCCGGCGATCCCGATCTCATTACAGTAAAAGGCCTCAAGCTGCTGCAAGCGGCAGATGTCGTTATGTATACCGATTCGCTTGTTAATGAAGAGCTGATTGCGAAAGCCAAGCCCGAAGCCGAGGTGCTGAAAAGCGCCGGCATGGATTTGGACGAAATGGTTGGCATCATCGTAGACCGGGTAAAGCAGGGAAAAAGCGTAGCACGCATCCATACTGGCGACCCAGCGATGTATGGGGCCATTTTGGAGCAGATGGTGCTGCTTAAACGCGAAGGCATCCATTGTGAAATCGTGCCGGGCGTTAGCTCGGTATTCGCTGCCGCTGCTGCGGTTGGGGCTGAGCTGACGATACCTGACCTGACGCAAACGGTCATTTTGACACGGGCAGAAGGACGGACGCCTGTGCCTGAGCTGGAGAAGCTGAAGGATTTGGCAGCGCATCGCTGTACGATTGCGCTCTTCCTCAGCGCTACGCTGACGCGCAAAGTGGTGCAGGAATTTAAAGATGCCGGCTGGGAAGACGAGACGCCAATCGCTGTCGTTCGCCGGGCGAGCTGGCCGGATCAATTAATTATCCGCACAACGCTTGCGGAGCTTGACAATGCGATGCGCGAGCATGGCATTCGTGCGCATGCGATGATTTTGGCCGGCTGGGCGCTTGATCCGGAGCTGCACAACAAGGACGCGCACCGTTCGAAGCTGTATGACAAAACGTTCACGCACCGCTTCCGCAGAGGAGTGAAGCCGGAATGAGCGCGATCATTCAGCTGGAAGAAGGCGTCATCCCGGAAATTCGCCAGAAGCACGAATATGCGGTAGTTGCGATTACGAAGCATGGCGTGCAGACAGGCAGACGGCTGCTGGAAAATATGGGCGCAGTCGACTTGTATTATATGGGCAAATTCGAAGCAGGCGATGAACAAAGCCGCGGCATTCAGCTGTTTAATGGCTCGGTGCGCATGCTGTTTCCTGCATTGTTTCCGAAATATAAAGGAATTATTTGTATCATATCGCTTGGCGCAGTTGTGCGAATGATTGCTCCATTGCTGCAGGACAAGAAGAAGGACCCCGGCATCGTCGTTATTGATGATAAGGGGGAGCATGTCATCAGCGTGCTGTCCGGCCATCTCGGCGGAGCGAATGAGCTGACGCGGGAGACGGCAGCAGCTATTGGCGCGCGTCCAGTGCTGACGACGGCATCGGATGTACAGCGTACGCTGCCAGTCGATTTGTTCGGGCGGCGCTTTGGCTGGGAGTGGGAAAGCGATGCAAAGCTGACACCTGTCAGCGCTGCTGTCGTCAATGAAGAGCCCGTTGCCATTGTGCAGGAGTCAGGCGAGCGGAACTGGTGGATGCATGATACACCGATGCCTCCTAATCTAGTTATTTACGACTCCATTGCCGCAGCGGAGGCGGCCGCGCCTAATGCGGCGCTCATAGTCACGCACCGCCTGTTGGAGGCAGATGAGCAGAAGCTGCTGGATAACGGCGTGCTTTATCGTCCGAAGGTGCTGGCGCTTGGCGTGGGCTGCAATCGGGGAACGCCAGCAGAGGAAATCGAGGCGGTTATCGTTTCTGCTTTGGAAGGCATTCGGGCTTCGATTCGGAGCGTCAAGGCGATTTGCACCATTGATCTCAAAAAGGATGAAGAAGGTCTGCTTGCGGTATGCGCCAAATACGGCTGGCCGCTGGTGACGTATACGCCTGCGGAGCTGAACGAAGAGGAAATCAGCGAGCCCTCCGAAACGGTATTTAAATTTACTGGAGCTTACGGAGTAAGCGAGCCTGCGGTAAAGCGTTATACGAAAAACAATGAGCTGCTGCTGGGCAAGCAAAAATCCGGCAATGTCACGATTTCAATTGGGCTTATTCCATTCGCATAAGCCGTGCAGCACTGCTTTTTTTAAAATATAGGAAAGTATATGATTGCTCGATCCTTTCTCTATATTTCTCGAATGAAACGCGCTGTGCCGCTAGATAGAGGACGGCGACAGCCGTTTCACCTTGCCACAAGTCCTTAAAGAAAGGAATTCACACGTTATGACGATAGCAACGCAAAAAAGAATCATTATTGCCGGAACGGGCAGCGGAGTTGGCAAAACGACGACTACCGTCGGGCTGATGGCTGCTTTAGCGCGCAAAGGACTAGCGGTACAAGGCTTCAAGAGCGGGCCCGATTACATTGATCCGACCTATCATACGGCGGCGACAGGACGGCAGTCACGCAATCTGGACAGCTGGATGTGTCCGCCCGCTACGGTGAAGGAAATATATTCGCGTGCTGCGAGCACGGCGGATATTTCAATCATTGAAGGTGTGATGGGCTTATATGATGGCAAAAATCCGCTTTCGAACGAAGGCAGCACCGCTGAGCTTGCCGTGCTGCTGGACTGTCCCGTGCTGCTGGTCGTCAACTGCCAAAGCATGGCTCGCAGTGCGGCAGCCATTGTGAAGGGCTTTCAGGCGCTGGATGACCATGTGCGCATCGTCGGCGTCATTGTGAACAAGGTGGGCAGCGACAGCCATTATGAGATTGTGAAAGCGGCCATCGAGCAGGAGTGCGGCATTCCAGTCGTCGGTTATTTCAAGCGCAGCAGCGAGCTTCATATACCTGAGCGTCATCTGGGCTTAGTCCCTTCGATTGAGCGGGGCGAGCTGTCGCCGTTATTTGACCAGCTGGCGGCGATGTGCGAAGCGTCGGTTGATCTTGAACACGTGCTTGCGCTAGCAGAAGCGCCGGTCATTCGTGGAGCAGCAGCGGGTACTTCCTTATTCGAGAGGAGAAATCCCGAGGGCAGCGTGCGAATGGCGGTTGCCAAGGACGCGGCGTTTCATTTTTATTATCCGGATAATCTTGAGCTGCTGGAGGCGTATGGTGCCGAGCTTGTATACTTCTCGCCGCTTGCAGGGGAAGCTGTGCCGGATGAAGTGTCGGGCTTGTATATTGGCGGAGGCTTTCCAGAGGAATTTGCCGAGCAGCTGGCGCAGCAGCAGCACGTTCATCAGTCGGTGCAGGACGCTATTGCTGGCGGCATGCCAACGCTTGCCGAATGCGGCGGTTATATGTATTTAACGGAGCAGCTTACCGATACGAGCGGCAATAGCTATGCGATGGCTGGCGTGCTGCCAGGAAGCGTAGTCATGCAAGGCAAGCTTGCCGCGTTAGGCTATCGGGAGGCAAAGGGGCTGGGCGCTAATTTTCTGCTGCCGGAAGGCGACGAGGCGCGTGGACATGAATTTCATTATTCGGTTTATGTGCCCAGTACCGATAGTGAAGGACTGGAGCCGGCCTACGAGACAAAGGGCAGACGCGGCGTGAAGCAGGAAGGGGCGCAGCTCGCGCAGCTGGTCGCAGGCTATACGCACTTTCATTTTGCCTCAAATCCGCTGATGGCAGAGCGCTGGATTGCTGCATGTATGGCCTATGCTGCCCGTAAAGCATAATTTGCGCTGAAGCGCTTACGCTTTTTGGAAATATAGGAAAGGATATGCTTGTTCCATCCTTTCTCTATATTTCTACGCGAAACGGAAGCTTTGCCTCCAGAGGACGGCGACAGCCGTTTACGCTTGGCCATCTTAAACATTTCGTAACTTTTAAACGTATTGTTTCCGCTATCATAGTAACGATGAGTGACCTAAACATATAACCGGGGGATGTCCAATTACTATGATGGATTTTCAATATAAAATAAATCGTTTAAGACAAAGCGAGTCTATATGCTACACGATATGCCTAAAGCTATTACAGGACGAACAGCAGGCGGCGAAAGCGGCGGAATGGCTGCTCATGCGCCTGTTTGCAGACGAGCAGTTTTGGAAAACGTCTGATTCAGCCAGGGATCGGTATATTTTTCGGATCGCAAGCAATGCTTATTTAAATCAATCACAGATGCGCTCCTTTATGAAAACTTCATAAGGGGCGTGTTTGTTGTTAAGGGAAGGAAGCAGAGCGACTATGATCAAAACAGGCAATACACGCAGCATTACTATCGCGCTGTTCGTTGCGACCTTTCTGGCAGCGATCGAAGGGACGATCGTCAGTACGGCTATGCCGAGCATAACGCGAGAGCTGCAAGGAACCCAGCAGTATAGCTGGGTTATTTCGATTTATTTGCTAGCTACGGTCGTCACGACGCCGATTTACGGCAAGCTGTCAGACTTATTCGGCCGCAAAAATATGTTTATGATCGGGGCTGCAATTTTTTTATGCGGCTCAATGCTGTCGGGCCTTGCGCAGACGATGACGCAGCTTATTATTTTTCGCGCGATTCAAGGGCTGGGAGCTGGTGCGCTCACGACGATTCCTTATACGATCATCGGTGATTTATATGCTTATGAGCAGCGAGCGAAGGTGCAGGGCTGGATGTCGAGCATTTGGGGAATAGCTGGTATATCGGGTCCTTTGCTGGGCGGGCTGCTAGTCGATTTTGTCTCGTGGCGGGCGATATTTTATATGAATTTGCCATTTGGCATTGTGGCGATGTTTCTGCTGGGCTCTACTTTGAAGGAAGCCTATGAGAAGCGGAAGCGATCGATTGATTATGGCGGAATTGGCACGTTTGCGGTAGGGATGTTCTGTTTTCTCTATGCCTTGACACTGCTGCGTTCAGAGACGGGCGAGCAGGGTGCCAGCTATACGGAGATCGGGCTGCTTTTTGCAGGGGCTGCGGTGCTGATGACGCTATTCTTCTACATTGAGAAGCGTGTGCAGGAGCCGCTGATACCGCTTGTTTTGTTCAAAAACCGCACCATCAGCATGGTGAATTTGCTCAGCTTTTTGCTATGCGTCGTCAATGTCGTTATTATTTTTTATTTGCCGCTCTGGCTGCAAGGCGTATATGGAAAAAGCGCTACCTATTCCGGTTTGGCGATGATTCCGCTTTCGGTCAGCTGGCCGCTCGGCTCGATTCTCGCAGGCACATGGATTTCGCGAATTGGGCTTAGAAACATAACGCTAATCAGCGCATTTTCCCTCTTATTGGGAAGTTTGGGCTTTATGTTCCTGAATGCCACGACGCCGATTGCTTGGTTTATGCTGTATATGTTTTTAACGGGCTTAAGCTTTGGGCTTGCGCTAACCAGTTGTACGATATCCGTGTCATCCGCTGTAGAGCGGCAAATGCGCGGTGCCTCGGTTGCAACGAATAACTTTATACGCACGCTCGGCCAGACAATCGGAATCGCTTTATTCGGCCTGCTGCTGCACACTGGCAGCACGAATATTATTGATCCGCTATTGCTGGAGGAAAGCTTGCACCAGATCTTTACGATTGTGGTCGTTTTGTCCCTCGTCGTCGGTGCAGTATCGCTAGCATTACCACGTATTTCTTCTGCAGAACGACAGGAAACGAAGCACGCTTCTTAAAATATTTGTCATAAATAATAGGCGGAGTGCAACTTTTCAGATTATATTGCGTCCAAACTTTTGGCGGATATGTAGAGAAATCGCAATTTATTTTGGAAAAGGAGATTCACATGCTTAAAAAAGTCAGCTTATTTGCACTCGTATTCCTTTTTGTCTTTACCTTGGCTGTGCCGATTCAGGCGGAAGCAGCGCAAAATGTCCTAGGTCAAGAGCAGCTCGTTCTGCTTCAAAAGTCGAATAAAATGTATCACAATGGCACGCTGTATACAGCTACGCAGCCGGTAACCGAGCTGAAAGGCACGACGTACGTTTCGGCGCGCTCGCTCGCAGAGCGGCTCGGCGGCAAAATCGTATACGACAAGGTAGCCAAGGAGTATGTGCTGACGACAGAAAAAAACGTGCTTCGTTATGCCATTGGCAAATCCTCCTACAATGTGAATGGAGCGGTACAGCCGTTTACTGGAGCTCCTTATAACTTGAAGGGAACGCTGATGATTCCGCTTCGTACGCTGCTGCAGCCGCAGGGCATCACGATGAAGGTGAACAAGGCGGAGAAAAAAATTACGCTGGCTTGGACGTTCAAGATTGCGCCAGTCGCAACATTTACAGTAAGTCCTAAAGTCATTTATGCAAATGAAACACAGGTGATTTATACGAACCAGGCGAGCAGCAGCACTCCCATTGTGGACGAGCGCTGGGAAGGCAATTTGTCGATGTTTGACCAGCCGGGCATGTATACGGTAACTCATTGGGTTCAAGATTCGGATGGCGTCTGGAGTGAACCATATTCGGTAACGCTTGAAGTGCTTCAACCGAATTTGCCTCCAGTAGCGAAGTTCGTCACTAACAAAACGAGCTACTTGATGGGCGAGCCAATTGAATATACCGACCTCAGCAGCGACGAAGAAAATGCGATTACGAGCACCAGCTGGACGAATAAGGAGCAAGGCTTTTTCGAGCCGGGCCCGCAGACCATTTCCTTGAAAGTAACGGACAAGCATGGGGCAAGCAATGAATATTCGCTCTCCATTATGATTGAAGATCAGGAGCTATATTCCAAGCAGGATTTTGGCATGTTATTTACGCCACCGGGAGAGCGCTTCTCGATTAATGGATCTTCCGTTCTGAATTATGATGTCATTCCTTATTCATTGACAGAGTATGGACAGCAGACTCTGCTTCGCAGCAACAGTCCAGAGCGAATTGTCAATGAAGGCGTGTATTATACGGATTCGGCTTCAGGCAACGTTCGCTTGATGTCACATAATGTAAACAACCGTTTAAACAATGTGCGCATGTACATCGTTGCTACGAACGAGACCAATCAGGAAGCGACGGTTCAGACACAGCGCGTCGGTATTGGCGGTCCTGCGCTGTATGTATCGGCAACAGGCAAATCTTCCATTAGCAAATATTTGACCTCGCGCATGAATCCGGTCATGAACGATATTACAACGATTCCAGCGGGCGAGAGCCGTCTTATTTTGAAGCAGCTCAGCGATTTGAAAATTTCGCCGGACCGCGTATTGACGATGATGGCGGATGTTTCGACCTCAGGTCCAATCAAATTCAGCTACGTCATTATTGATGACGGCAAGGATGTTCTGTCCGAGCTTCCACTGCTGCCATACTTGGAACCGGATGGCATTCACATTCGCGGCACATTCGAAAAGGCTGATCGTACGATCAACCTGACCCAGCCAGTAGGCGCACAGCCAGGCCGTATGGTATTTGGCGATAAAGTAGTGGATACACGCCTTACAACGATCGATAAGCATACAGGTGCAACGATTTACAATGAAGGAAATTATGGCGTCGTATACGTCGTGAAGCTGTTCAATGTTCAGCCTAATACGCTCATTGCCTTGAACCCGCGTGGCGGACATTACGGCGGTGCCTTCCTCGTTAACAACAATGTTGTTCTGACGACGAATAATTCCTTCCTAGCGAACAATGGTGAGGCGGGTGTTCTGTACCGGACGGGCAGCTCATCAGAAGCGGTAACGATTGTATTCTCGCCGGCATCCGGCAGCAACTTGCCAATCAATTTGCTGTTTATGCCAATGCCAGAGAAGAAAAGCTAGCGAATGCAGCAAGCAAATTCAAGCAAAAGCATCTTTGTGTTCACAAATTTGAACACAAAGATGCTTTTTTTATTGCGATTAGGAATTTCCGAACATTAGGCAGCATCTGAACATTTATGATAGCTCGTCGATTTTGGGTAATGAGTCTTGATGTTGAATTCATAAATGAATATAAGTTGGCAATTTTACAACCCTACTACTTAAATCGGGAAATACGACAAGACTCTAGTTCGCATCTTGATTCTCGATTGATTATTTCAGTTGCAGCTAGACGCGCAATTAGCGGAGCCAGAGTAATGGCAGAATGCATCACCGTCACATAAAGTCCCTTCATCTGATTATGAAAGCCTACAATCGGATAGCCGTCCTCTGGCATTGGTCTCAACCCAACTTTGATGCTTTCCAGCTCCAATTGCTCCCCACCCTTCAGGCTGCGACGCAGCGTCTCGAAGGCACGTTTGCCCACGGCCTCGGGCCCATTTTCCTCCGAATCATCGATATAATCTTCCGCAGCTAGCAATGAATGATCGGTTAGCTGACGCGCTTCAAACTGCGCATTCGAGATTAGTGTGTGTATTAATCTACTCGAGGTCTTCATCCGAATCAGAATGGAAGGTGACGGCGTTACTGGTATGGGGAAACCTAACGGATTGCAAAGTTCGAATACGCCTGTACCCGCAGCCAATACCACAATATCAGACTCCATAAACCCCTTGGATGTATGTACGCCTATTAAGCGTGAATTTTCTTGCTGCAGTTGTGTAACGTTGGTATCAAACTGTACCTTTGCTCCGTATTCCTGTGCTTTTCTTAACAATAGTTCCGTTAATCCGATCGGATCTACTGCTCCTTCATCATTGGCAAACATCGCATCGTTCGGATACTCCTTCAGATTCGGTTCCAATGCCTCAATCTGCTCTCGGTTTAATTTTTGAAGGTGGATTTGTTCATTTAGGCTCGAATCGCCCCACGTTAATGCTCCATGCCATTGAATTTGTAATTCGGATAGCTCTTGCTGTAATGCAAGGTATTCTTCTGAAGCACTGTCATACAAATGTCTGTACTGCGGAGCCACCCTATGTGTTGTATGTATCCAGGCAAATGATTTTTCTGTAACTTCACGAGCTGCGGTAGTGTGTCGTTCAATAACGGTTACATCCTGATTTCGTTTTGCTAGTTGATAGGCCATACAGGCTCCGACTATTCCTGCTCCTATAATTACTACTTTTTGTTTTTCCAGCAGTGACGCCCCCTTTTTCATCCTATTTTAACATAAGCATTGTATTTCAGTTAATTATAGTAGACATAAAGAATCGAGAGAACTATGCGGCAGAACGTTACATAATAGGGGATCAATCTGTTTATTTCAATAGGCTCGCATGGAAGGCGATGGAGTGGCGATTGCTGATTATACTTGAAAAGGCGAACGATAGCGCGTGTTTTTCAGTTAATTGTAAGGGGAATTTGGAACGATAGAAGCTTGCTCATGTCATATTTTACTTTGAAAGCGGTGTATTTAGTGTATTTCAGGCATTCACCCACGACAACATGTTAAGTTTAATTACATATACTATTGATAAATCGGGTTTGGTGCTTTATTATGTTATAAAACATGACTCAAACTTGAAAGAGGGCAATTCAATGACAACTATACTTATTCGCAACGCAACGATAATGACGATGAATGAACGTGGCGATATTTTTACGGGTGATTTGCTCATTCGCGGCAAGCGTATTGCTCAGATTGGCGGGGAGATCGCGGCGGATGGAGTAGATCGGATCATTGAGGCTGATGGCAAAGTTGTGTTGCCGGGCTTCGTACAAACACATATACATCTATGCCAGACGTTATTTCGCGGGCGTGCAGATGATTTGGCTTTAATTGAATGGCTGCGTGAGCGGATTTGGCCGCTAGAGGCAGCTCACAGCCCCGATTCGGTTTATTATTCCGCGATGCTGGGCATAGGCGAGCTGATCCGCAGCGGGACGACGACGATTTTGGATATGGAGACGGTGCATCATACCGAGTCGGCTTTCCAGGCGATATTAGAGAGCGGCATTCGCGCCATTTCTGGCAAGGTGATGATGGACCATGGCACGGAAGTGCCGCTGGCGCTTCAGGAAAATACAGAGCAATCGCTGCAGCAAAGCGTCGACTTGCTTGAGAAATGGAATGGCGCTGGCGACGGCCGCATCCAATATGCTTTTTGCCCAAGGTTCGTTGTGTCTTGTACAGAGGAGCTGCTCATTGGGGTACGCGATTTATCCGAGCAATATAAGGTCAAGGTGCATACCCATGCTTCCGAAAATACGGGAGAAATCGCGATTGTAGAAGCGGAACGCGGCAAGCGCAACGTCGTTTATTTGGATCATATCGGGCTGGCAAGGCCGAATTTGATTTTGGCCCACAGTATTTGGCTCGATGAGGAAGAGAAGCGGATTATTAAGGAGCGAGGCGTTAAAGTTACCCATTGCCCCGGCTCCAACATGAAGCTGGCATCGGGCATTGCGGAAATTCCCGAGCTGCTGCGCGAAGGCATCGATATTGGCATCGGGGCAGATGGCGCAGCATGCAACAACAATTTGGATATGTATCAGGAAATGCGGCTGACCGCTTTTATTCAGAAGGTGAAGCATGGCCCAACGGTCATGGATGCGCGCACGGTGCTGCGGATGGCTACGATGGGCGGGGCAAAGGTGCTTGGCATGGAAGAGGATATTGGCAGCTTAGAGGAAGGCAAGCTAGCGGATTTGCAAATGCTTGATTTGGAAGACTTTCATGTGTATCCGTCCTATGATGCAGACTGGTTCTCGCGTGTTGTTTATGCAGCAACCCGCGGCGACGTGGATACCGTCATTATTGACGGACAAATCGTCATGGAGAAACGCATAATGAAGACGATTGACAAGCCGCTTGTGCTGCGGGAAGCAGACCGTTCGCTTAAGGGACTGCTGGCAAGGCTGTAGCATTTAGGCTGTAGGCCAGAACTTCATTTCATCATAACGTTTTAAAAAAGAGGCGGTGGCTGCTTGTGGATATGCACGAAGTGCTGGATTCAATTGTGAAGCTTGAGCAGCCGGCCGCGCTTGCAACGATTATACGAGTAGAGGGCCATGCTTACCGCAAGGAAGGGGCAGCCATGCTGCTGAGGCTGGATAGAACGAAGACGGGCAGTATCAGCCCAGGCTGCCTGGAGGCAGATCTACAGGAGCGGGTTAGCCGCGTGTGCTCTGCCGAAGCTTTTGAAATCATTATCTATAATATGCAGCCGGAAGAGGACATCATGTGGGGCGATACGATCGGATGTGGCGGCATTATCCATGTGCTGCTGGAGCCTGTAACGACAGCACTCAGAGATCAGCTGCTTCAAGCAAGAGAGAGGCTTCGGGCAGGAGAAGCGGTTGTTGTGAATAGAAGCTGGCCGAAGGCTGGCAATGGCAATTGCACGGGCATCGTTTATAGATTAGGGCCTGCCTCAGCGGCAAGCGAATCTCGCAATAGCTGGCAAGCTGGAGCTGATCTTATAGAAGAGGCGGGGACATTTTCGACGAAGCTGGAGCCGCGACCACGGGCGATTGTGTTTGGGGCAGGACCAGATGCGAAGGCGCTTTGCACGATGCTTCCAGGCTGCGGATTTCATGTGGTTGTGGCGGATTGGCGTACACAGATAAGCCCGGAAAGTGAGGATAATAGCTGGTTTAGCGTGGCGAGAGTAACTGGAAAGCCTGAGGAGCTTGCCTCCAAGCTGCAATTTAATAGAAATGACTTTTTCATCGTATGCAGCCATCAGCTCCACTACGATTATCAACTGATTCAGCTGGCATTGGAAGCACAGCCGATATACATCGGCGTTATGGGCTCGCGTAAGCGGATCAAGCAGTTATTTGGCGAAGGGACGCTCCCTGAAAATGTTTATGCACCGATCGGACTTTCGATACAGGCAGAGGGACCATACGAAATTGCCTTAAGCATCGTTTCCGAGCTTATACAGGTACGGGCAGCGTATCGTGCGAAAAGTAGGGAGGCGATTCGCGATGAAGGTGTCAGGCATTTATTTGGCGGCTGGCCTCAGCACCCGGATGAAGCAGCCGAAGCTGAGGCTCCCTTTATCGCCGGGAGCAATGCTTGGCAGCCAGGCGCTTCATGCTCTATTAAATAGTGCCATTAAAAGCTGGATCGTCGTTCACCGAAGCAACGACGAACTGGAATGGCTGGACACTCCTGAACTGGAGCGGGCTTGCCGCGCAGCACAGCTGCACAAGCAAGAATGCCCGCTTTCGGCGCGGGGAATGTCCCGCTCGCTGCGCAGTGGTCTTGAAGCGCTGCTTACTCTATATCCACATACGGATGCCGTCCTGATTGCGTTAGCTGACCAGCCTTTTGTGACGGCAAGGATGGCAGTGCGCTTGGTTGAGGCGCTGGAGCACAATTCCACGCTTGATTATGCGGCATACAGCGATGGATCGGCAACGATGCCTCCGGCGCTGCTGCGAGCAACGATGTTTTCCGCTCTGGAGGAGCTTGAGGGTGACCAAGGCGCAAGACGGCTGTTTGCCTCCACAGGCAAGTATAAAGGGGCAGTACTAGATTTAAACGGGGAACAAGATTTTGCGCTTCATGATATAGATGATGAGGACAGCTTGCAGGCTGCTATTGGTTTTTGGAACAGGAGGGAGAGCGATGGCCATGGATAAACAAACGAAGCCGGAGTCTCCCGTCGTATGGCAGCCAAGTAATGCTGCGGAAGCTTGCACGCTTAAACAGCAGCTTGGCGCGGAAGGCGTTTTCGTTGCTGGCGGTACGCTGCTTCGTACGTGGTGGGAAGCGGGAACTGCCCGTATGCCTGGTCATTTGATCGATATTAGCGGTATTTCCAGCATGCAAAAGCCGATTACGCTTGCTTCCAGCAGTCATGATCGGCAAATTTGTCAGATCGGAGCGGCGGCGCTGCTGTCAGAGGTCAGAAATGACTCTCATATACGCACTCATTATTCACTGCTGGCAACTGCGATGAAAAATATCGCTGCCCCATCGATTCGGAACCTGGCTACGCTAGGCGGCAATGTGCTGTCCCGCGTAGGCGACGCACTTCCAGCGTTAATCGTATATGAGGCCATGCTCCTCTGGCACGATGGGCAAGGAGCGTTTGAGCAGCCGCTTGCAGAATGGCTGTTGGAAGCGCAGGCCAATCACGCATGGAAAAATCGTTTGCTGCTCGCCATTATTTTGCCGCCAGTCGATCTATCGGAACAGGAGGGGCAATACAGGCTGGATGTTTATCACAAGGTTGGCCGCCGCGAAGTATTCACGCCATCGATAGCAACTGTTGCGATAAGCGCCGTTGTAAGTGCCGAGCGGCATATCGTTGATTTGCGCCTTGCGGTTGGGGGCGGGCAGACGATGCCAAAGCGGCTTGAGCATACAGAGCGATTGCTGAAGGGCGGCAAGCTTGACCATTCGCTGCTCCAGACTTGTTATACGTCGGTCTTGGAACATTTTCATCCGGTAGGCGATGTGTTCGCTTCGGCAAGCTATCGCCAGAAAACCGCTGCCAATCTGATTGTGTCAGAGCTGTGGAAAGCCATGCAGTTCAAATGATAATTAAATAAGCAAGCAAGCTTATCGTTCATAGGGGAGTGGTGATAGCGATGCTGTTGAACCGCGAGACAAGTGGAAAGCGGTGGCGAATCAGGCCGGATGGGCTGGGGAAAGTAACAGGCCGCCTTGCGTATTTGACGGATATGTCGGCAGCGGGCATGCTCTATGGCCGGGTTCTGCGAAGTCCCCACCCTCATGCCCTTATCCTCAGCATTTGTACCGAGAAGGCGTTGCAGTTGGAAGGTGTCCATGCCGTGCTGACGCATCTCGATGTGCCCGGTTTGAATCGCTATGGCATTGCCCATCAGGATCAGCCTGTCTTTTGTGAAAATAAAGTTCGTTATGTCGGTGACGCGGTGGCAGCTGTAGCTGCAGAGACGGCTGAACTAGCCGAGTATGCTCTTTCTCTTATTGAGGTCGATTATGAGCTGCTGCCGATTGTTGACGATGCCGAGCAGGCGCTTTTGCAGGATGCGCCGCTGCTTCATCCGCAGGGCAATGTGCTTCACCGCAGTCAGTTTAATAGAGGGCAGCTAGGCAGCGGGTTCGCCGCCTGTGCCCATATTGTAGAGGAAACTTATTTCACGCCGAGACAGATGCACACCTATATGGAAACCGAAGGCGGCTTGTTCGTGCCCGAGGAGGATGGGCGGTTGACGGTATATTCGCCTACTCAGCATGGATTTATGGATCGTCTGCAATTGTCGCGGATTGCCGCGATGAAGCAGGAGCGAATCCGCATCGTCTCAAGCCCGATTGGCGGCTCCTTCGGCGGCAAGGACGAATTGAATGTGCAGCCTTATGGCGCGCTGCTGGCGCTAAAAACAAACCGCCCCGTCAAGCTACATCATTCTAGATGGGAATCAGTCCGCGCCGGTCTGAAACGTCATCCGATGAAAATTTCGATGAAAACCGGTACAGACGCCAGTGGCCGCCTGCTTGCCCATCAAGTACGGATCATCGCCGACACTGGCGCATACGCCACGCTGGGAGCAGAGGTGCTTAACTTTGCCGTTGAGCATGTACTTGGACCATACCGCTACGATCATGTGGAAGTAGACGGTTATTCCGTCTATACGAACAACGGAATGTCCGGTGAATTCCGCGGCTTTGGCGGAAATCAGGCGATTTTCGCACTGGAAGGGCAGCTTGACCGGCTGGCGGAAAAGCTTGGCATGAACCCTTGGGAGCTGCGGCGGATCAATATGCGTATGCCGGATGATCCAGGCCCGTTCGGCCAGCCGATCGTCGTAACCGAAGGCGCCATGCAGGTGTGGAATGCAGCTGAAGCGAGCGGCTTGTGGCAGGAAAGAGGGATGCCGGATAGGGCTGAGGAGCGTGAGCCGTGGATAAAGGTGGGCATTGGTTCAGCCTTTACCATGCACGGCGGCGGGCTTGGTGTAGGTATTCCTGATCCGGCAGGCGGCAGGCTCTCGCTGGCGGCCGATGGCCGAATTGAAGCCATATTCGGCTACGAGGAATTTGGGCAAGGCTTGCTTGCTACGCTGGAGCTGATGCTGATTGAACAGTTCGGCTTGGCTGAATCCGATATCCGAATGATTATCGGGGATACCGATCTTGTGCCCGACAGCGGCTCTACAACAGCTTCAAGAGCAACCAGCATGATGTGGAAGACGCTGCAAAATCTGAAAGCGCCGTTTACATCGCAAATGCTGGAGCGGGCGGCGAAGCTGCTGGGAAAAACAGCCGATGTGCTCGTTATGGGAGCAGGAGGCATTTATGAGGCAGAAGGCGTTTCCATGCTGCTGACGTATAAGGAACTGGCGGAGGCGGAAGGGGAGCCGATCAGCTGTTCGACTGCCTTTCAGTTCCCTACATCAGATACCCCGCGAACAGGAGCCCATTTTTTATATACGTATGCGGCCGTTGTTGTAAAGGTTGAGATCAATCAACTGACAGGACGAGTGAAGGTGCTTGACCAATACCATGCGGTAGCAGCAGGGCCTGTCATGAATCCCCAGGGCTTTCTTGGGCAGATCGAAGGCAGCAGCAGCATGGCGCTTGGTTTTGCGGTAACGGAAGATGCGGTCATGCAGCAGGGGCAATATATGACGAAAAATTTAGATACGTATCTGGTGCCAACGATTGCAGAGCATTGCGGTACGGTCACCGTTGAGCCGATTGAGCATTTGCCGCAAGGAGATAGCTATGGTCCGCGCGGCATTGGCGAAGTAGGCTCGGTTACGCTGGCTCCGGCTATTGCAGCTGCCATTCATCAGGCGGTGGGTATCCGCGTGACGAAGCTGCCAATTGAGCCAGAGCTGCTTCAAATGGCTTTCGCTTTTGCAGGAGAGGCGGTGAGCGAAAGATGAGCAAGCATGAAATGCTGGGAGTGACACGGGGCACTGGGCAGTCGGAGCTGGCCTGTACCATTAATGGCGAAGAAATGAAGCTTGAAGTTGCAGGCTCCAAACGGCTGCTGAATATGCTGCGCGACGACTTGGCCCTTACAGGGACGAAGCGGTCTTGTGAAATTGGCCGCTGCGGCGCCTGCATGGTGCTGGTGGATGGCAAGCCAATTAACGCTTGCTTAACGATGGCCTACCAATGCGCGGGCAAACAGATTACGACAATTGAAGGTATAGGGGCGGCTGATGGTGGAATTGACCCTGTGCAGCGCGCTTTTCTAGAAGAGGGAGGCTTTCAGTGCGGTTATTGCACGCCTGGCATGATTATTTCGGTCAAGGCGCTGCTGGATCGAAATGCTGATCCGAGTGAGGATGAAATTGAAGAAGCACTATCCGGCAATATTTGCCGCTGCACCGGCTACGGAGGCATTAAACGGGCTGTAGAGCGGGCGATAGAGTGGAGGAGGAACGCGCCATGAAATTGGACTTATTAAATACGATGAGCCGTGAGGCATTTACGGAAGCGCTTGGCGCTATTTTTGAACATTCGCCTTGGGTGGCGGAGCTGGCATGGGAGAATAAACCCTTCCGCTCAGTTGAGCAGCTGCATGAGAGCATGGTGAACACAGCTTATACAGCGGGAGAAGAACGGGTGCTGGTGCTTATTCGCGAACATCCCGATCTGGCAACTCGAATCAGCATTGGCGAATATTCCACAAAAGAGCAGCAGGGCGCGGGACTAAGCCAATTGACGCCTGAGGAATTTGAGCAGTTTGCAGCGATGAACCGCCAGTATACGGAGAAGTTTGGTTTTCCATTTATTTTAGCGGTTCGTGGCAAAAGCAAAGCCGATATCAAGGAAGCGATGGCAGCGCGAATCGGCAACAGCCTTCAGGAGGAGCTGGAGGAGGCAAAATGGCAAATCGCCCGCATCACCTTCTTGCGCCTGAACGATTTAATAGAAGAGTGAGACTAAAAAAATCATACCAAAATTGATATAGAGCAAAGGGAGAGGGTATACATGTTGAAACTTGGCAGCGGACGTACACTTTATTATGGCAAAGGGGATGTATTGACTTATCGGACCTATGCAGCGCCACTGGCGGTGAAGTCCATCCCAGAATCGGCTTTTACCGGCGATACGAACGTTATTTTTGCCCATAACATTACATTTGCCGTAAGCGGCGAGACATTGCTCACCTCCTTCACTAAAGGTGACAATACGCAGGTTGTGGCGACAGATTCGATGAAAAATTTTATTTTGCGGCAAACAGCCGACTTTGAGGGGAGCACGACAGAAGGGCTGCTTGCGTTCATCAGCAAGCAATTCCTTAGCCGCTATCCGCATATTGAAGCTATCGAGCTGAGTGCGGACCGCATCCCGTTCCATACGCTTGAAGTGGCAGATGGCAGCGATGGGCTGGTGGATAGCCCTCTTGTGTACCGCCGTTCCCATAATGATCATGCGAGCGCTTCGATGAAGCTTGTCCGCGACGGCGAAGAGGGCGCTCCGGTTATCGTCGAGCATGAGTGCGCTATTACTGATTTGCAGTTGATTAAAGTAAGCGGCAGCTCCTTCTATGGATTTGTCCGTGATGAATATACGACGCTGCCGGAAAGCTATGATCGGCCGCTCTTTATTTTTCTAAATATTTATTGGAGCTATGCAGACGTTGAACATGCGGTAGATACGGGCTTCGGACAATACGTTGCGGCTGAGCATATCCGGGATATTACCCATAATGTGTTCCACGAATATAAAACGCCATCGATTCAATATTTAATTTATCAAGTCGGCTTGCGTATTTTGACCCGTTTCCCGCAATTGGCGGAGGTGCGGTTTGAATCGAATAACCGGACATGGGAAACGGTGGTTGACCATACGGAAGAGGATGCAGCCGCTGTCTACACCGAGCCGCGTCCGCCATTCGGCTTCCAAGGCTTCACGCTTACCCGCGAGGATTTGGAAAACGAGGAAGCTTCGTCATGAGCGGCAAAATAACGACGCATGTGCTCGACATTTCTACGGGGAAGGCTGCGGCGGGGATGGGGCTAGAGCTGTGGCAGTTGAGCGAGGAGACTGGGGAACGGCGGCTGCTTCAGGCCGCTTCCACCAATGCGGATGGACGGCTCGATGCGCCCATGCTTGCTGGCGAGAATATGCAGCCAGGCGTCTATGAGCTTGTGTTTAATGCCGGAAGCTTTTTGTCACGCGATAATGACGCTGCGCGGGAGTCGTCTATTGAATTTATTTTTCAGCAAATACCGATTCGATTTCGCGTTAAGGATGCACAGGCGCATTATCATATTCCGCTGCTTGTTGCGCCAGGGGGCTATAGCACTTATCGCGGTACTTAGAAGAGCAGAGTAAACACGCAGGCTTATGTTATGGGGAAAAAGGGGTGGATACGCATGGCTTCCTACTATGATTGTATCGTGATGAATGGTTTTGTTGTGCTGCCTGACCAAGTGAAAAAGCTGGATATTGGCATTCGCGATGGCCGCATTGCCGCCTTGGAGCCGTCTCTCGCAGGTGCCGAGGCTGGCTCTCGAATCGATGCGGAGGGGCAGTATGTGCTGCCCGGCATGGTCGATATTCACGTACATTTCAATGAGCCGAATTTGGGGCATTGGGAAGGGTTTGCGAGCGGCTCTGCCGCACTAGCTGCCGGAGGTGCAACCTGCTACGCTGATATGCCGCTCAATGGCAATCCGCCGACTGTTACGACCGAGGCGCTTGCGTTGAAAGCAGGCCAGGCAGAAGGCCATTCAGCTGTTGATTATACGTTCTGGGGCGGACTCGTCCCAGGGAAGCTGGATGAGCTTGCCCCTATGTTCGAAGCGGGCGTCGTCGGCTTTAAAGCATTTATGTCCAATCCCGGTGGCGAAGGGGAGGGGCGATTTCGCGAGGTTGATGACTGGACGCTGTATGAGGGGATGAAAAAAATCGCCGCGCTTGGCGGATTTGTCGCCCTTCATGCCGAGAGTGACGCCATTACGTCCCAACTGGCTGATGCGGCTCTAGCAGTCGGCCGCCATGATGCAGAGGCATTCGCAGCCTCGCGTCCGATTATTGCCGAGCTGGAGGCGGTGAATAAGGCGCTGTTGTTTGCGGAGCAGACGGGCTGCCAAGTTCATTTTGTCCATATAAGCAGCTTTGACGCGGTGGAGCTGATTGATCGGGCGAAGCGGCGCGGTTTGCCGGTGACGGTGGAAACCTGTCCGCATTATTTGCTGCTGACGCAGAAGGATATGACGGCGCTTGGAGCAGTTGCCAAATGCGCGCCTCCTCTGCGCAGCGAGGTGCAGCGGGAGGGATTGTGGCGAATGATTGGCGAAGGCAAGATGGATGTCATCGCTTCCGATCATTCGCCATGTCCGACTTCGATGAAAGAGGATGCTTCTAAAACGTTTTTCGAGGCATGGGGAGGCATATCCGGGGCACAGAGCAGTATGGAGCTGGTGCTAGGTGAAGGATGGATCAAGCGTGGGCTGCCGCTGCCATTGTTATCCGCTTTGCTGTCTGCAGGACCTGCGCAGCGCCTCGGGCTGTATCCGCGCAAGGGAGCTATCGCAATCGGCTCTGACGCTGACCTGGCTATTATAGACGCTAATGCGGCCTATGAGCTGCGGGAGGAACATTTGTTTTATCGGCACAAGCATAGCCCTTATGTGGGGAAAGAAATGGCCTGCCGAGTCGTGGCGACACTCGTTCGAGGAACCGTTGTATATACAGTTGACGGCGGCCTTGCACAGCCAGCTTCGGGCAAGTTGCTGCTACCGTTTGAGGCGGGCTCGGAAAAGGGTATGATGAAGGGGTGTGTTTGATATGACAATGGCAAGCAAATCGCAGCTCGCCTCCTTCGTTTCTAAGCTGCTGGAGGAATTATCCCAGTTCGGCGCTGATCCGCGCGGTGGTGTGACTAGGCTGCTTTATACGGCAGAGTGGCTGGAGGCGCAGCAATATTTAGCCGAGCAGATGCAAGAGCTGGGCATGGACGTTTATTTTGACCGAGTAGGCAATTTATTCGGCAGGATGCAAGGCAGTTCGGGAGAAGGTCCGGTTATTATGACGGGCTCCCATATCGATACGGTGCAATCGGGCGGCATTTATGACGGGGCTTATGGTGTCGCTGCCGGAATTGCCGCTTTGGCGCATTTGAAGGAAACGTATGGGCAGCCTGTAAAAACGCTTGAGGTAGTCTCGCTCTGCGAAGAGGAAGGCAGCCGTTTTCCGCTTACGTATTGGGGCTCGGGCAATATGGCCGGGCTATATGATTTAGAGCAAGGTGCGGAGCGCTATGATGCAGCCGGAACTAGCCTGCAAGAGGCGATGCTTCATTGCGGTTTCGGCAAAGCGGAGCAGCATGCTGTCCGCCGATCAGATATTGCAGCGTTTGTGGAGCTGCATATTGAGCAAGGGCCTGTTCTGGAACGGCAGCAGCTCAGCGTTGGCATTGTCGAGGCCATCGTCGGGCAGCATCGTTATACGGTAACGGTGGGCGGAACAGCCAATCATGCCGGGACGACGCCGATGCCGCTGCGCCGCGATGCACTGGCTGGAGCGGCTGCAATGATTGTGCAGCTGGAGACGGAAGCTATTTTAACGGGCTCGCCGCTCGTTGCTACGGTTGGGAAACTGACGGCAACGCCTAATACGCCGAATGTTATTGCCGGTTCCGTTAGCTTTACGGTCGATGTACGCCATATTGATGAGCCGACCATTCGTGAATTTTGCCAAACGGTATTTCAGCAGTTTCAAGAAATCGCCGGCGAGCGGGAGCTGCATGTGACGATTGAGCAATGGATGGAGGCCGCGCCTGCCCCGATGGACGGACAATTGCGTGTCCGGCTGGAACGTATTGCGAAGCAATTGTCATTGCCTTATACGGTCATGCCGAGCGGGGCGGGACATGACGCCCAACTGCTGTCAGGCATATGTCCTACAGCGATGTTATTCGTCTCGAGCCGCGGCGGCATCAGCCATTCCCCAGAGGAATATACGTCGCCGGACCAATTGGCAGCAGGGGCGGAGATGTTGTCCGCTTTGTTATATGAACTTGCTTACGAGGAGAAATGATGATGAAGAGCTACCGAGAACTGTCGCCTTCCCCCCGCACGATTATGACACCTGGCCCCGTTGAGGTTGACCCGCGCGTGCTTCGTGCGTTATCTTATCCTATACTGGGTCAGTTTGACCCCGAGTTTACGGCACTTATGAATGATACGATGGAGATGCTGCGCAGCTTGTTCCAAACGGACAATCGCTGGGCTTATCCAATAGATGGAACGTCGCGTTCAGGCATTGAAGCGGTACTTAACAGCTTAATTGAGCCGGGTGACAAAGTGCTGGTTCCGATTTATGGCCGTTTCGGCAATCTGCTTTATGAAATTGCCGAGCGCTGCGGTGCGCAGGTTGTGGCGCTGGAGAAGGAATGGGGCGAAGTTTTTGAGCCGGATGAAGTCATCGCCGCTATTTCGCATGAGCGTCCGGCGCTTGTGCTAATGGTTCACGGGGAAACGTCCACAGGCCGGATTCAGCCTTTGGATGCGATTGGCAAAGCGTGCAGGGAGCAAGATATTCTGTTTGTCGTTGATGCGGTTGCGACCATCGGCGGCGTTCCCGTTGAGACGGACGCCTGGTGTATCGATGCGGTCATTGGCGGCACGCAAAAATGTTTATCCGTTCCTTCGGGCATGGCCCCTATTACGTACAACGACAGGGCAGAGCGGAAAATTGCCGCCCGCAAAAAGGTCGAACGGGGCTTGCTCGTTCCCGGCGATGCCGCAAGCAGCAACCGGCGTCCAGCAATCCAGAGCAACTATTTGGATTTGAGCCAGCTTCAGGATTATTGGGGGCCAGCAAGGCTCAATCATCATACGGAGATGACCTCGATGCTGTATGGCTTGCGCGAAGGTCTGCGTATTTTGCTCGCTGAAGGACTTGAGGAGCGATTCGCGAGACATCGCAGACATGAAGCGGCGCTAATGGCAGGACTTGCAGCGATGGGATTAACCTTGTATGGCAATCCGGCTTGCAAGCTTCCGGTTGTCACCTGCGTGACGATTCCTGAAGGCGTGGATGGAGAAGCTGTTCGCAGCATGCTGCTAAACAGCTTTGGCATCGAAATCGCCAGTTCGTTCGGTGTGCTAAAAGGGAAAATTTGGCGCATCGGCACGATGGGCTACAGCTGCAGTCAGAAAAATGTGCTGCATGTGCTTGGTGCGCTTGAAGCCGTACTGATTCGGAATGGCGCAATTGTGCCAGCTGGAGAAGGCTTGCAGGCGGCACTGGCTGTGTATGAGAACTAAGGACGATTAACTAATGCTATTTTATACCGCCGCCCGGGTTTTTCCTGGAAATATAGGAAAGTATACGATTTCGCCATACTTTCTCTATATTTCTCGGACTGAAACGCGCCACGCCGCCAGAGGACGGCTTTCGGCCGTTTAACCTGGTTCGGCGGTTTGCTATAGCTTTTGCTTTTATTTTAAATTTAAAGGAGTGCTTACGATGAAAGATATAGTGGTGCGGGAGCAATTGAAAAAGCTTCCCAAAATCGATTTGCACTTGCATTTGGATGGCAGCGTCTTGCCAAATACGCTTCGCGAGCTGGCGAAGGAGCAAGGCAAGGAGCTGCCCGTTGAGGAAGGCAGCGACCTTACCCCGTGGATGCTTGCAGATGAGAGCTGCACTAGCCTAAAAGAATATTTGAGCAAATTTGCGTTTGTGGAGCCCTATTTGCAAACGCCAGAGGCGCTGGATCGCGTAGCTTATGAAGTGGTTGAGCAATCGGCGGCACAAGGCTGCCGTTATATCGAGGTGCGATTTGCGCCGCTGCTGCATATTAAAGGAGGTTTGTCGCTGGAGGAGGCGATGCGCCATACCATTCGTGGCTTGCGGCGTGGAGAACGGGATTTCGGCGTGAAAGCGCGCGGTATCGCCATCTGCCTGCGCCATGATGCCTATGAGCGCAATGAACAGGTCATACTGGCCGCTGCCAAGCTGCATGGCGATGGAATCGCAGCGGTAGATTTGGCTGGTGATGAAGCTTCCTTCCCGCCAGAGCTGCATCGTTCCTTATTTAACCTCGCTGCTAGCAAGGGGCTGCCGATTACGATTCATGCTGGAGAAGCAGGCGGTGCGGAAAATGTGCAGGAGGCGATTGAAAGCCTGGGCGCCACACGTATCGGCCATGGCGTGCGCATTACGGAAAATCCTGCTATTATGGAAATGGTACGCCGTACAGGCACGCCTTTGGAGCTATGCCCGCTGAGCAACATCCAGACGAAGGCCGTTAGCGGCTGGGAGGCTTATCCGATTAAAGCCTTTCTGGCAGCAGGCATTCGGGCGACCATTAACACGGATAACCTGACGGTTTCAGGTACGACGATTGGTTTGGAATATGAGCTGTTGATGGAAAAATGCGGCGTAACGCTGGAGGAAATCGGCAGGCTGATTTTGAACAGCGCCTATGCGGCCTTTTTGGAGCAGGAAGAAAAACGGCAGCTGATTGCCGATATTGAACAGGGGCTCGCAGCTGCGGGAGTGAAGCCTGCCGTATAAGGAGAGTCCCTGATTCGGAAACAATGGAGGAAGTGACGTATGCGAACCATTTTAGCCGTAATTGGGGATTATTATCATCCTGCGGAGGCGATTGCCGAAGGCTTGCAGCAAAGCTTGGCGCCATTAATGGCGTCAGGGGACATCGAGCTCAGCTATACGACAGTCAAATATTTGGCCGAGGAACTGGCGGCGAAGCCGGATGCCGTCATTTTGTACAAAGATAATAATATCAATCCCGCTGATGAACAAGTGCAGCAATGGCTTGGCGACGAGACGGAGCAGGCGATTTTGCGGTATGTAAGGGCGGGCGGAGGCTGGTTCGCCTGGCATTCCGGGCTTGCTTCGTATCCGGCAGAAGGTGGCTATGTACAGATGACGCGGGGTTATTTTCAGCATCATCCGGAGCAGAAGCTCGTGCGTTCCATAACGGTCGAGCCTGCTGGGCGTTCAGGCGAGGAGCATGTCAATATAGCGGCAGACCAAGCATTCGAAACGGTAGATGAGCATTATTTTGTCGATTGTGATGAAGCGTCAACAACGGTATTTATGCGGACGTATTCCGAGGATGGGCAGTCGATTGGCGGATGGTCCCATGCTTATGGGGAAGGCCGCGTATGTTGTTTGACGCCTGCGCATAATCGCGAAAGCCTGCTGCATCCGGTGCTGGGCGAGCTGGTAAATGCCTGTGTGCAGTGGTGCGCCCGCATGGCGTAGCATTGGTATTTTTTATAAACGATCATTTAAGATTTAAGGCCTTATAACGCTTGAAACGCGCGGTTCCTGCAAATAATAGAGGAACTGCGCTTTTGTCTGCTATAATAAGATCATAAGCATTACGATTAGAGGGTGGTGTAGCCGAATGGACAAAGTAATAGATGAGCAATGTGACGACACATGTATGGGAACGAAGCAGGAGGGTGCAGATCTGCTGACCGCAAAGGTCGAGGAGCAGACGGCCATTGATCTGGCTGAAATGTTCAAGGCGCTAGGCGACCCGACGCGGGTTAAAATGATTTATGCGCTGCTGTCGCAAGAGCTGTGCGTGCATGATTTATGCGTCGTGCTGGATATGGCGCAGTCGGCTATTTCGCATCAATTGCGTTACTTGCGCAATGTGCGAATTGTTAAGCGCCGCAAGGTCGGGAAAACCGTCTATTATTCATTGGACGATGATCATGTAAAGGAAATTTTCATCCAGACGCTTCAGCATTTGCATCACAGCTAGGTGTTGCGTCCATATTAAGGAGAGGATCTAGAAGTGACAGTAGTGTCGCCAGTGATTATACAGGCTCGCGAGGAGCATATTGCGGATGCTGTCGCTTTTGCAGCTCAAGTGCGTGAAGAGGTTATGCCGATGTTTGCGGTAAATGGATTGTCGCCGGATCTCGTGAATTTCTCCGAGCATTATTTGCACCAGGAGGGAGCTGGTTTTTTCCTGGCACTTTCGGAGCGTGGAGAAATATGGGGGTGCATCGGTGTGCAGCCCTATGATAACCGAATTGAGACAGCTAAGTATGAAGCGAACCGGCCAGCCGCAGAAATAGTGAAATGTTATGTAGCTGCAAGCAGCCGCAGAAGCGGTGTAGGCTCGCTGCTTACAGCAGAGGCCAAACGTTTTATTGCAGAGCAGGGCTATAGCGTAGCGTATTTGCATACGCATCGTTTTCTTAAGGGAGCCGTCGATTTTTGGCAGCGGCAGGGCTTTGCTATTACGGCTGAAGATCAGGATGAATGGCAAACGGTACATATGGATGCGAGCGTTACATAAGCGTACTTATCGTATTATACGAACTTTAAATTGCAATTTGTAACCAGACCGATTCAGGCGCGCAGCGCTTGGGTCGTTTTTTTTGGCATAGATTGGGTCAACCCTTGACATACCCCCACGGGGTATTATATGATGAAAACAACAAGAGATACCCCCATAGGGTATGAAAAGGTGGTAACTACAATGGAGAACAGGCAGACTACACTGGAAATTTCGGGTATGACATGTGCGGCATGCGCGAATCGTATAGAGAAAGGCTTAAATAAGCTGGAAGGCGTATCGCAAGCGACGGTCAACTTTACGATGGAGACGAGCCATGTCGAATATCGTGCGGATACGATCGATTTGGCTGCGGTCATCAAGCGGATAGAGCAGCTTGGCTTTACAGCAGAGGAGAAGGTAGAGCAGAAGCAAGGTGGGGATCGCCGGCGTGACGAGATCCGCAAGCAGCAGCTGAAGTTCATCTTATCGGCGATACTGTCGCTGCCGCTTCTGTGGGCAATGGCGGCACATTTTTCATTTACGTCGTTTATATGGGTGCCGGATTTATTGCTCAATCCGTGGTTTCAATTAGCGCTGGCAACTCCTGTGCAATTCATAATCGGCTGGCCCTTTTATAAGGGGGCATTTAATGCGCTGCGGAGTGGGGGCGCGAATATGGATGTCTTGGTAGCGCTTGGAACATCGGCCGCCTATTTTTACAGCCTGTATTTGACGTTGAAGCCCGAAGAGCATGTAGGGATGGCTAATATGCCCGTTATGCAGGAGCTGTATTATGAGACAAGCGCCTTGCTCATTACGTTGATTTTACTTGGAAAATGGTTCGAAGCGCTCGCTAAAGGGCGTTCATCGGAAGCGATTCGCTCGCTCATGGGACTGCAAGCGAAAACAGCGCTCGTCGTGCGCGACGGCTCCGAAGTGAGCATCCCGGTCGAACAGGTGATCATTGGCGATCAGCTTATTGTGAAGCCGGGCGGCAAAATTCCGGTCGACGGTATTGTACTGGACGGCAGCTCGGCGATCGACGAATCGATGCTGACTGGAGAAAGCCTGCCTGTTGACAAGCAGTCAGGTGATCAAGTATTTGGAGCGACGATTAATAAAAATGGCGTCTTGCGCATTCAGGCAACGAAGGTTGGCAAAAATACAACGCTTGCGCAAATTATTCACATTGTCGAGCAGGCGCAGGGCTCCAAAGCGCCGATTCAGCGAATAGCAGACCGTATTTCCGGCATATTCGTTCCCATCGTTGTAGGAATTGCCCTACTCGCTTTTGCTTTGTGGTACTTCTGGCTCGAGCCAGGCATGTTTGCTGAAGGGCTGGAGAAAGCTATCGCAGTGCTCGTTATCGCTTGCCCATGTGCGCTAGGACTTGCGACACCGACCTCTATTATGGCGGGATCGGGCCGGGCGGCAGAAGTCGGCGTTTTGTTCAAGGGCGGAGAGCATTTAGAATCAACCCATCGCGTTACAGCGGTGCTGCTCGATAAAACAGGAACGGTGACGGAAGGTAAACCTTCACTGACCGATGTTATTGTCGAAGGGAATATACCGAAGCAGGAACTGCTGGCCCTCGTTGGCGGAGCCGAGAAACGCTCGGAGCATCCGCTCGCCGAAGCTATTGTAGCCGCAATTGAAGCGCGGAACATTGCACTTCCCGAAGCGACTGAATTTTCAGCTATTCCGGGCTTTGGCATTCGGGCAACTGTAGCGGGCCGCGATGTTGTTGTCGGAACCCGTGCTTTAATGGAGCGTTACGATGTTGCACACAACAGCGAAGCGCCAATGGCTAAGCTGGAGGAAGTTGGGAAGACGGTTATGCTGACGGCTGTTGATGGCCAATATACAGGCATGATTGCGGTTGCCGATACGATTAAACCTTCATCCAAGCAAGCGATTGACCGGCTCAAGGAGCTTGGCATTAAGGTCATGATGATTACAGGAGATAATCCGCGTACAGCGGCGGCTATTGCGAGCGAAGCGGGTATCGAGCATGTCATTGCTGGCGTGCTGCCGGAAGGAAAAGCCGAGGAGGTTAAGAAGCTTCAGGCGGCTGGCATGAAAGTAGCAATGGCTGGTGATGGCATTAATGATGCTCCGGCGCTGGCGGCAGCAGACATCGGCATGGCGATGGGGACAGGAACGGATGTTGCCATGGAGACGGCAGATGTCACACTTATGCGCGGCGATCTTAACAGCATTGTCGATGCCATAACGATGAGCAAAAAAACGATGCGCAACATTAAGCAAAACCTGTTCTGGGCGCTGGCCTACAACGTCATCGGCATTCCGATAGCGGCAGCGGGCCTGCTTGCTCCTTGGCTGGCGGGGGCGGCGATGGCGCTTAGCTCCGTATCGGTCGTACTCAATGCGCTGCGCTTGCAGCGGATGAAAATCAAAGGCTGATGCTAATGGCAGGGTTGCCCGTCCGCCTATGAATCGGGTATTCTAAAAGGGTACTTCATTTCGTTTCTGGGAGAGGACAGCATCCAATGAATAAAAATGCAAAAATTGGCGGCGGCGGCCTTCATCATATTGCGCTGCGCGCATTTGACTTTGAAGCAACCGTGAAATTTTATACAGAAGGACTCGGCTTTACACCAAGACATAGCTGGGGTGAAGGAGATGGCCGCGTTATTATGCTCGATAGCGGCGATGGCAACTATCTCGAAGTATTCGCTGGCGGCAAAGCGCCGGTGGCGGACGAAGGCTCCTATTTCCATTTAGCTTACCGCTCCGAAAATATAGAGCTGGCGGTTCAGTCAGCAGTAGCTGCTGGCGCAGTAGTAACGGTAGAGACGAAGGAAGTTGTACTCGGCGACAATCCGCCAACTCCAGTGAAAATCGCATTCGTTAAAGGCTTGAACGGCGAAATCATTGAGTTTTTCCAAAGCACAGGTGAAAATCAGCTGTAAGCAATCGGCAGGCTATAAGCAAGAATCATCATCTTATGTCAAAAATGCTGCGACGGCCGAAGGCGATGCCTTCGGTTGTTCCGGCTTATGGCCTCCCATTATGAAGGCGGGCCGCTATTTTTAAAATATAGGAAAGGATATGATGTCGCCATCCTTTCTCTACATTTCTCGGACTGAAACGCGCTGCGCCGCTAATGGACGTAGTCAGCCGTTTCACCTTGTTAGCGGTTTTAGTAGTAAGGAGGGGTTGCATGGTCGTTGTTATTGGCATTGCAGCGCTTGCGCTGCTGTTTTATTTATTTTTGATATTGCCTACGCAGTGGTTTAAAGTGGAGCGTTGCCATTATCAAGCGGGATTAGGGCTCAAGGTGCTGCAAATTAGTGATCTGCATGTTGAAAATATTCGCATCAGCCCAAGGCGAATCCAGAAGCTGATTGCAAGGGAGCAGCCGGCATACATATTTCTCACCGGAGACTTTACCCAGAAGCTGCGTTATTTACCGAAGGTCAGGCAGTATGTGAAGGCGATTTGCGCGGGCGGCATTCCGGTTTATGCGGTGTATGGCAATCACGACCATCGAATAAAGCCTTCCGGAGTGCGCGAGCTGAAGAAGCTTCTGGAGCGGGAAGGCGTTACCGTTCTCATTAATGAGAGCATCGATTTAGGCGCATTTCAACTGGTTGGCATTGACGATTGGAGCAGCAAAAAGAGCAAGCCGGGACGAGCTTTTCTCCACGTTGACCCGTCAAAGCCTATTATTGTGCTCGCACACGATCCGAATACGGTGCTGCATATTAAGCATTCCTATGATTATCTCATGGCGGGCCATTTTCATGGCATGCAGTTTAATGTTCCGTTCCTGTTCCGGTTTATTAACAAGGGCAAGCTTGCTGCTTCCGGCATTTATAAAGGCCAGCATAAATGGAGCAACGGCACCTTCTATATTTCCAAAGGCATTAGCCAGACCGAGCCCAATGCGAGATTCCTCATTCGCAGTGAAGTGACGGTGCATCAGTTGTAGGCGGCTATAACAAAGGGGGAGCTTACCGATGATTTATGTAGTGAGACATGGGCAAACCGATTTTAACAAGGAACAAAGAATGCAAGGAAGGTCGGGACTGCCATTAAATGTGCAGGGGATAAAACAAGCGGAGCAGCTAAGAGAGAGACTGCGGGATGTCACCTTCCATTTTGTATTTTCCTCACCACAGGAAAGGGCTGTACAAACAGCTGAAATAGCAACCGGCGCTACTGCCATTATTGATGCAAGGCTCGATGCTTTCGATTTAGGGGAAGCGGATAAATTAAAAGCAAGCGAAGTGAAAATGAAAGGTTTTACTCCTGATTCAAGCGTCTATAAAGGAGTGGAAGAAACCGATCATTTTGCTGAACGAATTTTTAGTTTTATGGGGGAGCTTGAAGCGAAGAATGAAGGCAAAGAGGTTAATATTTTAATATCCGGACATGCTTGTACAACAGGCTGTATCGGTGCTTACTTCAATGGCATACCGGATGATGGAAATATTACGAGGTACTCATCAGCTAATGGGGACTACAAGACATTTGAATTCAAAACATTGATGGCCGATTAGCAAAATAAAAGATACCGTAAGCAGCTTATCCTTATGAGGAAAATGAGCTGCTTTTTTCTATTGCAAAAAACGCATCGTCTACTCGCTAAAAGAAGCTGAGTATACGATGCGTCTCGCTTGGCTGAGAATGGTCATGACTTTCAGGACTTATATTCCTCAGCAGTCAAGGCGAAGAGGAGGTGATCCTCCCAAACCCCATTAATTTGTAAATAGCGAAGGGCTAGGCCCTCGCGGCGAAAGCCGGCATGCTCCAGAACACGAATGGAAGGGGTGTTTCTCGGCATTACCCCGGCTTGCAAGCGATGCAGACCGAGCTGCTCGAAAGCATAAGCGGTGACCAAGCGAACAGCCTCCGATACATAACCGTTGCCTTGATGAGCGCGATCGAGAAAATAACCGACATTCGCATTTTGCAGTGGTCCCCTTATTACATTAGACAACTCAATTCGTCCAATTAATTGCTGCTCCAGCATAATGCCGAAAGGATAAGAAGCAGCTTCAGCCTGTTTCTGTATGCCAAGACTAATATGCTCCTGCTGGCCTTCCAAGGTGAGGAAGTTATCGGGGCGAACGGGATCTACAGGCTGGAGAAAGGCTTGGTTGCTTAATCTAAGTACAAGCATGGACTCAGCATCAGCAAGCTCGAGGGGCTTCAAATAAATACTCTGCTTTATTGTCATCTATCGGTACTCCTTTCTAAAATAGCCGCACCTGAAATCGAAGGTGCGGCCAACGGGGATAGAGGCGGGCAATTAAAAAATGCTAAGCTTAAAAGGCTTCTTGTATAGCGGATAAAGCCATTTGACCCCGCTCGGCGTCAACGTATCTGCGAATAAATGGGATAAGTATCCGATAATGGCAACTCGCATAATGCCTTCAAGATGAAGCTGCTGCTCCAGTCCCCAGGCGATTGCGCCCCATGCCGCGGTAGCCCATACCGTGTGGGTCATGCCGCGATGCTTGAGCCAAGGCGCCACAGCCACGAATGCACCTAGCCCGATAAGCCAGTTCATGCCGAACCAGAAGCCCCCGTACACAAAGGCTCCGCCGATAGCGCTGACAAGTGCATTGCGGATGACGCCGCGTTTCGCAACGAGCCCCAGCAGCACGACGCCAACGGAAGCAACAAGCAGCTTCCAGCCAACGGTATGATTGACCACATACAAATAGCTGACAATCGCAATCATAATAACGCCGCCCCAAATGAGCAAATCATGAATGAGCTTGGACACTTTGCCGAGCTTGCTGCTCAAAATACTGGGGCCATCCAGATCCGCGCTTAAGGCGGAGATCGCGGCAACGGCTACATAAGCAGCCGCATTCGCAGGGGTAAAGGAATAATAAGCTGCTGCACCGGCTCCAATAGCCATGCCAATCGTAAGATGTGTCGTGCCTTTCATTGTTCCTCCTAATGCCTGGCTATTATCCAGTTGTGTATTCAAACGTATGTTCGCTATGTTATTATACTAGAAACAGCCGAAGGGAACAAGAGTACGCATCTGTGTGACGTCATAATTTTTGAGAAAAGTTTCAGAAAATATGAGAATAATCTTTCATAATTGCTGAAAAATGAATATTTATACAACTGTATACGTAAAATAAGGCTCATCCTTATGAAATGATCCGTCAGATGATAAAAAGGGAGAATATAGGTTAGCTTGACTGGACTAGCGTACAGAATCAATCCTCTTGCCATTGCCAAGTAAATGGGTTTGAATTAAAAATAACTGTGATATTTTACAGGAGAATCCAACATGAGCTACTCCCATCTCAGCATAATTGAACGTGGGCAACTAGAGACGCTGCATCGACTGGGGTGGTTGACGAGAGTCATTGCGAATTACGCGGGGTCCTTCAATTAATGGAGGAAGGCAAGAACTGCAAAGACGTGGTGAGACAGCTTTTGGCAGTACGCAACGCTGCGGATAAAGCCATTGCGCAGATCGTGGCGGAAAACCGAGAGCGATGTATTCTGGAAGAACAGGCATCAGGAAGAGATACTAGTAAAGTCGTGAAGGAAGCAATCGAGCTACTTGTAAGGAGTCGTTCATATAGTCGGAACAATACGGAGCCTCGAAAACGGGGCTCTTATTGTTGTTAGTTAACTTGGGCCAATTAGTGAGAATGAATCAGGGGGAATTATATTACATCCTCACCCGGGGTAACAGTTTAATACATTCATTAGGATCTGCGCGCTGCGCGGTTTTTTCATTTTAACGATGCAAGATCTTGTCCTGTAATTAGGACAAGATCTTGCATCGTTATCCGATTGAGGACAACAACTTGCATAGTTTACTGTGGTCCTCGATTGACGACAATGTCCTCTTGACAAGCGTCAGACGTAAAGCTAAACGTGCTTTATGTGATTCTTATCCAAGGAAATTAATGTTATGGTTGGATTGAAGCAATGATTAAATCAGCAATTTGTTTCGGATGAGTAATTGGAGCCAGATGACCTGCGCTAATTTCAAAACTGCGCCAACCTTGTTTGGCTGCCTCAGAAGCCGTTTGATGAAACATGGGGAATTCCATGCAACAAATATAAGAACGGGACATTTGTGCTTGTTTTTCCAAGGAGTAGTTGAGTTTCTCCATATGTGTCGATAGCGGCATTCTGGTTAAAAAGGGAGTAATGGCTGCAGAGATTTTGGTATCGTTTAATCCAAATGTCTCTACAGGCGGCGGTTCAACTAAGGAGGGGTTCGATGACAAGAAATGCTGCATGAGGGAATATACTTCTGGATAATGGTCCACGACAGACTCGCCTGATTCGGTAATAAAACCGTCTACAATTACGATATCGCAACTGACTCGACCGAACAAACGATCTGCGGCTCCCGCAGCAACCATTGCTCCATAGCTGTGACCGACCAGCACAACGTTCGTCATGTTCTCGAACAATATAAGATTTACAATATCCTCGATATGCACGGATAAATTAATGTCCCCAGTCAGCAGATGTTTGCGTTCGCCAAGCCCAGTTAAAGTCGGAGCCAGAACACGATACCCTTTGGCAGCCAATTGATTGGCGACTTCTCTCCAACTCCATCCCCCTAACCAAGAACCATGAATGAGGACAACTGATGGATTCTCTGAAATCTCTGCATCGTAAAACATAGTACGCTCACCCTCCTATTATTGTTCACTATTAGTGTATATGTTCACTATTTGTGAATGTTTTAAACATCATTATAACGATGTTTATCAATTTTGCAACTATTTTCAGAACAGATGTCAACTTAATTTACAAAGAAAGGAGAGGGGGTGAAAAACATACCGCGCGTGGCCTAGATAAACATCCTTGTCCCTTCCTTGCGAAAAAATATCAAATCTATTACTATTTAGATAACATCAACAAATGTATGGGCTAGAACACTACTTTAAGGCAGGGTGAATGCATGAAAGAGATGGAAGCTCCAACTCGATTAATTTCCTCCTCTCAGGGAATCCAATCTCTAGAGATCGCTTTTTCCATACTGAAATGTTTCAAAGAGGCGAAAGCTCCCTTGTCCGTATCGGAACTGTCCAAAAGAATGGATATGCCGAAGAATAAAATTCATAAATACCTGGTTAGTTTTACAAGAGTCGGCGCTCTTATTCAGAATAAAAAAGACTCGTCTTACGCCATGGGGCCATCCCTAATCGAGTTAGGCTTGGTCGCGCTCCAACAATTCGATGTTGCTAAAATCGCCAAACCTCATATCCGCGAATTCAGCAAACAAATCAATCACTCCGTAGCGCTTGCCATCTGGAGCGAGGAAGGGCCGATAATTGCTGAATACGAACGAAGCGACAAACCGATACAGGTCGAAATTCAAGCCGGCTATCGCTTTCCACTGTTGATGACGGCCCTTGGTAAGTGTTTTGCCGCTTTTCTTCCGTTCTCCCAGGTTCAACCATTAATACAACGGGAGATCGACAACTATCAACTTGACGAGCAGATGGTGAAGCAGGAATTGCAGACGATTCGAGAGGAACGAGTTTCCTTTCGAAATACGCTGTTTGGCGGAATACCCGGGAGCATGTCAGTAGCAAGTCCGATTTTTGACTATACGGGAAACATGGTTGCCGCACTTTGTCTCATCGGATTTACTGGCGAAATCGACACTAGTCCATCCTCAATAGATGTACTCAAGCTCAAGGAGAAAGCTAATCAAATAACCAATCAACTGACATAGGGAAAAAAGACACTGCGCTCATCGACATCGACCGCAGTGTCTTTTTTTTTATGTAACTTTTCCTTGCATAAGAAACAAAGTTAAATTATAATGGGCTAAAATCACTAATGGTGTACACTGTACACTAATAGTGAACTAATTAAAAACTAAAGAATAGGAGTTGTTCAAAAGTGAATCAAACTTTCAAAGCAGCTGCCGTTCAAGCTGCAGCCGTCTATTTGGATCTGGATGCAACAATCGACAAAACGTGCAGGCTCGTGGATGAGGCTGCAGCTAACGGTGCTAAGGTTATTGCTTTTCCGGAAGCATTCGTACCGGGATACCCTTGGTGGATATGGCTTGGCAATGCCGACTATGGAATGAAGCACTACATTAGGCTGTTCGAGAACTCCGTTGAAATCCCAAGCAAATCCATTCGGAAGTTATCTGAAGCCGCCAAACGCAACAAGGTTTATTTCTGCGTATCGGTCACCGAGAAAGATCGCGGTTCCTTATATCTGACGCAGTTATGGTTTAATCCTAAAGGCGACTTAATCGGCAAACACCGTAAATTAAAAGCAACGAATGCGGAGAAGATGATCTGGGGCGACGGCGATGGAAGCATGATGTCCGTGTTCGAGACGGAGTATGGCAATCTCGGCGGGTTGCAATGTTGGGAGCACCTCATCCCACTAAATCTCTCGGCAATGGCATCCATGAATGAACAATTGCATGTTGCCTCCTGGCCAACAGGATTGCCATATGATGGTCATTTGTTCAGCATCGAGGTGTGCGAAATTGCAACGAAGTACTACGCGATATCTAATCAAACCTTCTGTCTGTTGGCTTCCCAGATTTGGACAGAAGAAATGAGAGATATGCTCGGAGAAACCGAGTACCAAAGAAATTATATGAAGATTGGATACGGCTTCGCGAAGATCATCGCGCCGAACGGTCATGTGATCAGCAATACGCTAGAGCATGATGAGGAAGGTATCGTGTATGCGGACATCGACCTCAAACAAATCATTCCCGGTAAATTCCTGATCGATCATGCGGGACATTATTCCACTCCCGGCTTCTTAAGCTTAACTTTCGATAAATCCGTTCATGAGCCCGTAAAGGTGATCGGCGAATCGAAGCCAAATGTTATCGGTTACGAAGCTATTCAAAATAGCTAACAACAATTGTCGGAGAGGACTAATTAAAACCATGAATAGCAGTCTTGAACGGAAAATTACCGAACTCGCATGGAGAAACCCTTTGTTTGCTGAAATGATTGAAACGGATCCGCATCGAGCGCTGGCGCAAATAGGGGTAGAAGTGCCCGAAAATGTTAATCTTGACATTCGGAGGCAAAGGAGAGACACCCTATACTACGTTATTCCGCCTTATTCAGAGGAACCGGAAAAGGCCGATACGGTCATTAATCAAATGGATCTGTGGCAGAGTGCCGAGTTGTTCGTCTGGATCATGCCTCAGAAGCTGAAAGTACAACTCTTGGCGATGCGACAAAGCTACAGGAGGAATAACCCCTAATGGATCAACATGATATTTTTACCGGTCATTACCGATTGCTTCAACGAGATCAAGCTGCCCGCCAGCGCTTAATGACCGGTCCAAAAGCAGGATTGGATGAGTATTTTGGATCAGGCACGGTACCTGAAGGGGAATTTCGAATTGAAATTATCTCCCAAGAACCGGATACCATTACGATTCTCCTTCCATCGCCGGTAGAGGAAGATACGAGCAATGAGGCATTGGATGCTGCTTGCCGCCGTATCTATGACATCTTGTTTACAGACGGAGTGGGGGGATACCTGATCCCCGATAATTCCTTAACCTGGGTGCTTCGAGATATGCGCTCTAAAGTACTCGATCGCTCTCTGGGAGAATAAATGATAAACAAGAATGTTACGGATAGGATGAAGGATTATTTTACTGCGAGCATTCAACTCGACGTACGAATGTTTGAAAGAACAGAAGTTGTCACTTCCCTGTCTGAATAAAATCGAATTATTAGGCATATCCGAATATGGAGACATTTGTTCGCTCTTATATCGGATGGTTAAGGGAGAGGAGCAAGCCATTCATCATTACGTCTGGCAACAGATGGATAATCAGTATTTTATGGTTAGGCAGTTTACGGTGGAACAGGATTTAACTTATTTGCTATAACGATAAATTGGAGATTTGAACTTTGGATAGACAAAAGGATTGAAAATAACGATGAGTTTCATTCCTTTCAGAGAAATATTATTTTGTAATAAACTATTATTATAATTGTTATTGCAATGTATAGGACGTGTTGTTCATATTTAATTGTTTCCCACGAAACTAAATTTCATGAAAAAATTTTGTTTTGCACAAAATAAAATTGGAGGATTTCATATGAAGAAAATAAATCCCGACACCCTTACGAGTATAGTGACGAGTCTGATATCTCAAATCGTCGTTGCTCCCGTTTCTCAGCTAGCCTTTATTTCCGGGCAAGTCGCGTTAAATGAAAAGGGAGAGCTTATCGGAGAGGGGGACTACGGGCTGCAGGCAAAGCAAGTGTTTACTAACGTAAAGCTCGCATTGGAAGCAATTGCGACCGGGCCGGAGAATATCGTACAAATGAAAATTCATGTCGTGAACCATAAGCCCGAGTTGGTTGATTCGATCTTTAGAGCAGGCTTTGAAGTCTTCGGCGACCAGTGGCCGCTTACGGCAAGCACCTTTATAGGCGTTCAGGCGCTTGGCTTTGAGGAATGGTTAGTTGAAGTCGATGCTATCGTAGCCATTTCACACTAAGAGAGGAGCAAAGAAGAATGAATTATGACGTTATTGTAATTGGTGGAGGACCTGTTGGAATGATGTTGGCTGAGGAACTGGCATTGGCTGATGTTAAGGTTTGCGTATTGGAAAAATTAGAAGCCACTACGCCTTACTCGCGGGCTCTTAGCATCCATCCCCGTACATTAGAGATGTTGGACTTGCGGGGATTGAAATCGGAATTGTTGAAGATTGGAAAACCTCTCCCTACTGGCCATTTTGCAGGCTTGGAAACTCGGTTGGACTTTACAGTCATCGACTCTTCCTCTAATTATTCCATGTTTATCGCCCAGTCGGAAACGGAAAAGGTGCTAGAACAAAGAGCGAAGGAACTTGGCGCTGATATTCGCCGCGGAATGGAAGTATTATCGGTAACTCAGAGCTCTGATTCTGTCGAGGTTATTGCTTCCGGAGCTAGCGGTCAAATTACATTAACGGCAGCTTATGCGGTTGGCGCCGACGGAGCAGGCAGTATTGTACGAAAGCAGGCCAAGATTGCCTTTAACGGAACGGATGCAACACTTACTGCGGTTCAAGGAGATGTCGTATTTAAAAATCCGCCGAAAACGAGCGTCGTTTCCAGCTTTAATGAAAATGGAATGATCATGATTGTACCCGTCTCGAAGGAGTTGCACCGTGTCGTCTTTATCGATCCGGAAAGAAAATCAATACCTAAGGACGAGCCCGTTACTTTGGAAGAACTGCGCTCGGGTATGATCCGCATGTTAGGGGATGACTACGGGATTTCTGATCCTTACTGGATGACTCGTTTCGGCAATGCAACCCGTCAAGCGGAGCGCTATAGGGAAGGAAGACTGTTCCTTGCGGGGGACGCCGCACATATTCATTTCCCAGCCGGCGGACAAGGAATGAATGTGGGTTTGCAAGAAGCCATGAATCTTGGATGGAAACTAGCTGCCGAAGTGAAGGGATGGGCTCCCGAGGTGTTGCTGGACAGTTACCATGCGGAACGGTTCCCCGTTAATACGGCATTACTTTGGAATACAAAAGTACAAACCCTATTGTTCGGCACCGATTTTTCACCTACAACGATTCACCTTCGCAGAATGATTTCGGATTTGTTACAAAGTCCGGATGCAAACTATCGCTTAGCCTGTCAAATTGCGGCCATGGATGTTCATTACAACGAACAAGAGAATGTATCGTCACATCTTCTAAATGGCAGCCGACTTGCAGAGATTAAATTACTTTCACAGAATGGCGATGTCTTCAGCAGTTATGAGCTGTTCCGTGATGGTAAATATATATTATTGAATCTAGCTTCGGATAAAATTACAGAAGACATCGTTAGTAATCTGCAGCACCAACATTTCAAATTCGTAAGTGCAACTTTGGCTGAACAAGCCAAAGGCTGGGAAAATGTGCACACTGCATTGATTCGACCGGACGGATATATTGCATGGGCAATCTCTGCAGCCGAAGCCGATTTAATTAACCGAATGGAGCTAGGAATTAAGCAAATCAGCAGAGGTTAAACCTTTCTTTGCCTATATTGTTTTTGGAAAAACAATATTCTGCCCGGAAGCATTTTAACCAAAGCTTTCCGGGCAGAAGCTTTTTATTTGGGGGAGTCCTTATGAAGAAAGTTCCAGTTGTTTACATTACGCTCACATTATCGGCCATTTTTTGGGGAGCAAACTTTAACGCCGGAAAGATTGCTGTAGAAGTGATGAGTCCGACACAAGTGGCAGCTTGGCGATTTATTATAGCTGGTGTGGTCATTCTTGCTTTGTACTGGGTAAAGGAGCGACCCACCTGGTCATTGATCAAACCCTATGCTCTGATTTATCTCCTAATGGGGATCGTCGGGATCTTTTTAATGAATATTTTCTTGTTTAAAGGATTAGAGGTTACAAGCCCCATCAACACATCATTAATAACGGCTACCAATCCGATGCTTACGATTTGCCTGTCTGTTTTCTTATTAAAGGAGAAAATTAACTTTCGCCAAATTGGAGGAATCGTGATCTCTTTCTTGGGAGTGTTATTAGTTCTTACGAATGGTTTGCTGACTGAACTGGGATTGATCTCGAAAGGTGACTTATACGTATTGCTTGCCACTACACTCTGGTCTTTGTATGGGATCCTCGGCAAAAAATATGTCGGCAACGGCTCGCCTCTTGCAACAACCGCCATAACAATGGCAGTAGGTGCATTGTTCTTTCTGCCTTACTCTTCTATTACTACGGGGGAAGCGACTTCAGCTAAGGTCATGGAAGCATGGCTAGCCGTGATCTTTATGGCTTTATTCTGTTCTGTACTAGCTTATTTATGGTGGAATCAAGGTATATCACGTATCGGCGCTAATAAAACGTCGTTGTTCTTTAATATCGTTCCCATCTCAACGATGGCCATATCTGCCTTATCGGGCGAAAGAATAGGTACGGCTCAGCTAATTGGCGCCCTTGTCACCATTTGCGGGATTATCTTGTCGACGAGGACTCCGAAATCAAGCCGCCCCGAATGTTTTACGCAAAACAATCATGTATAATGGAGAGGAGAGTCATGCATAGAGGAGACGAAACGGATGCAGCCAACGGATCTATCTAAACAGTGGATATTCAAAAACTTTATAAATCTTGTTAGCCAACAGGAGATGAGGGATAGCAAGTTCGCAGTCCGAATGCGCGAAGAATTGCAAAATTTCGAAAAGGAATTTGGCGAAAAGAGCAATCTGACTCTGTCGGATATTCACCTAATCGCATGTATCGGAGATTTCTCCCCGATCAATGTAACCTCCATTTCCGAAAAAACCGGATTAACGAAAGGCTCCATCACAAGAATTAGTAAAAAGCTATTGAAGCTTGAACTGGTAAAAAGACAGCAGATTAACGATAATAAAAAAGAAGTTTATTATAGATTGACTCCAAAAGGCAAAAAAGTTCATCTTATTCACAATCGAATCCATCATGAAATTGAAGAGCGCTTTATGAAGCTTTTGGATAAATACACAGATGAACAGCTCAATTTTGCGAGAAACCTAATGCAAGACTTGACGGAATGGGATTATTAAGCAATTTGTACGGTGTAGGAACAAAAACGGCAGCTTAAAACAAGATGCCGTTTTTTTGTCTGAGGACAATAAGTAAGCGTCAAGTCCTCCCCATCTTCGTCCCCTTCACTGCCTATAAGATAATCCTCCTCAGAATGAATACCGAGGGGGATTTACAAAAACAACGAATTGAACGAATTAGCACATCTCATCTTGTTGTAGGTATCGATATGGCTAAAGAAACTCATGTGGTGCAAGCTACGAATTTTCGGGAAATCGTGCTCTCGAATCGACATCTCTCATTTAGTAACGTATATGCGTATGAGCAGTAGCCGGAGCATATTGTACTGGCACCAGAGGAGGAAGCGGCATGGAGCTATTTTCAGGAGCAGCGTGCAACGTATCAGAAAACGGCCCTATCGTGGGTGATCAGCGCCAAGAAGGAGGAGACGCGCAGCAAGCGGCTTCGCACCTTGATTGAAGACTCCGCCAGCGGACGTACCCTACAGCAATTTACGCCAATCGTCAAAAAAGAAAAAATTAATTTTGTTTCTTTTTTGCAACACTTTTCGCCGCATCTGCGTTGTATAGTTATAAGCATAGAAACGAGTAAGGGAGCGGTACAAAATGAAAAAAGCAATTCTCAGCGCAGCACTCGCCATCGCTTGTTTATTAACACTTGGTTTGGCCGTAGACAATGGCAAAGGCAATGCATCCACCAGCCCGATTAATCAGACAACCGTCTATATGGATCATATAATCAAACAAAATAATGCCTTCGTTGTTACATATGATGAAATTCAGTGGTACGAAGGAGAGGCGGCTAGCGTCCAGTTCCGCCAGCATGAACAAGATGCTGAAATGACGGATGCCCCAGACGGCTACTACATTGTTAATGACGATCCTCAGCTTCACGACTTGCCGATTGCAGCAGATGCTGAAGTATTCATGCAAATTTACAATCGCACGGGCAACGCAGCAGAAGCGGACATTCAATGGAATGAGCCAATCACTGTAGACAAATTTGTCTCGATTATGAATTCCGATGATCCTTTTCAATTGAAAAATTTCCCTTATCACGTTACGATTAAAGACGGGGAAATTGTGAAAATTGTTCAGCAATATATCCCGTAAACCAGAGTGTGAATCCAGGGCTTTCGAGCCAAGGAACACATAACCCTAACTCTGGACTTGATGAATAGCTGCAAGCGAAGCTGTTATGCAATTATGCATAGCAGCTTTTTTAAATATAAGCATTTATAAGCTACCCCCTATAATCGGCTTATCCTTCAACCTCGAAACGGAAGCTTTGCCGCCAGAGGATGGAGACAGCCGTTTACGCTTGTTTTTCAGCAAAAAAGTTAATTGCAATCGATTGACACATTAATGAAGGCCATGGTATCATTCCTGATAGTAAATATTACGAATAGATAACGAGCTACAGTGCTCGTTTTTTCTTTGGATGCTAATCGTAATGATTACATATATTTATAGCGAAAGACATGCCCGAAAGGGAGAGGGAGCTTGGTTATGCTGTTATGGAAAGAGAATAAAAGGAATAAACGATTTTTTATGACCATCCTGCTGCTCATTCTGTCCATGGTCATTGCAGGCTGCGGAAAAGCTGCAAATCCATCTTCGGAGACTGGAAATGCTGGTCAAAACACTGCTACTGCGGAAAATAAAGCGGGAAAAAAGCTGACGCTGCTCTACCATTTTAAGAGCGGAAGTTTGGATCCGCATAATGATTATATTGTTTTGAAAGCGGGCGTTGTTGAAACGCTTGTACGCATGGATGATAAGCTGGAGCTTCAGCCGTGGCTAGCATCCAAATGGGAGTCGATAGATGCCTCAACGTGGCGTCTTACAATCCGTGAAGGTGTTACCTTTCATAATGGCGCCAAGCTTGATGCGGCCGCTGTTAAAGCTTCGCTTGAACGCGGCATAGGCGTGAACAAGGCGCTGGACACGACACTTAAGATCGCTTCTATGAAGGCGGAAGGCCAAGAGCTTACCGTTACGACTACGGAGCCTCTGCCAGCTTTTCCATCCGAGCTTGTAAATCCATATAGCGGAATTATCGATGTGGCGGCTGAGCAAGCAATGGGCACCGAAGCGTTCAATAAAGCGCCAGTCGGTACAGGCCCTTTTCAAGTAAAAGGCTTCACGCCGAATATGGAAATAAATCTGGCCCGTTATGACAGCTATTGGGATGGTGCCGCACAGCTTGAAGAAATTACGTTCAAATTTAATGAGGACGGCAATGTACGGGCACTGGCGCTTCAGGCGAAGGAGGCCGATCTGGCTTTTCAGCTTCCAGCCGAAATGGTCGACGTCATTAAGCAGAATCAGGAGTTGAAAATAGAGTCGCTTGCTGGCTTGCGTGCGCATTTCCTGCTTTTCAATCAACAGCAGCCTGCTTTAAAAGACGTACTGGTCAGACAGGCGCTGGACTTGCTCATTGACCGTGAAAGCATGGCGAAGGACGTCATGCTGGGCAATGCTTCTCCTGCCAATGGTCCATTTAACGCGAGTTTGCCTTTCGGCAGCAAGGAGGCGGTCCAGCCGCTCGATACGGAAAAGGCCAAGCTATTGCTCGAACAAGCTGGCTATGCACAAGGCAGCAGCGGCAAGCTGGAGAAGGATGGAAAGCCGCTGACCCTTGAGCTCGTTACTTATAAAGGCCGGCCAGAGCTTCCGCTCATTGCCCAGCTCCTGCAATCCGATGCCGCTAAAATTGGCGTAACGTTAACGATAAAGAACGTTGAAAATGTAGATACGTATTTGCGCGAAAATAACGATTGGGATATGGCCACTTACAGCAATTTGACAGCACCGCGCGGGGATGGAGGCTTTTTCCTAAACTCGGCGTTTATAGTGGGCGGTTCGCTTAATCCGGCTAATATTAGCAGCGACGAACTGAGCGCAATCATTGCACAGCTGAATGCAACGGGTGAGGCAGCGCAGCGCGTAAAGCTTACTCAAGCTGCCGTACAGGTAATTAAAGCGCAGGCTCTGCATTCCTATGCGGTCTATCCAAACGTAATTGTAGGCATGAACAAGAAGGTGACGGGTTGGACGCCAGGACCTGAAGAATATTACTTAGTTACAAACAAGATGGATGTGTCTTAACGTGCTGCAGCTCATAAAAAAACGTTTGATTCAACTGGTATTTGTACTCTTTATTTTATCCTTAGTTATTTTTATTCTGATGAAGCTCGCTCCTGGCGACCCGGTGCTTACATTGCTGCATGCCGATGAAATGTCGATTACACAGTCCGATGAAGCTGCGCTCCGCGAGGAGCTTGGCTTCGACCAGCCCGTGCTTGTGCAATACGGAAAATGGATGCTCGGGCTAATCCAGCTTGATCTTGGCACTTCATATTTAAAAGGCCGTCCGGTGCTGGATGAACTGCTGGATAAGCTGCCGGCGACGATTCAGCTGACAGCTAGCGGCCTTGCAGTCATGGTAGCCATAGCACTCCCGCTCGGCCTAATCGCTTCGCGCTATCCTAACCGCTGGCCGGATCACGTGTCCCGCATACTCGCACTTGTTGGTGCGTCGATTCCGAGCTTTTGGATGGGACTGCTGCTCATTTACTTATTTTCCTTAAAGCTAGGTTGGCTGCCGACAAGCGGCAAGGGCAGCTTCGCACATATGATTTTGCCATCCATTACGCTCGGCTTTGCAATGGCTGCTGTCTATGCAAGGCTGCTGCGCTCTGGGCTGTTGGAAAGCCTGTCCCAGGATTATATTAAAGCAGCAAGGGCACGTGGGCTAGCTGAACGGCGCATATTGATGGGACATGCGCTGCGTGCCGCGCTGCTTCCGGTTATTACGGTGTTCGGCGTCAGCTTCGGAAATTTGCTCGCAGGTTCTGTCGTCATTGAAACGCTATTTGCTTGGCCAGGCCTTGGCAGCTTGGCGCTTGAAGCGATTTTTGAACGGGATTATCCGATTATTCAAGGGTATGTGCTGGCGACGGGGCTATTCGTTGTCATCGTCAATCTGCTAGTTGATCTTAGCTACAGCTTGCTTGATCCGCGAATTCGCTTAGGGAAGGGAGCCGCCTCATGAATGGGAAAATAACCGCTGAGCTTTCACTGCCGCTAAGACGGAGCCAAACAGGCCGGCAAATGCTGCATAACCGTACGATGATGCTGGGCATGGGCTTGCTTGGAATTATCGTGCTGCTTGCGCTGTTCGGACCGATTATTGTGCCGAATGATCCTTTAACTGTGCAAATGGGAGAACGGCTGCTCTCCCCAAGCTGGCAATACCCGCTCGGAACGGATCATCTCGGAAGATGCATCTTCACAAGGCTTGTTATAGGTGCGCAGCTCACATTAGGCATCTCAGCCATTGTCATTGTCACGGTAATCGCGCTTGGTGTACCGCTGGGGCTTATTTCGGGCTATATCGGCGGACGCTTCGATTCGATTATTATGCGGCTTGTAGATGGCATGGGGGCGCTGCCGGAATTTATTTTTGCTATCGCGTTTGCCGGCTTTCTCGGGCCAAGCTTGCCTAATTTGATTTTTGCCATTGTGCTGGTGAAATGGATCGGCTACGCCAGGGTTGTGCGCAGCGTCGCCTTATCTGAGCGCGAGAAGGAATATGTGCTGGCGGCAAAGGTTGCGGGCTGCAGCACGTGGACGATTTTGCGCCGCCACTTGCTGCCGCAAATAATCTCTCCTGTTATCGTGTTGGCGGCACTGGATATTGGGAAAATCATTATGATCATCTCGATGCTCTCCTATCTGGGACTTGGCGCACAGCCGCCAACACCGGAATGGGGCGCCATGCTCAATGATGGCCGACCTTATTTTCAATCTGCGCCGCAGCTCATGATTTATCCGGGACTTGCCATTATGGCGATCGTCATTGCCTGCAATCTGCTCGGTGAAGGGCTGCGCGAAGCGTTGGATGTCCGCAGTCGCTAATATTGATTCAACGATAGCTAGGGAAAGGAGGCGTATGACCTGATACCGCAATTAATGGAAAAGGAAATGCCAGTGCTGGAGGTTTCACAGCTGCAAATTTTCACACGGCAGGGGAAGCAGCAGCGCCCGCTCGTTCATGGTGTTAGCTTCGTCATCCCTAGAGGCGAGACACTTGCACTCGTAGGGGAAAGCGGCAGCGGCAAAAGTGTAACCGCAAGCGCTGTACTTGGCTTGATGTCTAGCTCACTTGGCATAAGCAGTGGGGAAATTCGGTTTCGCGGCGACAATGTTCTAGAGTGGGCGGATAAGAAGCGGCGAGGTTTGCGTGGACGCGAAATTGGATTTATTTTTCAAAATTATCAGGAGAGCTTTACGCCATTTATTACGGTTGGCAAGCAGATGAATGAAACGCTGCGTTCTCATGAGAAGCTGACAAGGCGGCAGGCGAAGGTGCATGCGCTGGAATGGTTGGAGCAGGTAGGGCTGCCCGCGGAGCGTGTCTACAGCAGCTATCCGTTCCAACTGAGCGGGGGGCAGCTTCAGCGGGCTGCCATCGCTGCGGCGATGATGCTTCAGCCTTCGCTGCTTATAGCAGATGAGCCGACGACGGCGCTGGATGTGCTTTCTGGCGAAAAGGTGCTGGATGTGCTGGCCAGTCTTCAGAAGCGAACGGGCTGCGCAGTGCTGCTCATTTCACATGATCTGCGGCATGTGGTGAAACGAGCTTCGACGATAGCCGTCATGAAGGATGGGCATATTGTTGAGCTGGATACAGCAGAGCATATTTTGTATCACTGCCATCACGAGTATACGCAGCAGCTATTGAATGCAAGGCCTTATATAACATAAATGATTTAACTATGAGAAATAAGGGGGTGAGAAGTAGATGCAGCCTTTGTTGCGCGTAGAGCGTTTATGTAAAACCTTTATGAAATCGAAGGAGCAGGTTTATGCGCTGAAAGAAATTTCGCTGCAAATTGCCAGGGGAGAATGTCTTGGCGTTGTTGGCGAAAGCGGCAGCGGAAAAAGCACATTAGGCAAAGTGATTTTGGCGCTGGAGCGACCGGATAGCGGTGAAGTATGGCTGGATGATGTACCCCTGCTTCAGCTAAAGGGGGCAGCGCTTAGAGAGCAGCGGCAGCATGTGCAGGTCGTATTTCAGGACCCGAACGCCGCGCTTAACAGCAATATGCCCATTTGGCGTTCGATCATGGAGCCGCTTGATAATTTTCCAAAGGTAATGCCGCCTTTTCTGACGGGAGATCGCTCAGATAGGCTCGGTTTGGCGGCGCAGCTGTTAGAGCTGGTCGGCCTGCCTATGGATCATTTGGCCCGTTATCCGCATGAGCTCAGCGGCGGGCAGCGGCAGCGGGTTGCCATTGCGCGGGGGATCAGCTTGAACCCGAAGCTGCTCGTCTGTGACGAACCAACCTCAAGCCTCGACGTATCCGTTCAGGCGCAAATTTTGCAGCTGCTCAAAAGCTTGAAGCAAACGCTGGGTATGTCCTATTTGTTTATTTCCCATGACATAGCTTCTGTCCAATATATGAGCGATAGAATGATTGTCATGAAGGATGGAGAAATGATTGACGAGTTTGCGAGCTCCGAGTTGACACACCAAGAGCGGCATCTCTACACCAAGCTGTTGGTGGAGGCGGCGAGCTAGCCGTCTTGTCTGAAACAGCATAGAAAACGGGGTAGAGCTACGGAACAAAAATAGGCTTTTTTGCTGGTTATCAAATTTGTCAGAAAATTATAATTTGAAACATTTTAGAAACTGTGCTATTATCAAAACCATCTTAAAAAGCTAGGAAGAGAAAACATACGAAAGCGATTATGTTCAGAGAGCAGAGGGAGTGCTGAGACCTTTGCCGTAATCCTTGTATGCCGTCGTCTCGGAGCTTTTGATGGAAAGCGGAGCTTGTGTTCACAAGGGCTACCGTGAGTAGACTCAAACGGAATGGCACTCGTTATCGTGCTGCAGGTAAGGCTTTGCCTTATCTCATGAGGCTGAAATCGCAAGATTCCAGTGAATCAGGGTGGCACCACGAAAACTTTCCCCTTTCGTCCCTAAGCATGGCAGAAGTTTGCTATCGCTTGCGGATGAGAGGGGTTTTTCTATTTCCGAAAATAGGAAAAGCGAGGAAGAGAAAACATGCATTAGCGATTATGTTCAGAGAGCAGGGGGAGTGCTGAGACCTTTGCCATAATTCTTGTATGTCGTCATCTCGGAGCTTTTGATGGAAAGCGGAGCCTGTGTGCGCTGGGCCCCGTAAGTAGACTCAAACGGAATGGCACACGTTACTGTGCGGCAGGTAGGGCATGGCCCTATCTCATGAGACTGAAATCGCAGGATTTCAGTGAATCAGGGTGGTACCACGAAATGATTGCCCCTTTCGTCCCTTAAGCATGGCAGAAGTTTGCCGTCGCTTGCGGATGAGAGGGGCTATTTATATTTTAAGGAGGCAGTCACATGGTTAAATCAACTATACTTACGAGCGAATTACAGCAGCAGGATCAGAGATGGGTAACCGGATCGGAAATGCTATTAAGCGGCTTGCTGATGGAAGGGGTAGATTGTGTATTTGGCTACCCGGGCGGAAATGTCCTGTATATTTATGATGCAATGGTTCATAATCGGGCTTTCAAGCATATTTTGACCCGGCACGAGCAAGGGGCTATTCATGCGGCTGACGGCTATGCGAGGTCAACTGGGAAAGTGGGCGTTTGCATCGCAACCTCTGGTCCAGGCGCGACGAATCTAGTGACCGGCATTGCGACTGCTTATTATGATTCTGTGCCATTAGTTATTATTACGGGCAATGTCTCAACAGCGGTTATGGGTACGGACGCCTTTCAGGAAGCCGATATCGTTAGCATGACGATGTCAATAACGAAGCATAGTTATCTGGTTCGTGACGCACAGGAGCTTCCGCGCATTATCCATGAAGCGTTTCATATCGCAAGCACGGGGCGGAAAGGTCCGGTTTTAATCGACATCCCAAAAGATGTATCAAATCAGAAAATGCCGGCTAAGCCTGCTAGCCCTATTCATATACGCGGTTATCACGGCAATCCGATTCCGAATCATGCGGAGATAGATCGATTAATCGAGGCGATTGCCCAAGCTCAAAAACCCGTTATTATAGCGGGTGGTGGCGTCGTTTATTCAAATGCTTCCGATGAGCTTATCGCATTTGCGAACAAAACCAATATTCCAGTTGCCACGACCTTGCTTGGTTTGGGGGGGTTCCCAAGTGCACATGATTTATGGCTGGGTATGCCAGGCCATCATGGCGCGTATGCGGCGAATATGGCTATCCAAAACGCTGACCTCATCCTTTCAATAGGTTCACGATTTGATGACCGGGTGACGATGAAGCTCGATGGCTTCGCTCCGCAAGCAAAATGGATTGCCCATATCGATATCGATCCAGCTGAAATTGGCAAAAATATTAAAACGGATATTGCATGCATCGGAGATATAAAGGCTGTGCTGCAATATGCCAATTCGCTCGCGGTAAGCTCGCAATCGAGCAGTTGGATTGCTGAAGTGCAGCAAAATAAAAGGCTGTATCCATTGAGGTACAAGGATTCCGATACGGAGCTTAAACCACAATTTGTTATTGAAATGATTCATGAGACGACCCAAGGAAATGCGATTATTACGACGGACGTGGGGCAGCATCAAATGTGGTCCGCGCAATTTTATAAATTCAAGCATCCCCGCTCGCTCATTACCTCCGGAGGCCTAGGTACAATGGGCTTTGGCTTCCCCGCTGCTATCGGTGCTCAAATCGGAAACCCAGACCGACTGGTTGTCTCCATAAACGGTGACGGGGGCATGCAAATGTGTGCGCAAGAGATGGCGATATGTGCGATCAACCAGATTCCCGTTAAAATCGTCGTTATTAACAATCAAGTGCTTGGCATGGTTAAGCAGCAGCAGGAGCTCATGTACGAAAGGCGCTATAGCCAGATCGATCTTGCCGGCAGCCCTGATTTCGTTAAGCTTGCTGCAGCGTATGGCATTAAGGGGCTAAGAGCAAGCACTAAAGAAGAGGCCATTCGCGTCTGGGAGGAGGCACTGCACACACCAGGACCTGTGCTTGTTGAGTTTGTCGTGCCGACCGAAGAGAATGTATATCCGATGGTTTTAGCCGGAACGACATTGGATCAGATGATTATGGGAGATTTTGAATAATAAAGCGGCTGAGCAGCCATTTATTTTATGTGGTTAAATAAATACTGTCGTTTTGTGCAGATAGGCTTTGTCAGTGTCAGCTTTCATCGTTTACAATGAGGAGGAATGAAGCGGGTGCCGAGCCTGAGCATGGCTGCTTCGACACAATGAGTAAGGGGAGACTTGCGATGAGCGACAGAAAAAGAATTTTACTCGATGTAGACACTGGGGTCGATGATGCCATCGCGATCTTATACGCGCTGCTTTCTCCTGAAATTAAGGTGGAGGGCATTACGACAGGGTACGGAAATACGACGGTGGAGCAAGCTACAGATAATACGCTAAGAGTCGTGCAGCTTGCCAATTGCGGCTACGAGGTGCCAGTTGCAGCAGGGGCGGTAGCGCCTACCGTAAGGCCTTCGCGTGGTACGGATGCGCATATTCATGGGCATAATGGTATTGGGGATGCTGTACTGCCGCCTTCCTCCCAACAGCCGCTGAAGGAAAATGCGGTCGATTTCATCATTCGCAAAGCTGCGGAAAATCCAGGAGAGCTCACTCTGGTGACGACGGGCAGGATGACGAATTTGGCGCTTGCGCTGGAAAAAGCGCCCGAGCTTGCGGGGCAGCTGAAACAGGTGGTGACGATGGGCGGGACGCTGTTTGCACCCGGCAATGTCACGCCAGTTGCAGAAGCTAACATCTATGCCGATCCTGAAGCGGCAGCGGCTGTTTTTGCATCGAATGTGCCACTCACGATTGTCGGGCTGGATGTAACTGTTCCCACAAGGCTTACTGGAGCTGATCTGGAGAAGCTTGTCCGCTACGCGCCGGAACATAAGCAAGCTATCATCCGCTTTTTGAATGAATCGCTGGGCGTTTATTTTGAGTTTTACCGGAAGGTGAACTATTTCATTGAGGAATGTCCAATGCATGATGCGCTTGCTGTTCTTGTAGCGCTTAATCCGTCGCTCGTTACGACACAAAAATTTAATGCCGTCGTTGATTGCAGCAGCGGGCTGACAGCGGGTATGATTGTAACAGACAGAAGACCACGTCCATCTATGGGCAGAAGTGTGGAATTTTGCGTTGAGGTGGATTCGGCCAGAGCGATTCGCCAAATGATGTCGGTATTCTGGAGCGAATAAAGCAAGAGAATGAAAGATAAGTTAAGTGTACGTAATTAAGGGAGGATTTTGGCAGATGGAGCAGCGTTTTTCGCGGGAATCTAGATGTTATAAAACAGCAAGGGTGTTTCCAACCGATGTGAACAATCATAATACGCTGTTTGGCGGAAAACTGATGGCCTATATCGATGATATTGCCTCCATTGCGGCAACGAAGCATTGCCGCCGTTCCGTCGTTACCGCTTCGACGGATTCGGTCGATTTTCTATACCCCATCCGCCCAACGGATTCCGTATGTCTAGAAGCGTTCGTTACTTGGACGGGCCGTTCTTCCATCGAAGTGTTCGTTAAAGTGGTGAAAGAGGATTTGCTGCGCGGAGAGCGAGAAGTGGCGGCGACGTCCTTTCTGACGTTCGTTGCCCTTGATTCGGACAGGCGTCCGGTAGCTGTGCCAGCGGTCGTTCCCGAAACGGAAGAGGAGCTTAAGCTGTTTGAGACAGCAGAGCAGCGGGCGGAAATGCGCCGTACCCGCCGCGAGCAGAGTAAACGCTTTGCTGAATTTTTGACGGTTAAGCATCCTTGGGACTGAGTGTGAATGATAGCTGTCAGAGTGTAATAGATCGTGCTTGCGGTGGTTCGTATTGCTGCTGCGATTAAGGTCGTAAGGACAGGACGTACTGAATGCATGTGTATACAAACAAGGCGAGGCCTGTACATATGCCTAAAACGATATAAACTGCTTTTTTGCCGCTCACATGGACACCAACTTTCATCAATTCTTTCTATATTATAAAGCAGATGAGAGTGAATGTCATGGCGACGCAATGGCAGAACCGTTAAATAGAATCAGAATAGCAGCAACGCCCCTTCGAGCCGATAAGCCGAAAGGGGCGTTGCTGTCTATTGCCGTTTACGCTTGACGTATAGGGTAAGAATATGAATGTTCTCATCCTTTCTCTATACGTTTCGCCAAAACGATGGCGTCTCATAGAAAGGACGCCGTCAGGCGTTTTTCTTATAAGGTCGTAATGACGCGATCCACGATGCCGTATTGAACAGCCTCCTCTGCGGAGAGGAAATAATCGCGGTCCATGTCCAGCTGGATTTTCTCCAGCGGCTGGCCGGTTCGCGTGGCGGCGATCTGGTTGAGATGCTCCCTAATGCGAATAATCCGATTGGCAGAAATCGCAATATCGCTTGCTTGGCCTTGGACGCCGCCATGCGGCTGGTGGATCATTACCTCGCTGTTGGGCAGGGCAAAGCGCTTGCCTTCAGCACCCGCAAGCAGTAAAATAGCGGCGAAGGATGCTGCAAGCCCTACACATATCGTACTGACATCCGGCTTAATATATTGGATCGTGTCATAGATGGCGAAGCCCGCTGAAGTAGAGCCGCCCGGACTATTAATATAGATGCTGATGTCTTTCGACGGGTCTTCCTCCGCGAGAAACAGCAGCTGGGCAACGATGCTGTTCGCGAGTTGGTCGTCAATGGCTGAGCCGAGAAAGATGATGCGATCTTTCAGCAGTCGTGAATAAATATCATAGGATCTTTCGCCGCGCGCGCTTTGCTCCACTACGTAAGGCACATAATTGGTCATAGGTTTACCTCCATTTATTCCGTTTGATGTTTGCTTTCACTTAGTAAACGATTATCGGGGGCCAAAAGGATATGCAGCGCTGCAAGCTTTTTTTTGCTCATCCGCGTATCTTATTAGGGGCTTCATTCGTTTATAAAATAAACGGTTCTGCCGCGTCTTCGCCCGGAATCTGGTAAAGAGGAGCGTGTCCCATGCATTTGAAAAATAAAGCCGCCTTACCGAACGAATATACCGGTCAGCAGCTGGTATCGCTGCGCAAGTACAGCATCTCGCTGACAGGCTCAAGCTGGGATGCCGATGATTTGGCGCAGGAATCGTGGCTGAAAGCGAGCCCCGTTGTAGATGCCGCCAGCCATCAGAATCCCGAAGCGCTGCTGCGGCGCATTGCCAAAAATAGCTGGATTGACCAAAGCCGCAGAAAAGCGGTCTGGCAAAAAATAAGCGGAGAAATGCTGCATTTGCATCAGCAGGGAAACGCAATAAATAATCAAGATGCTAGCGAGCTTGAGATTGTTTTTCATGTGCTGGTGAAGCATATGACAGCTGCGCAAAGGGCTGTTTTTATGCTGCGGGACGTATACGGATGCTCAAGCATCGAAGCTGCGGAAATATTGGGGATGACGGATGGGGCGGTAAAAGCGGCGCTTCACCGTGCCAGGCAAGCGCTTATAGCTGTGCGCCAGCAGCTGCTTCAGGATGGGCTGCCCCAGCCGCAAGAGGAGCATATGAAAACCTATGTACGGGCGCTGGCCTCCGCCTATTTGTTAGGCAATATGAAGACAGTTGCCGCTTTAATGCAGCTTAGCGAAAATGATCCAGAGCTGGCCATCCATATGGCCCAGCATGAGCTGGGGCGCCTTTCATCACGGCGCCAGACGGTTCCAGCAGAAGCGAGGAATATGGAGCTGGAATATGCTTTTATACACAATGCAGCCTAATCGTTTATGGGATAGCAGAGGAGGAAAATCAACTATGTTCATACGTTCATATGAGCAGCAGGATGTGGAGGCAGTTATCGAGCTCATGGCCGATCTGGGCTACCCAACGAATAAAGAAGCGCTCAGCGCCCGTATGGAAAAAATAGCTTCCATTCCGTCTTATTATACGTTTGTTGCGGTGCGAGATGGGCAAGCGGTCGGGATGATTGGCTGCCGTGACATTTTCTATTATGAGGAGGATGGCATGGTCGTCCAAATCAGCCTGCTTGTAACAAAGCAATCGGAGCAAGGGAGCGGAATCGGCACTGCGCTCGTTGCATATACAGAGCAATGGGCGAGAGAAAGGGGCGCAAGTGCGCTCTATTTAACGAGCGGAATTAAAGAATCGCGCAAGAAGGCTCATGCTTTTTATGAAGCCCGTGGCTTTGATATTACGGGCTATCGGTTTGTGAAAAAGCTAACTATGCATGAATTAGGTAATTAATTACTGATAATTAGCGAGTGCAGTCCAATGTCTAACAAGCGATCCAAGTCATGCCACTTTCATTGACAGTAATAGTTGTCTGAAATATAATTGTTTAAGACAACTATATTGCTTTTGCATCAATGAGGGGGAACGGCATGCTGTCTCAAGAACAACGCCCGCGCTTATGGACTACTGCATTTATTACGCTTACCGTGTGCTCTTTTTTAGTTTTCTTTAATTTGCAGCTTCTTCTATCTCCGCTTACGGCTTATACAAAAAGCACTTTTATGGCAAGCGACGTATCGGTCAGCCTCGTGACGAGCGTGTTTGCTGTTTCTGCGATTTTGACGCGCTTTATGACGGCATTTGTGATGAAAAGAATGCCGCGATCGGCCATTTTGTACACAGGCATTGTGCTTGCGGCCCTATTTACCGCCCTATATATCGCGGCAGATTCCGTAGGCTCCTTGCTTATCATGCGTGTATTTTATGGCATTGGCTTTGGCATAGCCAGTACGATTATACCAACGCTCGTATCGCAAATTATTCCCGCTGGAAGAATCGGCGAAGGAATTGGCTATTTTGGCTTATCCACCAGCATTGCGATGTCCATTGGTCCAATGATAGGACTTAATATTTTGAAGCAATTCGGATTCGAGGCGTTAAGCATAACGGGAACGGCAGCTATACTGCTGATTATCCCGATTCTTTTGGTTTTTCGTCCGCTTCCGCCAGAGCCTCCGCGCCTTAATCAGGAAGAGCGGAAACGGGCTGCCGCGAGCAAGCCGCCTTTTAATTTCCAGCTCGTGTTTCCAGCGCTATTAAATATACTGCTGTCGATTACATACAGCGGAATATTAAGCTTTATCGCCTTGTACGGAGAAAAGCTCGCGATCAATCAAATCGGTTTGTTTTTCTTGTTTAATGCGGTGACGATTATTATTGTTCGTCCGATTTCTGGCAAACTGTTTGACAGCAAAGGGCATGCCGCGGTGCTGATTCCTGGAGCGTTATGTGTCATTGCAAGCTTGACGGTGCTGTCATTTACGACTTCCATTTCGCTACTGATCGTATCGGCCCTGCTGTATGGTCTCGGATTCGGCGCTGTCCAGCCAACAATCCAAGCTTGGATGCTGCGCAGCTCGAGTCCCGAGCAGCATGGAGCTGTGAACAGCATGTTCTACAATGCAACCGATCTTGGCGTAGCCACAGGTGCTATTTTGTTAGGCGCTATTGCCTCAGCAACGAGCTATGAAACGATGTATCGCTGCGCTGCTGGCGTCATGATTATCTTTTTGCTCGTATACATGATCATTAGCATGACGGCGGCTGCAAAAAATAAAAAGCGGGGCTGGAGCAAGCCGGAAGCGGTCTCCCAAAACATTTCAATGAAAAACAATTGACACGACCTTACTTGTCATGTAACATGTAAAATGAATTACGATCTAACATCAGATGACAGCAGGGCATCAAACCATATATTTTTTCGTATAACCTCGTAAGCCGTATTCAGCTGCAGCTGGATATAAGAACAGGTCGGGGGTATCTACAGGAAGCCTTTACTTCCTAACTACGATAACAAGGATCAAGCTGTATTGGTCGTTGCTATGTGGTTAGGATTTTTTGTGTTGTCTGGGCACGTTTAGAGAGACAATCAAGGAGGTTTAAAGGCACAAATGAAGTATTTATTATCGGTTTTATTCGGTGCGATTAGTTACGGTGTGTTATCTACAATCGTAGTCCTGGCATATGGTCAAGGCTACCAATTAGGTGAAGTAGTTGGAACGCAGCTGCTGACGGGATTTATTTTGGCCTGGATGCTGGCTTTTTATACAAAATGGCGGGAACAGCGCAAAGCCCGTACAGCCCCAAACACAGTTTCTTCAATTACTCGAGCGGCAGAGGCTGCCAAAACGCTTGCCTCTAAGCTGACGTGGAAAAGCAGAGTGTTGCTGATGCTTTCGGGTATGCCCACAGCTATAACAGGCTTGTTGTATTATCATTCGCTTCGTTATATTCCAGCCTCGCTGGCGATTATATTATTATTTCAATTCACATGGATCAGCGTATTGATTCAAGCTTTCAGCAAGCGCCAACGCCCTAAAGGCATTATGATGCTGGCATTGATCGTATTATTCGGAGGCACGCTTCTCGCTGCCGGCATTATGGAGGATGGCGCAGCCCAGTTCAACTGGATCGGCATTATTTTCGGCTTATTGTCCGCCGTGAGCTATTCCTTGTTTATTTTGTTTAGCGGCAAAGCGGTGCCAGCCGTGCACCCGGCTTACCGCAGTGCGTGGATGATTACTGGCGGATTGCTGCTCGTGTTTATTTTATTCCCGCCAATGTTCCTGTTTAATGGTTTGATATGGGGACAGCTGCTCGTATTCGGTTTCCTGCTAGGGCTGTTCGGGGCGTTTATCCCGCCTGTCCTGTTCGCAATCGGAGTGCCGCATATTGGTGAAGGCATGGCTGGCGTATTAGGCGCAGCCGAGCTTCCTGTAGCTGTCACGATGTCGGCAATTATATTGAATGAGCATGTGAGCATGCTGCAATGGCTGGGCGTCGCCGTCGTGCTGGCGGGCATTTTGCTGCCGGAGCTGAAACGCTTTAAAGGGCGTTCACAGCGCACAATGGCTGCTTAACTAGCGCTTGCTTTCTTGTTAAAAAGATGCAGCTTTTCACAGGGCATAACTTCTTTATCATCAACCTTTGAAACATTTAGTTGAATTTTCCGTCTGTAGTATAAAGGCGGTGTAAGCTTTGAAAAGATGGCTCATTTTGTCGCTGCTGCTATTGTGGCTGCTCCCATCACAGGTGTCCGCGCTATCTTGCGCACAAATGAGAACACCAGCTGAGGCTTATGAGTGGTATGACGGCATTGTGATTGCGAAAGTAAATGAACAGTATAAGTCTATATTCTCCGATGACAACCAAATTGTTCTAACCGTAAGCAAGAGTTATAAGGGAATTGAAGCGCGCACCATTTCGGCGTCGGAAAACCCGACCTGGGGAGCTTTAAATGGTCCGAGTGAAGAGGGCGTGGAGTATCTCTTTTTTCTAAAAGAGAAGGACGGGAAGTGGGAGCATCCGCTATGCGCGCCTTCCGTGACAACGCCAGTCAGCAAGGAAATGGCGGCTTTTCTGAAGGACAAGGAATTAGATCTTAAAGCTCAAGAATCGGCATCTAAACAGCTGACTTCGCCTATATCCGAGAGGAATGTGGAGAGTAGTCAGAATCTAGAAAGCAGCTCATCAAGCAGGATTGGGATGGGTATCGCATTATTGGTGCTGGTTATTTTGGTAGGAGTGATCGTTTATCTTCGCTACGGCAGACGGAACAAGTAATTGATCGCAATGCGATACTGCCATAATGAAGGAGAGAGCCTGAGCAATCAGGCTTTTTCTGTTTTTTAGAATTTTCTACTACTGCATTGTGCAGTAAAGTTTTTGGCTAGCAAGTGCAGTCGACATTTGCTAGCCAAAACGCTGCATTTTTCACTTGCGAAAATCATGCGGCTGCGCTCCTAAGGCCAAGGAGGAACGCTATTAAGTCCCTTTACTTGATCAGAATTCCCGATACATCAGTATTTATCTATAAATGAACACTTTGACTTTAATTGAAAAATAAGTAACGAAAAGCCGGGGATGAAGATCCCCGGCTTTTCGTTGTAGTCTTTTTAGTACATGCAGTTTGGTGAGGGCAGGCTGGGCTAAGTTATCGAGTTGGTACTGTAAGGGATTCCCTTCTGGAATCGGAGAACAGGCATTTTGTAGAGATATCAAAATAATCCTTATTTACAATTTATTTTTATTTAAATAAAATTTTACATTTTGATAAAGAGGAGTTTGGCTTTCGGTATAGAAAAGGTAATATAATCCAGCGATTCGAGTTTCTTCTCCATGATGTGCATTTTTTGTCGGGTACCTTTGTAGAGTCCTCCGCACTTATGTCTGAAACAATGCAGGAAATTTTTCGCAAGCCAATAGAGATTGAATAAATATGTCAAAGGAAAGAAGGGTTATTCCATGTCAATGAGTGAAACCAATTTGCAACTTCAAGAAAATGAAGGCGCTGTTTACGTACTTACAGAAGCACAGCGAAGAATATGGTATATGGAGCTGCTGAATCCCCATACCACGGTAGCCACACTTAACAGCTTGCTTACCATCAAGGGGACGATACAAGAGAATTTGATTCTGGAAGTGCTGCAAACTCTTGCAATTCGTCATGAAGCTTTGCGCATGCAATTGCAGTATAGGGAGGGGGAGGAGCCTCTCAGCTATGTTGTGCTTTATAAACCATTTGACATTAATGTTGTGGATTTAAGAGAAAGTGAAGCTGAAGCATGGCGGGAAAACGTCGATTTTCTGTCGCGTCAGCCGTTCTCTCTTTTTGATTCCCCGTTATTTAAGTTCACCTTGCTTCGGACTGGAGAACAGGAAGCCAGATTGTTTTTGAGCATTCATCATATTATTGCCGACGGCTATTCGCTCAATTTGATAGGGAATGAAATCATTAGCGGCTATAAGGCCTTGCTTTGTCATGAGGAGCTTCCTATGGAACCGGCGCCTGCTTGTACGGGGCTGCTGCAAAGTGAGGAACAATATTTGCAATCTTCCCGCTTTCTGAAAGATAAAGCCTTCTGGGACGAAGAGTTCAGCACGCTTCCCCCAATTACACGGATTGATACTTCCCAAAGTGCGAGGCAGCTAGCGAGCAGTTCGGCAAGCTGTGTACATTATGAAATAGCTGCATCCGAAGGCGACGTTATCCATGCTTTCTGTGAGGAACAGCAAGTTTCCCCATTTAACTTGTTCGTGGCTGCTCTTTGTCTGTATTTGTCGCGAATTTGCGGAGATGAGGAGATCGTGCTCGGAACGATGTATGCCAATCGGACATCACGAGAACAGAAAGCGATGGTGGCGATGCTGGTCAGCACGACGCCTTTCCGTATGCGGCTGGATACTTCATGGTCGTTCGCGGATTTCCTGAAACAGGTGAAAGGCAAGCAAAGCGAACTGATTCGGCATCAGAAATTCCCGTTTAACCGGATTGTACCTGAGCTTCGCAACCAATTTGGCTTTACTGATGCGCTGCTGCCTGTATTTTTCAATTACCATCCGATGGAGTGGGATGCGCTGCCCGCTGACGCACCTTTCCAATATGAGACGAAGCCGCTCGGAAATGATCATCAAGATAACGAATTGACGGTGCACATTCGCGAACATGTAAAAACAGGCGAAATGGCTATTCAAATCGATTATTTAACAGACCTGTTTGCACGCGAAGACATTGACCTTTTGATTCAACGCTTGCTGCATGTGATCAGAGAAGCCATATCTGATCCTTTGCAAGTGATAGGACGTTTTAACATTCTGCCTCCTTGGGAGCTGCAGGACGTACTGAGCTCGTACAGCTTTGGACAGCGAATTAAGCACCAACAAGAGCTTTTATTGCACGAAATGTTCGAGGCGCATGCTGCAAACACACCAGATCGTACCGCTGTTGCGGGATCTGACGGCTCGTCGCTGACCTACCGTCAATTGAATGAGCGAGCTAACAAGTTGGCGAGAACATTGGGTCAACAAGGCATACGCCAAGGGGAACCTGTGGCCATTTTGGGAACACGATCTCCGCTCATCGTGACCGCTGTTCTTGCTGTATTAAAAGCAGGCGGGGCTTTCGTTCCGCTGGATAATTCGCTGCCTGCTGAACGGCTGGCCTATATGGTGTCGGATAGTGAAGCACGTATCCTGCTTACGGCAGATGATGTCATTATGGCTATTCCTGATGACTGCCAAGTCATTGATTTGAGACAAGAGGCAAGCTATGCCGAGGATGGGGCCAATTTACTACATCATTGTTCTGCTGAACAGCTTGCGTATGTCATCTACACGTCTGGAACTACAGGCAGACCGAAGGGGGTTATGGTCGATCAACTCAGTTGGGCTGAAACAGCGAGGTCTTGGGGCCATGAATATAAACTGGAAGTTATGGAGGTAAGGCTCCTGCAATTGGCGAGCTTTTCTTTTGACGTGTTTGCTGGCGATTTGGCCAGAGCATGGCTCAGTGGAGGGCTGCTTGTCTTATGTTCGGACGAGGCTCGTCTCAGCTTGCCTCGTCTCCATGCCGCTATCGTCGAATACGGCATTACGCTGCTGGAATCAACGCCAGCATTGCTTGTACCGCTGATGGATTATATATATGAGAATGATTTAAGTACGGGGCAACTGCGTTTGTTAATTATGGGCTCTGACCGCTTTCCTGCGAAAGACTTTCAGAGGGTGCACGAGCGTTTCGGCTCTGCCATGCGCATTCTCAACAGTTATGGGGTAACGGAAGCATGTATTGATGCGTCCTATTATGAAGTGGGGATGGGGGGCATGCTGCCTCAGGAAGGAAGTATACCGATTGGTCGGCCGCTTCCTCATGTCAATCTTTACGTGCTAGGTCAGGGTGGAACCTTACAGCCCGTCGGCGTGCCAGGGGAGCTGTGCATTGGCGGAGCCAGCGTAGCTCGGGGCTACCTGAACAGGCCGGAACTGACGGCCGAGCGTTTCGCTCAAGATCCATTCGTTGAAGATGGGCGCATGTATCGCACAGGGGATCAGGCTTGCTGGCTGCCGGACGGAAATTTGCAGTTTCTCGGGCGCTTGGACGACCAGCTCAGTATTCGGGGCTACAGGGTCGAACCGGGCGAGATTGAAGCGCGTCTGCTAGATATTGAATCCATCCGCGAGGCGGTTGTTGCTGTCATGCCAGATCGCCAGAGAGAGCTGGTGCTTTGCGCATATTACACAGCAGAAGCAGCGCTGGAAACGGCCGAACTGCGAGCATTTTTGTCTTCGATGCTGCCGGACTATATGGTGCCTGCTGCCTTTAAGAAGCTGGAGAAGCTGCCTTTGACAACAAACGGCAAAGTGGATCGCAGAGCTTTGCCTGCACTGGATGAAATAGTTTCCTCCAAATTATACATACGTCCAGTTACAGATGCGCAGCAGCGGATGGCCGCGTTATGGCAGGAGGTGCTGGGTCAAGAACGGATCGGGCTGGAAGACAATTTCTTTGATCTTGGAGGCCATTCGCTGAAAGCCATAACGCTGCTGACGCGCATCCATCAGGAATTTCAGATAGAGCTCGGCTTGCGGGACATTTTTCAGGCCGTTACGCTCAAAGATTTAACCGAGGCGGTCAGCTCAGCCAACGAATATATTTACGAGTCGCTTATGCCTGCGCCACATCAGCCGTATTACCCGCTGTCATCTGCGCAGAAACGGCTATTTATGCTGCAGCAATTGGACGCTTCGGGACTTAGCTACAATATGCCAGCTGTCTTGCATTTGGAAGGGCCGCTGGACAAGCAGCAGATGGAGGCAACATTGGGCGTCCTTATTGCTCGGCACGACGCTTTGCGCACTTCATTTACAGTTGAAGATGGAGAGCCTGTTCAGCATGTGCATCAGCAGGTTGTCTTCTCCCTTCCTTATGAGGAAGCAGAGGAAAAAGAGGCATACGAGCAAATTTCGACTTTCATCCGGCCGTTTGACCTTTGCATGGCTCCGCTGCTGCGGGCAAAGATTGTACGTATTGGGGAGCAACGGCATCTGCTCTTGTTTGATATGCATCATATTATCTCGGATGGTATTTCTGTGCAAATTTTGACCAAAGAGCTAGCTGCATCTTATGCCGGAGAAACGCTGGAGCCGTTACAGCTGCAATATAAAGACTACGCTGTATGGCAGCAAGCCTACAAGTACACACAAGATTACGCCAAGCAGGAAGCCTATTGGCTGGATCAGTTTGCTGGGGACGTGCCTGTGCTTCAGCTGCCGACCGACGATCCTCGCCCGGCAGTACGCAGTTTTAAAGGAAACCGAGTAGACGCCGAGCTTCGGGGCGAGCTTGCAGCAGCGGTCCGGGAGCTGGCTCGCAAGAACGGTGCCACCGTATACATGGTGCTGCTAGCAGCATACAGCGCGCTGTTGTCGCGAATCAGCGGGCAAGAGGAGATCGTTGTCGGAACGCCTGTTGCAGGGCGTCAGCACGTGGATCTGTCAGGCATGTTAGGTATGTTTGTCAACACCTTGGCGCTTCGCATGTACCCGGAAGGCGACAAAACGTTTGCCGCCTATCTGCGAGAAGTGAAGCAGACGGCATTGTCTGCGTTTGAGCATGGGAATTACCCGTTTGAGGAATTGGCCCAGCGCATTGTTCAGCAGCGTGATCTAAGTCGCAATCCGCTCTTTGACGCGATGCTCGTTGTGGAGCATGCGGATCACGAGGAGTTTAAGCTGGCCAATGTCCATGTTACTCCGTACGCATTGGATTATACGGCCGCCAAGTTTGACTTGACGCTCACCGTGACGGAGCGGGAGGAAAGCTTCTCATTGAGTTGGGAGTATGACTCCGCTTTGTTTGGACATCGTACGATAACACGCTGGAGCGATTGCTTCCATGAGCTGCTGGTTCAGGCTGCTCGCTCCCAGGATGCGAAGCTAGGGACATACGATATAGTAACGGGTCAGGAAAGAGAGCAGCTGTTAGGCCAATTTGCCGGGACTAAGAAAAACTATGGCCCAGCAACCTCGGTGCTAACGTTATTTGAGCAGCAAGCTGTGGAAACTCCAGACCAACCGGCGGTCATTTTGGAAAAGGACGAGCTGAGCTACCGGCAACTCAATGAGTGGGCAGAGCAGCTCGGCGCTGAGCTGCGGAGGCAGGGATTGGGAGCGAACACGATTGTCGCTGTTATGACTCATCGTTCGTTAGAAATGGCGGTAGGCATAATGGCGGTCTTGAAAGCAGAGGGTGCCTACCTTCCGATCGATCCTGAATTTCCGATCGATCGCATCCGGTATATGCTGGAGGACAGCCGCCCTCATGTGCTGCTTACGTTCAGAACGTATGAGCCGCTCGTTGCGGAACTCCATCAGGACATTTCTGTTTTATATTTTGAGGACCACCCGCTACGGCAGATCCCAGTGAAGGCAGTAAAACGCTCGTTCGCTCCAGAACACTTGGCCTATGTCATCTACACATCGGGTACTACAGGGAAGTCTAAGGGCGTTATGATTGAACACGGCAGCTTGGCGAACACGATACAGTGGAAAAAACGCCACTATTCGTTTGGCCCGCAAGATAGAGCGTTGATGTTGAATCCTTTTATTTTTGATTCGTTTGTGACTCACTTTTTTGGGCCTATCGTCTCAGGGGCAGCCGTTGTTATTTTGAGTGATCAAGGCAGCAAAGATGCTTCAGCCATTCGCGAAGCGATCGTGAACCATCAAATTACCCATTTGCAAAGCCCTCCGAGCTTCTACTCTGCCATGCTGGAAAGCATGATGCATAAGGATTGGCGCTCGGTGCGAAGTGCGGTAGTAGCCGGCGAGGCGGTTGGCCTGCCTTTAATTCGTCGACTGAAGGCTATGAATCCCGATATGCAGCTGATGAATGAATACGGTCCAACCGAAAATACCGTCGTGACGACAGCAGTGGAACTAACGGAAGAGACGGCTGTAACCATTGGGCGCCCCGTACCGAATGCGCGGGTTTATATTTTGAATGCAAAAGGCATGCTGAATCCGCTCGGTGTACCGGGCGAGCTTTGCATTGCCGGGGCCGGCTTGGCCCGGGGCTATATGAATCAACAGGAATTGACGGCATCCAAGTTTACGGCTGATCCTTTCGTGAAGGGCGAACGTATGTACCGAACAGGCGATTGGGGCCGGTGGTTGCCCGATGGCACGTTGGAGTATTTGGGACGAATGGATCATCAAGTGAAAATTCGGGGGAACCGGATTGAACTCGGCGACATTGAGGCGCATCTATTAACGCTTCCAGAAATGAATGAGGTAACCGTCACTGTGATCGAGGAATCAGAGGGCAACGCCAGTTTATGCGCTTATTTTGTAGCGGAGCGGGAATACGCAGTGAAGGAATTAAGACAGCTGCTTGGCTTGGCATTGCCGTCTTATATGATGCCGTCTTATTTTGTTCAAATACCGCAAATGCCGCTGACTGCCAATGGCAAATTGGACCGCCGAGCGCTTCCACTTCCTGACAGCAGCAATCTGACCAAAGATGGCAGCTACTTGGCTCCGAGATCCGAGGCAGAACGAAAGATGATCGAAGTGTGGCAGGAAGTGCTGGGCGTACGTCCGATCGGGATTCGGGATGATTTCTTTGAACGAGGCGGGCATTCGTTAAAGGCCACGTTTGTTGTTGCACGAATGCAAAAAGAGCTTCAGGCCGACGTTACGCTGCGGGATCTGTTCCAATACCCGACCGTTGAGTCGATGACAGAAGTGATCGCATCCAGGTCGATGAAAATATTCGATGCTCTGGAGCTAGCGACGCAGATGGACTATTATCCGCTTACGAGCGTGCAAAAAAGGCTATTCGTGCTGCAACAAATGGAAGGAGCAGAAGTCAGCTACAACATGCCCGCCGTTCTGCGGATGGAAGGCATGCTGGACCCATTACGCTTTGAGTCCTCCTTGCAGCAGCTCATTTTGCGTCATGACGCGTTGCGAACATCCTTTGCATTCATTGACAACGAGCCCGTACAGCAAGTGCATGAGCATGTGCAGATAGCCGCAGCCTACCGGGAGGCGGAACAGCAGCAGCTTGATGCCGTAATCGCGGAGTTTGTACGGCCATTCGATCTTGGACAGGCTCCTTTGCTTCGCGTGGAGGTTGTGCGCGTGGAAGCACAGCTGCACTATGTGCTGCTCGACATGAACCATATGATCTCTGACGGCGTGTCAATGAGCATTTTTGTAGAAGAATTTACGAAACTGTATGCTGGAGAAAAATTGGAACCGCTGCGGCTGCAGTACAAAGATTATGCCGTATGGCAGCAGAAATACGCCCAAAGTGCCGTGTATCTGGAGCAAGAGGGCTACTGGCTCCAGCATTTGGGCGGAAAATTGCCTGTGCTGCATCTTCCTGCCGATTACACACGTCCGGTATTGCGCAGTTTTGCGGGGGACCGAGTCGATTTCAAGCTAGACAATGCGTTGTCGGAGGCGGTACAAAAGCTCGCGCTGGATAAAGGGGCCACTGTGTACATGGTGCTGCTGGCGGCGTACAGCACGTTCCTGTCGCGGCTGTCCAACCAGGATGAGATCATCATTGGTTCCCCTGTTGCTGGACGTCCGCATGCAGATTTGTCATCCATGATGGGGATGTTTGTTAATATGCTGCCTTTGCGTACATTCCCTTCAGGACCAAAGGGTTTTGCCCAATTTTTAGAGGAAATCAAGCAAACGACACTGGATGCTTTAGTGCATGGGGATTATCCTTTGGAGGATGTTGTAAATCAGGTTGTCAGAGAGCGGGATATGAGCCGCAATCCGTTGTTCGATGCCGTTTTTGTGCTGCAAAATACCGATTTGTTGCCCATTGCGCTACCTGACTTGAGCGTAGAATCGTATCCGTTTGCCGAAACATCGGCGAAGTTTGACCTCACGCTTCAGGTTAACGAGCATCAGGACGGCTACTACTGCTCCATGGAGTTTTCCACGGCATTGTTTGCTCGTGAAACGATAGAGCGCTGGTGCCGCTATTTTACGGACATGCTGCATCATGTAGTCGCTGAGCCGGATATGCGGCTTGCCGAAGCGAGGTTGCTTCGTGAGCAAGAGCAACATGAACAGCTTATGGCCTATAGCGGGCTACCTGTGTCGCCTGTGATGCAAGTGTCTATTACAGAGCGTTTTCAAGAAATCGTCCATCATCATCCTGAACGACTGGCCGTTGTATGCGGCGAGCGGCAGCTTACGTACGAGGCGTTGCAGCGCCAGTCCGGAGCTGTAGCCGGGAAGCTATTTAGAAAAGGGCTGCTGCCTCAAGCGGCTGTTGGCATTTTGGCTGAGCGTTCCATCGAGTTTGTTGTTGCAGTCATGGGCATTTTGCAGGCGGGCGGCGCTTACGTACCTTTGGACCCGGAGGCACCAGATGACCGTCACATGTATATATTGAACGATTGCGGTGCGGATTGCTTGCTCGTTGTTGGCGATTTGCGCGTGCCGGAACGGTATGAGGGGGCGGTAATCAGGCTTGATGCTGATATGCTTCTGGAGGAAGGTCTGGAGGACAACGGGGAATTGCGCACGATCCGTAAAACCCGCAGCGATGATCCTGCCTATATTATGTACACCTCTGGCACAACAGGCAGTCCAAAAGGCGTGCTGGTCACACACGGCAATGTCGTCAACCTGGTGACAGGAGGCGGGTATGTGCCGTTTCATAGCGATCATCGTTATGCGCAGACCGGCTCGGTCAGCTTTGATGCGGCAACATTTGAAATTTTTGGCGCGCTGCTTCATGGCGGAGCGCTGTACCCGGTAGAAAAAGACGTGCTGCTGAGCGCGAGACGATTAGGACATTTTATTGCAGCAAACGGCATTACGGTCATGTTTTTGACAACATCGCTATTTCACCACTTGGCCAATGAGGATGCGGGAATGTTTGCTGGGCTTCAGCATTTGATCATGGGTGGAGAAATATTGCTGCCGAAGCCTGTTCACGCTGTTCAGAAGGCTAGCCCGTCCATCACGATATGGAACGGATACGGGCCGACGGAGAACACTACGTTTTCGACTGCCTTCCTTCTCAGTGAGACGATCGGGATGACGAGCATTCCGATCGGACGGTCGATTGGCGGAACGACAGCCTACGTGCTGGGCGCTGGCGGTCAGATGCTTCCCGTTGGCGTACCGGGAGAGCTGCACCTCGGAGGTGCCGGTGTAGCCAAAGGCTACTGGAACCAGCCTGAGCTTACGAAGGAAAAATTCAAGTCTGATCCGTTTATTGAAGGTAAAACCATGTATGCAACAGGGGATTTGGCGCGCTGGCTACCTGATGGCAACCTCGAATATATGGGCCGAATCGATCAGCAGGTCAAAATTCGGGGATACCGGATTGAACTGGGCGAAATTGAAGCGCATCTGCTGGTGCACGCCGATATTCGTCAAGCGTCAGTCGTCATTCGGAAAGATACACCTGGAAACGAAGTGCTTTGCGCTTATTATGTTAGCGACGGTGTGTTAGATCCTTCAAAATTGAGATATATGATGAGCACAGCCCTGCCTGTATATATGGTTCCTGAGTATTACATCCGGCTTACGGAACTGCCGCTTACGAGAAATGGGAAGCTGGATCGATCGGCATTGCCTGCGCCTGCATACGATGCAGCGGCAACTGCGCCATATGTGGCTCCTCGTACAACGACGGAAGCTCAACTAGCGGCAATTTGGGAGGATGTATTGCAGACGTCGCAAGTGGGAGCGCGAGATAACTTTTTTGCACGGGGAGGGCACTCGCTAAGCGCGATGTCGCTGGCCTCGCACATCCATCAAGTGATGAATGTGCGAGTGGAGATTCGTGACATATTCCGTTTTTCGACTCTTGAAGCGCTGGCGCTCAGAGTAGAGCAGGGAGCGAAAGACCTGTTTGAGGGTTTGCAGCCTTCCGCTCCGCTTGACTACTATCCGCTGTCTTCCGCGCAAAAGCGGATGTACGTGCTGCACCAGCTTGAAGGTGCGGAAATGAGCTATAACATGCCTGCGGCCCTGCTATTCAATGGACGGGTGGAGTTTGCCCAACTGGAACGCGCTTTTAGGGAGCTTATCGCCCGCCACGAAGTGCTGCGGACCAGTTTTGAGATGCTTGATGGCGAGCCAGTTCAAAAAATTAGCGCAGAGGTTGATTTCAATTTGTCTTACCGGGAAGCGGGAGACAGACCAATAGAAGAAATGATTCGGGCGTTTATGCGTCCTTTCGATTTGGGCCTGGCTCCGCTGCTGCGCATTCAGTTGACGAAGCTGACCGATACGCAGCATCTGCTGCTGTTTGATATGCATCACATTATCTCCGATGGGACTTCAATAAGTCTTTTCATCGAGGAGATGACAAGGCTGTACGCTGGCAAACGTTTAGAGCCGTTATCCCTTCATTACAAGGATTATGCGGTATGGCTTGCAGCTAACAAACACTCGGAAACGTATGTCAAGCAAAAAGAATATTGGGTGCAGCAGCTTGGCGGTGATGTCCCGATTCTTCATTTGCCGTCGGATTTCCCCCGTCCAGCTATAAAGAGCTTTGCGGGAAGTCGGCTGGATTTTGTCATAGATGCAAAATTGAGCACCCATGTAAAACAACTGGCGCAAGACACAGGGACTACTTTATTTATGGTATTGCTTGCTGCTTACAACGTGTTCCTAGCGAAAATTTCAGGTCAAGATGACATTATCGTGGGCACGCCGATTGCCGGTCGTCCTCATGTCGACCTGTCCGATATGATGGGGATGTTCGTGAACACGTTAGCGATTAGATCAATGCCGTCTGTAGACAAAACATTCAGGGACTACTTGGAGGAAATCAAGCAAATTTCTTTGGCGGCGTTTGAACATGCGGACTACCCGTTTGAGGAAATTGTCGATCAAGTCGTTCAACACCGGGATGTGAGCCGGAATCCGGTCTTTGATGCGATGTTCGCTCTGCAAAATATGAAACGATCTGTTCTGCATATGTCAGATGTCGAGATCATTCCTGTCCCGATGGAAAACCCGACGGCAAAATTTGATTTGTCTTTGTTTGTCAACGAGTCCGCAGATGAGTTGCACGGCAGCTTGGAGTATGCAACATCGCTGTTTGAGGCGAGTACCATTGAACGTTGGAAAGATCATTTTATCGCATTGCTTCGGCATACCGTGGCTGAGCCGGACGTCATGCTCGGCAAGGCGAACTTGCTTAATGAACAAGATTTGATGACTCTGCATCGGTGGATGGACGGGCCTGTGAAGAAGCTCGAAGACACAAATGTGCATCAGTTATTCCATAAGCAGGCGGAGAAAACACCGGAAGCGGCTGCGCTCGTATTTGGCGATACCATGCTTACTTACGGGGAACTTGACCGTTTATCGGATCAAATGGCTGCTGCTCTGCGACAAGAGCAGATCGGAGACGGAAGCATTGTAGGGCTAATGGCTCAGCGTTCTCCCAAAATGATTATCGGTTTGCTTGGCATTTTGAAAACGGGAGCGGCCTTCCTTCCGCTTGATCCTTCCTACCCTGAGGAACGAATTTCGTTCATACTGGAAGATTCTAAAGTCTCTTGCCTACTGGTGGATTCGGATTCCGCCCAAACGCATGATCGCCTTGTCCATCGCAGCAAAACGAGAATCATCGAGCAGCTTCTTGCGACAATAAGCTTCAGCGATACAATTGAGGTTTCACATGAGCAGCTTCAAAGTCCGGCAGCGACCGAAAGCAGCCGGTTGCTCTACGTCATCTATACATCGGGTACGACAGGCAATCCGAAAGGTGTCATGCTTGAACACGGCAACCTCATCAACTTGATTATGCATCAATATGAGCATACTTATATTCCGTTTGACAAGGATGTGTTGCAGTATGCTTCGTATAGCTTTGATGTGAGCTATCAAGAAATTTTCTCGACTTTGCTTGCCGGAGGAACGCTGCACTTGATCGAGGAGGAGATGCGCCAAAATGCAACTGCGCTTTTCCGTTATGTGGAGGATCGAGGCATTCAGACCTTGCTTCTGCCTTCGTCGTTTGTCAAATTCGTCTGGAACGATCCGACTTATGAATCGGTATGGCCGAAGTGCGTGAAGCATTTGATTACAGCGGGAGAGGCGCTAATTGTTGGTCATACACTACAGCAATTTTTGCGAGAGCAGGGCGTAACGCTGCACAATCATTACGGTCCTTCCGAGACGCATGTGGCTACGACGTATACGATAATACCGAAAGAGCCGATGGTTGCGCTGCCTCCGATTGGTAGACCGATTAGCAATTCGTCTGTTTATATTGTCGATTCTCTGGGGCAGCTGCAACCGATCAACGTAGCTGGCGAGCTGTATATTGGGGGAGCTTGTGTCGGCAGAGGTTACCTGCATCAGCCTGATTTGACAAGTGAGAAGTTCCTTTCTAATCCCTGGTCACCCGGAACCCGGATGTACCGAACGGGGGATAAGGCCCGCTGGTTGGCCGACGGAAGCATTGAGTATTTAGGCCGTATCGACCATCAGGTTAAAATTAGAGGATACCGAATCGAACCGGGCGAGATCGAAACCAAGCTGCTGGAGTTGGACGGGATTCGAGAGGCAGCTGTAATTGCACTGCAAGATGAACGCGGCAGCAATGAGCTGTGCGCTTATGTGGCAGGTGAGCGTGAATATACCTTTGCTGAGCTGCATGCAGCGCTTAGAACGATCTTGCCGGAATATATGATACCGGCCTATTTCGTGCAGCTTGCAGAGCTGCCGGTTACGCGTAACGGAAAAATTGACCTTAGAGCGCTGCCGAAGCCGACGGAAAGATTGGCGGAAGGCGATTACGTCTCGCCACGGACGCAAGTAGAAACAAAGCTGGCTCTGCTGTGGCAGGAGGTGCTGGGGCTTGAGCGCGTCGGCATTCGCGACAACTTCTTCGAGCTTGGCGGCCATTCGCTCCGAGCGATGACGCTCGTATCGCGCATTCATCAGGTATTGGAGACCGAGGTTCCCCTGCGGCAGTTATTCCTTTCGCCTACGGTCGAAGGCCTGGCGGCTGTACTAGAAACAGCCGACGAGCGCGAATTTGAAGCGCTGGTGCCTGTGAAGGCTCAGGAGGCGTATCCGCTGTCCTCAGCGCAAAAGCGCCTGTACATTTTACAGCAGTTAGAGGGAGCGGAGCTTAGTTATAACATGCCAGCCGCTCTGCGTCTGTCGGGACCGCTGGATCGTCAGCGGCTGGAAAGGGCGCTGCAAGCGCTGGTGGCCCGCCACGAATCGCTGCGGACAGGATTTGCAGTAGTTGACGGGGAGCCGATGCAGCGTATTGCGGCGTCTCCCGTGTTCGCGGTAACTTACGAGGAGGCGACGGAGGAGGAAGCACAGGAGCGCGTTCGTACCTTCCTTCGTCCGTTTGACCTCAGCGAAGCGCCGCTGCTGCGGACGACGGTGGTGCGTATGGGCGAAGCGAATCATTTGCTATTGTTCGATATGCATCATATTATTTCCGACGGCACGTCGATGAGTATATTTGTGCAGGAGTTTACGAAGCTGTACGGAGGAGAAGAACTGAAGCCGCTGCGTTTGCAGTATAAAGATTATGCGGTCTGGCAGCAAAGCTACCGGGAAAGCGCGTCTTATCGGGAGATGGAGCGCTACTGGCTGAAGCAGTTCGCCGGGGAGCTGCCAGTGCTGAGCCTGCCGCTCGATTATCCGCTWCCGKCGGTGCGGAGCTTCGAGGGAGCACGCGTAGAATTCGAGCTGGACAGCGAGCTGTCAGCAGCGCTGCGGGARCTGGCCCGTACGAGCGGGGCGACGGTGTATATGGTGCTGCTGGCGGCGTACAGCGTGTTGCTTGGCCGGTTAAGCGGTCAGGAGGAGCTGATCGTTGGCACGCCGATTGCGGGACGTTCGCATGCTGACTTGCAGGGCATGCTGGGGATGTTCGTGAACACGCTGGCGCTGCGGCTGAGCCCGTCGGGTGAAAAACCGTTCTCTGCCTACTTGCAGGAAGTGAAGCAGACGGCGCTAAGCGCCTTCGAACATGGGGACTATCCGTTCGAGGAGCTGGTGGAGCAGGTAGTCAGGCAGCGGGATTTGAGCCGCAATCCGCTTTTTGATGCGATGCTGGTGTTGCAAAACACGGAGCAGTCGGAGCTGGAGCTGGCGGATCTGCAATGGACGCCGTACCCGATAGAAAGCGGAGCGGCGAAATTCGATCTGACGCTGTCGGTGAGTGAAGAGGAGCAGGGCATGCGTTGCACGCTGGAATACGCGGTGAAGCTGTTCGAGCAGGCCACAATAGAGCGCTGGGTGGGTCATTTTACGGAGCTGCTGCGTCANAGTAACCATTACAATCAGTGACAATGGAGTAGGCTGTTCGAGCAGGCCACAATAGAGCGCTGGGTGGGTCATTTTACGGAGCTGCTGCGTCAAGTGACCCGCGATTCGCATACAATGCTGGGAAGCATGGACTTGCTGACGGTAGGGCAGCGGGAGCAGTTGCTGGTGCACTTTAACGATACAGGGGCAGAAGCGCTGCTTGAGCAGCCATCGACGCTGCATGCGCTGTTTGAGGAGCAAGCGGCGAAGACACCGGAACGTGTCGCCGTCGTTTGCGGGGATGAGGCCTTGACCTACCAAGAGCTGAACGAGCGGGCAAATCGACTTGCCAGAATGATACAGGGCTACGGTGCAGGACCAGAACGTATTGTTGCGGTTCAGTGCAGACGTTCCGTAGAGATGGCCGTCGCCTTGCTCGGGGTGCTTAAGGCAGGCTCTGTTTATCTGCCTCTTTCTTTGGAAGATCCTGTGGAACGTATGCAGTTCCTTTTGAAGAACAGCGGTGCATTGCTATTGTTGTCTGATTCTGTGCAGGAAGCGCCGTGCCCCGTATTGCTATTGGATGACGCCCGCATCGATGCCGAGATGTCAGGAAATCTCTTAAACAATGCAAAGCCCGAAAATTTAGCGTATGTCATTTATACATCCGGCACGACAGGCCAGCCTAAAGGCGTTATGGTGGAACATCGCAGCATCGTTCATACGCTTCAATGGAAAGCTGCAACCTACCATTTTGATCAGGGAAAGGTACTTCATGCAAGCCCGTATGTGTTTGATGCATTCATCTCGCACTTCTTCGCACCTCTTATTACAGGAGCAACCGTCGTATTGATTCGAGATGAAGAACTGAAAGATCCGGGAGCCATTGCGAAGGCGCTAGTGGAGCACTCGATTACGCACGCTCAATTTACGACAGGGATGTTTGCAGTCCTGCTGGATATGTTGAAGCCAGCCCAACTAGCAACTGTGCGCAGTGTGGTGATTGGTGGTGAAAAGCTCAGCGGGACGCTCATTGAAAAAATACTGAATTATCCCAAAATTTCATTTGTTAGCGAGTACGGACCGACGGAAAACAGCGTAGTAACAACCGCTTTGCCTATCACTGGTGTCTGGCAGGAACATGGACTTGGCAAAGCGATTGGCAAAACGAAGGTGTATGTACTCGCAGCGGATGGGCAACTCCAGCCGATTGGCGTGCCAGGTGAACTGTGCATAAGCGGAGTCGGTCTAGCCCGAGGATATTGGGATAGAGCGGATCTGACTTTGGAAAAATTTGTGACGAACCCGTTTGAGCCAGGGGAGCGAATGTACCGTACGGGGGACTTGGTTCGCTGGCAGGCGGATGGTTCCTTGACGTATGTGGGACGAAGGGATGAACAGGTGAAAATTCGCGGTTACCGCATCGAGCTCAGCGAGATTGAGGCGGTGCTGCTGCGGGGGACAGGGGTTCGCGAGGTCATCGTGCAGGCGCTGCCGGATGCGGGGGGCAGCCATCAGCTGTGCGCCTACGTCGTAGGCAGCGAGCTGGAGATTCCGAGGCTGCGCAGCTTGCTGTCGGCTTCCTTGCCCGCCTATATGGTGCCGGCCTCCTTNTCAGCTGTGCGCCTACGTCGTAGGCAGCGAGCTGGAGATTCCGAGGCTGCGCAGCTTGCTGTCGGCTTCCTTGCCCGCCTATATGGTGCCGGCCTCCTTTGTACAGCTGGAGAGCCTGCCGCTCACGGCCAACGGCAAAGTGGACCGTCAGGCGCTGCCGATGCCAGAGGCACAGGCCTCGCTCCTCCCGTATGCTCCGCCTCGCACAGCGATGGAGCACGCGCTGGTGACGGTGTGGCAGCAGGTGCTCGGTGTGCCCGAGGTCAGCATCCATGACCATTTCTTCGATCTGGGCGGCGACTCGATCAAAGCGATTCAAGTCGCTTCCCGGCTGCTGCAAGTCGGGTACAAGATGGAAATGAAGATGTTATTCCGCTATCCGGTGGTGGCGCAGCTAAGCACCCATCTGACGGCGGTTACCCGTACGGCGGAACAAGGGGAGGTACACGGGGCGGTGCCGCTGACGCCGATTCAGCACTGGCTGGTGGAACGTGATCCCGTCGACCTGCATCATTTCAACCAGGCGGTCATGCTGTATCGGGAAGAGCGGTTTGACCGCGTGGCGCTGAGCGTGGCGATGCAGCACCTCGCCACCCATCATGACGCGCTGCGGATGACGCTGACGCAGGCCGAGGACGGCAGCTATGTCGCTTGGAACCGGAAGGTGGCGGACGGTGAGCTTTACAGGTTGGACGTTTTCGATTTTCGGGGTGAGCCCGGATGGAGCGAAAAGGTCGAAGCCGCTGCCGCTGAGCTGCAAGGCAGCATTTCGCTAGCGACCGGCCCGCTCATGCGGCTGGGCTTCGAAGCCGCTGCCGCTGAGCTGCAAGGCAGCATTTCGCTAGCGACCGGCCCGCTCATGCGGCTGGGCTTGTTCCAAGGTGGGGATGGGGATCATTTGCTCCTCGTCATTCATCACTGGGTCGTGGACGGGGTATCTTGGCGAATCCTGTTTGAAGATTTTTCCACTGCTTACGAGCAGGCGGTACAAGGGAAAGACATCCGGCTGCCGCAGAAAACGGACGCGTTCCAGACGTGGGCGCAGCAATGGAGCGCTTATGCAGGAAGTCCGGCAATGGAGGCGCAGCGTGCGTACTGGAAGCGGATCGTAGAGATGGCGGTTCCGCCGCTGCCCAAGGATTACGACTCAGGAGCCTCAGAAGCCTCAGAAGCTTTAGGAGCTTCAACGCTAGCAGCTAGCCAAACGCTGGCCGTGGAATGGTCACAAGTCCAGACGCAGCAACTGCTGAAAGAAGCGCACCGAGCCTACGGAACGGAGATTAATGACTTGCTGTTAACTGCCCTGGCGATGGCGGTTCAGGCGTGGAGCGGTATGGCGCGTGTAGGGATCATGCTGGAAGGACATGGCAGGGAAACGATCCTCACGGATGTAGATGTCAGCCGGACAGTCGGCTGGTTCACGAGCGCATACCCGGTAGTGCTGGAGATGAAGCCAGAGATGACCTTGTCGCAGCAGATCAAGCGAGTGAAGGAAACGCTGCGAGCGATCCCGGACAAAGGGGTCGGCTACGGCCTCCTGCGGTATGGGTCCAAGCAGGTGGAAGGGGAGGACTGGTCGTGTGACCCGGATATTTCCTTCAATTACTTGGGCCAGTTTGATCAGGATTTGGAGCGCAGCGCGCTTGAGCTATCCCCGCTCTCCTCGGGAGAGGCGATCAGCAGTAGAAGCATTTCCTTCAATTACTTGGGCCAGTTTGATCAGGATTTGGAGCGCAGCGCGCTTGAGCTATCCCCGCTCTCCTCGGGAGAGGCGATCAGCAGTAGAAGGCAACGAGCYGCGSTGCTGGAATGCAACGGGATGATCGCGGAGGGAACGTTGCGCCTGACCGTTAGCTACAGCGCCGCGCAGTACCGTCCAGCGACGGTGGAGCAATTCGCGCAGCGGTTAAAGCAGAGCTTGGAGGAGGTGATCGCGCATTGTATGGCTCAGGAGCGGACGGAACTGACGCCAAGCGATGTGGGGCTGCCTGATCTGACACAGGAAGAGCTGGATGCGTTGGTGCAGCGGAGCGCCGCCATCGGAGAGCTGGAGGAGGTGTACGCGCTGACGCCGATGCAGCAGGGCATGTTGTTCCACAGCCGCCTGGACCCGCAAGCGGGGGCTTATGTGAACCAGATGCAGCTAACGCTGCAAGGTGAATTGGATGTGGCAGCGTTTGAGCGAAGCTGGCAAACGATCGTTCAGCGGCATGCGGTGCTGCGGACGAGCATCGACAGCGGGTGGAGAAAAGAGCCGCTGCAAGTCGTGTACCGCCACCGGCCGTTTCAGCTCGCGTATGCCGATCTGTCGCTGAAACCCGTCACCGAGCAGGAAGCTGRCGTGGCGCAGTGGCGGACGGCGGAYCGGAGGCAGGGCTTTGATGTGGAAGCGGAGAGCCTGATGCGAGTGGCGGTGTTCCGCACAGGGAAGCATACGCACGAGCTGGTCTGGAGCTTCCATCATATTGTGATGGACGGCTGGTGYTTGCCGCTGAATAATCTTCTGCTTGTTCCCTTATACGGATCAAA
>NZ_LMLV01000022.1:0-5145 GCF_001422685.1 Paenibacillus sp. Leaf72 | reverse complement strand
GTATTATTGGCAGCTGATGTGGCCTTAAGCGCGACGATGATATGGATCAATGTAGAGAAACTTATTGATTTACAGAACGGGAATGCCAACACGAACCCGTCCTTGCTGGGCATAGACCAGTCATTGTTAGATAAGCTGGGTATTGCCTTGGCTATCGTAAACTTAGGTATATTGCTTAAGTATGGCATGTATGGGGCTGCGAATAAACTGGCGAACGGCCGGNGTTAGATAAGCTGGGTATTGCCTTGGCTATCGTAAACTTAGGTATATTGCTTAAGTATGGCATGTATGGGGCTGCGAATAAACTGGCGAACGGCCGGAATATAGCGGCGTTGGACGAAGCGTGGGACGTGTATAAGTCTAAGCCGAAAATACCGCCAAAATCGAAAACAAAGCCTATAAATAAAGAGGCGAGTAAAGGCGGTCCCGGTGTCAATCGACCGATTGATGAGTTTGATGATACAGCTATTTATCAGGGTGCGGGTAAGAGTAGACCAGAGCCTCCGCATGCAACAGGTGGGAAAGTTGAGGGGACGGGAAAAGGTAAGTATTTAACCGACCCTGCGGAAATGAGACCATATATTATACCTCCTAGAGATGGGTTTGATGCCTTTTTAGAGAGGAAATATATTGAGATTAGAAAGATTGGGTTGGAGGACATATCTATAGTAGCAAAGAATACTGGTCTAACCGAGCAAGAAATAAGTGACATGAAAAAACATTTATTTCTTGACACACATCAGCTATCAATAGACGGAGTGCCGTATAAGGAACTATACTTTAGAGCGGATCAAGATATTGCTTACGCATGGCAATTAGCTCAAAAAAAAGAACTTACAGTTGAGGAAAGAGATTGGTTTAGACAATTAGCGAATCATGAATTGAAAGAAAAAGAATTAATGGATAAAGGAATGCCGCTAATGGATCTTTCTACTTGGAATCCGAAAACTGAAAGATTTGATCCCGACCCTGGGAAAAATGCACATGATAAAGCAAATGTAACAGATCCTAACCCTGGAGAGTTTCCGAAATATAATGCTAACAAGGATTATTGGGACCATTCTGACACGGATAGTAATAATTACTAATATGAGGTGAGAGAGATGCATCTGGAAAAGGCAATTTTAAAAATAAATAATATCAATTGGAAATTAGTTGGTGAGGTGAACGAAAAAGGCGACTTGGGTTATGAATATCTGAGAAGATTAGCGCAGTTTTTTAAAGAGAAACAATTGAAACCAAGACAACCATCTTTTTCGAACTTAGCTAAATTGTTGGGTGATGAAGATGAAATGGAAATTTCAATTTTTTGTAATTCAGACGTTATTGAGTTTTTCAATAGGGATGCGAGCATGAAAAGCGTAATTGAATGGTACTTGCAATTGGCAAGATATGCAGATAAGCATCCTGATGTGAGTCCATATTTATGTGTGTACGAGCCTCTAATTAGAGTATTGGAACGAGGGGGTTCATTTTACATGAATAATGTAGGGCTAGAAGTCAAAAATGAAGGGTATTATCCTTTAAATAATTGGTTTGAAAAGTTTGTTAATAAAGAACCAATTGAAATAAGTGATCTTTGATGGGTATGTAAGAGCCTGTTAATATCTATATGTAAACCGACTTACTTCCCCCAATAATAAGATCGTATAACATAACCAACTAAGCCACAATACGAGATTTCCGCCCGTATTGTGGTTTTTTTCGTTCTCTGAATGTGGAGTCAGGTTTGAGGGGACGGGACAAGCTGGACATAGGTTTCCAACAAGACTTATCAATCCAGAGACAGAAGGTCATATTCTTCAAAGGGTGTCAGAATTAAAAGGTAGATTATCTAATGGTGCATTGAATAAAAGTGGAGCAAACTTTGGCTATGCAGAAGTTAATATTCCAGGAATAAAAAATGAATTCTATGCACACAGTCAAGTAGATGGGCCTTCACCACCACACCAGCCTGGGATTAATTACGACGGTTTTTCATATAAACCACAAGGCGAAGTGAGGTACCCGGCAGAGGATGCTCCTAATATTTTGGGAAAATTATATCAAGAAATAGTGATACAGAGCATAAAATAATAAATGATTTAGCTAGCCAACTTGGTCCGCCAAATCCGAATATAAAGGGAAGAATGAAACTATTTACAGAAAATGATACATGTATAAGCTGTAATAAAAATATTAGTGGTTTTCAAAAAGATTATCCAGGCATTACAATAGAAGTTATTCATAATGGTGATAATAAAGTTCCAAAAAAATAAGAGGTGATTTATATGGCATGGCAATATCAAGATTTAATAGATGAATTCTATTGGGATATCGAAAGGTACAAAAAAGAATATTATAGTCACGACGAAGCAATCAACATGACATTTGATGAATTTTATTCTGAAAGCATCGTTGATGAAATGGAAAAAGCGTTAATATTCATCGTATATGTTGAGCTTTCATTACAGAACCCAAGAATTTTTAGTAAAACAAAAGATATTCTTATTTATGAATTAGAGTCAATCAATTTAGAGGAAATTGAAAGTCAAATAAAAGATGGACAACTAACACAAAAACAATTTGAGGAATTATCAAGTCGTAAAGAAAAGGCTTTGCAAGAAATAAAACTAATGCCTATTGATTTGTGTAATCAGGCAAGATGATACTACACAGAGATTACGAATGCAGTTAGTGATTTCTGTTTAGAGCTTTTTGCCAAAAATACGAATGGAGATGAGATCACAAAACAAGTACTGTGTCGGTATAAAAGGAGTTGTGACCGTACTCTGAGTACAAAAATTACATTGTACGTGACATTGGCTGAAATGCTAGTGAAAAACAATCAGATAATTTCTAAAGAACTGCTTGATGAAATAAGTAGCTTTAAAATAAATTTAATTAATGATGAACTTGATTTAGATGAAAAAACAGATCTTTTGAAACGTGTGCAAAGTTTAGTAGAGTAATAATTTAGATTTTTGCTTTTGACTGTCCAGAACTGAAAAGGAGAGTAAATATGGAGTGTATGCCGGAGTATGCTGCTAATATTATTGTTGGAATTAATAATAAGAATGATTTTTCTTGGTATGTAACAGATAAGAGTTTTTGGATAATGGATTTAATTAAAAGACAACAAGAATTTTTGAGTAATGGATATGAATATGATATGGAACATCTTTTAGAATCTCGATTCTTCATTAAAAATGTGAATGAGGATACTATAGATATATATTTAGAAAATTTAAGTAAGTATAAGACTAGCTCATTGGAATTGAAAAAAATCATAAAAGAAGAGAAATATGATGATACGATCCTATCTTTAAATCCATCTTTATTTATTGATGTTGACAAGAAAATGTTACTTTCTAGTTTTCCAGAGATGTTTCCATTTGAAAGGTATGCACCTGATAACTGGATTGGTGAGTACAAAGATTTTGACGATTATATACCTGATTCAGAGAAATATTGGCTGGATGAAGGCGTAGATCTAATTAGTATTATTTATCAAAAAGAAAATGAATGATTAATGGAGGCTAAAAAAATGAGTGATAAGTTAACAATACTAAATGAAAAATTCAAGAGAGAAGGTAGTGAAGTAGAGGTTGATGGCTTAACTATTTTTATTGATGGTACCTTGAAAAAGGTGTTTGATAAAATCAAAGCGGAGAAAGGTTATAATGATTATTCTGAAATATTACGTGATGCCTTGATACAAGGCATTAATAAAATCATAAAGGAATAATAAGCATCTCACAAAAATTTTATTGAAAAAAGATATTGCAATATAACAAGGAGCTTATTCCACTTAAAAAGGTGGGGTAAGCTTTTTTTTGCGTATGCTTATTCGTATCAATTACTAATTAATTTTATTGATTTTATATATAGATAAGGCCAGGTCGTCATTAAAGGGATTGAAGTGCTGATGAATCAGTAGGCAATGAACACCATAGATAGGAGAACAAGCGATGCACGATATGGAAGGGTGGCAGCATTTTTTAGAAGAGGATGTTATCCCGCAGCGCAATGCGCAAATTCGGGCGTTGCATCATTATTATGTGAAAAATAAAGCGTGGATTGCGGCGGAGTTCACCGCGCTTTTTGACCGTTTTTGCCAAGCGGTGTTAGCTCGGCAGCAGGAAGGGCTTTTGCAGAAATGTGCCTATATCCACATCTCCTTGCTGCGGACAAGTCTGAGCGAAGGGCATCCGGTCTATATGCTGGAAGCGAGCGACAGGGAGACGGATGGCAAGGTGGGGCTGACTTCTTTTCGCTATGAGGCGGGGTGGATTTATGGCTTCGCAGAGGCTTGGGATCAAGGCTGAGACGGATGGCAAGGTGGGGCTGACTTCTTTTCGCTATGAGGCGGGGTGGATTTATGGCTTCGCAGAGGCTTGGGATCAAGGCTGCGAGGAGCGGCGCAAGCGGTATATGAACCGGATTGAACGCCATTCGTTTGAGGTTTGGATGAAGGAGCAGCTGTATCCGTTTCATGTGTATATGGTGCATGCGGCGCGTTATGCGATGGATGCGATTCGGGAGCTGGCTTCTTTTCAGGAGATGGAGAAGGATGATTCGTTTGAGGTGCGAGTAGGCGAATACCGGGATCAAGAGATCAGCGAGTCGGTCTATTGCGTGAAGGAGCGGCAGCGGACGTCGATTACGTGCAAGGGCTGGCTGGAAAACAAGCTAGATCAGGACTATATCTATGAGCATATCGCTGGCGTGAACCTGATGCGTGGGGAGTACGAAGGAATCGATGTGAATTATACGAGATTTGAAGAGGTGACGCTGACGGGCAGCACGCTTGCGAACAGCCGGATGCTGGGCACAAGATTCGAGCGGTGTGTGTGCGATCAGGCGGATTTTCAAGATTGCCTCGTCTATGATGCCGATTTTCGCCATTGCGACCTGACCTATGCGCGGTTCGATGGCGTCCTCGGCAATCGGGACTATGTGGCAGAAGAGCATGGTCTCGTGTTCGGGATGAACGGCGTGCAGTTCCAAGGGGCAGACCTGACGTATGCGAGTTTTCGGGGTGCGAAAATCGCGGCAGACTTTACGGGAGCCGAGCTGCTTGAGGTGGATTTCACTGGAGCAGATTTAACGGGCAGCCGGATGCTGGAGCGGGATGCGCTGCGGGTGGAGCTGACGGAGGAGCAG
>NZ_LMLV01000021.1:0-6814 GCF_001422685.1 Paenibacillus sp. Leaf72 | reverse complement strand
GCTGCGATCTGGTCATCGGGATGTTACGGCCGCCTTCGAAGAATAATCCTTCATGATGAGTTTTAACACGGCCTCATAAGTCAGTTTCTGGTTTTGGAAAGAGCGGCTTTTCTTCTCCATATCCAAATGATAGGTATGGGAAATGCCGTCGATATGCACATAATAAATACCGTCGATCCGCTCCAGGCGGCTGTTGCGAATGAGGCCATTAAACAATATTTCCCGTTCCTGCTCCCGATGTCTAAGCACGATTTTTCGATTGGTAAACGAGGCGTTTACATAGCTTTGCGCTTTCGCCTCATCCAGCATAAAGGATAAGGAGAAGGTGGCGTGTGCATGGATGAGCTGATGAATGCTTAGCTCTTGCAGGTGAAGGACACCATCCAGGCCTTCCAGTAAAATCGTAGGATAACCCCNGGCCTCATAAGTCAGTTTCTGGTTTTGGAAAGAGCGGCTTTTCTTCTCCATATCCAAATGATAGGTATGGGAAATGCCGTCGATATGCACATAATAAATGCCGTCGATTCGCTCCAGACGACTGTTGCGAATGAGGCCATTAAACAATATTTCCCGTTCCTGCTCCCGATGTCTAAGCACGATTTTCCGATTGTTAAACGAGGCGTTTATATAGCTTGGCGCTTTCGACTCATCCAGCATAAAGGATAGGGAGAAGGTGGCGTGTGCATGGATGAGCTGATGAATGCTTAGCTCTTGCAGGTGAAGGACACCATCCAGGCCTTCCAGTAAAATCGTAGGATAACCCCNGGAGAAGGTGGCGTGTGCATGGATGAGCTGATGAATGCTTAGCTCTTGCAGGTGAAGGACACCATCCAGGCCTTCCAGTAAAATCGTAGGATAACCCCAGGTTTCTATCATATGGCCGTCTCCTTCTACCGTGTTTGCTCAGCAGCTAGGCCCGTGCGAATAAGCTGGAGCCATTGATCGGTGATCTGTTCGGCATTTTCTGTAGAATGATTCATTTCCAGCCGGCCGCTGATCATATTTCTTAAAATAGTGAACTTCTTTTCCTCGTCTGATGACTGTTGGTATTCCAGCACATTAGTCATAGGGTTATACCATTCAATAGCAGGTGCTACATACTCCACATAATCGGTATACCGTGTGGCATTCAGCCCATTCGCCCCGCTGTCCATGCCGTACAGCTCGTTTACTAACGCAAGCAGAGACTTTCCCTTTGCTGCGTCGGTACGTCCCATGTCTAACTGAGCGGCATCGAGATAAGCATTCATCATGCCTTCATTTTTCNGTAAAATCGTAGGATAACCCCAGGTTTCTATCATATGGCCGTCTCCTTCTACCGTGTTTGCTCAGCAGCTAGGCCCGTGCGAATAAGCTGGAGCCATTGGTCGGTGATCTGTTCGGCATTTTCAGTAGAATGATTCATTTCCAGCTGTCCGCTGATCATATTTTTTAAAATAGTGAACTTCTTTTCCTCGTCCGACGACTGCTGGTATTCCAGCACATTAGTCATAGGGTTATACCATTCAATAGCAGGTGCTACATACTCCACATAATCGGTATAGCGCGTGGCATTCAGCCCATTCGCCCCGCTGTCCATGCCGTACCGTTCATTTACTAACGCAAGCAGAGACTTTCCCTTTGCTGCGTCGGTACGTCCCATGTCTAACTGAGCGGCATCGAGATAAGCATTCATCATGCCTTCATTTTTCNTTTACTAACGCAAGCAGAGACTTTCCCTTTGCTGCGTCGGTACGTCCCATGTCTAACTGAGCGGCATCGAGATAAGCATTCATCATGCCTTCATTTTTCAACATGTCCGGGCTGACGGCTCCCAGAGGATCGACGCGGCTGCGGAAGCCTGTCATCAATCCTATGAAGTAGGTTAGATCTACTTCCTGACCAGGCACCCCTTCGTTTAATACGATCTTTCTTTCAAAAAAATTAAACAGGGCAGGGTCTGATTTTTTTAAAANTGAAGTAGGTTAGATCTACTTCCTGACCAGGCACCCCTTCGTTTAATACGATCTTTCTTTCAAAAAAATTAAACAGGGCAGGGTCTGATTTTTTTAAAATATAAGCATTTATAAGTTTCACCCTTATAATTGGCTTATATTTCATCGCGAAACGGTAGCTTTGCCGCCAGAGGACGGCGACAGCCGTTTACGCTTGAAAAGTCGGCAAGTCCTCGTGTATGTGCATCACTTTCTTTCTCCCAGAAGGTTTCACCATAATCATCCCAGAGCAGGAGGCTCGCCAGCAGCTTTTCTTTCTCTTTGGGATTGATATTATGGTCTTTCATATACTGATCTATTGCCTGCTCCAGCTGGGCGCTGAGCAAATGGAGACGGGAGCATGGATCGTCTACACTTCTNTTCTCCCAGAAGGTTTCACCATAATCATCCCAGAGCAGGAGGCTCGCCAGCAGCTTTTCTTTCTCTTTGGGATTGATATTATGGTCTTTCATATACTGATCTACTGCCTGCTCCAGCTGGGCAAGCTGAGCCATAACGGTCTCCAGAGTCATCTGAGGTGTCTGTCCATGATGCAAGACGGAGATGATGCCGAATCCGTTCTGGCATACGGTCCAGCTTCCTTCAAGCAAAGCCTGATAATGGCCGGCCAGCACATCGGTTTTGGCATTTTGCCACGGAATAGTAACGAGAGACGTACAGGCATTGCCTGTAACAAAGGCCCGTACCTGTTGGACATGAAGCTTTTATGATTGAGCTGTCGCATTTGGCTTGACAAACTGTCCCACTAATTGATACCACCTGCTAATTTTTCATTGAAAACAAACATTTAATTCTATTGTGGAAGTGTTGGTAGATAAGGTTGTTTCTTTTCTAATTGAAACCAACTTCAATATGCTTACATAATAGAGGAATATCATTGATTGCCTGTTCACATAAACTTTCGCAACTCTCTCTAAGAATTTCTCTTAAATGTTTGTGAAAAAGGCTTGAGAAAAAAGAAAAAACCACATGGAGTTGTTAGACTCGCATGTGGAATATTAGTTCAATTCGATTTACATGGGTTAATTGTAACAAAAAGAAGATCATTTGACCCTCTAAATGCTTGAATGATGCAATTCACTAAATAGTTGTAGAGCGTCTTTGAAACCTTGTATGTAGATACTTCTTTCTAAGATGAATTGTAGAGAAATTTGAGTATCTTCATATAGAAAAACTGTATGTTGAAGGTGATCGGGTAGAGCTTCACGGAGCGATTTGAAGTATTGATCTGTCTCCGAAGAAAGCTGACTGTAATCGACGTGATTCTCTAAAAGTTCGCTGTATAGCAATTCTAGACGTATTCTGATAAGTGGTTCTGCTAATGATTCTAATGCATTGACCATATGTTATTCCTCCTCTCGTTAACTCTATAGAGTTATTATATAACCTCATGAGGTTAATTGTAAAGTGAACATTTGACTTTATAGAGTTAATTGTTAGCTTTTCGTTGATGATTCTAAATATGAGGGATAAGATAGTACCATGGAGGCGAAGAGATGACCGTAATCAAGTGTAATATAAGAGAACTCATGGCAGAACATCGAATAGATGATATCACTGAACTGATGATGAAATCGGGATTGAGTCGAAACTCAATTAATAAGCTGTATAGGGAAACGAATATAGAAACGACAAAGCTAGAAACCTTATTTAAACTATGCGATACATTCAATTGTAAATTATCTGATTTGATTGAATATGTACCTGGAGAAAATCAATAGTGAGGGGAGATTTAAGAAGCGACTTAAGATCACAAGAATAGCAAAAAGCAGGTCAATTATGGTGGTATCTGACCATAATCGACCTGCTCAATGTAACGCTAAAACGTTATTAGGGTTATGTTAGTCAAGCATCACTGTAAATACAAGCGAATTGGAGAAATATTTGTAACGGTATTTCATGGGTTAAGTTGAGAGTGGGTAGCCCCACCAATTACCCTTCAACCTCATACAAGTTATCAAAAAAGTCATCAAAGCTACTTGATAGAAGGAACATATTACTCATTTCTTCGTCTGAGTCCATATCGTGAATCCATAAATATATATTTCCAAAGTATTTCTCGCCTATACCTATGCAAATCTCATTTCCTCCGGGGTCATTGGCAATCGATATAAATCCTGCGGGTAATTCACCATCTAAAATTTCAAATATTTTAGCAAGACTTCCCTTCATATCGCCTATCCCATAAAATTTATTGACAACACTTTCCCCTTCTTCATCAGAAATTTTGAAAGTAGAAGCTTGGGGATATCCTCCATTAAACTTAAGCAAAAAATGTTTGTATTGGTCAGGAAGTTTAAGTTCATATTTGAATTCAAACTCACTAATGTCATCTATAGTTATTTTTTCATTCTGTCTATTCATATTCGTCATGTTTAATCTCCTTCTGCATTTTTTCCATTCACTGTAGATTGACCACCAATATGCCTAAACTCTCTATGAATGTCTTCATCAACAAGAACCATTGTCTTACCATCTTCATGATGATGCCATGTATAATCATCAGGTGGTTTATTACTTGCTGGCACGGATGGATCGGAATCTTTATTTAAACCAGCTTCCTCATTTGCTTTTTTGAAGTCGGTTTGAGGATTTTTAGGTTTTGTAACTTCGATCTCGACTGGTTTTACAGTAGGATGGTAATATGGCGTGAAATCGGGGTATCCATTAGGGTAACTTACTGATTGTCCCTGTTTATTAGTATAAGTCCAAGTCCCGTTTTCCTCCATTGAAATCGTACCGCCTTTTCTATACCATTTTTCGGGTATAGGAGAGTTCATCGGTTTAGTTTTCATTATTTCCTTTGAAAAATCTGTAAGCTCTAATTTCCCTGTCTTTATACCCGACCCTACAGCGATCTTAATCCCCAATTCATCAAAAGCAGCAGCTTCATTATCCAGCTTCTTCATGAGCTTGCCGCTTTCATCAAGCACCAGATAGGAGCCATCAGGTAACTTTTGAAGGACTTGAATGGCGCCAGAGCTTCCGGTATATTTCACAGCGCCCATCTTCTTGAGTTCCTTGACGACATCGGCAATGTTGGTGAGCTCGTCTACAAAACGCAGATTTTTAAGCACGCCGACGACAGGGAAGAAGGATAACGTATTTAACCCCGTTTCTCCTGCATGTCCCCAGTTCCACTCCCAGTTCGTGAGATTATGGAATAAATCGCGGACATCCATGGGAAGATCGGCACCAGTCAGACCTAGTAGTATACTTCCGCCAACCCCGCCAGCATTGACTTCGTCGGCGTAATTGCCTTTAAGGATAAAATCGCCGCTTGTTGACCAGTAGTCTCGGAACGACTCCATTTTGGTTTTGCCGTAATGCGCGAGACGCTCGTCCATCGTACGGCCTGTAATCAGAGTGCCATCCGGGAAAAATACAGGAAGGCTCCGTTGCCGAGCTTCCTCATAAGCGGCCAACCGAGCGCCCACAGCGTCGGCAGACATGACCATGAAATCCATCGGATTGCTGGGACTCTCCAGACTGACCTTATCAGCGACAAAATGTACGGTTTTATCATCCTTCTGCATGAGCAGACTGCTGTTCTCGCAAATGAAGGCGAGGGACTCCGTGGCGGATAAGCTAACCGTTAGGCCGGGCCCGGGGACGGGGCCGTCTGCTCCAGCGTGATCCGGGTTGATAGATAGGTTCTTGCCGGACAAATCCATTCCACTCGTGCTGTTTACGAGCAGACCATTACCCTCCAGCAGCGTGATCTGCGACGTACTCCCGCTGGAATGAAGTTTAATCTGATGGTCGCTTAGCATCACGGATTGATTGCCTGGTGAGAACCACTGCTTCGTACGATACATGGTATCGTCTGTTAGTGCTGGCCCGGGATTCCGRTTGCGAGGTGGTGCTTCTTTCGCCGGGGAARCTAATCCTGCTGACACAGCGTTATTTGTCTTCTTGGGAGGAGGCTCCGGATTTTTACTGGARGCTTCAACCCTTTGGGCAATCGCCTCATAGTCATTCCCTTCGGAGCTGATAATATAACAGCCATCCTCATGCGGGAAAGGGAAATGCAGGTTTAATACTTCGCCGATCTCTGGCATCGTACCGTAGCCTTTCCCGCTTCCTCCGGTAAAATAGGTGGGCTGAGGAAACCAGGTTGCCGTTTCCTTCTCCTGCTGTTCATCCATGTGCAGATGCAGCTTGGTATAATGGCTTTTAACCGCAATGACCGTTCCTGTCAGCGAGTGCCCGGAAAGCTTGTCGTGATAGAGCCGCTCTTGCTGTGCGCCTCGTGGCGTAGCGAGCACATACGTATAGCGCAGCAGTCCGTCTGCGGGGTGCAGCTGGCTGTGCTTTTCCACAACGACCAGCGAATGGCCCTGAAACCGCAGCCGATCACCGAGCTCATAGCAGGCATATTGGTTCTTAATCTCATATTGCAGGCTGTCGGAATCGTGAAGCTCGGTAATGGTTCGGTTTTGGATGATACGCTGGGTACGAGCCACTTGCCTCGTCATCCGATACGGTGTAGGAGGAAGCAGGCGCTCATCGCGTCCTTCAGGCAAGCCGACGAAATATTTTGGACCCTCGCGTCTAATTTCTGGAATCAATCCATTATTCACATAGGAGGTGAGCCGCCGGATAAAAGCCCAATCGGTCTCTTCGTATTGCAGAAGGAACCGCCCAACCGGCTTGCTGCACCCATCATCCGGCCATATGAAATCGGCATGTGCATAATCCTTCATGATGAGTTTTAACACGGCCTCATAAGTCAGTTTCTGGTTTTGGAAAGAGCGGCTTTTCTTCTCCATATCCAAATGATAGGTATGGGAAATGCCGTCGATATGCACATAATAAAT
>NZ_LMLV01000020.1:0-7290 GCF_001422685.1 Paenibacillus sp. Leaf72 | reverse complement strand
TAACCGCTGCGCGAATTGCTCCACCGTCGCTGGACGGTACTGCGCGGCGCTGTAGCTAACGGTCAGGCGCAACGTTCCCTCCGCGATCATCCCGTTGCATTCCAGCAGCGCGGCTCGTTGCCTTCTACTGCTGATCGCCTCTCCCGAGGAGAGCGGGGATAGCTCAAGCGCGCTGCGCTCCAAATCCTGATCAAACTGGCCCAAGTAATTGAAGGAAATGTCGGGGTCACACGACCAGTCTTCCCCTTCCACCTGCTTGGACCCATACCGCAGAAGGCCGTAGCCAACCCCTTTGTCCGGGATCGCTCGCAGCGTTTCCTTCACTCGCTTGATCTGCTGCGACAAGGTCATCTCTGGCTTCATCTCCAGCACCACCGGGTACGCGCTCGTGAACCAGCCGACCGTCCGGCTGACATCCACATCCGTAAGAATCGTTTCCCTTCCATGCCCTTCCAGCATGATCCCCACACGCGTCATACCGCTCCACGCCTGAACCGCCATCGCTAGAGCAGTTAGCAGCAAATCATTAATCTCCGTTCCGTAAGCTCGGTGCGCTTCTTTCAGCAGTTGCTGCGTCTGGACTTGTGACCACTCCACGGCCAGCGTTTGGCTAGCTGCTAGCGTTGAAGCTCCTAAAGCTTCTGAGGCTTCTGAGGCTCCTGAGGCTCCTGAGTCGTAATCCTTGGGCAGCGGCGGAACCGCCATCTCTACGATCCGCTTCCAGTACGCACGCTGCGTCTCCATCGCCGGACTTCCTGCATAAGCGCTCCATTGCTGCGCCCATGTCTGGAATGCGTCCGTTTTCTGTGGCAACCGGATGTCTTCCCCTTGTACTGCTTGCTCGTACGCAGTGGAAAAATCTTCAAACAGAATTCGCCAAGATATCCCGTCCACGACCCAGTGATGAATGACGATGAGCAAATGATCCCCATCCCCACCTTGGAACAAGCCCAGCCGCATGAGCGGGCCGGTCGCTAGCGAAATGCTGCCTTGCAGCTCAGCGGCAGCGGCTTCGACCTTTTCGCTCCATCCGGGCTCACCCCGGAAATCGAAAACGTCCAACCTAAATCGAAAACGTCCAACCTCGAACGCCTTGACGGCTTTAAGCCCAGCCGCATGAGCGGGCCGGTCGCTAGCGAAATGCTGCCTTGCAGCTCAGCGGCAGCGGCTTCGACCTTTTCGCTCCATCCGGGCTCACCCCGGAAATCGAAAACGTCCAACCTGTAAAGCTCACCGTCCGCCACCTTCCGGTTCCAAGCGAAATAGCTGCCGTCCTCGGCCTGCGTCAGCGTCATCCGCAGCGCGTCATGATGCGTGGCGAGGTGCTGCATCGCCACGCTCAGCGCCACGCGGTCAAACCGTTCTTCCCGATACAGCATGACCGCCTGGTTGAAATGATGCAGGTCGACGGGATCACGTTCCACCAGCCAGCGCTGAATCGGCGTCAGCGGCACCGCCCCGTGTACTTCTCCTTGTTCCGCCGTACGGGTAACCGCCGTCAGATGGGTGCCTAGCTGCGCCACCACCGGATAGCGGAATAACGTCTTCATTTCCAGCTTGTACCCGACCTGCAGCAGCCGGGAAGCGACTTGAATCGCTTTGATCGAGTCGCCGCCCAGATCGAAGAAATGGTCATGGATGCTGACCTCGGGCACGCCGAGCACCTGCTGCCACACCGTCACCAGCGCATGCTCCATCGCTGTGCGAGGCGGAGCATACGGGAGGTGTGAAGCCTGAGCCTCTGGCATCGGCAGCGCCTGACGGTCCACTTTGCCGTTGGCCGTGAGTGGCAGGCTCTCCATCTGCACGAAGGAGGCCGGCACCATATAGGCGGGCAAGGAAGCCGACAGCAAGCTGCGCAGCCTCGGAATCTCCAGCTCGCTGCCTACGACGTAGGCGCACAGCTGACAAGGAGGCCGGCACCATATAGGCGGGCAAGGAAGCCGACAGCAAGCTGCGCAGCCTCGGAATCTCCAGCTCGCTGCCTACGACGTAGGCGCACAGCTGAAGGCTGCCCCCCGCATCCGGCAGCGCCTGCACGATCGCCTCGCGAACCGTTGCCCCTCGAAGCAGCACCGCTTCAATCTCACTGAGCTCGATGCGGTAACCGCGAATTTTTACCTGTTCATCCCTGCGTCCCACATACGCCAAGGAGCCATCCGCCTGCCAGCGAACCAAGTCCCCCGTACGGTACATTCGCTCCCCTGGCTCAAACGGGTTAGACACAAATTTTTCCAAAGTTAGATCCGCTCTATCCCAATATCCTCGGGCTAGACCGACTCCGCTTATGCACAGTTCACCAACAGCACCAACAGGCTGCAAGCCGTTCTCCTGGGTAAGTACATACACTCGGGTGTTAGAAATAGGCTTCCCGATCGGTATGACAGCAAGGGATGCATCCACTCGGGCCGATGTAGCAAGCACTGTACCTTCTGTAGGTCCATAGTTGTTGTATAAAGCATACCGAGTATGACTGATTTTCTTCAAACGATCCCCGCCCGTCAACAAAACGCGCAGAGAACGATTTTCCAGCGTTATAAACTGTTCGCACACCTGTGTCGGCAAGAAGCTGACCGTTATGTTTTTTTCCTCAAAATAGGCATTTAAGGCGGCAGGGTCCAGACGCAAATCTTCCGGTACGATATGCACGGCGGCTCCTATCGTAAGGGAAGGGAATATTTCCCACGCCGCTGCATCAAAACCAATACCTGCATATTGGGTTGTCCGATCTGTTGCACTCATATCAAAATAGGCCTGATGCCATCTGCACAAATGAACGACAGAGCGGTGTTCGATCATAACGCCTTTCGGCCTGCCGGTCGAACCGGACGTATAAATGATGTAAGCTACATCTGTCGGAAGGATTGCAGGTAAAGGCTGTTCGGAATGCTCCTCTAGTTTTTCTAACCCGTCTAGTAGAAGAACCTCCACTGCTGATTGTTTAACTTGATGAACATGTGCTTGATGCGTCAGGCAAAAACGAGCCCTGCTGTCCTCCAGCATGAAATGAATCCGTTCTGTCGGATAGTCGGGATCAATCGGCACATAAGCAGCGCCCGTTTTCAAAATGCCTAGGATGCCAACGATCAGTTCCACGGAACGCGTAGGCATGATGGCAACAACATCTGCTGGCGCCACGCCGCGCTTCTGCAAATTAAACGCCACACTGCTGCTGCGTTCGTTCAGCTCTTGGTAGGTCAAGGCCTCCTCCCCGCAAACGACGGCGACACGTTCCGGCGTCTTCGCCGCTTGCTCCTCAAACAGCGCATGCAGCGTCGCCCGCTGCTCTAGCAGCACTTCTGCCCCTGTATCGTTAAAGTCCACCAGCAACTGCTCCCGCTGCCCTGCCGTCAGCAAGTCCATGCTTCCCAGCGTTGTATGCGAATCGCGGGTCACTTGACGCAGCAGCTCCGTAAAATGACCCACCCAGCGCTCAATCGTGGCCCGCTCGAACAGCTTCACCGCGTATTCCAGCGTGCAACGCATGCCCTGCTCCTCTTCACTTACCGACAGCGTCAGATCGAATTTCGCCGCTCCACTTTCTACTGGGTACGGCGTCCATTGCAGATCCGCCAGCTCCAACTCCGACTGCTCCGTGTTTTGCAACACCAGCATCGCATCAAAAAGCGGATTGCGGCTCAAATCCCGCTGCCTGACTACCTGCTCCACCAGTTCCTCGAACGGATAGTCCCCGTGTTCGAAGGCGCTTAGCGCCGTCTGCTTCACTTCCTGCAAGTAGGCGGAGAATGGTTTTTCACCCGACGGGCTCAGCCGCAGCGCCAGTGTGTTCACGAACATCCCTAGCATGCCCTGCAAGTCAGCATGCGAACGTCCCGCAATCGGCGTGCCGACGATCAGCTCCTCCTGACTGCTTAACCGGCCAAGCAACGCGCTGTACGCTGCCAGCAGCACCATATACACCGTCGCCCCGCTCGTACGGGCCAGCTCCCGCAGCGCTCCTGACAGCTCGCTGTCCAGCTCGAATTCTACGCGTGCTCCCTCGAAGCTGCGCACCGCCGGAAGCGGATAATCGAGCGGCAGGCTCAGCACCGGCAGCTCCCCGGCGAACTGCTTCAGCCAGTAGCGCTCCATCTCCCGATAAGACGCGCTTTCCCGGCAGCTTTGCTGCCAGACTGCATAATCTTTATACTGCAAACGCAGTGGCTCCAGTTCTTCTCCTCCATACAGCTTCGTAAACTCCTGCACAAATATACTCATCGACGTGCCGTCGGAAATAATATGATGCATATCGAACAACAGCAAATGATTCGCTTCGCCTACGCGCACCACCGTCGTCCGCAGCAGCGGCGCTTCGCTGAGGTCGAACGGACGAAGGAAGGTGCGAACGCGCTCCTGTGCTTCCTCCTCCGTCGCCTCCTCGTACCCGTACAGCTTCGTAAACTCCTGCACAAATATACTCATCGACGTGCCGTCGGAAATAATATGATGCATATCGAACAATAGCAAATGATTCGCTTCGCCTACGCGCACCACCGTCGTCCGCAGCAGCGGCGCTTCGCTGAGGTCGAACGGACGAAGGAAGGTGCGAACGCGCTCCTGTGCTTCCTCCTCCGTCGCCTCCTCGTAAGTTACCGAGAACACGGCAGACGCCACAATACGCTGCATCGGCTCCCCGTCAACTACTGCAAACTCTGTCCGCAGCGATTCGTGGCGGGCCACCAGCGCTTGCAGCGCCCTTTCCAGCCGCTGACGATCCAGCGATCCCGCCAGACGCAGAGCGACTGGCATATTGTAACTAAGCTCCGCTCCCTCCAGCTGCTGTAGCACGTACAGGCGTTTTTGCGCTGAGGACAGCGGATAAAATTCGTTTTCTTCAATAATTGAAGGAATGAAGCTGTAAGAAGCTTGTTCCAGCTTGCCAATCGCATACGCCATCTGTTCAATGGTAGCGAAGTGGAACACATCCCGCAGCGGGAGGTCCACATTCATCGCTTTACGCACCATGCTTACCAGCGTTGCTGCCCTTAAAGAGTGGCCGCCAAGCTCGAAGAAATTGTCCTTTACACCAACCCGCTCCAGCCTGAGCACTTCCCGCCAAATTTCCGCAAGCTGCGCTTCCTGCGACGTGCGCGGCGCGACATGCTCCTCTCCTGTTTGCAATCTGCCTTCAGGCGCTGGCAGCGCTTTGCGGTCGATTTTTCCGTTCGATGTCAGCGGCATCCGATCCATCTGCACAAAGTACGACGGAATCATGTACCCCGGCAGCTCTTGCGATAGCAGGCTTCTTATCTCGTTTACCGCAAACGGCTGATCCGCTACAAAATACGCGCAAAGATGCTTCTCTCCGCCTCCATCCTCGCAAGCGAGAACGATTGCCTCCTGCACCGCTTCCACCTTGGTCAGCTGCGTTTCGATTTCGCCAAGCTCAATACGGTACCCGCGAATTTTCACTTGATGATCGATTCGGCCCAAATACTCGATGCTGCCATCTGGCAGCCATCTTGCCAAATCCCCGGAACGGTACATTTTTGCGCCAGCATCAAAAGGATTGTCCACAAACTTCTCATTTGTCAAATCAGGACGGTTCAAGTACAGACGCGCCAGCCCTTCGCCAGCTACATACATTTCCCCAGTCACACCGACAGGCACGCAATTTCGCTTTGCATCCAGCACGTATACGTTTAGCGTAGGAATCGGACGGCCGATATTGCTTTTCGCCTGCTCAATCTCTACCTCGGTAATCTCTTTGTACGTGACATGTACCGTCGTTTCCGTAATGCCGTACATATTGATCAGCTGCGTCGCCGGATATTTCGCCCTCCAGTTTTTTAACAGTTGCGGGCTTAGTGCCTCACCGCCAAAAATGACCTTGCGCACGCTCAGCGTCGGCGCTTCCTCTGCCAGCGCTTCACGCAGCAATTGGTAGAAATAGGTTGGTGTCTGGTTCAAAATCGTCACTTGCTGCTCAGCCAGCAATCGCAGAAACTGCGCCGGATTTTTTGCCGCCAGCGACGGCACGATGACCAATTTTCCTCCGTACAGCAAAGCCCCATACATCTCCCATACCGAGAAGTCAAAGCAGAACGAGTGGAACAGCGTCCACGTATCCGACGGGCCGAAATCAAACAAGTTTTTGCTGTTGAACAGCAGCCGCACAACATTTTTATGCTCGATCAAGGTTCCTTTCGGCTTGCCTGTCGTCCCCGATGTGTAGATGACGTAGGCCGCATTGCTCGGCACATTGACGGATTCCAGATTGGCCCCATCTTCATGATAAGACTGCTCGTGATCCAGCAAAATGACCGTGCCTTCAAACACAGCTTGCTGCTGCCGATGCTCCTGAACCAACAGCACCTGCGTCCCTGAGTCTTCCAGCATGTAGCTGATCCGTTCCTGCGGATAGTCCGGATCAATCGGCACATATGCGCCCCCTGCTTTTAAAATCGCCATCAAGCCAACGACCATTTCCAGCGAGCGCTCGGCCATAATGCCCACCAATTGATCAGGCTTCACACCCGCAGCCCTCAGTGTTCGGGCCAAGCGATTGGCTCGTTCGTTCAACGCCCGATACGTCAACTGCTCCTGCTCAAACCGAACGGCTACAGCGTTCGGATTCTGCTGCACCTGCTCCTCAAACAGCTGCTGGATCGTCTTCTCCCGCTGATACTCCGCTGTTGTATCGTTGAAACCGTGCAAAATCTGTGCCAGCTCCTTACTGCTCAGCATGCTCAGATCGGCAATTTCTGCCTCAGGTGCTTCAATAATGCTGTCTACCAAATGAGCAAAATGCTTCGCCATCCGCTGCGCCGTTTCCCTATTGAACAAAGCTGTTGCGTACTGTAGGCTGCATGATAGTCCGTCGCTTTCTTCCCGAACATCCAGAACAAGGTCGAATTTAGCTATCGCGTATTCGCTCTGATATGGCTTTAGTTCAAGCCCTTCTATACGAATGCCTGTGTTTTCTGTATTTTGCAGGACAAACATGGCGTCAAACACTGGATTGCGGCTTAAATCACGATTAACCTGCACGTTTTCTACCAATTGTTCAAACAAGTAGTCCTGATGCTCGTACGCTCCGAGCGCCGTTTCCTTCATTTCCTGCAAATAGCTCAAAAACGGCATGCTGCCGTGCGGATATGTGCGGATCGCAAGGGTATTGACGAACATTCCAATTAGCGGCTCTATGTCCGGATGCGTTCTGCTTGCAATCGGCGTACCGACGATAATGTCTTCTTGCCCGGAGTATTTATGCAGCAAAATCGTATACGCCGCTAACAGCACCATATACAGCGTAGATCCATGCTGAGCAGCGTAGATCCATGCTGAGCA
>NZ_LMLV01000019.1:0-11320 GCF_001422685.1 Paenibacillus sp. Leaf72 | reverse complement strand
CTGCCCAAATCTTCATCGGAGCTTTGCCGATCTTGCTGATCTATCCCTTCCTCCAAAAATTCTTTGCGAAAGGTATAGTGATTGGGGCAGTGAAGGAGTAGGACGACAAGCCTGATAAAATACAGTAACGGGATTGCGCCATGGATTGGGGCTTGCACTTGATGGCCTGAAGCTGGAAGCGTGTGTTATTGAAATTGTGAACGAACTGACCAAGCTCTGATAGGAGGATGAATGAGATGAGTGAGACAAACTTTGACTTGCAACGCTACGCTGTGAAAGCGCGGCAAGCCGTAGCAGAAGGTGTTGTACTGCTTAAAAATGACTGCAATGTTTTGCCGCTTGCACCAGGGAGAAAAGTCGCGCTGTTTGGCCGATCACAGTTTAACTATTACAAAAGCGGTACCGGTTCCGGGGGGATGGTCAATACCAAATACGTTGTTGGCATTGCAGAGGCTTTGGAAAGTAAAGAAGGCTATGAGATCAATCAGGCGGTCAAGCAGTTTTATCTCGATTGGGTGAAAGAGCATCCGTTTGAGAAAGGTGCGGGTTGGGGTAAGGAACCGTGGTTCCAAGAAGAAATGCTGCTTGATGCTGATCTGGTTATGCAAGCGGCTAAGGAGTCAGAAACGGCAATCGTCTTGCTTGGCCGCACAGCCGGGGAAGATCAGGATAACAAGCCGGAAGTCGGTAGCTATTTACTGACAGAAGCCGAGGAAGCTATGTTGGAAATGGTATGCAATGGATTTGAACGGACCGTGGTGCTGCTGAATGTGGGCAACATCATAGATATGAAGTGGGTGGAGAAATATAATCCTTCTGCTGTGATGTATGTCTGGCAAGGTGGACAGGAAGGTGGAAACGGTGTTCTCGATGTATTGACTGGAAGGGTAAGTCCGAGCGGGAGAATGACGGACACCATAGCAAGGGACATTGAGGATTATCCGTCCACGGCTAATCATGGGGGATCAAAACGCAATTTTTACCAGGAAGATATCTATGTTGGATACCGCTACTTTGAGACTTTTGCCAAAGACCGTGTCTTGTATCCATTTGGCTTCGGCCTGTCCTACACCACATTTGAAACACGGACAGAACGGATAGAGCAATTGAACGACAGTGTCCAGATTAATGTTACAGTCACCAATACCGGAAACAGACCGGGGAAACAGGTCATCCAGGTCTACTGTCAAGCTCCGCAAGGCAAGCTGGGTAAGTCAGCCCGCGTACTCGCCGGCTTTGCGAAAACCAAAGAGCTGCTTCCGGGCGGGAAACAATCCGTTGAAATTGAAATTCCCCATAAAGCAATAGCGTCCTATGATGATTCAGGAATCACGGGCTGTAAATCGGCTTGGGTATTGGAGGCTGGAAGCTACATCTTCCATGTGGGGGATCATGTGAGGGAGGCGAAATCTTGCGGCAGCATTGCCATAGACAAGCTTCAGGTACTGGAGCAGTTACAAGAGGCCATGGCACCGGTTGCTGCATTTGAGCGAATGCGCTGTGCCCCTGACGGTAGTCTGATCTATGAACCGGTTCCATTACGGACCATAGAACCGAAGGCGCGCCGCGAGGAAACTTTTCCAGAAGAAATCCCTTATACTGGTGACAAAGGATATAAGCTGACAGATGTGAAATCGAGCATAGTCAGCATGGAGGATTATATTGCTCAACTTTCGGATGAAGATTTATGCTGTATTGTGCGCGGCGAAGGCATGAGCAGTCCAAAGGTTACACCGGGCACAGCCGGTGCATTCGGCGGTGTTACAAAGAGGCTGGAAGCTTTCGGAATCCCCGTTGCCTGCTCAGCAGATGGTCCGAGCGGTATTCGAATGGACTGTGGCAATTTAGCATTTTCCATGCCCAATGGAACCTGCCTGGGCTGTACTTTTAACGAAGAATTGCTGAAAGAACTGTATATGTACGAAGGTTTGGAACTGCGGAAAAACCATGTAGACACTTTGCTTGGACCGGGAATGAACATCCACCGTAATCCTCTGAATGGCCGGAATTTTGAATATTTTAGTGAGGACCCGTTCCTGACAGGCCGGATGGTGGTTGCCCAACTGCATGGTATGAATCCATATGATGTGACGGGCACCATCAAACATTTTGCGTGCAACAGCCAGGAGGCCCATCGTAACACAGTGGAGGCAGTAGTTTCGGAACGGGCCCTGCGGGAGATTTATCTGCGCGGGTTTGAAATGGCGGTCAAAGAGGGCAATGCGATTTCGGTTATGACCTCGTATAACCCGATCAATGGCTATTGGTCTGCCAGCAACTATGATCTTACAACCACAATTCTGCGGGGAGAGTGGGGCTTCAGAGGGATTGTAATGACCGATTGGTGGGCAATGGGAAATGACGAAGGAGAAGAAGGCAGTGTCCAGAATGTGGCAGCAATGATAAGGGCACAGAATGACTTGTTCATGGTAGTAAGCGACTCCGAGCAGAACGCCAGAGGGGATAACTCCGCAGAAGCTATGCAAAAGGGAACGGTAACACGCGGTGAATATCAGCGCTCAGCAATGAATATTTGTCGCTATTTGATGGGAACAACAGCCTTTAACCGGATGCAGGGATTGGAAACAGAGCTGGACAAGGCATTGACTGCATACCGGAAAGAGGAAGGCGATGTAGTCCTGGAGATGATTTCGGTTCCTGTGGAGAAGGAGGCTATTGTGCCAGGGGAGATATTTGATACCTCAAGAGGACAGAGTACGTATCTTCGAGCTATCTTGCAGGAGCGTGGACTTTATCGAGTGGAGTTGACTTGCCGCGCGTCGGCCGGGAACAGTCAACTTGCCCAAATCCCTGTGAGCATCTTTCATGATAATGACATCCTTCTAACCCTTACGTTGACAGGAGAGGATACGGAATGGAAAACTATATCCTTTGATATCCAGCAGCCAATATTACAAAAAACTGTACATTTCAGGTTGGTCTTTGGTCAAAGCGGAATGGAAGTGAAGGGGTTCAAGATCATTATGACAAGTTCTTTGGAAGAACGTATTCTCCAAGCAATGGCAGCCCCAGGCAGTCAGCTTCAGTAAATGGTGTAACCTAGCCAAAAAGGCTCCCGGTAATTGTTGAAAATTACCAGGGAGCCTTTTCGCGTGTAATTGATCAATAAGTATAAGCTTAACGATTCCGGTAGTCCTGCGGCGTCGTGCCAAAATGTTCTTTGAAAATTTTAATGAAATGGGGGGTGGCCTGAAAGCCCAGCTGATCGCTGATTTCAGCTATTTTTAAGTCGGTATTTCGCAGGAGATGTATGGCTCTTTCCATTCGAAATTGAAAAATATAATCACCAATCGTTTCATTCATAACCGTCTTGTAAATTTTGGAGAGATAAACAGGATGCAGCCCCACATGGTCGGCAATGATTTGCAGTGAAATCCCCTCGGACAAATGTTCATGAATAAACGTCCGGACTTTAGCGGCAATCTGCTGTTGCGCATTCTCCATTTGAGTCGACGTCTTAGCTTTTAGTGCTGCTATAATTTTACTGGCCCAGTCATAGATTCGTTGTCTTGAAAGATGTCCCTTCTTGCGGAGCAACAAATCGAATTCTGGTCCCATCTGATCATATAGACTGGACCCATTGGGTTGGCAACACATCGTGAATGAGGATGAGAGATATAGCAGCACCGTAAATAATTGATCCTGTGAAAGATCGTGAGATTGTTCGTCTGCATTGCCGCCGACAACGAGCAATTCATCGATCTTGGCAATCGCCTCGTCCCAGTTGCCTGAGTCCAGCAGCGTTGAAAGTGCAGGCGGAGCATATAATTTTTTGATGATGGAGCTCTGAGGCTGCTCACTTTTTTCATTAATGGTCAGGAAGAAGCTTTTATTATTTCCGATATTCCGGTTAATGGCGTTGATTGCAGCCAGATATAAGTTTTGCAGGTCGCCAGGAAACTTGGCGATATTGCTTAGGCAGATTGAGAGTGAGCCTTTCAGGAATTTTTGGACATGATTCTGCAGCTTTACTGCGAACGAATCCACCAAATGCAAAGCGTCTTGCTGGTTGCCTTTGATGAGAAAAACTAAATATCCCTGCTCGGTGACACAATGCCATAAACTGAACAGTTTTTGGAACACTTCATCAGCAATGTTTGTTACGGCATATTCAAGGAGCGATAAGGATTGAAGGTCGTACCCTGAGAAGTCCTCCTCCATGCGAACAACCATCATCATGTAGGGGTCATCGAACCGGAAGGGAACGCCTACCAGAGCAAGTCTCTCTTCCAAAACCTCATGGCGGATGATCTTGTTCTTGAGCAGGTCGTTAAGCAGCTGTGACCGCAGTAGCGGGAGATTAGCCTCCAGCGTTTGCTTAATGCGCTGGAAGGATATCACTTCCTTCCACTCCTCTTCCACCTGCTGAATCGCTTTCTTAACAGAGTTAATTAACTCTGTATAATCGATTGGCTTCAGCAAGTAATCCAGTGTCTGATAAGCCATGGCTTTCCTGGCATATTCAAACTCGTCATGGCCCGAAAGAATGATACAGCGGATTTTGTGTGAATAATGCTGCATCACTTCGATCAATTCCAATCCGGACATTTCAGGCATCTGAATGTCTGTAATCATAATGTCTATCGAATGTTTGGCCGCAATGAGCAGTGCTTCTTGCGCCGAGTATGCACAATGAACCTCTTCTATTCCATAATCCTTCCATTGCACAGTCATTGCCAGACTATCTACGACAGAGGTTTCGTCGTCAACGATAAGTAGTTGGTACATAATTTGATTCCTCCGGTTGGTTGCTGATCTCCCATTTCTGCTTGAGGTAACCCTATTATATGAATCTGTTGGCCGGCTGGCAATGTCTATAGATTGGAATTCAGCCGCATATTAGAAATGAGATATACATGTTTGGATTCCTTTATATCAACGCCTAAATACAGGAACCTATAATTAAGCTGTGAGGAAAGTGTAGATTTGTCAGCATATGACTAAAATCTGATATCAAGAAAGGATCCAAATCATCTATGCAAACATCAATTAAACCGGGGCAAATCTGGCTGGATACGGAAGGCAAACGAATTCAAGCTCACGCAGGTTCCATCTTCTACGAGAATGATACTTTCTATTGGTACGGTGAGAACAAGGGGAAGACAACTCCGGGCAGCGGAATCTGGCACTGGGGAGTCCGTTGTTATTCGTCCAAGGATCTTTACAATTGGCAAGATGAGGGGGTGATTATTCCCCCTGTGGAAAATGATCCTGCTTCTTCGCTTCATCCAACCAGTTATATGGACCGTCCACACATTATTTTCAACAAGAATACCGGGAAGTATATTTGCTTCCTGAAAATAATGGAAAAGGATAGCACCCAAACCCTGACCATAATGTCCGCAGATCGATTGCTGGGGCCCTATACTATGATTACAACCAAGTACCGCCCGTTAAATATGAGCGCCGGTGATTTCGACCTGGCGGTTGCACGGGACGGGAAAGCGTATTATTACTTCGAAAGGGTTCACAGTGAATTGATTTGTGCAGATTTGACCGCAGATTATACGGGTGTAACGGGATATTATTCAACTCATTTCCCAAATCTTTATCCGCCTTACGTCCGCGAAGCACCGGCATATTTTACAAGAAAAAACCTGCATTATTTGGTGACCTCTGGTACGACAAGTTACAATCCGAATCCATCAGAAGTTGCATGTTCACGGACCTTCCACGGCCCATTTGAAATTCTGGGTAATCCGCATGTGAATGATCCTACGAATACCTCCTTCTGTTCCCAGGTATCTTCGATATTCAAGCATCCGAAGAAAAAAGATCTTTATATTGCTTTGGCTGACCGTTGGATTACCGATGAAGAAGGAATGATTCCTTATAACATTCTTTCGGACGCTTACGACCGATACTTCAATCCAGACCGCCAGAATGAACCTGTTACGTTCACCGGTTCCACTTTTAATGTGAATGAGAATACTCATAAAGCGGATTATGTATGGCTACCCTTCCGGTTCGACGGGAAGATGGCCTATCTGGACTGGAAAGACGAGTGGCGCATCGAAGACTATGATTAATCCTGGAGCGAAGGAGGAACATGTATGAAACGTGATATCCGAAGAATGATGGCACTTTTATCGGAAGCAAATGTAAAAGAACAGGAACTGCCTTTCTCCGTTGAAAAACGGGACATTGAAGTTCCTTTCATTTCAAAAGAAGGCACCGTATGCCAGCGTTATATCCGTATCTATTTACCGGAAACGGCCCCGAAACCGAAACCGCTGGTGTTCATCGCGCATTACGAAATGCCCGAGAATGACGCAACATTGAACCTCTATCTTATGAATGGCTGGGCGGTGTCGACACCGATTGATTTCCAGCCGCAATATAATGGGGGTCTGATTGATGACGACATGATATTCAACAGCGCTGCATTATCAGCCGTCAGGAAGCAGCCTGGCATCGACCGGACGCGTATCGTAGTCAGCGGCGGAAGCGCCGGCGGCTATATGACGCAGATGTTGTCTGTTCTGCATCTTGGAATCTGCTGCTCCATTTCCTTCAGTGGTATTACAAATATATTGTTTAACATGAAGTATCTTCAGTCAGCAAACAATCATAACAAGGATGTTCTGGAAACGCTAACTGTAGAGGAACGAAAAGACTTCATTCGCTGCCTGGAAGTGATTCCCGTGCCTATAGTCGGTGCCATTTTCGGACAGTTTGCTCCAATTCTGGCAAAGATCGAGGAGAATCCCAATAGTGAGATTTGGAACGCTATGTCTCCATCCTGCATGGCAGGATGTTTTACCAGTCCGGTATTATTTTCCCATTTTACCTCCGACTTATTGGTACCCATTGATCAACTGACAAAACGATTTACATATGCTGATCTGGACGAGTCCCTTCCAGAGGGATTCCGTATCCGTATGTCGGAGTTTCCGCTTCAAGAAAAGGTGCAGCGATCAATGGCTGAGATGCTTCCTGCAGATGATTTATTTGAGCATCTCTGTCCGGCACCGCAAACATCAGGTGAAAATTTCAAGCTCTCCTTCGATAGCACCAAACGTTTCAACATCGTTGTATTCGATGAAGGCAATGCCGAAGCAGAAGGGGGACATTTCAAAAAAATGGATCTCGGGCCCATTGACGCCACCGATTATATACATGCACAGCTTCAGAGGTCGTCCAGGGAAACAAACTGGCTGACCGTCGGGAAGTTGGCGCTCATGGCTGAGCGGTATGCGGGGAAAGGATTCCTGATTCCCGGGAAGGCTGGCATCGATGATACCGTCTTTGGATCGGTTGCTATGAACCGTCAGGAGGTTCTTGAGGAGCTGTCAGAGTTTGGCGAACACCATCGTGAGGAATTAGTCGATACATTCTGTGCAGCAATGGCTGCAAAACCGGAACTTGCGGATGTACTGGATGAGATCCAAGGCCGGCTATTAATCTAATAAGGAGCGCTGTCATATGGTTGAAAATGACGAAGAGTTAAGAGAATATTTTCCCGAGCAATTCCCGGTATTAGAGGGGGAGCCGGAAGCCGGACAATGGTACAGGCTCCCGGTTCCCGGAGCAATAAGTGCAGATGGCTTGCCTTACTGGGGGTTCCTGCGGAAAGGAACAGAGCCGGGCCTTATCGTTTATTTCTCCGGTGGAGGTGTATCGCTTAATGCATATATGGCGGCACGTCCCAATAAGTTAAATGAGACATCGGAGACATTTTATTTTGACGGCAAAGCGTTGCCGTACATCGATGCATTCGCAAAGCGCGGCATCTTTGACCCTTCCCAAGATAATCCGTTCCGAAATTGGAGCTGTATCTTGGTAAGCTATACGACAGGTGACTTCCATGTGGGGAATGGCGACTACCCTTATACAGCAATAGACGGTTCGCCTGCTGTGCTGCATCATCATGGCTATCGGAACTATCGGGGGCTTATGGAGCAAGCGATTAAATTTATATCTGTACCAACGAAACTGCTGATCACCGGCGGCAGTGCAGGCGCTTTCGGTGCTTCAGCTTTAGCTGTGGATGTCATGGATTATTTCCCGGAGTGCCGGGATGTGACCTGCTGCCCAGATAGCTCTTTAATGCTCTATAACGATTGGCAGGCAGTTGCTCAGCATGTCTGGCAGGCAAATGAACGGATATGGAAACCGCTGCACAGTCCAAATATTTGCCTTGACTGGCTGCGAGCCCTCTACACTGAGAAGGGTGACAGTGTTCGGTATCTCTATATATGCTCCATTAGGGATAGTGCGCTGGCCACGTACCAACATTTTATTGATCACGGTACTATGGAGCTTACGAGGGAACAGAGTCTGCAATTCGAAAAGGATCTTAGGGATATGACCGATGTGATGAAGGCCGAAATCCCCGGCATTGGAATATTCCTGCTGGATACCCCCGAAACGGGGCTTGATTCGGAGCTCCTAGGTACACAGCATACCTTCCTTCACACCCCCGAGTTTTTCCAGCCTGTCAGTAATGGCGTCAGTCTTCGGGAATGGCTGTGGAATGCCGTCAATGGAACCATTTCTAGTATAGGGCTGCAACGTTGAAAAGGCCCAAAACTTTAAAGGAGCGAAACCTAATGTTTGATAATGTAGAAGAGTATAAAAAATATCTCCAAGAGCATCAGTTACCTGTGTTAGAGGGAGTGCCGGATAAAGGACAGTGGTATAGAGTTCCTGTTCCTGGAGCCATTTGTGCAGGAGGCTCGCCTTACTGGGGCTACCTGCGTAAAGGAACAGAGCCGGGGCTTATCGTCTTCTTTTTGGGGGGAGGCGTATCATTGAATGCTTATACGGCCGCACGGCCAACTCGGTTAGGTGCGCAAGAAGAGAATTTTTATGTTGACGATAAGGCATTGCAATTTAACGATTTGGCATTTAATCGCGGAATCTTTGATGACACACCGGATAATCCTTTTAGGAACTGGAGTTTCATCTTCGTCAGCTACGCTACAGGAGATTTTCATGTGGGAAATGGCGATTATCATTATACAGCAAGAGACGGCTCTCCTGCGGTGCTGCACCATCATGGGTACTCCAACTACAGCGGGCTTATGGAGCAAGCGACGAAACATCTATCTACACCGACAAAACTGTTGATTACGGGAACAAGTGGCGGCGCATTCGGTGCTGCAGCCTTAACTTCGGATGTCATGAGTTATTTTCCGGAGTGCCGTGATGTAACCTGCTGCCCTGATAGCGCTTTGTTACTTAATGACCAGTGGAAGACAATAGCACAGAACATCTGGCAGGCGAGCGAACGGATATGGGAGCCGCTCCAGGGTCCAAATATCTGCCTTGACTGGCTGCGTACCCTCTATGCCGAGAAGGGGAATGACGTTCGATATCTTTATATCAACTCCATTAGAGATACTGCATTTGCCATGTATCAACACTATATTGATCACGGCACCTTAGAAGTGAAGCGGGAACAGTGTCTGCAATTCGAGAAGGATCTCAAGGAGATGGTCGATGCCTTGAAGTCCGAAATTCCCGGCATCGGCATCTTCCTATTCGATAACCCGATTGGGGAGATGTACTCGGAATCTATGGGTACAACGCATACCCTAATTCACGACCCCGAATTTTATCGTCCGGTCAAACATGGCACTAGCCTTCGGGATTGGCTGTGGAGTGCCGTGAATGGAACTGTGTATGATGCAGGTCTGGACCTACTTGAAGGCTAGATGTGAATAATTTCTATTGAAATGGATAAAATAGAACCTTTATGGCTGACGTTGACGATAGACGACGTCAGCTTTTTGTTGTTCATTCAAAGTCTCAATTAAGTTTATAATGAGATATTGCCAATGTTAATGAAGAGATTCAATTTAGTATCCAGGATTACGCAGGTGTGGATATTGGCAAGCTAATATCAGGGGAGGAAGATTCAGCACAGTTGACAAGTTACAGTTAGCACTTTTCGAATTGTGGTTTGGATTGAGATATCGAATGTTGCTTATCCGTTATTTCATGGCCGGGAATATGTTTCTATAATGAAAGCGTAATCAAAAAATATTTGGGGGTTTGAATGAATATGAAATCAAAATGGCTAGCTACCGTTCTTTCTGTTGGGTTACTCACTACTGTGCTAATCGGTTGTAGCAATGGAAATAACAGCGAGGGGGCCGAGAAGGGTGAGGCAACACCAGAGGCAACGAAGAAGCTGAATATCGTGAATGGCAAGATCGAACCGGCAGCGTCGTTTACCACCGTTATGGGAGAAAATCCGGGCTTTAAATATAGAGAAGGGGAATCCATTTCGGACAATGTATTCACCCGCTGGGCCGAGGACAAATTTGGCGTACAGATTAAAACCTTATGGACAGGCGGCGCTACGGATGGTTCGTATGATACGAAATTGAAACTCATGCTCTCTGCGAACGACGAATTGCCAGATATCGTAATGTCGGGCAGTCCCGCTAACACTAATCTTCTCATCGATTCGGGCAAGTTCATGGAAGTGGAAGAAGTGTTCGAGAAATATGCCTCTCCAACTTGGAAAAGTGCGTTAGCCGATATAAAGGATCCCTGGTTATCGGTCACTCGAGACGGCAAAAAGATGGCGATTCCAGGAACTTCTACAGATTACGGGCAAGCAAACAACGTTTTATGGATCCGTCAGGACTGGCTGGACAAGCTCAAGTTGAAAGCACCTACTACAATAGAAGAGCTGGAAACGGTCATGGATGCCTTCNGTGCTCTTCCGATCTAGGAACTTCTACAGATTACGGGCAAGCAAACAACGTTTTATGGATCCGTCAGGACTGGCTGGACAAGCTCAAGTTGAAAGCACCTACTACAATAGAAGAGCTGGAAACGGTCATGGATGCCTTCGTCAATCAGGATCCCGACGGTAATGGGCAGAAGGATACGTTTGCCCTGGATTTTGCCATGAAGAATAAGATGACTGGCAACCTCCTTGGAGACGGAGCCTGGATCTTTGGACTTTACGGGGCCATGCCGGAAAGATGGTATCCAGGAGAAGACGGCAAGCTTCAAAATGGTTCGATCCTGCCGGGGGTCAAGCAGGGCTTAATGAAGATGAAAGAGTGGAAGGATAAAGGGTATTTTGCGAGCGATATTGCGTTACATGACCCCAATACAATTGTCACCGCGGTCACATCYAATAAGGTTGGGATTGTCGCAGCGCCTTCTTTCTTCATCCAATATCCKGGTTCCATGCTGCTCGCGACCAACCCTACGGCGATGTTCAAACCCTATCCGYTGCCTCATGGGGTCAATGGCCCAGCTTTGCACACCTATTTTACGATATCCGGCGGGACCGTGATCAATAAAGATATTTCGGATGAAGCGCTTCAAGCCT
>NZ_LMLV01000018.1:0-18012 GCF_001422685.1 Paenibacillus sp. Leaf72 | reverse complement strand
ATTAAAACACATAAGCCAAAGAGAAACAAAATCGAGAGCAGACGTTCACCGAATCCTTGACTCGGGGAAGGCGTAAGTGAAATAACACCGATATACTGCAGCAGAATAGTACAGCCGAACAGCAGGAGAAATGTCGCCACCAGCACACCGAAAACAAACATTACCAAAGTTATCGCCAGACTTATTCTCTTATGAAAAAATTCTTTCATTTGGTATGCAGCACCGCCTTATAGCCTAGTCCTCTAATCACAATAATCTCAAACTCTGGCCAATCTCGAAAACGGTTGCGTAAGCGATTGACATGAACAGTCAGTGTGTGATCATCCGTTTCGGAATCCATCCCCCAGATTTCATCCATAAGCTGCAGTCGGGTAAAGATCAGGTTTGGATAAGAAAGTAACTTAAATAACAAATAAAATTCCTTGGTGGGAAGAAGGTTAACTTCATCTTCGCGTGTTGCCGTCAGCGTATCATAATCCAGTACAACTTTCCCGATGGTCAGCTTGTGTTCATTGGCAATCCTCGCTCTGCGCAGAAGAGCTCTAATCCGGAGTATCAGCTCTTCTTCATCTACTGGTTTTGTCATATAGTCATCCGTACCAGCAAGAAATCCCTGTCTTTTATCTTTCGGCTCCTGTTTGGCTGTAACCATCAGAATCGGCAAATGCTCCGANTGGTTTTGTCATATAGTCATCCGTACCAGCAAGAAATCCCTGTCTTTTATCTTTCGGCTCCTGTTTGGCTGTAACCATCAGAATCGGCAAATGCTCCGACATTACCCGAAGCTGCCGTGTCAATTCATAGCCGTCCATATTTGGCATCATTAAATCAAGTACCACTAAATCTATATGCTGGTTTTCGATAATCTTAAGCGCTGCTATCCCGTCTTCTGCCCAGTATGTTTTAAAGCCTTTCGTTTGTAAGACCACACACATTAACTTCCCGGTACTTTCGTCATCTTCAACCACTAATATATTTAACATATAACGAATCTCCTTTTATCATCAATAAGATGTCTCATTTTACCGTCGAAAAGTAAATTGAAAATAAACCTATTCGTTGAGTTTCAGGTACAACTAGAAAACAAGGGAACGATCTCTGACGTGCAGAATAAAAATCTAATAAAAGGAATAAAGTTCTAAAGATTATGGGCACTGTTCTATTAACGTTAGCCTTAATATTTAGCGGCATGTTTTTATATGTACGTTCGCATCCATGAATTATTATTGGCTTCATTCGAGATGCGTTATACAAAGGGAATCCGATTAATTCCTTTGAACCTTATAATCCACCGGAAAGAAAATACGGATATCACAATTAAAAGACCGACGATAGTTTACTTCCATGGTGGAGGATATTTCGTTGGAGACAAGGTAATGGGAGATCTATGGCAGTAACTGATGATGCCCCTATAAAGACTGACGAACTTAACTTTGCTACAAGAGTAATAATCCGTCAATACCTAGGTATTGGTACTAATGAATTCAAAACAGCAAAATTGCAGATCAATATAATGCTATATTACATGTAACTGGCGATTATCCACCATCATTTATTACTGCTGGCAATGGCGATGGGTTTCCTACAGATATGAAAGCCTTGTCCGATAAGCTTACGTCATATTTTTCAGTTGAAGAACAGGCACTCCGCTTGTAGCATAAGAGTATGGACCCTATGAACTTGTAGCCGGCCACTACTGCAATACGATCCTTCTAATTCTGGAATGGCGCTTTTTAAAAGAGAACGACTTCTCCAAAGCGCAAGCTTTGCAATATTTAAATATTTTGCTGGGTGTTTTGAATATCGGCGAGAAAAAAGAACCTGAATCTTAAATAAAAAAACTACTGACTGGTTTTTCTGGATAACACGAATGCGAACGCCTCTCCAGCGTTTGCCGCAAGCGACAGCCTTTCAGTGCCAGGATCAACCTTCACAAATTAGGTCTGCTATACTGCATTGTTTATGGATGCAACATTATTTATATTTCTTTCAGCATATTTTTGTAATATGATCTTATTTATACATTACATCTTAAAGCCAACTTTAAGATTAAGAGAGGACAAACCCTATGTTTAGCATAAATGAAATCGTAAAAATAACAGGACTCCCCGCTTCAACTCTACGTTATTATGAAGAGGTAGGAATTCTACCCGTTGTAAACCGGAATTCCGGTGGAAGAAGAGAATACTCCGAGGAGATTTTGGAGTGGCTGGAATTAATTATTGCCCTGAAGAATACAGGCATGACAATCGAGGAGATCAAAGCGTATACAGACCTTATCTTGCAAGGGGATGAGACACTGGATGCGAGAAAGGATTTTTTATCAGCGCACAAAATGAAAGTTGAAAAGTCAGTACTGCAAACCCAACTACATTTGGAAAAAATAATACGCAAAATTGCAATTTACGATATATTAATGTACAAACAGACATCAGACAAAAAAACCTTACTCTAACGTGTGATTTGACTTCAAGCTTACTTTAAGTAGTAAACTATGATGTATAACTACTTAGAGGAGTGATTATATTGTCTCTGCAGGAAAAAGTTTGGATTATCACTGGATGCTCTACCGGTTTTGGGCGTCACATCGCGAAGCATGCGATTAATGCAGGTTACAAGGTTGTAGTCACTGCACGCAATCTTGAAGCGATCCGGGATATTACAGAAAGCCATGAAGAAAATACGCTTACTTTGCCGTTAGATGTAACAAACAAAGATCAGATTAACAGCGTGGTTTCTAAAACAATTGAAAAATTTGGCCATATTGATGTATTAGTAAACAATGCCGGCATTGGTTATTTTGCTTCCGTTGAAGAAAGTATCGAAGAAGAAACACGGAAGATGTTTGAAATCAACTTCTGGGGTCTTATGCATATGACCAATGCCGTCCTACCGTATATGCGAAACCGGAAGTCCGGCCATATAATTAATTTCTCTTCCATCGGCGGCTTAGTCTCTTTCCCTACACTTGGTTACTATCACGCTACGAAATATGCCCTTGAGGGTATTTCTGAGAGTCTTGCTCAAGAAGTAGCGTCATTCAATATTCATGTAACATTGATTGAACCCGGCTCCTTCCGCACTGATTGGGGCGGTCGTTCTTCAGTAAAAACCGAGACACTAATTTCTGATTATAGTGAATCCTCAGTAGGCCAAATGTTGAACTTTTTACAGCAAGGAGGCGGGCAAGAAGCGGGTGATCCTGCAAAGGCTGCAGAAGCAGTTATCATGGTCGCTCAAGCCGATAAACCACCGCTTCGTCTACTTCTTGGTGAAGGAGCCTATCTGGGTGCCACAACTAAATTTACAAACTTACTTGCAAGTATAGAAGAATGGAAAGAGACAACACTCAACGCTGATTTTAAAAACTAATCATCTGTTATCTCAATTTAAAGTGTTGTCTGACTACTATAGTTGGACAACACTTTTTAATTGCTCATCCGTAATAGGAGCGGAGCAAAGGTTGAAGTGCTAAAGGGAACCAGGGTACCCCACCGTCATCCCCTTATGTTCGACAGGTACTCCCCCACTTCTTATAGCATCTCTCACCCGTTTAATTACAGAGGATGCCTGTAAGTGTTTACATAGAGGGATGCTGAATCCTCATTTAAATAAATTAATAAAACAAAAAAACAGCTTACCCGTAGATAAGCCGTTTTTGAAATTCCAATGAGAAACGCTTCTGCAATTCAGCTTATCGAATGAGCTACTTCCTCAATAATTTCCTTGCATGTATTAATTTGTTTGATCCCTCCTGCAGCAGGCGAGATGCTCAACGTCCCATTCACTAAATCACCTTCCAAAATGCCTATTTTGATCCCATCTTTATAATATTTTAAGGCTTCTTCTTTCTTCCCGTTCTTTAGTAGCTCATAAGCTTTTTTTCCTGCTTCAGTTGGAATCGTTCTTTCGTTCGCACCTTCTAATTCCAGAAAATCTTCACTGTTTGCATTTATAATGGCTTGCTTGGCAGTAATGCTCGCAGGGTTCTCCAGTGCAGTAATAAATCTTGTTCCCATGTAGACACCTTCTGCTCCCATCGCAAATACAGCTTTGGCACCTTTCCCATCAACAATTCCTCCCGCTGCGATAACAGGTACGCTAACAACGGATGTAACTTGAGATACTAGAGAGGATGTACTTATATCGTACTGGCTAATGTGCCCTCCTGCTTCTCTTCCCGTAACAATTAAGGCATCGACGCCTAACTGGTCTGCTTCAATCGAACTCTGAACTGTCGGATTAATAGGTCTATACAATATTGTGAAACCATGTTTCTTCAATTTTTCTACTTCACTTCTGATCATTTTAAAACCAATTGCAACGACAGTTTTCACTTGTTCCTCAACTAAGACATCGAATAAAGCATTGGTAAACGGTGAGCTTTCATCTTCGTTATGAGGAAATATATAATTAACTGCAAACGTTTTATTCGTTAGTTGTTTCACTTTTCGGATTTCCGACTTAAGATTTCCAGAGAATTGTTCAAGACTGGAAGCGGGCATATTTTGCCCGGCATTAGGACCTAATACCCCCAAACCGCCGGCATTAGATACAGCCGCGACAAACTCAGCCGATGTCACCCAATTCATAGCTGCTGAGATTACCGGATAGTCAATATTTAATAGCTTAGTGATACGATTATTCATAAAATATTCCCCCTATTTGAGTAAGCTGATTATATTTCATATAATAAAGTTAACTCCCCAAATTTAAAAGTAGGCAATAAAAGTGGAGTTAGTATCATTTAATGTACTATGTACAAGAGAGGGATAAATGATGTGACTAGAATATGCAAAGATGGCTTTCAAAAAGAATTTATAGAAGAATATCCTGTAATTTTTGGTATGGCGTATACACAGCATGTGCTTTCTGGGCGCTGGAAATTTCTTATTCTTTGGTTTTTAAAAACAAAGGAACACCGTTTTGGTGAAATCAAAGCATTGTTAAATGATATTTCACAAGGGTCTCTAACCAAGCAATTACGTGAATTAGAAAAGGATGGTCTGATATACCGTAACGTTTTTCCAGAGGTACCTCCTAGAGTGGAGTATTCACTAACACCAAAAGGGCGTGAGTTCCTCCCCATTCTAGAGATGATGGAGAGCTTTGGATTGAAGTTTGGAAAAACGATCGATTGAAGCCTGACAAGCAATAGTGTGAGAATTAGATAGCTAAAAAGAATGCAGCAAAAGCAAAAGACATCCATAATTGTGGATGTCTTTTGCTTTAAGTTGAATATAAAGCTTTTGATACCTTTAATGTTAAATAATCAATTTTGGGCACAATAAGATTGTCATCCACCAAAAAGAGCTTCTCAGGCTTAAACAACTGTATCTTTTTCAATTTGTAAAAATCATAAAGTACCTGTTCAACCGTCAAATGATTCATTAGTAGATATCTAGTATCTAACATGGTGGCCAGTAATTGATCTTGCAAAATCAAAACTTGCCCATTTAATTCATTGAAAATTCCATTTCTAATTCCTTCATTGTAAAAGTTGAGCAATTGTTTTTCGCGCTCTTGTATGACAATAAACAATTGTTCATATATCTGGGGATACTCGCTGGAAAGATCTCTCTTGTATTCCTCAGTAATAAATGTAGAAAGTGAAACGGATTGCTCAAATAGCTGTTGAAAACGGGCAGCATACAAACTTTCTTCATTTGGCGGATCGAGTATTATCATTTCCTTGAAAAATTCAATAAAAGAATTTGTGACGATTTGGATAATTTCTTCTTTTGTAGAGAAATATTTATACAAAGTCACTCTACTTATATTCATTATTTTCGCAATTTCATCCATTCGTAAAGAATGAAATCCACTTTTATTTATGCACGGTAACAATCTAAAAAGTAATTTGTTCTGGCTTTCACGAAACTTCTCAATATTTTTTTGCTCATCCTTCAAAATGGTCCCCCCCCCTTTTTTTCATAGTATAACTGAAGTTTCATGTTTTATAAAGAATACTATCTTTACACTTATTATTAAACTTGTAAACTTTGTTCGTTGGTGATATGATAATCACGATTCCAATAACAGAGGAGTGACCAAAATGAAAACACGCAAATTAGGCAACAGTGAAATTACAGTATCGTCGATTGGTTTAGGACTTATGGGAATGTCTGGTTTATATGGTCAAAGTAATGACGAACAGTCGATACAAACGATTCAGAGAGCAATAGACCTCGGTGTTAATCTCTTAGATACTGCAGATGTTTATGGAAATGGGCATAACGAAGAATTACTCGGACGAGCATTAAAAGGTCGGCGAGAGCAAGCGATTGTTGCTACCAAATTCGCACATGGACCGAACTTCCAAGGAGTTAACGGTCATCCGGACTATGTTAAAAAAGCGGTAGAAGATAGCCTGCTCCGATTAGATATCGACTATATTGATCTTTATTATCAACATCGTGTTGATCCTAACGTACCTATCGAAGAAACAGTTGGAGCGATGGCAGACCTCGTTAAGGAAGGTAAAGTGCGCTATCTTGGCCTATCCGAAGCATCAGCACAAACTATAAGACGTGCTCATGCTGTACATCCTATATCTGCGCTACAAACCGAATATTCCCTTTGGAGTAGAGATGTAGAGGCCGAAATTCTACCTGTTGTCAACGAATTGGGAATCACATTTGTTGCTTATAGTCCTTTAAGTCGTGGATTTATATCCGGAGAACTACGCAAATTTGAGGATCTTGCAGAGGACGATGTCCGTAGATATTTACCACGATTCCAAAAAGAGAATTTCCAAAAGAACGTGGATATCGTTGATGAGATTACAAAGATCGCCAAAGAAAAAGGCAGTACACCATCGCAACTGGCATTGGCATGGTCATTAGCAAAAGGAGCACTTCCAATCCCTGGAACGAGACGAGTTAGTTTTCTAGAGGAAAATGCAGGAGCTTCGGACATTGTGCTAACTCCAGATGACTTAGCGCGTATTGAAGCTGTTAGCCCTCAGTCTGCTGTTCAAGGCGGTAGATACGATGATATCAGCATGAAAGGTATAAATATTTGAAGGTAATAAGTAATAATAAGCAGATCATAAACTAAACGGGAAAAGTTAGTTTAATGACACCAGCGGCAGTCTAAGACTTTATTATAGAAGTCTTGGTACGCCGCTGTTTCTTTAAATACAACAATCTAAAACTCATTTTTCATTGAACAATTACCGAACTAATAATCGTCACTAAGGTGGACCTGGCTTACAATATCTTGATCATGATTGCCGAATAAGGAACCATATAGAGTCAATCCTCCTACGTTAACAGCCTGCTTATCAACAAAGTAATGGAGCGTCCAGAACGAATCCTGCAGGTTGATATCCGCAAGGGTCACCTCTGCCATACGTTCTTCATGTGCAAGGGCCTGAGTGCGTACAGAGAATTTCATGTTCTGCCGCTTAACGCATTCGCAGATGTTTTGGAGTGACACCAAAGGCTTTTTTAAACATTCGGTCAAAATACCCCACGGTTTCAAATCCGGTCATTTCGGCAACTTCCGAAACGGTATTCCCCGTGGTCAGCAGTAATCCTCTAGCCTTATTCAACCTGAACTGAATGAGATAGTCCACAGGAGAAGTATCCGTCCCTTCCTTAAAGCAGCGCAACGCCTCGCTTTTACTTACCTTTGCAGCAGAGGCAATATCCATAAGGCAGAGTTTCTCCCTATAGTTCTCATAAATGTACTCCAGCATCATTCGCAGCCGTGCCTGAGTGTTCAGAAAACTAGGTGTTTGTGGCAATTCCATGCAGGAGTGCCGATGTAAGTACAAACTGCGCCATATGGACGCGATACCAATCTGAACGTCAATCTCTTTTGTTTCTTCCCCTGAATTCAATAAGTGGAAAACAGTCTGCAAAGTTTGCAAGATCTCTTCTTGCCAATGAATACGGCTGCTCAAATATAAGCATGAAATGGAGGAGTACAGAAGGGGTTGTACAAATTTTTGGTATACCGTCTGATTACCACCCGACACTAACTCCGGTGAAAACACGATGTTAGGCACAATCGCTCTCTTACTAGCTTTATAACCGTGAATAATCCTCGTATTTATGAAAATCCCATCTCCTTCGCTGAGCGGCACGGACTTTTCGCCTATCCAATAGTCCGCATGCCCTTCCTGGATGAAAGCAAATTCCACTTCATCATGCCAGTGGCGGTTAATGCAGTGATTTGAAAACTGTGCGGTATCGTCTACATAATATTCAATCGGAAATTGCCGGGAGCCGTGTGTTGCCATCTCCTTCATTTGTTCGTCCGTGACTACCACAACTCTCCCCCCTTTTTTGGCGATATAGTACTACATTATGAATTAATTATGCAAGAAAAACACTATTTCTCTGTGATATATTTGAACTCGTGTTCAGAGATTTCCCTGGACTCCCGTTTTCGACAACATCGCAGGAGGGTACTATGGCAAGACTTCTATTATTGATTATCTTCATTGCATTTATCAGCTTGGGGATCCCAGATTCACTTTTTGGCACAGCTTGGCCAGCCATTAACCAAGAGTTCGAATTACCGGTTTCGGCAGCAGGATACGTCACATTCGCCATTTCTGGATGTACAATCATTTCGAGTTTGATTAGCGCTAAGGTGATTAACAAGTACGGTACCGGCAAGGTCACTGCAATCGGCGTCATTATGACTGCTGCTGCACTGCTGGGCTTCGCTTATTCATCGAGTCTACTTTGGTTGTGCCTGTTTGCCCTTCCGCTCGGACTGGGTGCTGGAGCTGTAGATTCGGGGCTCAACAACTACGTGGCGCTCCATTATAAAGCCAGCCATATGAATCTTCTGCATTGCTTTTATGGTGTCGGGGTTTCCATCAGTCCTTATCTGATGTCACTTTCGCTTTCTGAACAGAACAACTGGCGGGAAGGTTATTACACGGTTTCTCTGATTCAGGGTGTTATCGCACTCATCGTCTTGCTAACCTTGCCTGTATGGAAGAAAGCTAACCGGAGCCTTCAAGAAGACAGGGGGAATGTATCCAAAACAGTCAGTCTTGCCTATCTGTTTAGGCTACCTTCAGCAAGAGCGGCATGGATGACCTTTATCAGTTCCTGTGCAATCGAGACAACCGCAGGCATCTGGGGAAGCACTTTCCTGGTACATACCAAAGGCTTGTCCGTAGAAAGTGCAGCCAAATACCTCACCTTGTATTATATAGGGATGACAGCAGGAAGACTGCTCTCTGGTCTACTAGCAGATAAGCTGTCGAGCTGGAAATTGATCCACATTGGACAAAGCATCCTAGCCGCCGCGCTAATAACACTTATGCTACCCATTCAATCAGAATTCTCTGCTTTAGCCCTGTTCATGGTCGGTTTTGGGATCGCGCCTATTTTCCCCAACCTCACCCATCTGACCCCAGCAAATTTCGGAAAAGACATCTCACAATCGATGATGGGGGCCCAGATGGCTGCCTCCTATGTGGGGATTACAATAATGCCACCACTGTTTGGTTTGCTAGCGCAAAGGCTTGGCATGAATTTATTCCCCTATTATCTGGCGGCTCTATTCGTAATCATGATCTTGTCGATAACAACACTAATAACAAGATTAAAAAAACAAAACCTATATGCTCCCGCCAAAAAGTAAAAAACCCAAGGTATAAATCATTTAGTCGCCAACACAAAACACATTCAAGATGGTTTCTCTAGTTGAAGCATACAAATGAGACGAAGCGGAGAATCCAGCTTCGTCTCATTTCTTTTACAACTTTAAGGGGTTATATAAGCCCTGAATTCTCAAGTACCCTCTGGATAATAGTCGCTACCTCGGCTCTGGTTATAACCGTATCTGCAGCCAGCAACGAAGGACTTCGCCCATTGACAATACCATTATTTAAGCAGAATACTACAGCATCTTTGGCCGAATCCGCTACTCTGCCTGCATCTGTATTGATGAAGTACATGCAGCAATTACTCGTGAAGAGGCGACGGTTATGATTGGGAGAGCTATGGAGAAGATAACCGGCTTTAATCCAAGTTTCTCTGCTGTTACCAAGATGGAACTTTGACGGCCGTATGCTGGCGGTTGTACGTTCCGGACAACAGGCTGGCAACATTGAGGTGATTGCCGAAAGTGAGGGTTTCGAGCCGGTCAGCATTGAGTTACTCTGCCAGTAGCTTCCGGGTTTTAAAATCAATGATCCCGTTTAGCTTTAAACTGTCTAAACAATAATCTGACGCCGCTCAATGTGTCGGCGTCAGATTTTTGGCTTGTTTTATTAATCAAGTAGAAACGGTACCTTCCTTTAAAAAAGGTGTATTTTACAGCTCTTACATAGTCCTCAGGAAAAGTTGAGACAAGGTCACGAGTTCCGCTTCTGTATCGGATCAAATATTGTAGCCTCCGCCAGGGAGGACTAATACCGCTGCAATTCACCGCTTTATAGCCAGAACTTACTTGACAGACAATCTACTGAATTCCCTCCCACAAAAACTTCAAATTCTCCTTCTTCAATAACATAATTCATACTCATGTCATAGTAGCCCATTGCCTGATAGGGCACTTTAAAGACGACTTCGCTTTCCTCTCCTGCCTGTAATGGAACCTTCTCAAAATCAACTAGCTGCTTTACCGGTCGGACCCGCTTCGCTACGATATCGCGGATATAACACTGGGTAATTTCATTCCCTTCGCGATCTCCGGTATTCCTTACCTTAACGGACACCCTGATCCCTTCCTCTTCTTTACTCACCTGCAGATCAGAATATGCGAATGTCGTATAACTTAAGCCATACCCGAAGGGATAAAGTGGCTCTAGCGGTGTGTCTAGATATTTTGAAGTGAATTTGCTTTTTCCACCTGGTCGGCCCGTATTTATATGTGCATAGTAAACTGGACATTGCCCGCTGGCATATGGGAAGGTAGTGGTTAATTTAGCAGATGGGTTTACTTTCCCGAAAAGTATATTGAGAAGTGCATGACCTGCTTCTACTCCCGGATGCCATGCCTCAATAATTGCAGACACATTCTCCGCTACCCACGGAATCGCTAAGGGTCTTCCGTTAAAAAGAAGCGCAATAACCGGTTTTCCGGTTTTCACTAATTTCTTTACTAAATCTATTTGTTCTTCGGGCAGTTCAATAGCAGCACGGCTGGCTGCCTCTCCGCTCTGATTCTTCACTTCCCCGATCGCGGCCACATAAACATCGCAATCTTCCGGAAAGGTTGCACCTTCAGACATGTAAATATAGTCAATGCCTTGAGCCTTGCAAGCATCGACAAGACTTACACAGTCTTCTCCGTCAGCTTTGATCGCCCAGGCTCCTGTCATTTCTCCTCGGTTATTGGCCAGTTCACCGGCAATTCCCAGCCGTACTCCAGTTTTTAAAGGCAGCAAATTTCCTTCATTTTTCAGCAGAACGATGGATTTCTCGGCCGCTTCTCTTGCCAGGGCACGGTAAGCTGGCTTCAACATTGCAACTTTCTCGCGTTCTTCGGTAGTGCGGTACGGATGTTCAAATAATCCCAATTCAAACTTAACCCGCAATACGTCAGCAACAGCTCTGTCCAGAATTTGTTCATCCACAGCACCGTTACTAATCAGTTCGACTAGCGAATCGCTGTACGCATTCGAGGTCATATCCATATCAAGCCCGGCTTCGATCGCTTGCTTGGCAGCATCTGCAGTATCCACGGCAATTCCATGGGTTACACATTCAGCGATGGCATTCGCATCGCTGATAGTCATACCATCAAATCCCCATTGTTTACGAAGTACATCTGTAAGCAGCCATGAATTCACTGTGCACGGGATTCCGTTAATATCATTAAAAGCAGGCATAACCGCTCTTGCCCCGGCTCTGACACAGGCTTCGAACGGTGGCAGATACTCTTCAAATAATCGCTGGATTGACATATCTACACGGTTGTAATCTTTCCCGGCTTCTGCCGCTCCGTAACCGGCAAAATGTTTAATACAAGCCGCCATGGCATCTTCCTTGGTCAAATCATCCCCCTGGAATCCCTTAACCTTAGCAGCACCATACTTGGAAGACAGCAAAACATCTTCTCCTGCACCTTCACTCACTCGGCCCCATCTGGCATCTCTGGATACATCCACCATTGGAGCAAAAGTCATATGAACGCCACCCGCAGTTGCTTCTTCGGCCGCAATTCTTGCTGTTCTTTCCCAAAGCTCTGGCTCCCATGCACAGCTTTCCGCCAGCGGGATAGGCGTAACAGTGCGGTAACCATGAATGACATCGTATCCAAATAAAAGAGGGATTCCCAAACGGGTTTCCGTTACCGCTATTTTCTGCAAATCATTCGCCGTTTTCGCATCGTTTAGTCCATTGTAAGAACCGATTCTCCCTGCTTTCAAGTCTTCCTCATGAAAGTCCTGTTTCGCAGTACTCATCATATTTTGGAAGTCGGCTTTACTGATTCTCCCGTCGTATACCATGTTAACCAATTCTTCAAAGCTTACGTCAAATGCTCCTACCAAAGAAGGCCCGCACTGTTGCAGTTGACCTACCTTCTCTTCAATAGTCATCTTCGTCAGTAAGGTTTGAATTTCATTTTCATAATTTTTCTTCAATTGGGTTCCTCCGAAAGATGTGAAATATATTAAGCACCTAATGAAAAACGGTAGTCGCCGCTTCCTACGGAAATGCATTGTCCGTCCGGCAAATACACCCTAGCTCTTGTATTTACAGGCACACTGCATTCATAGATCAAACCATTTTTCGTTTTTTTCCACCTGGAACGAATGGTTCCATAAAGGCATTCATAACTGGCTTCGGCGTGTGTTAGCGTGCCGCCAATAATTGGTCGAAGCTCAAACTCCCGATACCCAGGCGCCTCGAACAATGGAGTAATTCCTGCCACCCTACTGAATAAAAAGTCGCAGACAGCACCATAGCTATAATGATTATAAGAACCATGATGCTGATCCATCCCGTCCCAGTTTTCAAGAATGGTCGTGCTGCCGAGCAGGACTGCATGCAGCCAGCTTGGATTCTCAGTTTGCTCTAAAATCCGGAAAGCAATCTCTGAGTATCCGTAATCCACCAGTACATGAAGTAAAAAAGGCGTGGATAGAAAGCCGGTATTCAGACGATAGTTATTATTTTCTATTTCCTTTAGGAGCTGCTCTACAACACTCTCGCGCTTTTCTTCTGAACAGAGATCCATAGCAAGTACCCGAACATAAGCCGCCTGATGGCCTGGTTCGATAACCCCGTCATCTCCGATCAAGTACCTATCATAAACTTTACGGATTTTGTCCGCGATCTTCTTGTATTTCGTACAGTCCTCTTGATTGCCCAAGATCTGCGCCATATGCGCCACATTTTCGGCGGAACGGCACATATAAGCAGTTGCTACGCGTGGATTGCCATGTGTTCTCATCCGCATGATTGCTTCTGCTACAGATTCCCCGGTATCTTCTTTCGTGATAGGCTCCAGCCATTCTCCGAAGTGCATCTTTGTGTCAAAAATATAATCAGCATCTAATTCTCCTTCTTCATAATTTAGATACTGCGATTCCTGCGCATACAGCGGATTATGCTGTTTTGCACAGGCAAGCATATAATCGACCCATTTTCTGGCTGTTTCATATTGATTGACAAGAATTTGTTTGTCACCATAACATAGATAAATCATGTAAGGAATCCATACTGCTGCATCCCCCCAGCCTGCACTGTCTTCTCCAATGCTGCCATTTCCGCTAGGGCCAGCAAGCGCCCATAAAGGATTATCCTTGATGTTACGTTCCAGTTCTACCGGATTGTGAACACTACTGGTAGAAGGGAAGGTGATGCCGACTTTTCCACTCGCATATTGCTCAAGCGATAGATCTTTAAGCCACTTTTCAAAGAAAGAATATACGTTCATAAAATCAGCAGCGGTCCGTACATAAATCTGGGCATCACCAGTCCAGGCATTCCGCTCACGGGTCGGGCAATCCACCGGGACATCCATGAAATTCCCTTTCTGACTCCAGAAGCTATTCAGTACGAGCTTGTTAATTAGCAGGTTGGAGCAAATAAAGCTGCCTGTCTCTTCCATATCGGAATAAACGGCGATTGCCGTAAAGTCTCCTTCGTTGATGTCTTCATTGTAGCCTTCCACAAGAACATACCGGAAACCGAAAATAGAAAATAACGGACAGTATTCCTCTTCAGCATTTCCGGAACAATAATAAATCACTTCCTGGAATTCAGAGGACTGCAGGACGCCATGCTTAATGTTGTCGAGCGAAAAACACCCGTCCTTGAGATCTTCCCCATGGACTAATCTTATTTTCTGGCCCGCTTTGCAGTTTTTCAGCTTCATTTTTACATATCCGGCAATATTTTGGCCAAAATCAAGTACCAGCTGTCCCGCTGCATCCCGGAACGGCTGTGCAGTGAACTGCTCTTTTTCTCTGACCGGGACACTGCTGCTGGCAATTAATCGGACATCTGCATGCTCGGTTGTACAGTGCACGTTCATCCATGAGATGTCATCGAACACGGCCAATTTCCAATCCACAAATTCCTTTCTAGCGTCAAAAATGTCGCCCATGAGCATATCGGAAGCCAGCATGCCCCCCGTAGCGTATTTAAAGCGCTCATCTGTACCTATTACTTCCCTTTCACCGTTTTCATAGGTTAATTCGATCTGTCCAAAATAGTGCAGCTTATAGCCAAAGTTATTCTTAACGGTTCCGCCGGTCATTCCCCGCCACCAGCCATCGCCAAGCATGACCGCCCAGGCATTTGAACCTTCCTTCAGCAGCTTAGTGATGTCGTACGCCTGAATCTGAATTCTGGCATAATAGCTTGTCAGCCCAGGTTTAAATTTATCCTCTGTGCCGGTATACCCATTAATCCAGAATTCATAAAGCCCATGCGCTGTCTGGTAAATACGCGCCTGCTTAAGTCCAGGCTTCACTTTAAATGTTCGTCTTAAATAGGGGGCTGGCTTTCGCGCGTCGATATCGATCTCCAACTCAGGTTCAATCCATTTCGCCTGCCAGTCCGCCGGATGAAGCAATCCCATCTCCAATCGTGCAAATTCACTATGAGCAGTTTCTTGGATACCGGTTTCATCGACTGTTGTCACCGATACCTTCCAGACCACTTGTTGTCTGCTTACCAATTCTGCTCCATCATAGCGGATGAACTGACTTTCACTGCTAGTAACCATTCCGCTATTCCAAATTACCTCTCCGTTAGAATAAGCAATAAGCTGGTAATTGGACTGTATCACTCCAATATTGTCACTTTTCAGTTTCCACGAGAACCGCGGCCGCGGCTCGTCAAGTCCCAATGGATTACAAAGATATTCAGTCCTTAGGTCATATATATGAAGCAAATTAATCTCCGTCCTTTCATCAGCCGTTGTTTTCACGCCACTGAGTTACATGTATATTGATCTTTTCAGATCCTTTATAAATAAAGACCACACGTCCGTTTCCGTAGCATCCATTAGAGCAAGAATAGATAATGCTGCTTTCATTTTTTTCTTCATATGAATCTTGACCTCCCATTCCTGATCAGGCTTGTCCTACTCCTTCACTGCCCCAATCACTATACCTTTCGCAAAGAATTTTTGGAGGAAGGGATAGATCAGCAAGATCGGCAAAGCTCCGATGAAGATTTGGGCAGNGTCCTACTCCTTCACTGCCCCAATCACTATACCTTTCGCAAAGAATTTTTGGAGGAAGGGATAGATCAGCAAGATCGGCAAAGCTCCGATGAAGATTTGGGCAGAATTCAGGGACAATGCATTGAATTTCGCTGCGGCTTCTGCATTCTTGATATCAATATTYGGCATCGATATAGCRGCCTTCAAGAACGTACTCAGCGGGGCGTTTTCCGGCTTCATATAGATTTGACCCGCCAACCATTCATTCCATTCTCCTACCACCGTGAACAGCCCTACTGTTGCCATGACTGGCAGCGACAAGGGYAACATCACTCTCAGATAMACTTTCCAGTGCCCGGCACCATCTATAAATGCTGCTTCTTCCAGCTCCTGCGGTAATGCCTTGAAAAAATTCATAATCAGGATGATATTAAATACATTGATCATCGTCGGCAGGATCAGCGCCCATATGGTGTTATACAGACCCATTTTGGTCACCACCAGATACGTCGGAATCATCCCTCCGTTGAAAAGCATGGCTACAATAAAAAATCCGACAAACCACTTGTAGCCCGCAATCCCTTTCATCCCTCCGCCTTTGGACAGTACATAAGCTGCCATACTGGTCACCGTCAGCCCCAACGTTACACTTAACAAGGTYCGTTCCACCGAAATCCAGAGGGAACGAAGCAATTGGGTATCTTCCAGCGCCCTGCTATAGGAGTTCAAATTCAAMCCAATCGGCCAAAAGGTTACTTYATTGGCAGATACGGCTGCACTGGAACTTAAGGATACAGACAAAACATGWAGAAACGGCAGGATGCARATCACGGCCAGCATGACCATGAYGRTATTGTTGATGAGTTGAAATGTACTGAATTTGGCTGTTGTACGCATATGTCCACTCCTTAGAAAATCTTGTATCCTGCAACTTTGTAAGCGACCCGATATCCGCCTAGAATCAGGATCAGGCCCACCACGGACTTGAACAATCCGATCGCTGTACCGAAACTGAAATTCCCGCCAATCAAACCGATRCGGAACACGAAGGTATCRATGATATCGCCGCTTTCATAGACCAGCGGATTGTACATGTTGAAGATYTGGTCAAAGCCTGCATTGAGCACRCCGCCCAGGGAGATCGTCAGCATGACACAGATAGTGGGGATCAGGCTGGGAAGGGTAATATTCAACATTTGTTTCAGCTTGCTCGCTCCGTCAAGCTGAGCAGCTTCATAGAGAGCCGGATTAATGCCAACCAGGGCCGCCAGATAAATGATGGACCCGTAACCGAATTCTTTCCATGCATCCGTAAAAAGTACGATTGGCACAAACCAGTGGTTGCTGCCCAGAAAGAACACGGGCTCGTGACCCAAGGCTTTCAGCAGTTGGTTCACTAAGCCATATTCCGGATTCAACAGCTGAATGAAGATACCCCCGAGCACCACCCAGGAAATGAAGTGAGGCAGAAACACAAAGGTTTGAACCGAGGTGCGCAGAAATTTATTTTTCACCTCATTGATCAGCAGCGCAAACGTAAGGGTACTGAACATGCCAATGGCTAATTTGAGAAACGAAATTTTCAGCGTGTTCCAAATGACCTGCATGCTGTCGGGATATTCAAATAAAAACTTGAATTGGTCYAACCCGACCCAGGGAGATTTGGAAATCCCCAGAGAGGGCTTATAATCCTGAAAGGCCATTAACAGGCCGCTCATGGGTAYATAGACAAAGATCGCGGTCAGTACCACAGCGGGCAGGAGCATAAGGTATAATCCCCAGCTACCTTTTTGTCTAGTGAATTTCTTTTTTTTTGCCGGTACAGCAGGTACAGCAGTATTCATGCCCATTGTCTAAATCCTCCCACCTGATTCTTGTAATCTATTTTTATTATAGTGATGGGCATTTCGGCTTGATATAAAGCAATGCAAATACCAATAACGCATTCTAAATATTATAATTATGGAGGCCGGCNTGTAATCTATTTTTATTATAGTGATGGGCATTTCGGCTTGATATAAAGCAATGCAAATACCAATAACGCATTCTAAATATTATAATTATGGAGGCCGGCTCCAAAAAAAAGAGCGATCTTGATGCGTGAATCCACATCAAGACCGCTGATCAATGACAGTTATTTGACGGAATCGTACCATTCATTGACTTCTTTTGTAATGGTATCGCCGCCAGAGGATTTCCACTTCTCCACAAATTGATCAAACGTATCCACAGCAGCTTCGCCGTAAATAATTTTTGAATATGTCTCCATCTGCATTTTTTGCAGCAGCTCGTTTCGGGCCGACATGGTGGACGTTAGCGGACCCATGTAATGCTCCCTTACGCGCGAGGATTCTTCATCCATGGAAATAAGCATCGCATCGTACACGATTCTTTGTAATGGATTGGTGTCGTCTG
>NZ_LMLV01000017.1:0-31901 GCF_001422685.1 Paenibacillus sp. Leaf72 | reverse complement strand
GACATCACCATAAATCTGGAGTTAGATAAAGTTATTTATAGTAGCAATGAAGAAATGCTACAGCAGATTTGGATCAATCTGGTGGATAATGCAATTAAWTTTTCCCACAAAGCTGGTATGATCGAAATCACCCTTGCCATAGTTAATGAAGAAATTCATTTYAGTATCCAGGATTATGGGGTTGGCATGGATGAACATACGAAAGCCCATCTTTATGATAAGTTTTTTCAGGGGGATGCATCTCATTCCAAAAAAGGGTATGGACTGGGACTTCCTTTGGTAAAACGCATAGTAGAACTTTGCCAAGGCAATATTATTGTTCACAGCGAGCAAGGTAAGGGCAGTAAATTAACGGTTGTCCTTTATAAATAAATTTTCGTGAATATAATAAGGCTAGCTTCGGCATAAAACGGAGTTAGCCTATTCTTGTTTAACCTAAATAGCTGCTAAGAAAAAATTCGTCTGGTGCAGATACAACAAGGCATGATTCTGTTAAAAAGTAAGAAGAGAGAGGTTCTCTAGCATATCGGGAACCTCTTTTGTGGTGCTTGATGAGGACCGGTCCCCTTGTATTAATTACTTAAACAATTTTTGGACTGCCAAACTTTAGAATGCGATACATATGTTTAAATTCCTTTATTTCACCCTTAGGGCCCCTGTTCTATAATTAGGGAAAATAAGTCTACGCTAGCTTGTGTAGGTCACAAAACTACGGCAAAAGGATTGGAATGTGATAGGGAGCGATAAGGCCATGCTGATTGATACCAGCTATGGCCTGACCGACATGCCGCAGGCCATTCGGGAAATCACTGCTCTCCCGCTGCTGGTCGTCAATACACACGGCCATATCAACCATACTCACGGAAATAACTTGTTTGATACTGTATTTTTATCCCATTTAGACAATCGGGGAGACTTAGAACAAGCGTGCGACCGAATTCTGGCTGTAGAAATTCCTACATAGGACAAGAAACAGGGGCGGTTCGCATATAACAAGATAACCGTTACGTTTGAACTTAAAAAAATTAACGCAACGAGCCATAATGGATTGTGAATTCAAGGAGGATAGACGGGATGGTAAAAAGGCTTAAAATAGCTTTGATAAAATACGTATTAAGAAAAAAACGAAAGAAACTAATGAAAAAAAATCTTATTGGAGAGCGCTTTATTGTCCCAAGAGTTGGATTGGATGGAGTGGAGACGATTTTGTATCGTCCAAAGACAGCCGGCTCAGAAACAATTCCGGTTCTATTTAATGTACATGGCGGAGGATTTGTAGGCGGAGATGCTTCGCAGCTAGATTCTTATTGCAGTGAAATGGCAGAACGAATTCCTGCATTTATCGTCAATATAAATTATAAAAAGATTGATGTCCATCCCTTTCCCTATCCTCAAATGGAGTTGCATGATACGGTTCTATATTTTTCGGATCATGCAAATGACTATGGAATTGATCCATCAAAGTTTGTCTTAATTGGTTACAGTGCCGGCGGCCATTTATGTGCGGGGGCAGCAATGAAATTAAAAGAAAACGGGTTTTCTCTCGCTGGTCAAATTCTTGCATATCCATTTCTAGATTTTACTTTTGGTAGAACAGACGATGCAAAAATAGATAAAACGGGAAAGGTGATGGGATTGATTGAAGAAGTTCTCTTTCCCGATTTAAATGTAAGAGAAGCGTTAGTTTCGCCTGTATTGGCAAGAAATGAAGATTTGGCAGGCCTAGCACCTGCAACAATTATTGTATGTGAAGAGGATGAACTTCTTCCACAAGCAGTTCAATACGCAAAGCGGCTGGAAGAGGTTGGTGTTCCTGTTCGTTTCAAACAATATCCGGAGGCCAAGCATGGTTTTTTAGAAGTAAACCACCCTGAATATGCTGCTGAGAAGAGTATCGCTAGGTCCCCTGAGCAGGAAAAAATTATGTGTGAGTGTAAGGAGTATCTCATACAACAATTAGCCCAATATTTCAAGGCTTCGTCCGGACGGGAATGGAACATTTAAACGAAAATCCTCCGACTATTAGAACGAAAAAATTGTGAAAGCTGCACTAAGTATGTAGTAACCAATACAGAAACGACCGCAAACTAAAGCGAATGGGTTGTTGGAAAAGTGAGGAATAATATGGAATCAAAAAATCAATTGAACGCGTGGGCCAATCCGGCCCCGGCAGGATTAGTTGCATTGGCTGTTTCATGCTTCTGTTTTTTTGCTTTATTCACTAATCAAGTAACAGATGCCGCGAAACCTCTTTTGGGATGGTGGCTTATCGGAGGCTTTGTGGTCCAATTGGTGGTGGGGATCTTTGAACTGAAAGCTGGCAATACAGCGGGAGGCAATACGTTTCTCTATTTTAGTGCTTTCTTTATGTTAGTCGGAGGTTCTGAACAGCTCTTTAAATTTTATATGGCTCATAATCAGATTCTTTTGGACTCTCGTATCGATGGATGGGCATGGTTATGTCTTTCTATTTCTTTACTGCTCTGTACTCCAGCTTATTTTAAATCACCATTTTTTCTATGTCTTGTTATAGTTATTTTGGATGTTGCACTGCCGATACTGGCTTTAATGGACTTGGGAGTCTTATCGTATCGATTTTCCCATATCCCCGGCTGGCTATTATTGGCAGCTGGAACGTGTGGAATCTATCTGGCCTCAGCCATTGTAGTCAATGATTCGTTTGGACGAAAAATCTATCCGAACCCGGGACCACTAATTAAAGATAAGGAAGGTTCGATGCTGGGGGAGATGTGCATCGAAAATATTCCATTACTAAATGAAACTGATTTAAAATCAGCTATCAAGCCGACGCTGAAACGTGACGCTGCGGAAGCTTAACCGAAATAAGGCTCCCGAGGAACTCGCTATGAGTTTCTCGGGAGTTTTTCACATCGCTTTGTGTAAATGAAAATCCTTCCCCAATTGTACCTATAAGAAGATGATGGCAAGTGTGATTCTACTGGACGAATTGGACAAAGAACTGACCGAACGAGGCCTGCGATTCGTAAGCTACACGGACGACTGTAATATCTGTGTGGGGAGTAAGCGAGCAGGAAGCATCTTATGGAATCGGTAAACCGGTTTGCAGAAGGAAAGCGAAAAGTGAAACGGGAGGAAAGTGCGGTAGCCAGACCCTGGCACTGGAAGTTCTTAAGGTTTAGATTCCTGTGGCTATTCTCACCTAGTCTCAGCGAGGAGCATGGTAAATGTCCCGGAACACGAATAATGCCCTTTCACTTCCTATAGGGAAGTAAAAGGGCTGAAAAGCTCGCTTTCACGTTATCTAGAACTTTGTTCACCTTTTGGAACAAGAACTTGTACTATCGATCAGACAGATAGATGTTAGTGTTTATCTGAATAATAATTTAATTTGACTTTGAAAAGAATGAATTAAATACTTCAATCAAATCGTCCTCTGCTTGAAGCCCGAGTTGTTTTTGCTCTTCAGTTGTATATTTTAGTTCCTCATCATTTTCAGGTTTCATTACCTCTGACGTATCCATAAAAGGATGGAATGCCTTCTCGTAAGAGAATACCTGAGTCGGTATGCCTGCCTTATTCAAAACGTCTATATATGGCTTAGCAGTATTAGAAATCTCATCTTGACCGGCTAAGACAAAAGCAGTTGAGGCAAGAGGCACTTGTGAATCACTCTTGATCCCTTCCTCAATCAAATTTGGCGTAAGTATTGGAATAACATCAATTAGGTATGGAACTACTAGGACTTGTCCTGCCAATTTAAAATTTTCTGATTGCAGTAATAGGGAGGCATTTGCTACATGATAACTACCCGCACTAAAACCCATAGTCGCAAATTTACTGGAATCAATATTGTACTCATCCTCATGCTCAGCAAAATAATAGATGGTGTCTCTAATTTCTTCAGCAGGATAAGGAATAAATTTTTCATCCAGTTTTTTATAGTTAATCGAGACAATCATCGCCTGCCACTTTTCCATAACTCTAGCATTAAATGAATCTAGCATGTCTGCTGCCCCACCAAAAAATCCTCCACCATGCACCATGAATATAACAGGTAATTTTTTATCTTCACTACCCTTTGGACGATATAGAATGGTTTCTACATCATCAACCCCATCTCGTGGTACAGTAAATCGTGTTCCCAACAACTCATCATCAGACTTTACCCACTGGGCTCTATCTTCAGCCGCATCTCCCGCAACTAACCGAGCAAGTTGTACAGGATTTGTTACAAAAAAGATGGCTGTTCCAGCGACCAGGAGTATAAAAACCCCAAAACCAATGCCTAGTCTTTTCAACCATTTTCTATTTTTTTTATCTTCCTTCTTCATCAGTACAGTACTCCTTTTTTGTCTATTTGATAAATACATGTTGCACATATATCATTGATCGTAGTGTATGGTTTTGATTAGGTCAATTACTATAGAAAAAATGAAACAGAAAGGCAATTGTGTAACATGAAAAATAAGGATAAGGCTAGTTATGTAAAAGAAGAAATTGCACGAGCATTTTTTCGATTGTTTGAGGAAAAAGATTTTCCGGAAATATCTATCAAAGAAATCACCATAAAAGCTCAAGTTAGTCGGGTCTCATTTTACCGAAATTTCACAAGCAAAGAAGATATCTTGCGATATTATATCCAGCAAAAAATGAGTAAATGGAGACACACAACCGATTTAGTAAAGGCATCTAATTTTAAATTAGTTATTGCCGACCTTTTCGAACATTATAAGCAACATAGTGAATTTTATCTTCTTCTTTATAAAAGAGGTTTTTCATATTTAATTTTAGAAGATATTCAGGCCGTTTGGGGGGCAAGAGAGAACCAAACTAATAAGAATGCTTACGTCTACGCATATCTCACTTATGGTTTATTTGGTTGGATAAATGAGTGGTTTGCAAGAGGAATGCAAGAATCCACAGAAGGTATTCTAGGGCTCTTTGAGGAAAAAGACGAAAAATAATTTACATTTAATATCTTCAGATCCTGGATGTTGATGAGTTAGCAACCGGCGGTGGTGAAAGAATAGTTAAAATTATTATTTTTTCAACGAAGGTCGAGATAAAGATATTTATGAAACGGTTAAAAGAAGGAGCAAGCACCTGCACCTATTCGTTTTAACTGATGACATTTCACATTCTGGTTAAACTATAAGAATAAATTTGTATATTAACTCGACCTTGTACCAAAAATAAAATGCGAGCTTCTGATCATCTTTCAGAGCTCGCATTTTATTTTATGAAAAGTGATTTAAATATAATTTTCCTGCACCAATACTACCTAATGAAGATGAAACTTTTTAACTTTGCACTTCGGTTCTAGCAAATCGTTACGTTACAGGTTAATACACGTTTAAAGACAAACCAGCATTTTTTGCCAAGCTCTTAGTGAATTCTGGGTCCCAAGTAACGTGTTCGGAATCCTTGTTGGACGGAATGGAGCGGGGTAAACCACGATTCTCAAGATGATTTGCGGTTTGGTAACTCCAACTAGGGGAGAGTACTCGATTTACGGCAAGGTTGGCTCAAGTCAGCTGCTTCCATGAAGTCGCGAATAGGTACGCCCGATAGTTTTCATTTGCAGGGGGAACGATATGCAAAGATCTTGGAGAAAGTGGGCATTTATACGAATATTAAATACTTCGATACTAATCATGGGTATACGGTCGAGAAGACGGATGAAAACGGCAAGACTGTTAGTGTAGTTGATATCGAAAATACCGAAGCAGGTGAACAATATAAAATTGAGTTGCTCCAAAATATATTTAATAAATGACTAATTAGCCAAACAATGTGGTCGATGATTCGTTTGGACGAACACTATATCCGAACCCGGGACCCCTAATTAAAGATAGGAATGGTTCGACTTAGATGTACACCGAAATTATTCCATAACTAAAAGAAAATGATTTAATAACAGCTTTCAAGCCGGCGCTATAAGGTGACGGTGTTAACCAAAGTAAGGCTCCCGAGGAACTCGCTATGAGTTTATTGGGAGTTTTTTCACATCACTTCGTGTTTATATTGACAAGAAATTAGATAACACAAATGAATATAAATTAAAAGAGTTGCAGCTAGCACTTTCCGAATGGTTGTTTGGATTGAGATATCGAATGTTGCTTATCCGTTATTTCATGGCTGGTAATATGTTTCTATAATGAAAGCGTAATTAAAAATGGGAGTTTGAATGAAAGTGAAATCAAAATGGGTAGCTGCTGTTCTTTCTGTTGGGATGCTCACTACTGCTAATCAGTTGCAACAATGGAAATATCAGTAACGAGACCGAGAAGGGTGAGGCTAGACCAGATGCAACGAAGAAGCTGAATATCGTGAATGGAAAAATCGAGCCAGCAGCGTCTTTGCGTTCGATAATGCCTTACATGAGCTATGAGTCCGATTATCCGCTTGAATATTTCAAAGGTGTACGATGCGATGCTTCTGTCCATGGATGAAGAATCCTCGCGTGTAAAGGGAACATTACATGGTCCGGTAACGTCCACCTTGTCGTCCAGAAATAAGCTACTGCTTAAAAACAAGCATTTTTTGTGATAGGTCATTAGAAAAGCGAAGAGGCTCTTAAAATTAGATTGAAAAAGCGAGAGGGGGCATAGACATGTTAATTGAACACGAAGCAAGAGGGAAACTGGAATCCCTGATAATTAAAAATGGAGAAATTACAAAAATCGAATTTGTGCAAGCTGGTGTGCCGGATTTCGGTCTTAACTTGCCGTTGCAACCACTTCCAGAGTACTGTCGCGTTTGCGTTCGATTGAACCCGGAAGGCGAATCGAATATTTTGATCGAAGTATGGATGCCACTCACCGATTGGAACGGTAACTTCCTCGGGACTGGAAACGGGGGCCACGCAGGTACCATAGACCGATTTTCATTGATTAATGGAATCCGTCGCGGATATGCTACAGCCAATACAGATATGGGGACCTCCCCGGACCCGGATATGCTTATAGGTAAGCCGGAAAGATGGGTTGATTTCGGTTATCGGGCAACGCACCTTATGACAGTCGTTGCAAAGGAAATTATTAAAGCGTTTTATGGTAGAGCGCCTAAATTTTCTTATTTTACAGGAGGCTCCACTGGTGGTCAGCAAGGCCTTATGGAGGCACAACGGTATCCGGAAGATTACAATGGGATTCTGGCAACGGCACCAGCCAATAATCGTACTCATTTACACATTGCTTTCATATGGAATTGGCTGGCCTTAACACAGGATCCGGATGCCGGGTTTGACGAACAACAGGCTGCAACCGTTACGGAGCAGATCCTTGCGCATTACGGCGCCGAAGGCGGATGCATCCCTGGAGACCATTTTATGGCACAGCCTGATCAGATAACCGTTAATACGAATATTTTTAAAGACGGTAAACTGTTGAATGATACACAGATCCGTGCATTGGAAATCATCTATAACGGTCCTGTAAACCCAGTAACAGGAGAACGGATTTTTGCTCCGGTTAATGTACATGGCAGTGAGCGTTTTCCTTTGGGGCTTTCCGCTCAAAGCAATAAGGATGAGTTTGCTAAAGGTTTCCTTTATCTATTCCGCTGGATTTTCGGCAAAGACTTTGACTTCACGAAGTTTGATTTTAATCATGATGTAGATTTCGTTGACGAACAGTTGGCCCCGATTCTTAATGCAAATAGCACAGAATTGCAGGATTTTAAGAACGCCGGCGGAAAAATCATCATGCTGCACGGCACGGCCGACCCGATTATCCCGTACACGGACTCCCTACAATACTATGAGCGGGTGATCGAAGCGCAGAACGGTCTAGAGAATACGCAATCGTTCTTTCGGTATTTCATCATCCCGGGGCTTGCTCATGTCTTCGATGGTCCAGGCGTTCAGGACATTGGAATCGGATTCCGGGCAACGCCCAAGGATAGAGAGCATGACGCGCTTACCGCACTTTCCTTATGGGTAGAAGAGGGGATTGCTCCAGAACGGCTACTTCCTGTTGCCTTTAAAAATGGCTCTTTGCTGAATGGTTTTTTATTAGACGAATACGAATATGAAAGGCCTGTATACGCCTATCCGAACCAAGCGGTATATGAATCGGGAGATCCGAATAATCCGGAAAATTATAGGAAAGAGAAACGGATCTTTGGGAATTTTCCAAAACCTGCTCCCGAGTACCTGGCTTGATGGTACAACTCAGTTAAATGAGATAATTTATCATACAGGCAAAGATACTAGCTTTGCTGACGCCGAAATACAATGGCGTCAGCTTTTTTTATAATTGTGTACCGACAACTTAATAACGAGATATGTATGTTTATATTCCTCTATATCAACCGCTAAATACCCGGACCTATAATTATATTGTGACCGATGAAAATGAGGGGAGCAGTAGGATGGTTTGCGAAAAAAGTGAAAGATATAAAATGTTAGGAAATAAGAACTTCATCCAAAGTGATGGATTAGGATTGGGGGAGTTACTTCTATGAAATATGGAGAAAAAGGGTGGTCACTGGTTAAGGAAGCTAATCCGGTTGTAGAGATTAATACCGGGAAAATCAAAGGGTTTAACCGGAATGGGAATGGTGTTTTTTTAGGGATTCCCTATGGTGACAACTGCGATGGAGAATACCGCTTCAAAGAGCCCCGTCCCGCTCTTCAATGGGACGGTATATGGGATTGCACGCGATACGGTCCTATTGCAATGCAAGAGCAGGGGTCACTTGAAGGAGTACCGGAACCAGTGAGAAAAATACTGCTGGATTATGGGAATCATTTTACCGGAGGCATTCCGTTTGACAAGAGTAAAGAATATTGCGATGAGAATTGCTTAGTACTGAACGTGGTAACTCCTGGAGTTGATGAGAAAAAACGGCCGGTCATGGTTTATATTCATGGCGGTGGTTATACATCCGGCTCGGGTGCAGTAACCGCAGCCATTTGTGATTCGTTGGTGGATGAAGAAGACGTAGTGATTGTGACCGTTAATCATAGATTAAATATTTTTGGCGGACTGTATCTTGGAGAGTTTGATGAGGCATACGCTAATTCTGGACTTGTAGGGCAGTTAGACCTGGTTATGGCTCTGCAGTGGGTCAAGAACAATATTCAAAAGTTTGGCGGTGATCCAGCTAATGTTACTTTAATTGGTGAATCCGGCGGCGGAATAAAAATCGGACACCTGATGGCGATGCCTGCTGCAAAAGGCCTTTTTTCAAAAGCAATTAATATTAGCGGATCCATTCCGATCGGAGCCAAAACAAAAGAACAAGGGACGGCAGAAACCTTGAAAGTTTTGGAACAATTGGGGATTGCAAAAGAGGACTGGAGAAAGCTTCTGGAATTACCTGCAGAAACGATAACGGATAGTCTTCGAGGGTTAAGGTTGATACAGGAAGACACTACTCCTTTTTATCCAACACCGGATGGGGTACATATTCCATTTAATGTTGAACGTGAGTATAAAGCCTATGCTGTTTCAGCAGAGGTGCCGCTTCTGGTAGGTGCTTCAGAGGAAGAACTGCATATGGACTTATTAAAGAATCCAAAGATGACTTGGGAAGATGTAAGAACAGAACTGCTTAATCAAGAATTTGCGGAGGTGCAATCCTTAAAAGGCCTGTCAGAAAGTAATGTAGACACGCTAATCCAGACCTTCCGGAATGCGTGCAACGACCAAAAACGTCCATGGCAGATTTTAGTGCAAATTGTTTCCATGCGTCATTTTCTAGGAGGGGGAGCCTATAAATCGGCCATTGCAAAAGCAGGGCAAAAGACTGCGCCGGTATGGCATTATATGACGACCTATGATACTCCGATACCTGGCATGGAAGGTTTGGCTTGTGCGTGGCATACAGCTGAATTACCATTGATTTTTCGTGCTGTTTATCATGAAGAAGCTGAGAAGCTTTCACGGCTCTTGGCCCATTCCTTTGCTTCTTTTGCCCGGACCGGTTCTCCGGAAACGGATGAGCTGGATTGGCCTGAATTCACCGTGGAAGATAAGAAAACAATGTTATTTGACGAGAAATGTACCTGGAAATATGATCCCTATAAAACTATTCACGATATTCTGGCACTCTTTTAAGTAGACAATATTATTTAGGGAGGATAGTTATGAGGAAATATGATGAATCCGATCTTAAACACTTGCAGGATAATTATGAAACTGTTGAGTTAAACGGAGTTACGATCCAGATCAAAAAGATTCCCGGCGAAGAGCGGGAGGGTTATATGGATCCATGGGTAATTGAAACCATTAATCCGGCAGCACTTACCCGGGCTGATGGAGCTATTACAGAGAACACAAACGCAACACTGGATGCAATGATGAGCCAAATGAGTCCAGAGCAATTTTTGGTTGCCCTTCGTAATGTGATGGAAGGTTCAGCTACTGATTCTACCTTCAAAGAGGAGTGGTTCGAACGCGATATCGACGTACAACTGGAGGAACTGATACTTAGCGGAAACCGGGTAGGACTCTGGCGGTATAGTGTGCCGGGTAATGAAAACAATTTAAGTCCCTGCTTCATTCATATTCACGGCGGAGGCTGGTTTGCGGGCCATCCCAGAGGGAACGATAATTTCTTGAGATACATTGCCGAAAAAGCGGATGCAGTAGTATTTGATATTGATTATTCCCTGTCACCGGAGTTCCAGTATCCAAATGGCCTGAATGATTGCTATAACGTCTTGAAGCACATTCACGAACATTCAGAAGTTTATGGTGTTGATAAGAACAGGATCGCTGTAGGAGGCGGAAGCGCGGGCGGCAATTATACCACTGCACTCGCGCTCCGGGCCCGGGACGAAGGTCTTTCCTTGATTGCATTGCAAATTCCGATGGTTCCTGCAGTTCTTTTAGCAAAGGATGGAGCTGCCGCTGGCTACACATGGGATCCGTCTCAATTTACAGTTGCACCTGAGACACAAAGGTTCGTCCCTGAGATTAAGGACCCCCAACATGATCCGCATATGGATATCATGATAGCTGGTTATCTGGGAGATGCCGATCCATCAGATCCGTATGCGTCACCCATGCTGGCAGAAAATTTTACGGGCCTGCCGCCGGCTCTGATCATAACCAGCGAATTTGACGCACTTCGCCTTCAAGGTGAATTTTACGGCAGCCAGCTGGCCAAGGCGAATGTTCCTGTGCGGATTATCCGTTATAAAGGTCAGACCCATAGCAGTGTTGGCAACAGTACATTCGGCATCGTTCCACAGAGTGAGGATTGCGCCTTCGAAATTGTCAAAGCAATTCGTGAGCTTTGATTCAAAATTGACTAAGCCCTCTATGACATTTGTTGTAAACAATTAGAATCTGGTACACAATTTAACAATTTGGTTCCTTCGGTTGGTAGCTAGACTCCCATTTCAGTTGAGATAACCCTCATTATAAGAATCCGTGAAACGGCTGGCGATGTCTATAGAATGGAAATCGGCTGCAACTTTCAAATACAATATGCATGTTTGGATTCCATTATTGGAAAGTAGTTGTATGGATGGGAGCGTTATCAGGAAAAGTGAGAGTGTAGTTAGAGCGGAATGACTAACTCTATTTTAGAGCCAATTATGAACACGCTTTTTTGTATTGGAGAATAACTTTAAAGGAGCGAAGCTTATGTTGGATAATAATATTGATGCATATAAAAAGTATCTGCAAGAGCATCAGTTACCAGTATTGGAGGGTGTACCAGATCCAGGAAAGTGGTATAGAGTCCCGGTTCCAGGAGCTACTTGTGCAGGAGGATCTCCTTACTGGGGATATCTGAGAAAAGGAACAGAGTCAGGCCTCATTGTGTTCTTCTTAGGTGGAGGCGTATCACTTAATGCATATACGGCAGCGCGGCCAACACGACTAAGTGTACCGGGTGAGAATTTTTATTTTGACGAGAATTCATTACCGTTTAACGATGTGGCATTTGACCGGGGAATATTTGATGATGCGCCGGAGAATCCTTTCCGGAACTGGAGCTGCATCTTTGTCAGCTATGCTACAGGTGATTTTCATGTGGGGAATGGCGATTATCACTATACAGCACCGGACGGATCTCCAGCTGTGCTGCATCATCATGGCTACACCAATTACAGCGGGCTTATGGAGCAAGCAGTAAAGCATCTTTCAACACCCGCAAAACTGCTAATTACCGGCACAAGCGGGGGCGCCTTCGGTGCTTCGGCTCTGGCCTCAGACGTCATGAGTTATTTTCCTAATTGCCGTGATGTAACTGTCTGCCCTGACAGTGCTTTGCTTCTTTATGACCAATGGAATACAATAGCCCAAAATGTCTGGCAGTCGAACGAAAAAATTTGGAAGCAGCTTCAGGGTCCAAATATTACTCTTGATTGGCTGCGCGCCCTCTATGCCGAGAAGGGGGATGATGTACGGTATCTATATGTTAATTCCATTAGAGATAGTGCTTTCGCAATGTATCAACACTATATTGATCGTGGCACTATGGAAATTACGAGGGAACACTGCCTGAAATTCCAGAAGGATCTCAAAGAGATGGTTGATACGCTGAAGAATGAGATCCCCGGCATTAGTTTTTTTCTGTTCGAGAACCCGACTGAGAATTTACAACCAGAGTTAATGGGGACAATGCATACGCTGATCCACGATCCCGAATTTTCCCGTCCAGTCAAAGGCGGCATCAGCCTGCGGGATTGGCTATGGAGTGCCGTGAATGATACGGTTTCCGATGTAGGTATGGAACTTCTTGACGCATAAATAATTTTTACGCCACCATACTTTTTAATAAAAGGAGAATGACGTTATTGGAATTATACCCCTATGAATTGGAGCACATCGATACCTTACGTAATCATGCATCAGAATGTATGGTTCTGTTGAAGACAAATGGCGATTTCCCACTTAGAAATATTGGTGAGATCGCCCTGTACGGCAGTGGCTCGCGCCAGACGATCAAAGGCGGTACCGGATCAGGTGACGTGAACTCTAGGTTCTATGTCACAGTGGAGCAAGGCTTGGAGAATGCTGGGTTTACTATCACCACCAAGGACTGGATGGATCGTTACGATCGTGTGCAGAAGCAGGCTCATCAGGAGTTTGTTGCTGGCATCAAGTCCAAGGCTCAGGCCACCGGCGTTCCAGCGATTATGCTGGGCATGGGCGCGGTAATGCCGGAACCGGAATACGAACTGCCGTTTGAGGGAGCTGGCGATACGGCGATTTACGTGCTTTCGCGCATTTCAGGGGAAGGATCGGATCGCAATGCTGTAGACGGTGATTTGAAGCTGACCCAGACTGAGATTCGTGACATTTTAAATCTTGCAAAAACCTACAGTCACTTTATGCTGGTGCTAAATGTGGGTGGTGTGGTCGACCTGACACCGGTGTTAGAGGTGTCTAATATCCTGATTTTGTCCCAGTTGGGCGTGGTTACCGGCGATGCGCTCGCGGATGTGCTTCTCGGCCAAAGCTATCCCTCCGGCAAGCTGACTGCAACATGGTCTGCCTGGGATGATTATTCCCCGATTGGAGATTTCGGCCAAGAGGACGATACCCGCTACCGCGAGGGCATATATGTCGGCTACCGCTATTTTGACAGCATAGCCAAAACACCGCTTTTCCCCTTTGGCTACGGTCTGGGCTATACACAATTCTGTATTGTTGAGTCAGTTGTCTCATTGGACGGCAGCCATGTCAATGTGACCGTAACTGTTAAAAACATGGGTTCTACTTCTGGTAAGGAGGTAGTTCAACTGTACGTCTCGGTTCCTTCAGGCAAACTGGACCAGCCATTCCAGACGCTAGCGGCCTTTGCCAAGACCGAAGAGCTGGCTGCAGCGCAGTCTCAGCAGGTTACCTTGAGCTTTGCAATGGAAGAGTTGTCCTCATTCGATACAGAGCGCGCCGTTGATGTGCTGGAAGCGGGTGATTATCTGCTGCGCGTAGGAAACAGCAGCCGGGACACCCGTATTTGCGGCATCATTCGGATGGATCAAGAGTTAATTATACGGCAGCTGTCCCACGCAGGCGGCACGCCGGATTTCGACGACTGGAAGCCGGAAGCGCAGCAATGGACTTATGCCGGGGAAGCCGATGAAAGAGCCAATGCTCCGGTATTGGATCTTAGTGCAAATGCTTTTGCCGCAGTGTTGAAGCCTGTTGTGCCGGAAATCGACTCAGCCGTACGGGATCTGGTCGAAGGGCTATCAGACAGTGAATTGGCCTGGCTCTGTGTAGGGCATTATCGCTCCGGTAACGAGAGCGGCAGCGTCATCGGCAATGCAGCCTTTGCGGTAGCAGGTGCGGCTGGGGAGACCACCACGCGGCTGAAAGAAAAAGGCGTTCCTTCTCTTATCATGGCAGATGGTCCGGCCGGCCTGCGGCTCAGCCGTCAGTACGGTGTGGATGAATCGGGCGTTTATGCCGTAGGAGATTCAATTCCGTCTGCACTTCTTGATTTTATGGATGATACGGTGATGCAGGCTCTTGGATTGCAAAATTCGGGCGGAGCGGAGCGTAGTGGCAGGATTTTCGACCAGTATTGTACTGCATTGCCTATAGGTACGGCTCTAGCTCAAAGCTGGAATCTGGATTTCTGCCGAGCCTGCGGTGATATCGTAGGTGATGAGATGGAGCGCTTTGGTGTGCATCTGTGGCTTGCTCCGGCATTTAACATACACCGTAGTCCGCTATGCGGCCGGAATTATGAATATTTCTCCGAAGACCCGCTTATCAGCGGCAGAGTGGCTGCAGCCATTACGCTGGGTGTACAGCGTCATCCCGGCTGTGGTGTAACAATTAAGCACTACGTAGCTAACAATCAGGAAACCAACCGTTTCCGCTCCAACAGTGTCGTCAGCGAGCGAGCTCTGCGGGACATCTATATGCGCGGGTTCAAAATCTGCATCGAAGAATCACAGCCCCACACCTTAATGACCTCCTATAATTTACTCAACGGGGTTCACACCTCTGAGCGTAAAGACATTATCGACGGTGTTTTACGCGAGGAATGGGGCTTTGACGGGATAGTGATTTCGGACTGGGTCGTAGGCGGTGTTCAACATGGGGTTAAAAAGTATCCTTACGCTACGGCAGCAAAGAGCATTAAGGCTGGCAACGATGTGATGATGCCCGGCGGCGAAATGGATTACACGGATGTATTGACGGCCCTTGCTGGCACCAATAACGCTGTCACGCTGACACGTAAGGAAGTTCAGGATTGTGCCTCACGCATTATCCGATTAGCGCTCCGATTGACGGAAGCCCAAACAGAGCCATCTATCATTAATGGAATGGGAGTCTGAATGATATGAAAGTACATGAATTGATTTTGAATGAAACACGAAATGTAAAATTTTCTGCTTGGATTCAAGATGTAGGCGGCGAATTTGGCAAGTTGGAGAAGCGCCCAGCCATTCTGATTCTGCCTGGCGGTGGATATAGCTTCTGCTCTGACCGGGAAGCAGAGGTTGTCGCTGCTCCTTATATGAAGGCCGGATTTCAAGCCTTCATTCTTCGTTATTCTACGGGAGAGCACAAGGATTGGCCCAATCCACTTAATGATTACGAGCAGGCTATGGAGCTGATTCTTAGCAAGGCGGATGAATGGCATGTGCAGAAGGACAAGATCGCGGTTCTCGGATTTTCGGCTGGCGGACATCTGGCCGCTTGTGCAGCCACTACAGGCAAGCACCGGCCTAATGCGGCGATCCTCGGTTACGCGGCTCTATCACAAGAAACAGCAGATATGTGCCAGCCGGGAATGCCTTCGCCGATTAATGATGTCGACAAAGATACCTGTCCCTTTTTCCTGTTCGCCACTCGGGATGATAGTATTGTACCAGTGCAGGATACGGTGGACTTTGAAAAGGCGCTGCTTGACAATGGAATTATGTTTGAGTCTCATATCTATGCCTATGGTATGCATGGATTTAGCACCGGTGAAAGCTACTTGAATCCTTATAGAAATTGCAATCGTGTCTCACATTGGGTACAGGACAGCATCGAATGGCTGAAAGATGTGTTCGGTACACTGCAGGCGGACGGCCTCGGTGCCCCTGCTTGTTCTGGTAAAGTCAGCGGAGACTGGGATGAGATGTTGTCTGCAGACTGCACCATGGCCCATTTGCGGAAGCAGCCGGTTGAAGTGAAGCAGCTGCTGACCGAGGTCATTGCGGTTCTGGACGTGATTGTAGCGCAGAAAACGGAAAAAGGGTCGAATATGACCCCGTTTTTCAAGAATATCAAGCTTAGGGATTTGATGACAATGATCGGCCAGCCGGAAAGTGCCATTGAACAGATAGATGCAGCACTGACGCAATTCTCCAATATGCGATAATCTGCTGGACAGAGGAAGGACTTTATATTTTTCCAGTAGGAGCGCTGGCTCATGATTGAAAAATTCACGTGTTATTACTGAATTATATAAGTCAAGATATGCTAAAGCGCCGGGAAACCGGCGCTTTTACTTCCGACATCACTTGGAGGCAGCGCCTCTTTATCGTATGTGAAATTTGATTGATTCTGAACGTTATTATAGCCTTGATTAATTTATCAATCTCATAATTCGTTAAAATTCAATGCTTTTTTGTTTAAGATAAACTTATCAGTTGATTTTCGGTTTATTTTATATAGCTATACTAGAGAGGTTGCAACATATAACGAATAAAGACAAGAAAAATAGGGGGAATCAAATGGAAATGAGGGAGAATCTTTTCATTGTATCAAAAAATGGCGTTAGCAATTTTATTTAGTGCGCCCAGCATGGGCGCTATCTCTAGGGTTAAAGTCCCGAATGGCGAAGGCAGTAGTAGTCATTAGCTTAAGGCAAGGGTGTCCTCCACGAGGTGAAATCTGAAGGAAGCCGGCGGCAAATCTCCGGTCTGAGGAACACGAACTTCATATAAGGCTAGCGTACGTTGGATGAGATTGCTAAACAAACCAAAGTCCATACTGCCAAAGGCGTACGAGAGTAAATGAAGCAGATAGATGGAGAGGAAGATAGCGTTCTTACCTGGGGAGATCTGTACGGAACGTGGAAGAACTTCCATAACCTTACTTGTGAAAGTAAGCTGAACGTACAGAAGTCAGCAGACGCCATAGTACGCTTTCGTGTTGCAACACGAGCGGAAGGGCTGAACATGAAATAGGCATTTGTGCAGCTAGGCGTTCAAGATGAGTAATGACAGCAGAAAACCCGAAAGGACCTGACTGAAGAAGGAAGCGGTGAATCCCGTGTGGAGCTTCGGCAGGGCAGAATTCATCTTTGGCACAAGAAGAAGGCACAAATCACGTAAAGAGAGGTTGAAAAAAATGTTGGAGCAGTTGCTGTCACGGGAAAATCTTCTACAAGCGTTAAAGCGAGTCGAATCGAATAAAGGAAGCCATGGCGTAGATGGGATGTCCGTAAAATCCTTACGCGAACACATTGTACAAAACTGGCAGAAGATACGGCAAGCGATAGAAGAGGGAACCTATGAGCCGAGCCCCGTGTGTCGGGTCGAAATCCCGAAACCGAATGACGGAGGTGTCAGGAAGTTAGGAATTCCTACCGTGACCGACCGAATGCTACAGCAAGCCATCGCCCAGGTGTTAACCCCAATGTTCGATCCACCCTTTTCCGAGCACAGTTATGGATTTCGTCCTAGAAGGCGGGGACATGATGCGGTGAGGAAAGCGACAGAATTCATGAAAGAAGGATATCGATTCGTAGTTGATCTGGACTTGGAGAAATTCTTTGATCGCGTCAACCATGACCGTCTAATGATGAAGATTGCGGAGAAAGTGAAGGACAAGAAAGTTCTTCTGCTTATACGTAAATACCTTCAGTCTGGCGTGATGGAAAACGGGTTAACAAAGCCGACTACGGAAGGCGCGCCACAAGGCGGTCCGTTGAGTCCGTTATTATCCAACATTGTCTTGGATGAATTGGACAAGGAACTAGAGAGACGTGGACACCGCTTCGTCCGCTATGCGGACGACTGTGCGCCACGAATGCAAGGCGCGTAAGAGCCAAGCAATGCTGAACAAAAGATGAAGGCGGGCCCTTCGGAGCCGCTGTACAGGCGGAGGCTTCAAACCACCTTAAGCTGCTGCGGTCAAAAGCCGTGGTGGTGAGCGTTAAGGAAAAAGGCAGAGCAAGACTCTGTCAGGTACGTGTTATGGAGACGAACACAAGTCAATGGCTGATAAAGTGTAGAAAGCGTAGGAATGTCATCAAAACCAGGGGGGAGTCGTTAACCTGGGAAGAGTCTGGAGGAAACCTGTTTACTGTCCAGATGGTGACCGGCATGGAGGCGGCGTGAACGTAACACAGGCTTTTGTTCGGAACGTGGGAACCTAAGGCTCCGATGATAATGGAAAAATCCAAGCGGAAATCCCGCAAGGATGAAAGTACAGAGGCGGAGCATAGGGGCGGAATAGCCTGTAGTAGCAATGAACCCACTGAAAAGGTGGCGGAGACAAGGGGCTGTGTTATCCTGTTTTGAAAATACGTCAACCGCGAAAGTGGGAGGAGCAAATGGACAAAACAAAGCCGTATGAAATCTCAAGGCATACCGTTTGGGAAGCGTACAAGCGAGTCAAAGCGAATCAAGGAGCAGCCGGAGTGGACGAAGAGTCCATTCAAAAGTTTGAAGCCAACCTGAAAGACAACCTCTATAAAATCTGGAATCGAATGTCCTCGGGAAGTTACTTTCCTCCGCCCGTCAAAGCGGTAGAGATACCGAAGAAGAACGGTGGAGTGAGGATATTGGGAATTCCAACCGTGGGAGATCGTATTGCGCAAATGACAGTAAATCTGGTTTTCGAGCCGAGAGTAGAGCCTAGTTTCCATCCTGACTCGTACGGATACCGGCCAGGAAAATCTGCCATTGATGCGGTACGAGTAACAAGAACACGATGCTGGCGATATGACTGGGTGTTGGAGTTTGACATCAGAGGTCTGTTCGATTATCGATCACGAGTTGCTGATGAAGGCGGTTAGGAAGCATACAGACAGTCCGTGGGTCATCCTCTACATTGAAAGATGGTTAAAGGCTCCCTTTCAAATGAAGGACGGGAGCAAGAGAGAAAGAACCTCTGGCACGCCGCAAGGCGGCGTGATCAGTCCGGTACTGGCGAACCTGTTCATGCACTATACGTTCGATATCTGGATGACGAAAGGGCATCTTGAAAACCCGTGGGCAAGATATGCGGATGATGCAGTGATCCACTGTCGAACGAAAGAAGAGGCAGAACAACGGCTAGAGGAACTCCGGAAAAGGTTCAGGACATGCAAACTGGAACTGCATCCGGAGAAGACCCGGATCGTGTATTGCAAAGACGATGACCGCAAGGAAGATCATCCCGAGATCACGTTCGACTTTCTAGGATATACCTTTCGTCCAAGACGGTCCAAGAATCGATTCGGAAAATTCTTCATTAACTTTACGCCTGCAGTAAGCAATAAAGCGTGCAAGGCGATGAGGCAGACGATTAGAGGATGGCGGATGCACCTGAAACCAGACAAAGAAATAGAGGACTTGTCTCAGATGTTCAATGCGTCGATAAGAGGTTGGATGAATTATTACGGGCACTTCTATAAATCGCAACTATACCCGGTATTGCGCCATATGAATGATGCTTTGGTCGTGTGGGCTCGGCGGAAATACAAGAAGCTGGCACGCCACAAGATACGGGCTATTCGATGGCTGGGACGACTGGCAAAGAACCTTCCTGAACTGTTTGCCCATTGGAGAATAGGCATTTTACCGGCGGCTGGATAATGGGAGCCGGATGAGCTGAGAGGCTCACGTCCGGTTCTGAGAGGGCCTGAGGGTGCGATCCCCTCGGGCTACTTACCGTAATATCTACGTGAAAACGCCAAGAGCAGGTGAACGAGTCAAGGCATCCGTCACCCGATTCATCGAGACGAGGCTAAAACTCAAGGTCAACCAAGCCAAGAGCGCGGTAGACCACCCATGGAAACGGAAGTTTCTAGGGTTTAGTTTTAGCATAGACAAAGATCCAAAAGTGAGAATTGCAAAGCAGTCCTTACAGAAAGCGAAGGTCAGAATTCGAGAGATAACCTCCCGAAAGAAATCAATGAAGATGGAAGAGCGAATGAAGGAACTAAACCACTATCTTATGGGATGGTGCGGGTACTTCTCGCTTGCGGATACGCCAAGTATCTTTCAAAGGATGGACGCGTGGATACGAAGAAGGCTACGAATGTGCCTTTGGAAGCAATGGAAGAACCCTAGAACCAAAGTCAAAAGGCTTGTATCCTTAGGCATGCCTAAGAATAAAGCCTATGAATGGGGAAATACCCGAAAAGGGTATTGGCGAATAGCAGGAAGTCCAATTCTGCAACGAGCATTGAATAACCAATACTGGGAATCCAATGGACTCAAGAGCTTATTGGACAGATACCACTCCTTACGGAATATTTCATGAACCGCCGTATACCGAACGGAACGTACGGTGGTGTGAGAGGTCGGGGGCTAGACGCCCCCTCCTACTCGATTGGCGGCGGTGTATATTACTAAAAATTTAGGAGGCAATTATGAAAGCTGAAGATAAAAAAAAGAAAAAACATAAAGGTTTGAAAATAACAGCTATAATTTTTCTGATAATTATTGCAATAGGTGTTAGTGGTTTTTTTGTATTCAAACATTATTTCGCAGCTCAATTTCCAGAGTTACCGGAGAATCCTAAGGTTGGAAAATGGTATAATATTTATCCAGATGACGCTAAGTCTGCTTTGGGTGAACAGTGGCACGGAAATATTAGAATTGGAAAAGAAAATAAAGTCTTAATTGAGTTCTATGGTGGCGGAGTTAGTATAAATGATTACACGGAAGAAAGACCAAATATAAAAGGTATAAAAAATGGCTTTTATAATGTAGCTAGCGAAGACGGAGATATCATGGCTAAATGGGGTATTAGTGGAACGCAAAATAAAAATCCTTTTAAAGATTGGACTGTAATTGTAGTACCCTATTCAACAGGAGACTTTCATGCTGGAACTGGAGCATATGAATATGTAAAAGAAGACGGTACAAAAGATGTAAAATATCATTATGGTTATAGTAACTATACAAACATGCTGAATATGGCATTGAAGTACATCAATAATGATCCGGAAGCTTTAGTAATTACCGGTTCTTCTGCTGGCGGATTTGGCACAGCACTGCTTGCTGATGATATCATTGGTCATTTTCCAAATACTGATAATATAACTGTTGCCGTAGATAGTTCACTTCTTTTATATGATAAATGGCATGAAACGGCTGAGAAGTTATGGCATGCTCCACAAGAAATATCTGATAGATTAACAACAGACAATATTACTCTAGATAGCTTAGTTGCTTTAAAAGAAAATTATAATGATAGAGTCAAAATTTTATTTGATTGTTCTGTAAGAGACTCAATTCTTTCTAGATATCAAGGCTATATAAGTGACGGAACTCTTGCAACTTCCAAGGAAAGAGGAGATATTTTTCAAAGTGATTTAAAAGAAATGGTTAATAATCTTCAAGAAAAAATACCAGATGTTGGGGTGTTTATTTTTGAAGGAGCGATCGAGAAAGATACACAATTAACTCAACATACCATATTAGTTGTGCCTCAAGTGTTTAAAAAAATAACGGATGATAAGAGTATTGCTGAATGGATGTATGATGCTGTAAACGGCAATGTAAAAAGTTATGGGTTAAATCTATTAAATAAACAATATTAGTTTAATGATTCGTTATGCAGCACTCTGTTAACATACAACAGGGTGCTGCATTTTTTTACAGCAACAATGTTATGAGAGACAAGATTATCATTATCCTGAGATTGCGGTATATGAACCTGAGATCCGAACAATCCGAAGAACTACAGAAGAGGTAAGCATAACGTGAGTATACAAAGACATGCTGGAAAAAATAAAGAATTTGCTGTATTTTTCCGTGAAGCTTAAGATAACGATGTTATTGTTTCAATTCCTTTATATCTGCTTCCTAGTCTTTAGTTTACTATTTAATTGACACATATATAAATGACGGAAAAGGAGTCATAGAAGATGCAGACTGAGCTTAAAGTAAGACCGCAAAAGATGAAATTGAAATGAAAAAGTGACAACTGGGAATTGTACCTAATGATGGCGGGACATCCTTTCTTGGAAGCGGTAAATATAATTTTGGAGGGGCATTATGATAAGAAAATATAATGAGCAAGATATTATTCAACTGCAAAACGCGCATGAAACAGTCGAGCAATATGGTATAGAGATCGTTGTGAAAAAGAGCCCCGGAGAAGACAGGGCAGGTTATATGGATCCCTGGGTTATCGAAACGATGAATCCAACCGCACTGACACGTGAAGACGGAGCCATCACAGCCAATACAAATGATACTTTGAACGCCATGATGCAGCAAATGAGTCCTGATCAATTGTTGATTGCTCTTCGCACCATGATGAAAAAAGAAGCAGATGGTCAAATCAACACATTTCTGGAGGACCGTTTCGAGAAGGATATAGATGTGCAGTTTGAGGAACTGGAACTTGGAGGGAACAAGGTGGGACTTTGGCGCTACAGTGTGCCTGGGGTGAAAGAGCTTCGTCCTGCTTTCTTCCATATTCATGGTGGTGGTTGGTTCGCTGGAAGCCCGACTCCAAATGACAATGTGCTTAGATTAATTGCTGAAAAAGCAGATGCTGTGGTGTTTGATATTGATTACTCATTATCCCCAGAGTTTAAGTTTCCTAATGGTCTGAATGATTGCTACAATGCTTTGAAGCATATATACGATAATGCTGATACTTATGGCATTGACAAGACAAAAATCGCGGTAGGCGGAGGCAGTGGGGGAGGCAATTTCACTACCGTCCTTGCATTAAAAGCCCGGGATGAAGGACTTTCTTTAATTGCATTGCAAGTTCCGATTGTACCGGTAGTCTTTTGTGCCAAAAAGGGAGCGCCAGGGTACAAATGGGACCCATCACAGTTTTATGTTGCTCCTGAAACGAAAAAATATGTTCCGGAAGTGAAAGATCCAAATAATGATACCTATATGGACATCATGATTAACGCATACATAGGTGATGCGGATCCGACCCATCCTTATATTTCGCCGATGATGGCGGAGAGCTTTGAAGGTTTACCGAAAGCGCTAATTATTACGAACGAGTTTGATGCTTTACGCCTGCAAGGTGAATTTTACGGCAGCCAGCTGGCTAAAGCGGGTGTACCTGTACGGATGATACGTTATCAGGGACAAACTCACAGCAGTAATGGAGGTGCTGCCTTCGGTGTTGTTCCTCAGAGTGAAGACCTTGCGTTAGAGATTATTAATGAGATCAAACAGCTTTAGTATTTGTTAAGAGGAAGGTGTTGTGATGAAAAAAATACTTAAGATACCCTAGATCCAATCTATTCAGATTTGATCTATCCGTTCATGAAGGAATTGTGCAGGAAGCTCATAGGCGGGAAATTGAGCTTATTGATGAGTTTGCTATATTGCATTCTCTGCAGAGGCTGCGAATTTAATATGTTAAGCGGTTACATGAATTTTTGCTAACCAAGCTTATGAAAAGCAAGGTACTTATTCCAAGCTCTTTAACAGTCTGTTTGAGGAGCCGGTAGCAGAATCGTTTTTTTCACCAGCCTTAAGAATGCGATACTGATGTTTATATTGCTGTATATCAAGATGAAATGAATCGAAACTATAATGAGGGTAAGGTTGGGTGTTCTCAACAGTAGAGACGAGGGTTTCCTGCAGCACGATACTTGAAATTTAATGCGGTCAAAGGCACGGTTACTAAGGAGGGGGTATTATGTTTAATAGTATTGAAGAATTTCTGGTATTTGCTAAAGCAAATAAATTTCCGGTATTAGAGGGCGACCCAGAGATTGGACAATGGTATCGGGTACCGATTCCTGGAGCGGTATCGGCAAATGGCTCTCCTTATTGGGGGTACTATAGAAAAGGCACAGAGCCCAATCTAATCGTCAGCTTTTCTGGTGGCGGAGTTTCAATCAATGAGTATACTGCAGCTAGGCCAACTGTACTTGATATCTCTGCAGGAGAAGTGGAGAATTTTTATTCTAGTGTTGATCTGCTGCCAGCAATTGATTTGATATTAAATAAAGGAATCTTCGACCAGGCAATAGATAATCCGTATCGAAATTGGAATTGTATTTTCGTCGGCTATGTGACTGGTGACTTTCATGTGGGAAATGGGGATTTTCATTATACCGCTCCGGATGGCTCTCCTGCGGTGGTACATCATCATGGATACAGGAATTATCGAATGCTTCTGGATGAAGTCATACAGTACGTGGTCTCCCCGGAAAAACTTTTAATTACCGGATCAAGTGCAGGAGCCTTCGGAGCTTCAGGTTTAGCTTCGGACATCATGAGCTATTTTCCGGAATGTGAAGATGTAACCTGCTGCCCTGATTCTTCATTGTTGTTACATGACGAGTGGAAACATATCGCTCAAAATGTTTGGCATGCTGATGAAGCGATATGGAAGCCGTTAAATAGCCGTAACATATGTCTGGATTGGTTACGTGGGCTATATGCCGATAAGAGAGATAAAGTTAAATATCTTTATATCTGTTCTGTAAGAGATAATGAATTAGCCAGATATCAGAATTATGTGGATCAGGGACAGTTAAAGTTTGATAGAGATAAAGCTATCCAGTTCCAAAAGGATTTGAAGGATATGGTCCAGGAGCTTAAGGTTGGAATTCCTGGTATCGGTATCTTTTTGTTCGATACTCCAGCTCCAGGTGCTGATCCTGAACTGCTGGGTACGCAGCATTGTTTAATACAAGATGAAGGCTTCTCTAAGCCTCTATCACATGGCTATAGCTTGAGAGATTGGTTGTGGAATGCAATGAATGGCAATATACAAGATGTTGGCCTTGAATTACTTGATAAGAAATGATACTGAAACGAGGGATATGTTGTGCAAAATGATGGAACTTTTGAACTATTGGCGGGATTGCAAAAGAAAGAGCAGGCACTAATGTCCCTTTTTACAGCACCCGATTATAATATCGACGATATGGACCGCCGGGAATCTATGATTTCACTGGTCTATTCCGGCTGTTACTGTATCAAATCCTCTATGACCATTGATCCGGAGCGGCCTGGAATGATCTTTATTGATGGAGTAATGACAGAATCTCCGATTATTGAAAAACCAACGAATATGTTTGGACAACTAGTCGGTATCGTCGTGCGCAAGTATTTATTAGTCTATGACAAAGAATATGAAATTCGTTATGCAGGAGCCTATGACACGGAAGGCAATGAAATTCCAGAGTATACCTTTAAATTGAAAACTTTGCCGCGGATAGAGCCAGGAATACGCTACCCCGAACATGATGCCATTGTCCTTCAGGCTGCGCGTGAAGGAGCAGTGCTGCTTAAAAATGACAACGATGCTCTTCCTTTAGCATCTGGCAGCTATGTTAACGTTTTTGGTTCAGGAGCTATCGTATTCCGATTAGGTTGTCTGGGAGCAGGCAAAATTAATCCCCGATACGGAATCAGAGTAAAGGAAGGCATCGACAAATACTCATCGTTAGTACTTAATCAGGAGCTGTATGACTTTTTTACGAACGAAAAGGATATTTTCCCTCCTGAAAGTATTGTCGAAAAAGCCAAGGAACGTAGTCAAACAGCTGTAATATTTCTAAGTCGTGGCAGCAGTGAGGCACATGAATCTCCAATGGACAAAGGCGGTTATTATCTGACCGATGATGAAAGGAATTTGATCTTACAGGTAACTTCTGCTTTTGAAAAAACAGTTGCAGTTCTGAACGTAGCCTATCCGATCGAGTCAAGCTGGATTGACCAGTATGGAGTGGACGCTGTTCTGCTGACTGGTCTTTCTGGTATGGCTGGAGGCCGTGCCTTGGCAGAAATTCTGGAGGGAACGGTTAATCCATCAGGCAAGTTGCCCAATACATGGGCATACGACTACCACGATTACCCTAGTTCACGGAACTTTCTGACGAAAGAAGAGATCGCTCATAAATACGACGGGCAGTCCTTGAGCTATATTACAACCGTATATGAAGAAGGTCTTTATGTAGGCTATCGTTACTTTGATAGTTTTAACAAGCCTGCAGCCTTTCTATTTGGACATGGCCTTAGCTATACAACATTTGATGTGAGTTTGAAATCCGCCGTAAACACGGGGGAATGCAGCTCAAGTCTGGAGATCGAAGTGAAAAACACAGGTTTCAGAGCCGGCCGGGAAGTGGTTCTGGTGTATGCACACTACGAAGGCGGAAGACTGGAGCAGCCTGATAAGCGTCTGGTTGCATTCGCTAAAAGTAAGGAGCTTCTCCCAGGTGAATCTGAAACCGTTCGTTTAGAGATAAATGAATACCGTCTTAAATCCTATGACGAATCAGAGGCTGCTTGGGTCATTGAGGCGGGAACGATTCATTTCTTCCTTGGAGGAGCACCGAACAGGGCTACAGCCATCTGGTCTATAGATATGGATGAAAAAATTATAGTTTCAAAGACAAAGAACAGGTTGGTTCCTCCTTTTCCTATTAAAGAGTTGTCTGTCAAAGATCTCGCTGGAACCTATCCAAAAGGTGAGCTGACGAAGGCTTACCGTGCTGATGAAGCAAACGGGACTCTTCCATTCAAAACTGCACGTTTGGTGGAAAGAGGCAATGAAGTTCCTCTGGAGCATAACAGTAAAGATTTGATTAAGTTTTCTGACGTTGTCAAGGATCCAAAACTCGTGGTGCCTTTCGTAGCCCAGATGAATGAATATGAGCTGGCGCGCCTGGCAGTTGGAGGCCGCACGGGCTGGGGAATGGAGGATAACGGTTTTGCCGGAACTCTTTACAGTGAAGGGGCTTTGGCTAAATATGAAATTCCGGAATACTTCTTTGCCGATGGGAATAATGGACTGAATATGTTTGAACCTAACATCGGGTTTCCAGTCTCCACTACGATTTGTGCCAGCTTCAACGAGGGGTTATCCTACGCAGAAGGGCTGGCCATAGCGCATGAGGCAAAAGGTATGAATTTACACTGTATTTTGGCTCCAGCTCTTAATCTTCAGAGAAATCCTCTCTGCGGGCGGCATACGGAATATTTTAGTGAAGATCCGTTTCTGGCAGGACGTATGGCTGGTCAAGAGAGCCGTGGCTTAGAAGCTGGCGGGATTGCAAGCTGTATGAAACATTTTTTTGCCAACAATGCCGAGATGATGCGAAATATGAATCACAGCCTTATGAGCGAAAGGACGGCACGAGAGCTGTATCTGGCTGCGTTTGAGGCTGCTTTTGAAGTAAATAAGCCGGACACGGTTATGACGGGTTACAATGCTGCAAACGGTGCATATTGCTCGAACGACGAGGATTTGCTCCAGGGCATTCTGCGTGATGAATTCGGGTTTACTGGCTATGTCATGACAGACTGGAACGGCTATGGCGATGAAGGAATGCCTGCTTTGGTTAACGCGGGTGTCAGCTGGATCGCACCCGGGAGACCTGATGACAGCTTTGTCACTCCGATCGAACAAGCCATTAAGACTGGCGAGCTATCAAAGGGACGGATACAGATGAATTTAGTAAATCTGATAAATATAATCCGGAAACGGTAGATCCATTAAATTAGGACGATCGAAGCTTATGACTAACCTGCCGGAGCATGATTCATGTGCTAATTCTGCTCCGGCTTATTTTAAATCATCGTTACTCGAGAGAAGATCCTCATTCAGCTCGCCAATTCAGTATCAAACAAGAGGAGGATTACATTTGCTTCTGGGGTGAAAAAGAAGGAATCATGGTCTTTAAGTCTTGCATCCTTAAAAGCAACAATAGAGTTTGTATCGTAAGAAATCATACGATCTACCTTTGGGAAATCCAGCCAACATATCTTCACCCTAAACGGAAATTACAAAATGGGTCTTGAGAGAATTAAACAGTCAGCCTGATAGCGTTATTGAGCAGATGGATGCTGCGCTCCAGCAGTTCTCCACGTGAGGGTTCCACATTGAGAAATGATTAGCAAAGCATAGGACTGTAAGATAGAACGGCAGTAGGAGTTGGATACAATCCCGCTCCTACTGCCGTTCCTCTTTTCAGGATTTTCGTTCATCGTCAATCATTAGTTGATAACCGTACTTCTTACTTGTGAATTTTCAGTTTATATTGCTGCCTTATGCTTATTACAGCAATGAATAATTTTGAAAGGGGAAGAATTTCAATATGACTCAAACAAAATAATATAGGAGAACAATTGAAATGGTTGCTTTCCTGTTGGTATGCTATTTTATTCCAACTTTAAAGCCGCAGAATCTTACGTACGCCAACAAACAGGCTTTATTCCTCCGATGGGTTGCTGTTATCCCAGATCAGCTCAATGCGAATTCCACCTAGCTTACTCTGAGCAATATTCAAGCTCGCTTTGGAGCCTAGCTGAATAAGCATTCGTTGCCGTATGTTCCATAAGGCGCAGCCCATTGTCTCATCCAGCGGTTGTTCAATTCGGTGCAGCAGGCTCTGGATCTCTTCCGGCTGCATGCCTCTCCCGTCGTCTTCTACGACCAAAGAGTACCGGTCTCCAACGTCAGTACCGGATATGTGGATAAGCCCGGCACTTTGCTTCTTCTCAATTCCGTGAATTACGCTGTTCTCTACCAACGGTTGAATAAGCAGCTTGGGAACAAGCAAGGATATCATGGATTCCGGAATATTGATTTGCGTATGCAGGCGGTTGATTCGCAAACTCTGGATATTAAGATAATTACGGACAACGCCAATTTCTTTTTCAAGGGTGGTAAGCGGATCGTTGATCCGCGTTGTATATCTGAAATATTCAGCCAGGTTCTGGGTCATGGCATTCACAGCTTCGTCATTTCCCATACGGTTCATATTGTTGATAAAGAACAGGCAATTATATAAAAAATGCGGGTTAATTTGAGCCTGCAGTTGTTTAACCAATGCTTCTCTTGAAATGATTTTTTCTTTGTATACATTTTCAATCAAGTCTTCGATTTGCTGTGCCATATGGTTGAAATTGTGATAAAGAATAGCAAACTCAGCATTGGACGTTCTGCTGATCCGGTGCGAGAAGTCACCCTTTTGTAGATGACGGACACCTTTCAGCAAGGTGAGAATGGGGACTTGTACTTTCCGGTAGAAAAAAATAACCGTTACCATTCCGGACAAAAATAACAGAACACAGGTGATGTAAAAGAAGACTTGTGTCCTTACAATGGGTTGGAGCGCTTTGTCCAGAGGAACATAATCCACCATGTACCAACCTAATGTTTCCGCTTTCAAAAAACTGACCATATAATCTATATTACCGGCTGTTATTAACTCGGTTCCTTCGTTTTTATCCCGCATCTTTGGTGACATTTTGGAGACCAGTTCCTGGACTTGAGTGGTATGAAAGGAACGGTTTGCTATGATGATGGAATCAGAGTAATAAAAAAAGGGATCATTATTTTCTAACTTGGCCGAGTCTAGCATATTTTCCAAATTAGCCTTAGGAAAGGTTACCCGAACCGTAAACTGATCATATTTCCTGTACATGGAGAATAACTTTTGTGACCTATCCAATATCCATTGCCCTTCTGCCAAGTCAGCTGGTGGGGGTGACTGGTTTTGAGATGAACCTACCCATTTGTTCAGCAGGGTTGAGTAAATGTCAATTTGGACATTCCAGCCCTGTGTAAAGCTTTGCAGTTTCATTTTGTCCGAGAGATCAAGCATAAGCTGATCCTGATCGTAATTATCCATCAGGTCCACAGATTTCAGCAGCCCCATTTTGGAGTCCGCATTTAGAGCAACAGACAGCATGTCAAGCTGCTCAACATTGTAATCTAAGGAATTGACCAAGATACGCAGTCGGTTCAGGTTGTTCGTTTCAATATCCTTTTTCACAGTGCTTAAACTAGTCTCCACGGTGTAAGAATACATCATCAAGACAACTATCGTTGAAAATAAAATAATAATTACCGCGCTGAGAAAGGTTCGATATTGCTTTAACATGACAACAATCCTTTGCAAAGAGGTAACCCCATTATATGAATTTGTGCTTCCAATGGCAATGCGTATCACTTGGAATATGAACATAACTTTGGAATGCGATATTGATGTTCAAATTCCTCTATCACGCCTGTTTAGAATACGATATGTGATGTTGCGAAAGCGTTATTTAATAACCGTATGCGAATTTTTATAATTAAAGTGAATTCAAAAAACATCATCAGGGGGTTCTACATGAACATGAAAACGAGAGTGCTGACCACAGCACTTACTGCAACGCTGCTAACGACAGGGATACTGGGTTGCAGTAATACCAATAATCAGGGCAGCGGCGAAAATAAAAAGGCGAACACGCAAACAAAAACACTAAATGTCGTGAATGGAAAAATTGAACCGGCAGCGTCATTTACCACCGTTAAGGGAGAAAATCCGGGCTATAAATATAGAGAAGGGGAATCCGTTACGGACAATGTATTCACCCGCTGGGCCGAGGACAAATTTGGCGTACAGATTAAAACTTTATGGACAGGCGGCGCTACGGATGGTTCGTATAATACGAAATTGAAACTCATGCTCTCTGCGAACGACGAATTGCCAGATATCGTAATGTCGGGCAGTCCCGCTAACACCAATCTTCTCATCGATTCGGGCAAGTTCATGGAAGTGGAAGAAGTGTTCGAGAAATATGCCTCTCCAACTTGGAAAAGTGCGTTAGCCGATATAAAAGATCCCTGGTTATCGGTCACTCGAGACGGCAAAAAGATGGCGATTCCAGGAACTTCTACAGATTACGGGCAATCAAACAACGTTTTATGGATCCGTCAGGACTGGCTGGACAAGCTCAAGTTGAAAGCACCTACTACAATAGAAGAGCTGGAAACGGTCATGGATGCCTTCNCAAACAACGTTTTATGGATCCGTCAGGACTGGCTGGACAAGCTCAAGTTGAAAGCACCTACTACAATAGAAGAGCTGGAAACGGTCATGGATGCCTTCATCAATCAGGATCCAGACGGTAATGGGCAGAAAGATACGTTTGCCCTGGATTTTGCCATGAAGGATAAGATGACTGGCAGCACCCTTGGAGACGGATCCTGGATCTTTGGACTTTACGGGGCCATGCCGGAAAGATGGTATCCAGGAGAAGACGGCAAGCTTCAAAATGGTTCAATTCTACCGGGGGTCAAGCAGGGCTTAATGAAGATGAAAGAGTGGAAGGATAAAGGGTATTTTGCGAGCGATATTGCGTTACATGACCCCAATACAATTGTCACCNCCGGGGGTCAAGCAGGGCTTAATGAAGATGAAAGAGTGGAAGGATAAAGGGTATTTTGCGAGCGATATTGCGTTACATGACCCCAATACAATTGTCACCGCGGTCACATCYAATAAGGTTGGGATTGTCGCAGCGCCTTCTTTCTTCATCCAATATCCKGGTTCCATGCTGCTCGCGACCAACCCTACGGCGATGTTCAAACCCTATCCGYTGCCTCATGGGGTCAATGGCCCAGCTTTGCACACCTATTTTACGATATCCGGCGGGACCGTGATCAATAAAGATATTTCGGATGAAGCGCTTCAAGCCTACTTTCATTATATGAACTCGATGTATGCTGTCTAYGAATCCGATAATCCGCTTGAATATYTCAAAGGATTTCAGGAGGGCTACCAATATGTTGTCAAAGATGGAMAGATTGTAACCGATGAGAAAGAGATTCCCGGTGGAAAGATTAATTCGAACGATTACATTTTTGGAAGCATGCCGGATGTTKCCTCRAAGATGAAGGAAATAACATTAAAAGTGGCAAAGAAAGAAGAACTCACAGAGAAAGATCGTGCCTTTATGCAAGCTCTTGGGATTGCAGACGACACCAATCCATTACAAAGAATCGTGTACGATGCGATGCTTATTTCCATGGATGAAGAATCCTCGCGCGTAAGGGAGCATTACATGGGTCCGG
>NZ_LMLV01000016.1:0-46589 GCF_001422685.1 Paenibacillus sp. Leaf72 | reverse complement strand
CGCTCGACTTGCATGTATTAGGCACGCCGCCAGCGTTCGTCCTGAGCCAGGATCAAACTCTCCATTTAGGATGTCTTTTCTTTCGATCAAGATCGAAGGGAAAAGAGCATTTGGTTTGACTTGCTCATTACTTTTTTGTATCGCTTTACATTAACTAAGTTAATGTGGCAGTTTCACTCGTTGTTCAGTTTTCAAAGAACAATTTCTCTCGCTTGCGTTTCGTTCGTGTCTGCCGTATGTCTCAGCGGCGACTCATATAATATATCACAGGCGCCTAGGCAATTGCAAGTACTTTTTTCAAAAAACTTTTTCGGTGTTTTTCAACCCCGTATGTACCTGCCCTTGACGCGAGATATAGAATACCATGAACCATAAGGACAAGTCAACCCAAACGCAAAAAAATCAGGAAAGCCCTTATCCAGGCTTGTCCTGATCACCTTTAGTCCATAAACATTGCCTTCCGCTGCTTGCGGATAACTACACCATTATGTGCTGCAGGCCTACAATAAGCGCAATACCCGGTATACCGAGTACGACAACCGTTGATATCGTCGCCGGATTAATGGGGATTTTAATATCAGAAATAAGACCGGAGTAATTCAGCAAATAAAGAACTGCGCAAGCACTTATCAAGTGCAAGGTGAAGCTTTTTGCCCATGACCATGAAAGACGATGTCGAACAATTACCGCAAGCAGTGCAACCGAAGAGAATACCAGAACTACGAGTAGGATCGTATTCATCATTGGACCGCCCTCCATTCCGACCAGCTCTTGCAAGCTCTTTTGGCGGTGCGGAGCAAAGAGTCATATCGCTTTTCAGCCGTAATAATGGCGTATATCGCATAATCAATCTGATCTTTGCCCAAAGCATAGTCAAAAAAACGGTTTGCATTTTCCCATTCCAGATGGGCCTCATAAATTTCCTGGCGCAGCCGGTCGGTCCACTGCAGGGCATCCATCTCCGCTTGAACCCCATTAACCGACTTTTTCTCCGCTGTCTTACTGCCGATTCTCCATTTATTGAGCTGCTTCATTCCCTCATGACCTCCCGCTTGTCCATTCAAAAGCCAAGGCTGCCTTTATTCCATATATAAGCGGGGAGCCTTGCAAATAGAACTAGCACCGAGATCAATCAGCCGCAGCAGCTTTCTAAACGAAAAGGCAATACGCTATACGCACCAACCCTATGTATACTTCATATAAAAAAAGCTGCCCCTATCGTTTTGAACGATAAGAACAGCTTTGCCTATCTTTAACCCAGCTCTCTGCGGCCTTCCAATGCCTTGGACAGCGTAACTTCATCAGCATATTCCAAATCGCCGCCTACCGGCAAGCCGTGAGCGATTCGCGTGACCCGTATGCCAAAAGGTTTCACCAGCCGCGATATATACATAGCGGTTGCTTCTCCTTCGACATTCGGATTGGTCGCCAGAATAAGTTCCTGTACTCGCTCATCACTGAGGCGGCGCAGCAGCTCGGCAATTTTGATCTGATCCGGACCAATTCCCTCCATAGGAGAGATTGCCCCTTGCAGCACATGATAATGCCCCATGAACTCCTTCGTCCGCTCCATCGCCACCAAATCTTTCGATTCTTGTACGACGCAAATGACGGAGTTGTCCCTGAGCTTATCTTGGCAAATACGGCAAGGGTCCGTATCGGTTATATTGCAGCAGATGGAGCAATAAGTCAGATTGCGCTTCACGCTCACGAGCGCTTTAGCAAAATCAATGACATCGTCTTCCTTCATGCGAAGCACATAGAAAGCCAGTCTTGCAGCTGTTTTCGGTCCAATACCCGGCAGCCTGGTGAAACTGTCAATCAACTTCGCTATCGGTTCGGGATAATGCAACAGGTGTAGCTCCTTTCAAATCAGAACGAGCTGCGGCTTGTTTTTAGAACAAGCCTGGGATTTTCATGCCACCTGTAAATTTGCCCATGTCCTGGTTCGCGACATCGTCCACTTTTGACAAGGCATCGTTTACAGCTGTAATAATCAAATCCTGCAGCATTTCAACATCTTCCGGATCGACAGCTTCCGGTTTAATTGTAATATCAAGAACTTTTTTGTGGCCGTTTACGGTAACGTTAACTACGCCGCCGCCTGCTGTGCCTTCAACGGTTTTGTGGACAAGCTCTTCCTGTGCTTTCATCATTTGCTCTTGCATCTTCTTCACTTGCTTCATCATTTGATTCATATTGTTCATTATAATCACCTCTTATTTATAGTTAAAAATCCTCTTTCACAACGACGAGCTCTTCACCGAAAAGCTTAACCGCTTCTTCTACCCATTTAGGCTGGGCTGGTGCTGCGTCCGGCATATCCGATTGCAGTTCAAACGCTTCGTCCGGCGTTCCTGAACCATTATCGGTGGCCGATTGCCATTCTTTAATCATAACCGTTGCAAGCTGAAGCGGCTGCCCAAACACACTTTGCATAACCCGCTCAATAATTTCTTTATGCGTCGGCTTCTCTGTTGTTTCTCGGTGCATCGTATTTTTGAAAGCAACCAATACGTTGCCGTCCACAACGGATACCGGCTCGCCATCCATCAACCACGCATGAACCGTGATTTTGGTTTCCTTCACCCGCTGCAGCAGCTCGCTCCACTTCATGCGAACTTGCCCCGTTTCACTGCTGCCAGCAGCGGATAAATATGGCCCCAGCTTAACTGGCGTCCGAACAGATACCGAGTTAGAGCCGCCGCTGCGGTTATTAAAGGCAGGACGATTGCCATTCGCCCCAGCCCGAGCCGCTGCGCCGCTGGCAGACGCTCCTCCGCCAGCAGCTGGAACGCCATTTTGCAGCAGCTGCTCCAGCTTATGCTCAAGCTGCTCCACCTGCTGGCGCAGACGGCCCACCTCTGCGGAAGAACTCGCCGTCCCACCAGATGGCTGGGCAGCGTCCCCCGCAGATGCGCTTTCGCGGCTATCGCCGATGGTGCAAATTTTCATCAACGCGACTTCAAACAGCGTCTGCGATTGAGCGGCATGCTTCATTTCGGATTGATAGCTGTTCAACGTATCAATCATGCGAAACAGGCGGTCCGGCGTAAAAGCATCCGCCATTGCCTGGAAGCGTTCTGCATCAACGACGCGTTCCGTCGCCGCTCCGCCTTGCGGGGCAAGCTTGAGCACAAGCAAATCCCTGAAATAATAAATCAGGTTTTCCATGCACTTATCCGCGCTTTTGCCCGCTTGCGTTAAGCTTTCGACAAGTGGCATCACAGCACCAACATCACGGTCGCGAACCGCTTCCGCGAGCTCGTAGAACTGGTCGGCCGCCATTCCGCCCGTCACATCGACAGCGCCGTCGAGCGTAATGCTTCCGCCTCCAAAAGCTGCTACCTGCTCCAGCAGGCTGATCGCGTCACGCATGCCGCCTTCTGACAGCCTTGCAATATAAGCAATCGCATCATCTTCGGCGGTAATGCCTTCTTCCTTGCAAATCTCATGAAGCCGCTCCGATTGCTCTGCAAGCGACACCTGCCGAAAATCAAAACGCTGGCAGCGAGAAATAATCGTTGCAGGAAGCTTATGCGGTTCAGTTGTTGCTAATATAAAGATAACATGTGCAGGCGGCTCTTCCAATGTTTTGAGCAAAGCATTGAATGCCTCTGAAGTAAGCATGTGCACCTCATCAATAATGTACACTTTATATCTCACTTCAGATGGGGCGTAGCGCACCTTATCCCGAATATCGCGAATTTCGTCGATGCCCCGGTTGGAGGCAGCGTCAATCTCCACAACATCCATAATATGACCAGCTGTAATACCGCGGCATGCGTCGCATTCGTTGCAGGGCTCCACTGCCGGGCCGGATTCACAATTGACTGCTTTCGCCAATACCTTAGCTGTCGTCGTCTTCCCCGTCCCCCGGGGACCGTTGAACAAATAGGCATGCGAAACGCGATCCTCTTTTATCGCATTTTGCAGCGTCTGCACAATATGCTGTTGTCCCACCATGTCCCGAAACGTCTGGGGACGCCAGGCACGGTACAAGGCAATATGAGTCACATGGACCGTTCCCTTCTTGTTTCCTTACAGGAATTCTGCAAAAATACTCTATAATACTCTATCTCTTATTATACATCATCAAAGCCTCAAGCCAAACAAAAAACACCCGCAGCACCATTCGAGTTCATCGAAAAGCGTCGCCGGTGTCTGTTAACATCCGTAATATAAAACTTTAATACCGTGCACCTGCCCTTGATTAATGTAACCCAGGCGGCACTCTTGCACCACAGCTCGAGCCAGGCACTCCCCCGGCACATGAACTAACTTACTTACGGCTGCTTCCTTCCGGACCTGACCGAGTTCACAAGCGTCCATTGCGGAGGACCCAACTGTCAACACTGCTCGCAAGCGCCAAACCCCGCATAGACATAACCTCAAACAGGAATTCAACCTCGCTAAAGCGGATTGCGAGTTACAGGGCACCGCTAACTCCCCATCTAGCACGGCAAAAATAAGTATAGCTGATAATGTTACAAAGCGCAACTTTTCTGAGGACAAGACATAAAATGCGCCTTGTCATCAAGCGTGAACAGCTTGCCCTTTCCTTGACGAAAGGCGCCGTTTCGCTTAAAAACGGGTATTATCGGCTCGTTTTGACCCGCACCTCATAGCGCGGCATATTATATTGCAAAGTCTCCTCTGCTTTATGCTGAAGCTGCTTCATCTGTGCATCGGACATGCCCGGCTTGACGGTCAAATGAACGACCAGATGCTCCCCGTTAAAATGAATCCAGCTTTTTTGAACGCCGTCCATCTTCTTAATCAACTCGCCGACGAACTTGCCGTCTGAGCCATAATTTAAATACGAATGCTTATTCGGTATGTTCGGGTTGCTGTTGGACAGCCCCATATAACCATCATGGCCATAGGATTGCATCTGCTGTTTATGATCAGGCTGGCCACAGCCGGCAGCACTTGACGCTGCCAGCAGCAAGACGCCTGCCAATAACAGCAAGCGCGAGCTTTTTAAAGGCAATACGCTCTGGTTCAATCTCATCAAAAAAACCTCCCTTATAACCATTAGAATGGCTACGGGAGGTTCTTGTATTCTGCCAAATATAGACAAAATAGACATCACAGCAATTAGATGCCGTATTTCTTTTTGAAACGATCGACGCGGCCGCCCACATCCAGGAACTTCTGCTTACCCGTATAGAATGGGTGGCATTGGGAACAAATCTCTACACGAAGGTTCTGTTTAATGGAACCAGTCTCGAAAGTGTTACCACAAGCGCAAGTTGCTGTAGTGATATGGTATGTCGGATGAATAGCTTGTTTCATCTCTTTCACCTCTTTCTGCCCTGAGCCACAGGCGGGCCCAGAATTAAGTCATACATCTCTGCATTATAGCATAGCTCCGTCCTTGTTGTAAAATACAAAAGAAGCAGCTGTCCGTCACCAGAACAACCGCTCCTTCTGGGGCATCAAGATTGAATTAAGCTCGCAGGCGGAACATGCGTGAATGAGCCAATTACGACTTCTGGCAGCTCGTTGCGGAAAATTTCCAGCATCTGCTTCATTCCATAAATTTCGCCTTGTGCCGGCGGAATCAAGGACAAATAGCTTTCCGGGTCGATGTTCAGGTTCCGCATTTGGATAAGCTTAAGGCCGGTCCGCTTTACAAAGCCGATCATGGCCTCCATCTCTTCCTCACGATCCGTCACACCAGGAAAAATCAAATAGTTGATCGACGTATAAACACCCTTGTCCGTCGCATATTTCAACGACTTCTCTACATTGGCGAGCGTATAGCCACGCGGCTTGTAGTAGGCATTGTAATGGTCATCAAGCGCACTGATGGTGCTCACACGCATCAAATTCAGTCCCGCATCAACAATGGCACGGATGTGATCTGTCAGCCCAGCGTTCGTATTAATGTTAATGTAGCCAAGCGACGTCTGGCTTCTCACCCGGCGCATCGCATCGACAATAATCCGCACCTGCGTTGAAGGTTCGCCTTCGCAGCCTTGGCCGAAGCTAATAATGGAATCTTCATGGCGGAGATGCTCCAGCATAATCTCCGTCACTTCGTCCACCGTCGGCTTGAAATTCATCCGGGTTTGCGGAGCAACAAAGCCGCTGTCATCCGGCTGTTCGGAAATACAGCCAAAACAACCCGCATTGCACGAATACGATACCGGAACCGCACCTTCCCAGCGCTGCAGGAACGTATTGGACGACGTCAAGCATTCATACCCCAGTGCACAGTTCGACAAATGCTTGTACAGACGATTTTCTGGATATTTGGACGTGATGCGCTCGACTTGCTGCTTTACCTCATCGCGGTCACAATTGAGCGGATCCCAGCGCTCCGGATCATCGCACTGCTCAGCTGCAACATAGAAGCCATTGTTTTTCCATACGACAGCCGTATAACCGAACAAAGGCAGCTTTTCATTTTTATCCGCTTTGACATAGCCTGGCAGGGCAAGCCGCGTAAAGCCTTGCGGCAAAAGTGCGCCTACCGCCTGCTTATTGCCTGGAAGCAGCTGCATTTCGCCCGTATCCGGGTTCAGGCCAACCGCCTTCGTAAATGGCAAGCTTACAAGCGTCGCCCCTTCCGGCAACGGAATGAGCTCGTCCTCCATCATTTCGACAATCATATCGCCGCTGCGGCCTAAAGCTATATAGTGAGGATGATCAAAGACATTTCCTTGCTCATCAGCATATACAAGATTCATGATGTTCTCCTTTCAGGCAGCGCTATGAGCTATGCGTCGTGCGAGGGGCTGCCGAACGGCGTCCAGCCGCTGGCGTTGATGATGACGACGAACTGGTACTGCTGCTTTTGATCGTGCTGCTGCGCTGCGGCGGCTTCGTCTCTGGCATGGAATCGAGCGACATGAGAAATTCACTATTCGTTTCGCTGTTTTTCAGCTTTTTGAGGAAGCCGTCAACGAACTCGATGGAATCGTTCATATTTTTGCGAACTACCCATAGCTTCTCCAGCTCTTCTTGCGTCAGGAGCATTTCTTCTCGGCGCGTGCCCGATCTGCGGATATCCAGCGCTGGGAAAATCCGGCGTTCAGCCAGTTTTCTGTCCAGGTGCAGCTCCATATTGCCGGTACTTTTAAACTCTTCATAAATGATGTCATCCATACGCGAGCCTGTCTCCACAAGCGCTGTCGCGAGTATCGTCAAGCTTCCGCCCTCTTCCACATTCCGCGCCGCACCGAAAAACCGCTTCGGACGATGAAATGCAGCAGGGTCAATACCACCGCTCAGCGTACGGCCGGATGGCGGCACTACCAAGTTGTAGGCACGAGCCAAACGCGTGATGCTATCCATCAAAATAACTACATCCTTCTTATGCTCCACCAGTCGCAGCGCTCTCTCCAAGACAAGCTCTGTTACCTTAATATGATTTTCCGGCACTTCATCGAAAGTGGAAGCGATGACTTCGCCCTTAACCGAACGCTGCATATCCGTTACTTCCTCAGGCCGTTCATCAATAAGCAGTACGAACAGCTCGATTTCAGGATGATTGGTAGAAATGCTGTTGGCAATCTCTTTGAGAAGCAACGTTTTGCCGACTTTCGGAGGTGCAACAATGAGTCCACGCTGGCCAAGTCCAACAGGCGCAATTAAATCCATAATTCGTGTGGAAAGTTTAGAGGATGCCGTCTCAAGCACCAGTTTTTTCTGTGGAAAAAGAGGAGTCAATGCGGGAAAATGTAACCGTTCAGCTGCGAGTTCAGGACTCGTCCCATTAACTGCATTTACTTGCAGCAAACCAAAGTATTTCTCCGAATCTTTCGGAAGCCGGCATTTACCGGATACGAGATCGCCCGTACGAAGATCGAACTTGCGAATTTGGGAAGCCGAAATATAAATATCCTCTTTGCTTGGCAAATAGTTGATAGGCCTAAGAAAGCCGAAGCCTTCCGGCAAAATTTCCAGGACGCCTTGCATGAACATCAGGCCGCTTTTCTCAGCCTGGGCCCGCAATATTGCGAAAATCAATTCCTTCTTCTTGAGTTGGCCATAATACGGAATTTGATACTGCTTCGCCAGCTTGTACAAATCCGTCAGCTTCAACTCTTCCAGATCGGCGATCTGAAGATCTGTCATGTTCTCACCACTTTATTCAGTTTTATGGTACAGCAAACCGCTATATTCCGATCTATCAGTATATACCAGAGTTGGCGCCGGATATTCCTCATCCCATTGAACCAGCGCCAAGCTCCAATCTTCCTGCCTATTTAGGAGGTTTCCGTCTCGCGCCACACATCGGCGCCTAGTCTGCGCAAATTATCAACCAAGTGGTCATAGCCACGGTCAATATATTCCACACCGCTTATTTCGGTAATGCCTTCCGGTACAGTCAATCCAGCAATAACAAGCGCCGCGCCTGCGCGCAGATCTGCTGCTCGTACCTTAGCGGCGTTAAGCGGTCCGCCTTCAATAATAGCCGATCTTCCTTCAACACGAATGTTGGCGCCCATGCGCGCAAGCTCAGGAACATGCTTGAAACGATTACTGTATACATAGTCGGTTAAAATGCTTACACCGCTCGCTTGGGTCAGCAAGCTCGTCATAGGGGACTGCAAATCGGTCGCAAAGCCCGGATAAACCAATGCTTTAACATCAATGGCATTGTACTTTGGAGCGCCTACGATGCGGATAGATTCATCCATTTCGTATACGGTAACGCCCATTTCCTCCAGCTTCGCCGTCATAGCTTCCATATGCTTCGGGATGACGTTGTCAATCAGGACATCTCCACGCGTTGCCGCGGCGATAATCATGTAAGTTCCAGCTTGAATGCGATCAGGAATAATGGAGTGGCGGCAGCCGTGCAGGCTATCCACTCCTTCGATCCGAATGGTTTCCGTGCCGGCCCCTTTGATTTTTGCGCCCATGGCATTGAGAAGAGTAGCTACATCTATAATTTCAGGCTCTTTTGCCGCGTTTTCGATTATCGTAGAGCCTTTGGCCCGAGAGGCCGCAAGCATAATGTTGATCGTTGCTCCTACACTTACCACATCAAGATAAATTTTCGCTCCCCGCAGCTGCTTCGCAGATATGCGCATCGAGCCATGCTCATTCGTAACGGTTGCGCCCAGCGCTTCAAAGCCTTTAATATGCTGATCGATAGGCCTTGGTTCAAAATTGCAGCCGCCAGGCAAGCCAATAACGGCTTCTCCAAAGCGTCCTAGCATCGCTCCCATCAAATAGTAGGAAGCGCGTAGCAGCTTAACTTTTCCATTCGGCATAGGCTTTGCTTTAAGATTAGAAGGATCAATACGCATCATGTCTCCTTGCCAGTCTATGACCGCACCAAGATCTTGCAAAATTTCGCTATAAACAGCAACATCACTCAAATGAGGCAAATTGTCCAGCACAACCTCGGACTCCGCTAGTATTGCAGCGGGAACCAACGCTACGGCGCTGTTCTTAGCACCGCTGATTTGGACCGTTCCTTGCAGCGGACGTCCGCCGCGTATCATCAATTTCTCCATCAATTTTGTAGTCCTCCCGTTGTATCGAAAGAGAACAAAGGAAAAACCGCCACAGCGAGCACACGCCGCCGCATGCACACTGTTAGAAGGCGGTTCGTCATCCCGTGCTCCTGTTGTTACGCTTGATTGTTACTTCCGAACAAGCGGATTTTCTCTTGAAATACGGCTTGCTTTGCAAAGCGAGCAGGAGCCAGGTGCCTCCATGGATGAATGCCTTGTCCATTCGCCGACATCATTTTCGAGAATTGCAGAGCTGCAAGCCACTTGGTTCTCTGTGTTTACATTTATTTTACCAATACCTAATGCGATAGACAAATAAACAGCTTGATTCTGAGCCATTATACCATAATGGCGTCAGGAATGGTAAAGCTCTTTTGCCAAGGTACAAACCGTAGAATAATAAAAAAGGGCCCGCTAATCAGGACCCTATCGCGAAACGACTGCTGGAACCGCCTTCTAGCTGCATGTTCACCGCTATTCGCATTTCATCAATATCAAACGGTTTGGTGAAATGCATCAGAGCTCCGAGATCGGTCGCTTCCTTAATCATATCCAGCTCACCATAAGCCGTCATCATAATGACTTTTATGTCTTTATTAATGGCTTTCACATGCTTTAAAATTTCTAAACCGTCCATCCCGGGAATCTTCATGTCAAGCAGCACCAAATCAGGGCTTTCCTTCTTCACAATTTCCAAGGCAAGCTTGCCGTTGGAGGCTTGAAAAGTCGCATAACCCTCGCTGCTGAACACTTCCATCAAAAGCACACGGATTCCATTCTGATCGTCCACTATTAATAGCTTCTTTTGTTCCAAAATATAATACCTCCCACGACAGAGCGACAACAATTGGTCAGCTCTTCCATCATCGTTAATATATTCGCGGATCAAGTCGGAATATCCTTCTGCCCCAGGAAAAAAATTGGACGGTTTATACATTTATGTTACGAATACACTATCTCTCCGAAAACGCAAGCGCAGCGCGGACAAAACCGCGGAACAGCTTCTGTGGACGATTAGGTCTGGAAGTGAATTCCGGGTGGAATTGCACGGCCAAGAACCAAGGGTGATCCTTCATTTCCACCATTTCTACCAGTCTGCCATCCGGCGAAGTTCCCGAAATGGTCAAGCCAGCTGCTTCCACTTGCTCGCGGAATTCATTGTTGAACTCGTACCGGTGACGGTGACGCTCATAGACGAGCTCATCATCATATTCTGTAGCACCAAGCGAGCCTGGAATAAGCTTGCAAGGATACAGGCCAAGACGCATTGTGCCGCCCATGTCTTCAATGTCCTTCTGCTCAGGCAGCAGGTCAATAACAGGGTATGGCGTCGATGGGTTAATCTCCGAGCTGTTGGCGCCATCAAGGCCAACCACATGACGTGCATATTCAATAACGGCCACTTGCATGCCAAGGCAAATACCAAAGAACGGCACTTGCTGTTCGCGAGCATGGCGAATGGCAATCACTTTGCCTTCAATACCACGATCACCAAAGCCACCTGGCACGAGAATGCCGTGAACGCCCTGCAAGCGGTCTGCTACATTGCTGTCCGTCAGCTCTTCCGCATTTACCCAGCGGATTTTCACTTCGGAATCTGCATCAATACCTGCATGAGCAAGGGATTCCACGATGCTGAGGTAAGCATCATGCAAAGCTACGTATTTACCAACAATTGCGATTTCTGTTGTTTTGTGCAGCGACTTCACGCGCTGAACGAGGCTCGTCCACTCCGTCATATCCGGCTCGTTCGTGCCGAGCTTCAAGTGGTTGACGACGATATCGTCCAAGCCTTGCTCGCGAAGCATCAAAGGCACTTCATACAAAGTGGAAGCGTCGCGGCATTCCACAACTGCATTTGCATCAATATCGCAGAACAAGGCGATTTTGTGCTTCAGGTCTTCAGCCATCGCATGCTCTGTACGGCATACGATTACGTTCGGCTGGATGCCGATGCTGCGAAGCTCTTTTACACTGTGCTGAGTCGGCTTCGTTTTCACTTCACCAGCAGCTTTAATAAATGGAATCAGTGTAACGTGAATATACATCACATTGTCACGTCCAATATCGCTCTTGATTTGACGAATAGCTTCCAGAAATGGCAAGCTCTCGATATCGCCAACCGTACCGCCGATCTCCGTAATGACAACGTCGGATGCCGATTCTTTGCCTGCGCGGAATACACGATCCTTGATTTCATTCGTAATATGCGGGATAACCTGCACCGTTCCACCTAAGTAATCGCCACGGCGCTCTTTGGTAATAACGTTGGAATAAATTTTGCCTGTCGTTACATTGCTGTTTTTGGAAAGGTTGATATCGATGAAACGCTCGTAGTGGCCAAGGTCAAGATCCGTCTCTGCGCCATCATCGGTTACAAACACTTCACCGTGCTGATAAGGGCTCATCGTTCCCGGGTCTACGTTAATGTACGGGTCGAACTTTTGAATCGTTACTTTGAGGCCTCTGTTTTTCAACAATCGACCAAGCGATGCGGCTGTAATCCCTTTACCCAAGGAAGAGACAACGCCTCCGGTTACGAAAATATATTTTGTCACTGTGCCAATACCCTCCAAGCTCTAGTGTGTATTCCTATAGGTTTCCCAATCTATCCAATAAACATAGGCGCTTTCGCGCCACAGCGGTTTATCTGTATCATCAAACGAAAAGCCGGAGCCTTCCGTCGCCGAACATGTTCTTCTACAAACAAAAAAAGTGACACCCGTAGAGTACGGGGCACTTTTCGTTTGGCGTATTATTAAGCGGTTGTCTTAACCGAATCTAAAGCCCATGCAATAGTTTACTCTGACGTATACAACCTGTCAAGTATAAACGGCGCTGCCTGTCATACTTGGCGTCAGCGAGCGTTCTGCCCAGAAATAGAAGGGATGGTTAAGAAACCTCCTTACCCTTTCTTCGATTTCAAGCCTACACGATTCATGGGTGAATAAGGACTTACTTGTCGTCCTCTTCCTCTTCATCTTCTTCAAAATCGTCCGCTTCCTCGCCGTCTTCCAGCTCCTCATCCGAATCATCCTCTTCATCTTCCAGCTCTTCGCCTTCGATTCCGGTTTCTTCGTCTGCTTCGGCTTCTTCTTCAGCTTCCTCGAACTCACGATCTTCATCATAAACATCGTAGTCCTCTTCGTCCGCTGCGTAAGTTTCCTCTTCTTCATCCGCGAACAGATCATCATCATCGAGATCGTCGTCGTCGTTAATGATTCTGGAGCGTTTGGCGTTGGAAATTGGATCTTCGCTGCGCTCTACTGGATACCAGCGCTTAAGGCCCCACATATTTGTGCCGACGCAAGCGAAACGGCCGTCAATATTAATTTCAGTATATACTTGTGCAATGACCTGATTAATCCCATCCGTAGACAATCCGCGTATTTTAGCAATCTCCATCATGAGATCACGGTAGTAATACGGCGTATTAGCTGTCTTAAGAAATTCAAATGCCAAATCAACCATTGGCATTTCCTTAATCCGCTCAGGGTCCAGCTTCAAAGTGATGTTGCTGCCGCTCATATGGACACATCCTCTCTTGCCATCTTCATTCATTATCAAACTATAGTAAAACCTATTTCTTTCAAAAAAGCAAGCGTCAGCCTATCCATTGTAACGCTTGTCCACAAAGCTCACACCGCGATAATGAATTTATTAGCGCTAGAGCGGCTTGAACCGCTCTTCACAGCTTGGACAACAGGATAAAAAGCGAAGGAATCCCTTCGCTCTGACTGTATCCATCCGGGCCGCGCTGGCCGCTAACGTTCCGGAGAGGTAAGAGCCCCATAGAACTCTTACATCATCCTATGTGCGACTGTGCATTTTGACACGGTTTCACGCCTAATTATATCAAAAAAGGCAAGTGGCTCATGCAGCTTGCTCCTCTCCGTCATACAATAGCTCAGCATCGTCCGTCGGGAGGGGACGCGAAATTTGGACACCACCGTTTTTCTCCATTGGTTGCAAGGCGCGATGGCAAGCTCGGAGCAGACAACACCAAAGCGCATTATCCGTTTTTACCATCAGAGCGAGTACCAGCGCTTTATAAAAGACTGGTCGGAGCTGCCGGATGGCAAGGCTGCGCTTAAAGCCGTCAAACAGATGCCCATCATACGCGCTATTTCCTGTCGTCTGCCTGTCGAAGAAACCCTCGCCCGATTCTCCACAGGGGTATGGATTGAGGAAGATCGACGCATTACCGTTCATGCCGCTACACCCAAATCCTTAATGTCCGAAAAAGGAGTTCCTTGGGGCGTGCAGCATGTCAAAGCTCCGCAAGTCTGGGGCATGACTACCGGCCATCGCATTAAAATTGGCGTCATTGACACCGGCGTCGATTTCAGCCATCCCGACCTGCGCCAGTCGCTGTCGCGCGGCATTAATTTGCTGAACCGCAGCATGCTTCCGCATGATGACAATGGACATGGCACCCATATTGCCGGAACAATTGCAGCCGCCAATCAGATGCAGGGCATGATTGGCATCGCTCCGCGTGCGCAGATTTATCCCGTGAAAGCGTTCGACCACAACGGCAGCGCTTTCGTCTCGGACATAATACTCGGCATTGACTGGTGCGTAAGAAACCGGGTTAACATTATCAATATGAGCTTCGGCATGAAAACCCGCAGCAAAGCGCTGCTTACCGCCATTACCAATGCTTATAACGCAGGAATCATAGTAGTCGCCTCATCAGGCAACGACGGAAAACGCCGCTCGGTTGATTATCCGGCCCGTTATCCGCAAACGATTTCTGTAGGCGCGACTACACGGCTTAGGCGCGTCGCCCCCTTCACCAATCGTGGTGCCCATATCGATATTTACGCCCCTGGCGATAAAATCGTTTCCTCATGGCTGCGCGGCAAATACCATGAGATGAGCGGCACCTCCATGGCAACCTCTCATGTCAGCGGCGCCATTGCGCTGCTGCTCGCCTATAAACCGGGCCTATCGCCCGCCGACATTAAATGGATACTCAAGCGATCCACCCAGCCGCTGAGGGGCAGCAAAGCCCAGCGGCTCATCGGGGAGCTTGATATTATGCGCATGCTGCAAGCCGCCGACCGATGAGGTCAGCGGCTTTTTCGCTTGCTGCTGAATAGGCGATGCAGAAGAGCAGCCTTTTCCATCAGGCTGCTGTCCTAACGCAAATCAGACTGCAGCTCTCGCGTGCAGTCTGTTGCTTTCATCGCTTCCATCTATCATGTAGCCAGAAGCCGCCGCCAAGTTTTGCGGCCACATCCTTGCCCTTGCAGCAATTAAGGCTTCGCCGGCGCGCTGGAGGCGCCCTCAGACGCTGCGGCAGCATCAGTTGATGCGTTGCCTGCTGCATCTGCCGCCGGTGCTGTGGCCCCAGCTTTGCTTGCTAGGTCAGCAAGGCTGCGATTGATTTCTTTTTCAGCCTGATCCAGAATGGTCTTCGGCTTCCAGCCTTTCTCCATGCCTTTGGCAAGCTGCTCATTCCAAAGCTTCTGCACATCATTATCCAGCGCCGTGTATTTGCGCTCATGCATCTTGCTAGCGAGCTCTACATTAAGTGGATAAACGATTTGCCCGCCTAAAAATGTCGAAGGCTCCGGCTTCTGACTGCTCTTGCTCAGCACGGGAGCATAAGCCGGAACCGCATTGCCGAGACCGTATTTCGCATGATCGGTTACGACGTAGTTCATGAACGCCCATGCCATCTCCTTATGCTTGCCGCCGGAAGGGAGCAGAAATACGGAGCTGTTCTCCCAGCCGTTCAATTTCAGCGGCAGACGGGTTTGCCGCCACTTGCCTGCCGTTTCCGGCGCCCATTGCTCCAGCACAGAATCCCCCCAGATGCCCAGGTACACCATAGCCAGCTTGCCGTCACGAATTGCCTGTTCACCTGACTCTTCCCAGATGTTGACGCCAGGCACATGCTCCTTCAAGCGCTGCGTCAGGGCAATCGCCTGCTCAAACGTATCATTATTGAAGGCGAACTGCTGGTTATCATTCACCAAGCCGGTCTTTTGGGCGCTGGCGAATAGATTTATCGTCTCGCCGTACCACTGCGTAATGCGAACGCCTTTATTTTGCAGCGTATTGTTCATCTTGACCCAGTTGTCCGGGTCATCCATATACGTCGCCAGCTTCTCCGGATCGGTAGGGAAGCCGTATTTTTTCAAAATATCCTCGCGGTAATAGGTCACCTTTGGCGATGAGGAGAGCGGCCAGCCGATCAGGCGCTTTCCGTCGAACGAAAGGTTGCTGTCCCACAGCGGCTGGCTGAAGCCAGCCTTGTACTCGCCAGCATTGTAAGGAGCGTCGAGCAAATTTTCCAGCTTGTCGCTATCCCCAAAGTTCGGAAAGGCGGCACTATCGAGCATAATGACATCGGGAACGCTGCCTGAGGCAAGCGCTTCGGTATATTTTTCAACTTGATCGGCGTAGGTAACCTCTGTCACCTTAATCGTAACCTCCGGATGCAGGTCGTTAAAGGCTTTAATCGTGTCCTCCCAGCCGCCGTAATACGTCCAGAAGGACAAGCTGATTTTCTCCGCAGGCTTTGACGGAGACGCTTCCGGAGAGGCACCTTGCTGCTTCGTTTGGCCGAAGGCCAGATAGATACCTATCACAAGCACAAGCAGCGCAAGGACCACCCACATTTTTTTCATCACAAGACCCCCATTGTAAAATCATTCTGGCTGCAGCTGTCGTTGTCCCATTCAGAATACAGCTTTATTCAAGCGTTTAAGCAGGCGTTTGGCCTCCTTCCCATCGATACCGAGCCAATTCCCGCCCAGCTTGATATATTCGTTGCCCGTGATCATCAGGCTGGTTTTGCTGCTCCACCATTTGGCGGCGTTAAACTGCGGACTTTCGTAGCTGGCATAGGTGAGCCGGAAATGCCCATCCTCAAACGTTTGCTCAAAAAGATACCTCGCGCGGCGCATATGAAAATCAGAGGTGACCACAATAGCGGAGCTGAGCCCATGCTGGTCCATAAGCTCCCGTACGTAAACCGCATTTTCTTTCGTGCTTCGCGCCTGCGTCTCCAAATAAACCCCGCTTGGCGGCAAAACAGCGAGGCGAAGCTCCTCTTGAATATAATGGTCGTTTGCGCTTGAAATAATGAGTGCTTCTGCTCCATATTGCTGAAAAACTTCCAGACCCTTCGCCAGCCGCCCTTCTTCGCCGCTCAGTACAATGATCGCCTGCGAGGGAGCAGGGTTCGGCGCAACCGCCAAAAAGTAGCCGGCGCGCCATACGGCAAGCGCAAGCATAACGAGCAGCATGCCGAGCGTCCATAAGGTGACACGTTTCCTTCGACTCCATTGCCGCTTCACGCCTCGTCCCCCTTAAAACTGAAAATAAATAAATGGTGTGGAGGCTGTTGGCATAAGCAATAGGAGTGCGAGCAATACGAAAAATAAAATAAACAAGCCGCCAAAGGTCGTTAGCTTAACGCGAGGGTAATCTTTCAACCGTACACCAACGATATGGCCGGCCAGTACAAGCACAAGTACGAAGCCCAAATAAGGGTAGAACCACATGAGGCCGCCGGTGTCGATGAGGAACATTTTGCGCAGCACCAGCCAAGAATGCTCAAAGCTTTGGGAGCGGAAGAACACCCAGGTGATGCAGACAAATACAAATGTAAGCGCCCATGCAGCCGTTCGGTACAGCCAGTGGTTGATTTCCTGTTTTTTGAGCACATGGTTGAAATAAAGCTTATGAATGACGAGCGCAAGGCCGTGCAGCAGCCCCCAGAATACGAAATTCCAGCTCGCTCCGTGCCACAGGCCGCCAAGCAGCATTACAAGAATGAGGTTAATGTTTGCACGGATAGGCCCTTTGCGATTGCCGCCGAGCGAGAAATACAAATATTCTCTCAGCCAAGACGACAGCGAAATATGCCAGCGCCGCCAAAATTCCGTCACGCTGCGGGACAGGTACGGCATATTGAAGTTGCGCGGAATGTCGATGCCCATACATTTTGCCGAACCGATTGCCATGTCGGAATAGCCGGAAAAATCGCAATAGATTTGCACCGCATACGCAATGACGGCGAGCCATACGGTTAGTGGCGAATATTCGCCGGGACTTGCGAATACCGGATCGACAAACATCGCCATATGATCGGCAATAATAATTTTTTTGACTAGACCAAAGATGAATATTTGTCCGCCTTCAATTAAGTTGCTGCGCTTGATGACGATGTCACGGGCCATTTGCGGCAGAAAATGCCGCGGCTTGAGAATCGGCCCTGCGATCAAATGCGGAAAAAACACGATTAAAAGCGAGAAGTCCCAAATGGACGACGGCTTAATGTCGCGCTTGTACACATCTATCGTGTAGCTCATTACCTCGAACGTAATAAACGAGATTCCCACGGGCAGCACGATCGAGAGCAGCGGAAACGTCATGCCAAACTGATCCAGCAAGCCATTCGCCGAATCTATGAAAAAATTAAAATATTTGAAGAAGCCAAGAATTGTTAGATTGGCAATGACGCTGAATATGAGCCAGCGCTTGCGCACCGCAGCCTCTGTTGCCCGGTCGATCGACACGGCACTCACATGGTTTATAAGCGTCATCACGATCACGAGCAGGACGAAGCGGTAATCCCATACGCTGTAAAAATAATAGCTGCCGATCAGCAAAACTGCTTTTTTCAGCGCATGTATTTTAATAGTAGATAACAGGATAAGCATTACGGCAAAAAACAGCAGATACTCCCAGCTTGAAAATATCATTTTCTCATCTTCCTTCGAAATAATTCGCTACTGCTTTGCTCACTAAATCATGCCCCGAGCTGTTCATATGCCCAGTTCCATACGTAGTGTTGGAGAAGCCATAGGCTGGCAGCCCCGTATCCTGATAGGCCTTCACAAAATCCTGTCTCATATTCAGCATCGGAATACCCTGCTCCTTGGCCGTACGCTCGGCTAGCTCTTCAAAATAACCCGGCTGCTGCTCATCCTCTGGCGACTGAAAATCGATTTGCGGTAAAAAAACGAAAACAAGTTGCGGATATTGTTCCTTCAAAATTCCGAATATCCACTTCACCAGCTCTGCATCCCCCGCTTGAGGCGTGAAGTCCGAGCCTTTCGTTTCTTCCGCTGCCGCATCGTCCTTCTCCAGCAGCTTTTGCATGTGGTCCGAGCCAACACGCACTACCGACAGCCGCAGCAAGCCGTAAAGAGCTTGAAGCTTCGCGGCAACCGCATTGCGGCTAATAAAGTCTTCATTAAAGACAAGCTTATACGAGTCTCCGTCCTTCTTGGCATAGTAGCTCGTATTTTCACCATATAAATCCTTGAGATCATTCTCATTAATTTGGATGACAACGGCATCCATATCGACCCGCTTCTTATAAAAGTCCGCCAAATAGGCATAATGCGCAGGGGAGGCAGAGCTGCGTCCAGCATCATAGGTCATCACCTTGCGGGAATCCAGCTCGGGCATCCTTGTCTGCACTTGGCGAAAAAACTTCACTTGATCGCCAACTTGAAGCGCTTCCGTATAGGAGTCGCCCAAAAACAAAATCCGGTACTCTGCCTTGCGGGCAGCGGCCGTCTCATTGGGATCAGGGAAAGGCTGTGCGATGGCGCCTTCCGCATAAATTTTAGTGATGCCGTAGCCTTCCTGCCCATTTACATACAGGCCCGGGTTCAAGATGCGCCCCAGTTCCGGATGCTGCTGGAAGCCTGTCGTACGAATCGTTGTAACCTCCAAAATGCCTTCCCAGGCCACGAGCGCAACTAGCAAGGCCAGCAGCGCTTTACCCGCAAGTTTGTACCTCATTATTCCCACACCCCATTATCAACTTCCACTGCGCAGATACCTTCTACCTTGTACTTTCTACTTTCTACCTTAAATCTTTTGTTTTCGATGTTCTAAATCACAAGTGGCATCAGAAAACACGAGATTGAAGCACACAATTTCAAAAAAATATTTTGTGCATCACCTGATGTTAAGCAGCTGCAATCCAAACGACAGTTTAGAAAGTGATCGTTCCCTACGAATAGTAGAGCTGGCGGACACCAGAGCCGTTATTTCGGTAAAATGTCGCCTTTTATCCGCTAGCCGGACACCAGAGCCGCTATTGGTCCATTTCCCCTTTGTTTTTCGGGGTTTTGAAGGGAATAGCGGCTTCCCTGTCCGCATAACTGCCCATTCTTCTTATATCCGTATCAATAGCGGCATCTCAGTCAGCTGACACTATTCTTCCGCCAAGTAACCTTCTACCAAGTAAATACGATCGAACACCACACGAACCCCACACCTGTCCACGGAGCGCAGCCCTCTCTTCACCAAGCAAAGCCCTATTATCCGCCGCTATAAACCGCAGGGTAATGGGTGGATCTCGTAAAGATACCAAACGAATTAATAACCGCCTTGCCGCTGCCAGCTGTAACGCCGACCCAAATCTTCTTCACATTATCCTTCACGTCGAAGTAGATTGGGTCCGCCATATCGCGAGCAGACATATAAACACCGCCGTACGTATCGGCGAAATAAAAGCTGTTGTTGCTCATGCCGCGCAGCCAATTGCCCGAGCTGCTGAGCTGCTTGCCATTTTTGTCATAGCCGCGAACAATAACCCGTCCACCCAGCTCATCCTGCGCCGCCCGCTTAATAACGAACTGCTTAACGACCGAGACATCAACCATGGCACCCACAGCTACACAGCCATTGGCAAAAGTAACAAAACCTTTGCTGCTGCTGATGCAGGCAAAATTATTCGTCGCTGCAGGCTCTCCGCCCGTATTGCTCAAGAAGGACATGCCGTCAAGCGTGACCGCAGTATTCGTCTTGCTCCAGCGCTCCGACAAATTAAACGATTCGCGCAGCGTGAACTGGTCAAAAAAGCTCGATTCCTGCGTCGAAACAATTTGATTGCCGAACTCCGACTGGTCATCCAGCTTGGCGTCGCCGTAGCTGACGTTAAAGGTGTTGTTGTTGCTTTTATTTTTCAACCGGGCCATATAAACGCCATTCGTCTCATTGCGAACATAATCAAACGTATTGTTTAGACCATGTTCAATGACGATTGGCACACTTTCGGCAGAGCCCGTCGTATTTCGCTGATTCAGCTCAAAGCTAGGCTTCACGAATACATTGTTGTTGTTATTCGTATAAGAGCCATCCTCCGTCGTAATGACAATGCCGTATCGGCTCTGCGACGTATTGTTGCCGCTCCAGACTGCAAAGTTGCCGCCCGAATACAAATTCTCATTGTTCCAGCCGGATACTTTGGCCTTATTGCGCTTGTTGGTCACCTTTAGGCCGATTTGGTTGGAGGTGATTTTGCCAAGCCGAATGTCATTATAGGCGAAGCCGGTCCCAATTCCAATCGTCTCTACACCTACGGAGAAATTCTCAGCACGTTGAATGTGAATACCTGAATTGTTGGCATTTATCACAAGAATGCCGATGGACTTGCGCGACTTGTCCTTGGACCAATCGACCAGCTTGCTTCTCCGAACATTAAGGCCGCTATATTCAGCTCCCGTTACTGTACTTTCCTCGCCCAGCGTCAGAAATGGCACATAGGCCGTTCCGGAATAAATGAGCGGGGCACGCTGATCCACCGAAATATTCGCTGGAATCACAATTGCCTTGGAGGAGCGGAATTCCGTTAGTTCCGGGAAAAGCAGCGTTACTTGCCGTCCCTTATCCCGCAGCGCCTTTGCCTTGGCAATCGCTTTGGAAATCGCGCTCCAATCATCCTTTTTCCCGTCACCTACTGCACCGTAATCCACTACATTGATATAAGTGGCATCTGCACTGCTTGTCGCTGCGGCGGCACTCGCTAATGGATTCCCTTCCACCTCCAGATGAAAGCCTGTGCTCCCACCAGTAGAGGAGGTTTGCGCCTTGTCCGACTTCAGCGATGGCAAAGCCAGCGCGGCCAAAATGACAACTACCAAACTAATTCCCCAAATCCAGCTGCGTCTCATCGTGTTGTTGTTTCCCTCTCTCGTGAATCGGCTCATTATATCGTCCCATGCTTGCGCAGCGCTGCAACTTCCAGCACGATCGCTTCATCGAAGCCTATCGGCTTGAAATCCAGCTCTTTCGCCGCTTTGGAATAGTCAAAGTTTTTGTCCTCGTTCAGGCGGAGAACCTTCTCGTAATTAATAATCCGGTTCGGTATTTTCTCTCCGATTCGGCCCGCGATCAGAGCAAGCTTATAAGGAATATGCAAAAATACAATCTTCTTGCCCATCGCCCCCGCGATCAAGCTAAGCAGCTCCTTGTATTTCAGCGGTGCCTTTCCCGCGACATCATATTCCTGGCCGCGTGTCAGCTCCTCGCGATTCAGCATCGAGACGAGCACCTTGGCCAAATCGTTGGCGTAGATCGGATGCATGAGGCCATCCCCAGCACCCAAAATCGGATAAACGGGAAAACGCTTCATGATTTTGACGAGCATATGGATGTTGCCATCCTGATGATTGCCGCAAACCATCGACGGACGAATAATCGTATAGGTCAGACCGCTGGCACGCAGCAGCTGTTCATTTTGCAAATCAATATGCGATGAGCTCTTGAACTTGCTGTAGATGCCGGTGCTGTTCACGTAATAAATGCGCTGGATGCCATGCTGTAGGCAAGCTTCAAGCACATTTTTCAGTTGATTGCGCGGCGCCAGATGCAGCACCTCCGTTATACCTTCATGGCCGAGTGCCTTCCTCACATCGTCTGCATCGCGCAAATTGCCGTAGACGAAACGCTCGCCTTCCTTCATCCAGGATACGTCGCTAGATTCCCTGACCATGTAGCATACTTGATCACGCTTGAAATCCCGCTGAATCTGCTCATATAGAAATCGGCCCGTCAGCCCTGTTATGCCCGTTACCAGAATCATTGCTCCTACCTCCGCCTTAAGCTTTAATATCGCTTGCTTTGAAAACTTTGAAAATAGTGATGAAAATAATTTTGATGTCAAAGCCGAAGGACATCTGCTGCAAATAATGCTCGTCCAGAAGAACCTTCTCGTCATCGGAGATGGAATCCCGGCCCGACACTTGGGCGTAGCCCGTCAAGCCCGGCTTAATATCATTGATTTTCCGGTCATTTCGCTTCTCAATAAGGGAATATTGATTGTACAGCGCAGGCCTAGGGCCAACGACCGACATTTCCCCCTTCACGACGTTAATGAGCTGAGGCAGCTCGTCGAGGCTCGATTTTCGCAAAAATCTTCCCGTCTTCGTTATGTAGGATGCTGGATCCTGCAGCAAATCCGTCGCCACGTTCGGCGTATCTGTCCGCATGCTGCGGAACTTATAAATGGCGAACAGCTCGTTATTTTGCCCCATTCGCTGCTGAACGAAAAACACGGGGCCCCGTGATTCCAGCTTGATCAAAATCGCCACCACCAGCATGACCGGGCTAAACACAATCAGCGCGATGCCAGCGGAAATAAAATCGAAGGCTCTTTTCCCAAATTGATTGTACATGCGTCTCCACTCCTCCCCACACTATATGGCATCTATCTCTACAATCTCTTAAACACGGCGTTTTTAACGTAATTCGTCAAGCACCATAAGGCTTTTAACGGGTTCAGCTTCTCTACATCGCGGTACAGACGCCACATTTTGTAGACGGCTTTCACTTTATTGTTTGAAATCGAGCCTTTCACGAGGCGATAGTAGCTCAGCTCAACGGGCAGGCCGTAGGCCAAATGCCCTTTTTTCAAAATCGACAGCCACATGCCCGTGTCCTGCTTCGCCCGAATGTTCGGCATTTGCACCTGGCCGAGCTTATGCCGATCCAGCATGACGGTTAAACAGCCGATAATCGTATTTTTCAATAACGTATCGTAATTAATAGAAGGAACTACTCCGATCACACGCTCCGTCAGCTCCCCTTCCTCCGACATCACCCGGTAGCTCGTGAAGGAGAAACCGATATCCTGCGTACGCATAAAATCAAGCTGCAGCGCCAGCTTCGTCGGGAGCCACAAATCATCGCTGTCCAGAAAGGCGAGATAACGGCCCCTCGACAAATTCATCGCAGTATTGCGGGCTACCGCCGCTCCGCTGTTCTTCTGCAAGCGATGCAGCTTAATCCGGCTGTCCAGCGCAGCTTCCGCTTCAATAATCTCGCAGGAATTGTCCGATGAACAATCATCCACGATAATCATTTCCCAATCGGTGAATGTCTGGGCTTTGACCGAAGCAATCGTTTCCTTAATAAAACGCGAGCAGTTGTAGGACGGCGTTACAATCGTAACGACCGGGTCCATCAAATTAGACACGAATATCCCTCCAGCTTATCATTAGGTGCTTGCGGTGCGGGCAGGCTTACTGCCTACTTCCTGAATAAATCCAGCGGCTTGCGCTCTTGGAGCGTAGCATAGGGCAGCAGCCAGGCTATCGCTACGTAACAGAACAACAATCGGTTCTCATTCAAATCGCCAGACACATTGGCGTTCAGGAACAGGAACACTACCGAGAAAACAGTAACTAAAGTGAAGCGGTCTGTCATTTTACCAGCTATAAAGTGCGCAGCTGCTCGAACCGCTCCCCAGAATATCGCCAGAAACAGCAATACGCCAGCAAGCCCAAGCTCGCTCCACAGCTCCAGAAAAATATTATGCGGATAATTCGATACATCCTCATGGGCGAAAGCGATCGTAAAGCTGCCAATACCGCCGCCGAAGAAAAAATGATCCTGTATCATTTGCCACGCTACCGCATAACGCTCCACCCGGCCTTCCGCCGATTCTCCGCCTCCCGGCTGATTAAACAGCACCGAGATGCGATAAATGAAGGTGTCCATTACGCCAGAAGCTACGAGTGGTACTGCGAGCGCAGCGAGCAGCAAAATAATGAAAAAAAGCGTGCCTACTCCTTTGGAGAAGGTAATTTTGCCCCGGTTCACTTTCACAGACAGGAACATAATTAGCACGATCGTTCCGACCAGCGTAATAAGCGGCGTCCGGGCACCACTGACGGCAACCGATAGAAAGGTAAGCGCCAGAAACAGGCTGGCGACAATTTTGGCCGGTGTCCGCAGCAGCGGATTGTATAAATATAAACCGATCAAGGCGATAACCGCGATGCCATTCGTTCGGCCAAGCGACAGATAATCCGAGCCAAGCACCTCAATCTGTCCAATGAATTGGCCAGCTTGCAGCTTCTCCAGAAACATCTGCAGGCAATAAAAGGTCATTAGCGAGGAGACGGCAATAATGCCGACGAAAAATCGCTCCAGCCCTTTTTTATCACGAATAAGCAAAAAAGGCCCGATGAAGGACCAGGCGGTCAGCAGCATGAAACGGGATGTTTTCTGAATCGCGAAGGAATAGCTTGTCGAATAAGAAAAGCTGAACAAAATGTAGCCAATCAGCAGCACAAACAGCAGCAGCGGAATTAGCGCCGGCTTCGGCAGCTCTTGGGATTGCATAAGGCGAACAAAATAAAGAAGCATCGTCACTGCCATTAGAAAAAAGGTTAAGTCGACGGGAAAGGAAATGCCCGATTTAATATAGCCGGATAATAAAAATACGCCCAGCAGAAATTCCCCTGACGCCAATATCGCAAACGGGGCAGCCAAAGCCCCCCACTTCCGCTTGGCGCCAGGCAAGAGCGTGGCCCCAAATGCATTCGATTTTAACATCAGTGACCACCCTCTCTTTCCTTCTTAAAAGTATGCTGTAAAGCTATACTGCGCTGCGGTTCTGGGATGTTATCGTCCGCTTCACGAAGGCTTTAACCTCCGACAAATCCGAACGGATAATGCCTTCCAAATGCTGAAGCTCCAGCATGACCGGCTCAATATCCTGCGCCATTGGCTTACCGATGAAAATGCGGTTGTTGAGTGTAGCCGACATGCCTTCAGCATCGGTCAGCAGCTCTTCATACATTTTCTCGCCCGGTCGCAGGCCGGTGAATTTAATGTCAATATCGCGGTACGGCTCGAAGCCGGATAAGCGAATTAAGTCTTTGGCCAGCTCATAAATTTTGACAGGCTTGTCCATATCGAGAATGAATACCTCGCCGCCCTTGGCGAAGGCGCCTGCTTGCACGACCAGTTGGGAAGCTTCCGGTATCGTCATAAAATAACGAATCATCTCCGGATCGGTTACGGTAACCGGGCCGCCCTCGGCAATTTGCGCTTTGAACAGCGGAATGACGCTGCCCCGGCTGCCCAATACGTTGCCGAATCGCACAGCTGCAAATTTTGTTTTGCTGTAAAAGCTGATCGACTGCACGATAATTTCCGCTACACGCTTCGTCGCACCCATGACGCTCGTTGGATTGACCGCCTTGTCCGTCGAGACAAGAACAAATCGCTCCACGCCGTGCTGGTCACAGGCTTCGGCTACATTTTTCGTACCCATAATATTGTTCATGACCGCCTGCTTCGGATTGCGCTCCATCAGCGGAACATGCTTATGAGCGGCTGCGTGGAATACAACTTGGGGACTGTATTCGCCAAACAGCGCGAACAGCGTTTCCCGGTCCTGTACATCGGCGATAATCGCCTCCGTCTGCAATTCCTTAAACGTCTTGCCCAGCTCCATATCAATTTGATAGATGCTGTTCTCCCCATGACCGAGCAGCAGCAGCTTGCCTGGCTTAAACGGCGCAATTTGGCGGCACAGCTCTGAACCAATGGAGCCGCCTGCTCCCGTCACCAGTACAACCTTGCCTTCCACGTAATTCGCGATGCCTTCGAGATCGATAGCCACTGGGCTTCTGCCGAGCAAATCTTCTACTTCGACATTGCGAATCGACGATGCCGTCACTTTGCCGAGAATAATGTCGTCCAGCCGCGGTACAATTTTCAGCTCACAGCTTGTTTCCTTGCAGAGATTGATAATTTCGGAAATATCCTTCTTGCTTGCCGCCGGAAGCGCAATAATGATGTGGTTGATCTCATGCTTCTCGACAACTGCGGCGATATCATTGCGATTGCCTAGTACGCGAAGGCCGCCAACGCGGTTGCCCCGCTTCTGCTCATCATCATCAATGAAACCAACCGGATAGCTGTTGTTGATGTATTTGTTTTGCTTAATTTCCTTAGCCACCATCGAGCCGCAGTCGCCTGCGCCGATAATCAATACTTTGATATCGCCAGTGCCTTTTTTGTTGTAGGTATCGCTTCTGAGACGCAGCGCAAAGCGCGTGCTGCCTTTAACGATCAGCGAAGATTGGAAGATGAACAGCAGCAGAGCTAGATCCACCCACTCCCACTTCAAAACGCTAAACAACAGTCCGCTGACGATAACGCCCAACGTGACCGCTTTGAAAATCGACACAAGCTCGCCGACGCTCGAATACTTCCATATTCGCTGGTACAAATTGTAACGAAGCATGAATAAAATCGTTGATGTAGACAGGACAGGCGCAAAAATAAGCACCGCATGCCAGTAGCTCGCTCCTTCGCCTTCATACATTAAGGCGAAGCAGATTAATGTGATGAGCGTACTTGTTAAAATATCAACGAATAACAAGAGTGGAATTCTTTTTTTCCACATCTCTCTTCTCTCCTCCTATACCAACTCACTATAATTGTAGACTCTATTTGGTCAGCAGCTGCGAGTAGAAACAAAGCAGCTTGTTCTCTTCATGCACCCAGTTCAGCTGTTCGCGTACGGCCCGCTGGCCATTACGTCCCATTCTCGCCGCTTTCGCCGGGTCGTTCTTTAGTTCATTAATCGCTCGCAGTACAGCCAGCCCATCGTTAGGATCGACCGCAATGCCGCATTGATGAAGGTTCACGAATGCTTCCCAGCTTGGAAAATTGGAGCAAATGATCGGCAGCCCTGCATTCATATATTCAAAAAACTTCGTCAGCTCTTTCTTCGCATAATGCTCCGTCGGCGGAAACAGCGCGAGACCCGCCAGCCAGCGGCTCTCGGCGTAATAAGCGTCAATCGCTTCGCGGGCGATAAACTTCTCCACACCGTCGATCGTTACGCGATCCGCCGCAGCACCGGCAGCTTCGGCAACCCGGTCTGCAATCGGCTGCGCGCATTTGCCTACATAATGCACATGAATGCGCTCATCCAGCTTCGCTATCTGAGCATGCAGCTCGGAGCCGCGATCCAGCGTGACATTGCCCGTGTACAGCAGATGAATGGCATCATCGTGCTGCGCTGCGCCAGCTTGCGCGTCTGCAGCAGGCTTGTCCGCCATCGGCTGCAGGATCGGATAGTTCAGCACATCTACGCCGCGCAAATATTTGTCCCGGTAATATTTTTCTGCCAGCACAATTTCGAACTGATTTATACAAAGCTTCTCTACGATGCGATAAATGCTCGCAAGCGTATTTCTAGCCCACACCGGCAAATATTTTTTCTGCCGAATGCCCGTTTCGTAATCCTCGTGGATGTCGTAAACGACATGATTGGATTTATTTTTGAGCAGCCACCCTACCCAAATCAGCTCGGGATCATGAAAATGGTACACATCCGCCTCAAGCTGCTTGGCGAGCCGGTATGCCTGCCAGCTGTTCTTCGTCATACGAACCCAGCGGTTCGCTGCTTTCTGAAGCTTGATCAGCTTGAAAGCCGGTTTTACTCGGTCCAGATCCGGATGGTCCGTCGCAATCAGCGTCACATCATAGGCCGCATTCGCGAGCGAGGCGCATTCTTTATGGAAAATGCGGGTATCCATCGGATGGTGCACCGTTGTCATATGAACCACCTTATGTTGAACCATTGTAAACCACCTTCTGCCTGAAAATTTAAGCTTGCCGTTTTCTGCGCACCTTGCCCAGCACCTGCTGCATTTTGCCCCGGAGCGCCGTTCTGCTCGTATGTACCATCGCTTTAGGGAACAGCAGCACAACCACTGCAAACCATACCATTGCAAAAATGCCTGACACTGCAAGATTTACAAAGCTGACCATCCCAAGCGGCCTGATCGCCTCCGTCACGGCATATAAGCCAATCAGCGTCCACACACTGCCGAGCAGCGCAGGCAAATGCGCCTTCCCCAGCTCCCGCCACGTGCACGACAAAATCGTCTTACACAAGTACAGCATATTGAAGTAGTGCAAGCTTATGGCAATTAAAACGCCGAAAGCGGCCCCGGACAAGCCCCAGCGCATGCCAATCCCTGCGCCCGCGATAACAAGCAGAACATAAAGCACCTGCCGTGAAGCCCGTTTGTACACATACCCTCTTGCCAATACGAGTGAATTGCTGATTTTGTAAGTTGTACGGAATAACATGCCAACGCATAAAATTTGGAATGGAATCACGACCTCCGTCCACCCGCTTCCCAGAACGACAGCGACAATCTCGGGAGCTAGCAAATAACAGATGACGCTAATAGGAGCAACAAGCAGGGATGTATAAGAAATGCTTCTAATATAAGAGGCTTTTAGCTGCTGAAGATCATCCTGAAGCTTGGACATCGACGAAAACAGCACTTTATCGAGCACTTGCCCAAGCAGCGTAGCCGGAAGCACTGCCAGCTGATAGGCTCTGCCGTACAATCCCAGCGCAGCTGCGCCAAGCCCGCGGCCAATGATCAAATTATCGCTTTGGACCGCCAAATAATTGCTTAGGCTGTCGATGGTTGCGCCACCGCCAAATCGCAGCAGCGATTTCGCTGCCTGTGCATGTCCACTCGTCTTTTCCCGCAGAAACCGGGGCGGCTGTGCGGCAATCAGCATCGTAAAGCGGATAGCCGTCTGCACCAAATGCGCTGCTAACAGCGCCCAAATGCCATAGCCATACACACCGAGCGTAATGCCGACGATGCCGTAGCCCGCCGTATAAGATACGATTTGCGACAGCGATAGCTGACGGAACTTCAGCTCCCGTTGCAGCAAAGCTTCAGATACAATGGCAACGCCATTGAGCGGAAACACGAGCGCCAATATGCCCAGCACTTCTGCAAGCTGCGGCATTTTGAAAAAACCTGCCAGCAGATCAGAAGACAGCCAAAGCACCGCTGCCACTACAACGCCAAGCATTGAAGAAATAAAGAAGGAAACCTGCAAGTCGACCGTGTTAATTTCCTTGCGCTGAATAATGGCCGGACCTACACCAATACTGGCAAACAAGGTCGAGAAGCTGACGATTACGAGCGCCATATTAATGAGTCCAAACTCCTCGGCACCGACGAAGCGGGCAAGGACGACAAGCACGACCATCTGGATGACATTTTGCAATCCGGTTCCCGTGAATGCCCACAGAAAGCCCTTGCGGGTTCTGCGGGTCAAGCCAGCTTCCGACAGGTGATTATCCGATTTGGCTGGCATAAGCGTTTATATCCGGGCGTCCGATGGAAGCATACACGAATTGCCGCTTCTCCATCTCTGCCAAATCAAATATGTTGCGTCCGTCGATCAAAATCGGCTGCTTAAGCCGCTTTTTCACTTCATCCAAATCCATCTTCACCACTTGCGGCCACTCGGTCAAAATGACGCAGGCATCGCAGCCGTCAACCGTTTGCAGCAGATCATCCGAATAAACAACATCCGTGCCAATAACCAGCTTCGCTTGTTCAACCGCTACCGGATCATATGCATGCACTTCAGCACCGCGGCTGATAAGCTCACGAATGATCGGAATCGAAGGCGCAGAGCGCATATCATCTGTCTCCGGCTTAAACGCCAGACCGAGCACAGCAATTTTTTTGCCTGCGACAGAACCTACAATTGTATCGATTTTTTGCACAAAATGGATCGGCTGATTTTTGTTCGTCGTAATAACGGATTCAATCAGCTTGAATTCGTACCCGACATTTTTAGAGATGGAAATGAGTGCTTCGGTATCCTTCGGAAAGCAAGAACCGCCAAATCCGATACCGGCGTCTAAAAATTTATTTCCAATGCGGCTATCCAGACCAAGCCCATAAGACAAATCGACGACATTCGCGCCGACCCGCTCGCAAATATTGGAAATATCGTTAATGAAGGAAATTTTCATCGCGAGGAAGGCATTGCTGGCATATTTAATCATTTCAGCCGTTTCAATGTTGGTCTCGACAATGGTCGTGTTGAATGGTTCATGGAGCTCGCGAATGAGCTGCATCGCCTGTTTACTTTCAGCGCCGATGACAGCGCGCTCCATATTCATGCAATCCTTAATGGCCGTACCTTCACGCAAAAATTCCGGATTGGATACGACATCAAAGCCTGCCTCTCTTCCGCCTAGATGCCCCCGAATGATCGACTCTACCCGTTTGCCTGTTCCAACAGGCACTGTGCTTTTGTTCACGACGACTTTATAGCCGTTCAGCGACTTCCCAATCGTCTCGGCCACACCGTCAACATAAGTCAGATCCGCTTCGCCGGTTGGCGACATTGGCGTGCCCACTGCAATATAAATAATATCCGAAGCCTGAATAGCCGCTTCCACGTCGCTTGAGAAGGCAAGTCTTCCCGCTTGGCGGTTCGCGTGTACCAATTCAGCAAGGCCCGGCTCATAGATTGGAATTTGACCGTCATTCAGCTGGTCAATTTTGTTTTGGTTAATGTCGGCACAAATGACATGATGGCCTTTCTCTGCGAAGCAAGCGCCGTTCACCAGGCCAACGTAGCCTGTACCAATTATCGTAACTTTCATTATGCATTCACTCCACTTTTCGCACGGCTTAAAATCTGTTCAAGCGATTTAATTAAATCTGCGGAAAACTCCTGACGTTCGAGTGCGAACTCTACATTTGTCAAAATAAAGCCCGGAATTTCACCGACATCGTAGCGTCTGCCCTCAAATAGATATGCGAGTACGTCCTCGACCTGGTTCAGCTTTTGCAGCGCATCGGTCAATTGGATTTCCTGGCCAGCTCCGACCTCTTGCTGCTCAATCAGATTGAATACTTCCGGCGTCAGCACATACCGCCCCATAATGGCAAAGTTGGAAGGCGCTGTGCCCAGCTTCGGCTTCTCTACCAGATTGTTCACTTTAATAAAACGATCGTTCACCTCAGATGGATCAATGATGCCATAACGCGCCGTTTCTTTATCCGGTACATGCTGTACGCCGATAACCGATTTGCCCGTTTGCTCAAAAGCATCAATCAACTGCTTCGTGCATGGCGTCTCGCCTTTAACGATGTCATCACCGAGCAGCACGGCGAAAGGCTCATTGCCGATAAACTTGCGTGCGCACCAAATCGCGTGCCCGAGACCTTTTGGTTCTTTTTGACGAATATAATGAATGTCGACCTTGGAAATTTCCTGTACCTTCTCAAGCAGATGCAGCTTTTGATTTTTCAGCAAATTCGCTTCCAGCTCAAACGCATTGTCAAAATGGTCCTCAATCGAACGCTTGCCTTTACCCGTTACAATAATAATTTCTTCAATCCCGGATTGTACGGCCTCTTCTACAATATATTGAATCGTTGGCTTGTCCAGGACGGGGAGCATCTCTTTCGGCATCGCCTTTGTTGCTGGCAAAAACCTCGTTCCAAGTCCGGCTGCCGGAATAATCGCTTTTGTTACTTTCATCGCAAATCCCTCCCAAGTTAGATAAAAAGTGGTTACACTTCAATAAACACGATACTATTTATCTGAACATCCGTTGCCGCAAGACGGCTTTTCCATTCCTGTGCAACCGGAGCGAGTACCCGGTTCTCCTTGATCACGAGCGTATGCCAATCGACCAGCTCTGCAATCGTCTGCGCTTCCGAGCAATGAACATAAGAAGGCAATTCCCAGATTACAACTTCGTAGCTATCCCGAAGCTGCGCCATCAATTCCTCAGCCGACGTTTTCATGGAAAGGCCTCCGCCTACCACGCATACTTCGATGTAATCCAACTGCTGTCCGGCGGTTTTGATTTTGCCATAAAAGCCTGGGCTAATTGACCATTCCGCATAGCCTTTTTTGCCGGAAGCCGTACTTGGCAGCTTGCCGTTCGGGTTAAACCTCACCCAAGCGACCTTGCTTTCCACAGCCAGCTTCTGCGCCAGCTGCTTGCTGATATTCCCGCTCGCACCTTTGCGGTCAAGCGTTCCAAAGGCCAATGTACGCTTCCCGCTTCTCTCCATCACATGGCGGTAACGCATTGCACGCGACTTCGCTTCCTCTGCCGCACGGCGCTTCAGCCATCCCCCATAAAACGGGATAGCAGCTTCCGCCCGGCTGGCGAGCTTCGTCGTTTCCATCGGAACCTCGGCGAATATCGCTTGCACCTCCGGTGCTGTCTGCAGCTTGCGCGACATCATATGCAGCAGAAGCCATAAGCACAATAGGATAATCAGTCCGCCAACAAAAGCTAGCAGCACATAAAATAACGGATTGGGGTTCACATAAACCGCCTTCTCCGCACTTGCTTTATGCAATAAAACTACGTTGTTGATTTTAAACAGCTCCAAGCTTTGCGAACGGAACACGCTAACGATGGTGTTGGCAATGGACGCTGCCTGCTTACGGTCACCATCGGTTACGGTAATTCGGATAACCTGCGAGAGCTCGACGCTTTTCGCGCTAACTTTGGCAGCCAGTTGATCTGTGCTGTAAGGCAGGCCAAGCGCCGCAATTACCTGCTCCAAAATCAGTGGATTTTTCAAAATCACATTATACGTATCCATCAACTTGAGACTGCCTTGAATGGAAGTGAAATTATCACTTGTCTCTTGTGAGGTTATTACAATTTCAGCCGTTGCCTTATAAGACGGAGGACTTTGCATTTTCACATAGCCCACTGCGACTGACAGCAGCAGTGCCGGAATAATGACAAACGGCAATCTGCGGATGATCAGCTTAACCATTCTGTGTATTTCCAAATCTCTCATCCCCTTGCAAAACAATCATTCGCCCGTCATAGCCTGGCGTTCATTCCTATTCAGACTGTCTATGACTTGGAGTTCGCTTCTGCTGGTACAATGCCAGAACGCAGCTCCTTGCTTGGCGGTATGCTGCTGGACTCCCCCAGCAGCAGGCTTAAATCAAAAGCTTCATCGAATACAATGGCCGCTGTCATCTTATTGCGTTTGGCCCAGCTTACGCGGATAAGACGACCGTTTGCCTCGAACGCCGAGCCGATAATTTGCAGCCTGACCTTCTTGCCTTCATGCATCGCCGCCTTCTGCGGGAGCTCAATTCGGCAGCCCGTGTAGCTAATATCAAGCAGCTGTGTCCGGTAGCGCTCTTCTTGATCGACCACGATCGAAGCGCGCCGCTTCAGCCTAACTCTCGGGGACTTGCGATTTATCGACTTATAGGTGTACTTGAAGTTAGAAAGATAACTGGTCACAGAAGTCCATACGCCCGCCTGGAAAATGCCCTTAACGAACTCATCCGCACTGCCATATACTTCAGCAAGCCATTTGCGCTCCTCATCAATGTTGCTCCAATGAAGCTTGAAGCCCACCTGAAATCCGGAGCCATGCTTATCATAAAATATTTTTTCGGCAGCTACGCGTATAGCGTCCTGGGATAACGGAATATCCAGCTCCATGCGCTCTGGGAGCGGCAAAATCGAGTCCGTATAAATACGGCAGCCTGTCTCGCTAATATCCAGTGTCCTGACGTTTTCCATCTTCAGCTCTTCATCATCCATATAACGAAGCGTGAGCGGCAGCTCCTTGGCAAAGCGTTCCGCCTCCCGCATGCGCGGGCGTTCAAAACCAAGCAACAGCGCGAGAAGCAGGAATACTCCGTTATAACCGAGCCAAAATAAATTAATAAGCATAGGCTGCAATTCATTTTCTCCTGCACCCGCAATACGCCCCACATTTAAACCCATCAGTACAATCGACAGCGCAAGCAGAACAAACAATGGCATCATATAACGATAATTAATAGACGTTTTGTTCTGATAAATGCCTTTCGGCGTCACTTCAAAGGGAATAGCCTTGCGGAAGATTGTTTCCTGAAGGGCTGCGAGGAATAGCGTTGGCGTCATGGCCGTCTCGTAAACATTGTTCCAGAACACATTAAGCTTCTTATTCGTTAAATAAGGTACAACGGTAACCGAGAACAAGAAATACGGCAGCCAGAAAATAAGCAGTTGTTTCAAGCTTGTTTCAAGAATCGCCACACCAAAGGTCAGAAAGAGCATAGGAGACAATATGTACATAAAGCGCGTAACGCCAAAGTACCAATACAGCAGGTTGGAGAAATAAAGCAGGCGCTGCATCAAAGATAAACCCTTAGCCTCAAGCGGATTGGACATCCTCGTCGTCTGTATCGTGCCCCTTGCCCAGCGGGCCCGCTGTTTGATTTGATCGGATATGGACTCAGACGTTAGTCCTAGTGCCAGCACCTCATTCAAGCAATAAGAATCAAATCCATTGGATTGAAGCTTCATCCCTGTAGCCAAATCCTCTGTTATCGTACCGATAACGAAACCACCAATATGGTCAATGGCGCTGCGCCGGAAGATGCAGTTGCTGCCCACATAAATAACAGCGTTAAAACGGTCTCTTCCAGATTGAATAAGCCGCATAAACATATCTTGCTCGTTCGGAATGTTGCGCCCTTGGTAATAGTTGTATTGGAAAATATCTTCGTTGTAAAAAACTTGGGGCGTTTGTACGTAAGCAAGCTTCTCATTCTCTGCAAAAAATCCTACCGTTCGCTGTAAAAAATCCGGTTTTGGCATCATATCGGCATCTAAAGTAAGGAGCAAATCGCCCTTCATCTTCGTCAGCGCATGATTCAAATTACCCGCTTTAGCATGTTCATTTCCGGGACGATCGAGATAATGAACGCCTAAACCTTCGGCTAATTCTCTCATTTCCGCTCGCTTTCCATCATCACACACCCAAATGTTTAACATATTTTCCGGATAATTCAAGTTTTTACAAGCAAGTATGGTTTTTCTAACCAAGGATGGCGGTTCATTGTAGGTAGCGATCGTAACATCCACAGAATAAAGGTTGTCAGGTAATGGCGCAGGCTTTCTTTCAGTGGGTTTTAGCAGAAGAATGTGGAATAAAACGGATTGAAAAATAGAAATGATTTCAAAAAATAGTAACAACGATCCAAAAATTAATGACCAGCCAGATGGGAGTGTTTGTACAAGTCTCCATACTAGATACACGATCATGATAGCAATGGATAGCGTTGTTAATATGTACCTAGCTTTTGTTTTCAAATAACCCCAATCCTTTGCGCTCTATTTATTCGCCATAATTCCATTCCTTTTCTGACTAATCTACAACATGGATTGACTATACTGTCTAATTTCGCTGTCGATATTTGTTAAATCGGCCGGAAATATGATATTTTTGGCGGCTAAGGCTCAAATTCAAAGTTATCTTATCACAATCCTTGCCCCTTTAAAAGTTAATTTTTCTTCTTAACATTGTAATCTTATTGGCAAAAGTGTAGAAAAAAAGCGAAAAAACTCTAATTTTACGCGGTTTACGCGAAATTAGAGTTTTCTCAGAATACCTATTTAGTATTATATCAGCCAGTGTTTGATAGAGTTGAGACCAGGACTTGACGACTAGCCCCGTCTAATCTTTTAAAGCGTTTTTTGCAGCGTTTGGTAAGCGCTCAGGCTATCAGCCGACGAATCGATATGCCAGTCCAGCTCTTTGTTCTCGTTGAACCAGATCAAGCCTTTAATTTGGCTGTACGCTGGCGATTGCACTTGATTCATCGCATCAATAACCCATTCGTTTTTGCTGCCGCCGCTTTCTGTTGTGCCAGTTTCAGCGATAATGATCGGCTTGCTCGAAATGCTTGTCAGCGCTTGGTACGAAGCGTAGAATACGTCGTTAAAGCTTCTCCACGAGCTCCACGATTCTTTCGTTCCAAAGTTGTAGCCATCGATCGAAAGCAGGTCTACGTAAGCATCGCCTGGGTACATAGCTGTAAACGATGCGTTTTTGCCAACATTTTCAGCGTTTACGTTGTACATGAATTTCACATTCGTTGCGCCTTGCTCTCTGAAAATCGTAACGACACGTTGGAATGCCGCTTTGTAAGTCTCGTTTGTGTTAACTGTGCTGTCGCCAACGCCCCAGCCGTACCAGTTGCCATTGCCTTCGTGGAAAATGCGAAGCCAAATTTCAGGGTTTTTGTTAGCTGCTTGCCAGTTAACCAGTTGTTTTGCCGTTTGTTTCAGGTAAGCGTCTACTACGCCTCTATTAATATCAGCAGTCGAATATTCTTTGTAATTTTTATTTTTAAACTCAAGGGTAAGTAGGTTAATCGAACCATTATTATTTACATAGTCCATAAAGCCCTTCCATTCATTAATCCCTTGGTTCGAGTTGACAAAAGTATGTACAACATCTTGGTGTCCACCGATTAGTTGCTCGTAGGCAGCGATGTTGTTCAAGCTTTGGTTCGGCCAAGTGCCGATCCATGCTCCGTTGTAAAAGTTGGTTTGCGCGCTAGCAGGGAGTGCCCAGAGTAATGTCGAAGCGAGCATAAGGAGTGTAAGAGCGAATTTTGTAGTTTTCATAGTAAGTTCCTCCCCCGAGCGAATGATGGTCGTGGTCCGAAGAACACGCCGCACCTTCATCAGGCAAAGGAGGCTATGTCGGGCTTCGGCAGCTGGCGAGCATATCCTGTTTAAGGATGAAGCCCCTATAGCTTTGCGCACATCAGGTTTCCCTGAGTTTGCCTTTTCGTGTAAGCAATAAAAAAAAGATAGTCCCTGCTCCCGAAAGAACAAAGTCTACCTTGATTAATAAAGGAAGAATCGATGTTGAATTCGGTAGCTGGCGAGCATATTCCGTTAGGAATGAAGCCCCTGTAGCTTTGCGCACATCAGGTTTCCCTGAGTTTGCCTTTTCGTTAAACGATCTAGGTATAAAGTACGAGCTAAAGTAATATGGTGCTATTGTACACCTTAAGCGCAAATTTCGTCAATTTATTTTTTCATAAATTTATACAACGAAAAAATATCCATTAAAGTAGCAAATCGCATACACAATATGAAGCAGGAAAAACATCATGAAATAAAACATTTGCAGCGCCTTATTATTTTTCAGCACATCCGCAAAATAAATGTAGAAGGGGAACGCCACCATGACATAACGTGGAATGCTCTGCAAAAATTCGGCGCTGGCGAACGGAATGAGCATAAGCAGCAATCCATAGGCAAAAAACAGCCATTCATGAGCATTACGGCGAATATCTTTCCAGCGCATAATAAGAAAGGCAGCAAAAATGACGAGGACGGCATTCGCGATAATAAAGGCAAGCAGGCCATTTTCCCAGCCGCCATTTCCTGAGAAATAAGGCTTTTGGATAAAATGAATATAGTTCGAGAACGGAGCAACCGTCTTGCGATACCAGTTGATGCTTTGCTCGGTAATCGGAGCCAGCATATCGCCAGTAAGCCATTTCATGTACAACAGATAACCGGCTAGCGGCAGCGCCGAAATGATTGCATAGCCTAAATACTTCGTGTCCTTCCACTTGAAACGGTACAGCCTGTGTTCGATCAACAGCGTACCCACAACGAAAAACAAGTTGACGAAGCCCAAATTGCGCGTCACAGCGGACAAGCCCCCGAACAGAAACGCGAGAAAATATCGTTTTTGCATCGCATAATAGACGGTCATTAGCGACAGCATGAGGAACAGGCTCTCTGTATAAGGCACGGCATAGAAGATGGCGGTCGGAAAAATGAGCAGCAGCAGCACCGCGACTTGAGCGTGCTCCTGTTTCAGTCCTCTTTTTAAACAAATGCCATAAAAATAAAAAAGTGATACGAGCAAAAACAAATTCGATAAAACCGATCCCACGACTGTCGCATCGTATTTAGAAATAGACTCCACCAAAAAGACTAACAAAGGGTATAAAGGGAAAAACACCCAATTTGCACTAGGATGCGATTCGTTGATGTTATACGTATCATAGCCATTTTCGGCAATTCCCAAGTACCATACGCTGTCAAATTTCCTTAGATCCTCGAAGCTCGGCTTCTTCAGCTGTGAAATATCCGTCTGGATCGAGAGCTGGCTCGATGTGAAATCATGCCCCTGCACGACCGTATAGTCCGGCGGAATTTGATAGTTCGGAAACAGATTCATGCCGAGAAAGCCTGCAAAATAAAGCAATATTCTCGTAATGACAAACAAGGAGAGCAGGAAGATCAAAACTTGCGTATTCGATTTTGCTTTAAGCAGCAGCGATTCCATTCGTCACCTCGTCTCTTGTAATTGCTGCGATTTCGTTTCCGCTGGCACAACGTTATGCAGCACGGTTTCCACGAAGTATTTCGGGCGTTTCTTCGTTTCAATGTAAATTTTGCCGATATATTCGCCAATTAGTCCAATGCACAGCAGCTGAATGCCGCCAATGAACCAAATCGAAAGAATCATCGAGCTCCAGCCGGATACCGTGTTTCCCTGCAAATGCCTGACGAATACATAAAGGGCGAACACGAGGCTCATGACCGACATAAAAAAGCCGACAACCGACACTGCGCGGATAGGAGATACGCTAAAGGAGGTAATGCCCTCCCATGCGAAGATAAGCATTTTTTTCAACGGGTATTTCGATTCGCCGGCGGTTCGCTCCAGACGATCGTAGTACACACTGTCGGATTTGAAGCCGATGGTAGGAATAATGCCACGCAGGAATAGATTGACCTCCTGGTACTCCTCCAGCTTATCAACGATCTTCTTGCTCATCATCCGGTAATCCGCATGATTATAAACGACGTTTACACCAAGCTTAATCATTAGTTTGTAGAAAAATTGCGCGCTGAACTTTTTGAACATCGTATCGGTCGTTCGTTTGTTCCGCACGCCGTACACGACTTCATAGCCCTGCTTGTACTTCTCAATAAACTGGTCGATCACCGTAATATCGTCCTGCAAATCGGCATCGATGGAAATAATGCAATCCGCATACTCCTTCGCCGTCAACAAGCCCGCCAGAAGTGCCCGCTGATGCCCGACGTTCCGGGAAAGCTTCAGCCCGCTCACAAAACGGTTGCTCCGGTGAAAGGAATCAATGAGCGACCACGTTTTATCGCGGCTGCCATCGTCTACAAGCAGCATTTTGCTGTGCTCGGATACCTTTCTCTCCTTCACCAGCCGTTCCAGCAGCAGGGACATTTGCCGCACCGTTTCCGGCAGCGCTTCTTCCTCGTTATAGCAGGGCATGACGATCGATACAATAGGCAAATCGGACTCATTGCCTCTCATGACTTTTCCCTCGCTCTCTATGATGTTGTCCATTTTTCGACAATTAGTATAATAGCATTCCTTGGTTAAAGTAAAGTTAAATCGCTGCTATTTGGCTGGGCATTTTTCTTTAAAACGTATTATGCACCATTTTCAAGAAAAAAAGCCCTTGCTGCAAGGGTAGCTGTCTGCCACCGCTGCCGCAAAGGCTGATCTTTGTCTGCATGGGAATATTACATTTGCTGAGGAGCCGAAACGCCCACGAGGCGGAGCGCATTCGCAATGACGGTGCGAATAGCGCCAAGCAGCGCAAGGCGCGCCTGAGTCTGCGCCGCGTCCTCGGTAATGACGCGTTCTGCTCTGTAATAGCTGTGGAACTGGGAGGCCAGTTCATATACATAGCGAATGATGCGATGCGGCGCATATTGCTCCGCCGACTCCGCCACTTCCTGCGGCAGCTCGCCGAGCTTGCGCAGCAGGTCGTATTCAGCCTCCGACGTTAGCTTGCTGAGGTCGTTCTGTTCAAGCGGCAGCAGCGCGAGGTTCTGTTCCTGCGCCTGGCGGAAAATGCTGCAAATACGCGCATGCGCATATTGCACATAAAACACCGGATTCTCGTTGGATGTAGAAATCGCGAGATCCATATCAAAATCCAGATGCGAGTCCATGCTGCGCATCGTGAAGAAATAACGGATGGCGTCTACGCCTACCTCATCCATCAAATCCTGCATCGTAACCGCTTTGCCGGTACGCTTGGACATTTTCACCTTTTCGCCGTCCTGGAACAGGCTGACCATCTGGGCAATCAACACGACCAGCTTGCCTGGGTCGTTGCCTAACGCCTCCATCGCCGCTTTAACGCGCGGAATGTAGCCGTGGTGGTCTGCGCCCCAAATGTTGATCATACGGTCGTAGCCGCGGCTGTACTTGTCCATATGGTACGCGATGTCCGGCGTCAAATACGTGTAGGAGCCGTCATTTTTGACGAGCACGCGGTTTTTATCGTCGCCGAAAGGCATCGTGTCGAGCCAGGTTGCGCCCTCTTCCTCATAGACGTGGCCCTTCTCCTTGAGCGCCTCAAGCGCCTGTTCAACCTTGCCGTTCTTGTAAAGCGACGTTTCGCTGTACCAGATGTCGAAGCCGACGCGGAAGCGATTAAGATCATGCTTGATCTTGTCCAGCTCGCGCTCCAGGCCGAAGCTGCGGAAAAACTCCAGACGGTCCTCTGTGCTCAAGCTCAGCAGACGATCGCCCTCCTGCTCGGCAAGCAGCTCTCCAAAGCCGACAATATCCGCGCCGTGGTAGCCATCCTCCGGCATCTCCGCTTCCTTGCCCAGCGCCTGCTGGTAGCGCGCTTCAATCGACTTCGCCAGGTTGTTCACCTGATTGCCGGCATCGTTAATATAATATTCGCGGGTCACTTCATAGCCCGCATATTCAAGCACATTGCACAGTGCATCGCCTACTGCTGCGCCGCGTGCATGTCCAAGATGCAGGCTGCCCGTCGGATTCGCGCTGACGAACTCCATCTCCACGCGCTTGCCTGCGCCGATTTGCGTCCGTCCGTAGTTGTCGCCACCTGCGACTACCTCGCCAACGACGGCGTACAAGTAGCTTTTGTCCATCCGGAAGTTAATGAAGCCTGGGCCGGCAATTTCAGCCGATTGAATCGATGCTTTCGCATAATCGAGATTCGCGATAATCGTTTCGGCAATCATCCGCGGATTTTTTTTCGCCAGCTTGGTAAGCTGCATCGCTGCATTGGTCGCCAAGTCGCCATGCTCTTTATCCTTAGGCACCTCCAGCACGAATGCTGGCAGCTCCTCGCGCGCTGCGAGCCCGCCCGCTACTGCCGCGTCGGCAATAGCCGCTTTTACCTGCTCATACAATTGCTCTAATACATTTCCACTCATCGTTACTGTTCCCCCTGAATATGCAGCCGAATATGAAATCGGCCAGATAAATGCTCGTCAATCCACAAATCATATTTCCACTCTATTGAAAAAGGAGGCTCCACCAGCTCTCCCGCAGCAGCGCCAGCCGCATGAAGCACAAGCTGCTTCGTCTCCGTCTCCATTTGAAAATTCATAAATGGGGACCGATAGCGCCCAGCCCGCTTGCCGCCCACAGCGAAAAGCTGCTCCGATTCTACCGCTCCCCTGCGCGTAATAAGCAGCTCGCCTTGGCGATAGCGAATAAGCGACCTGATTGGCTCCGCATTCGCTTCTCCCTCGATCGGCTCCTCATAGCGGATATAGAGCGAGCGATCCTTGCGAAACAGCTCCCCGCGATGCTCACCCACCTGAACAGCGCCATCCTGCCTGCTTTCCAGCTTAATGCTGACGTTCATTCTTTCTGACATCCTCGTGCTCCTGTATCTTCAGTCTTGACGTATGCTTCTACTATATACACGTATCCTTCCAATTTCAACGATTACCGTTGATTACTGCTCCTCTAGAAAAGGAACAATGCCGCGCCACGCTGCGATCCGATCTTCGAGATTTCGCATTTTCTGCGTCGGAATCGGGCTCGTGGACGGCATCTTGAGCAGCGCCAGCGAGTCAAACGCCGGATGCTCGCGAAAATATTTTCGAAACGTATCGTACGCCTTCGTACCATTAAATGCAAAGCAGCGCAGCCCCGAATATTGCGCCAGCAGCGCAGGCAAATCATTCGGCTTCTCATCCTTAATGTTCACATCAAGGCTGCCTTCGCGCTCGCAGGATTCAATGACGTCGAACACCGCCAGCCGATGCTCCTGCAAAAAAGCGAGCCGCTTCGCATAATCCTCATCCGGCGCCCCAGCATCAAACAACCCGTACACCATTCCCCAAAAATAGTTCCGCGGATGACCGTAGAACTGGCGATGCTCCAAAGATTTCACGCTCGGCGCCGTCCCCAGCACCAACACGCGGGCCCGCTCATCAATGACGGGAGGAAAAGAATATACACGCTCTGTCATCGCTCTGTCACCCCCTGCCAGCTGTTTTAACTATTATGGCATTTTTGGCGGGAAATTTCTCGCACGAGCAAGGTGAAACGGCTGTCGCCACCCTTTGGCGGCGCAGCGCGTTTCAGTCCGAGAAATATAGAGAAAGGATTGTGTTAGGATACCCTTTCCTATATTTCAAGGTGAAACGGCTGTCGTCACCCTTTGGCGGCAAAGCTACCGTTTCGAGGGTGAAACTTATAAAGTCTCATATTTCAAGAAAGTGTAAATTTTACAATTATTGCTTCCGATACTATAAAAGAGATGGATATAACAAGATTATACTTAAAAAGCAGCTAGGAGGGAGTATCATGCAAGCATTAAAAATGCAACAAAAGAAAGCAGCCGGTGGACCAGCTGCCCCAGCAAGGCTTTCTATTAAACATGAAGGGGAAGCTTTTCCGCTTGAAAATATGACATTGACGATGGAGAAGCACCCGAATGAGCATACCAAGGTACGGCTGAGAGGTATAGCCAGCGAGGAAACAGTTCTAAAACTGATGCGTTCCGCCAGTATGAATGCTGACATTGAGCTGTTCTATGAAAATAGCGAGAGCAATCGAAAGATTTTCCATGGCATTATCATTCATATGGACGCAGAGGCGCAAGGCATTGAAGCTGGCGCTGTCCATTATTTGACCATTGAAGCACTCTCACATACGTATTTGATGGATATCGTCACCAAACAGCGCTCCTTTCAAAATATGAATATGACGTACGAGCAGCTGATTAAAGAGGTTTTAGAAGACTATCCCAAGTCTGATTTTTTACACTACGGCACTGCTGGGGATACTTTGAACGGTATTACACTGCAATATCAGGAAACGGATTGGTCCTTCATCAAGCGGATGGCTTCACGGCTCTATATTCCGCTCATTGCTCACTCTACATTCAACTCTCCCAAATTCGTGCTCGGCGTAGAAGAAAACACGGCCATATACAGACTGGAATCTGCAAACGAGAAAGTATTTAAAAATGTCGAAGCGTTTCGCAGCCATGCAAATAACCACCTGGCAAGCGTTCAGGAATCCGACTATCTCGTCTACGAAATAACCATTACTGGCGAGCATGCAAAATGGTTAGAGCTGGGAGAACCCGTCCTTTACAGAGAGCGTACTCATTACGTCCTATCGGTCGTCACCACGGTCAAAAACCATTTGCTCTCTCATACTTATCAGCTTTCTCGTTTAAACGGCTTTTTCACTCCACCTAAGTTTAACGAAGCCATTGCAGGATTAACCTTGCAGGGCAGCGTCATTAAAGTATCGCGCAATGTTTTAAAGGTTCATCTGGACATCGACCCCTCTCAATCCGAAAACTCCGCCTATTGGCTTAAATATTCAACCTTCTACGCCACCTGGTATTGCATGCCCGAAACAGGTGATCGCGTAAATGTGCACTTTCCAACCAAGGATGAGTCCGATGCGCTTGTCATCAATTCGATCAAGCATTCCTCATCCGGGGGAGCAAGCCGGGTACAAAGTACCGCGGGAACGGGAAACGCAAGCAGCGCAACAAGCATATCGGCGGTGTCAGCGACGCAAGCAGCCCCTTCTATACAAGCGGCAAGCACTGGCGGAGCCAGTGCGGCTAGTAAGCCGAACTTTGAATTCAGTTCTCTAGCTGAAGACAATAAGGTGAAAATGATTGTTACGGAAGGCGGAAAAATGATTATTTTGGACGACAATTCCTCCAGCGTCTCCATTGTATGCAATGACAGCACCTTCATTCGCATTACGGATGGAAGCGGCATTTCAATCTCCACCGATATGGATATTACATTTGAATCAGGAGCAGACATCAGCTTTACGGCTGAGGAAATGATTTATATGAAAGCTACGGATAAAATCGCGCTGCAATGCGGCGAAAGCCAGATGGAGATCACGCCGGAGGAAATTAAAATCAAAAGCACCGACATTAAATTGAATACTTAATTGAAATACGCAAAGGAGAGATTTCCATGCTTGTTACAGGTGCTAAGAAGCCTGATGAAATCGAGCAATTGCTCACGAAGCTCGTCATGAGAGGACTGCTCGGATTGCCTGTAGTCGGCGTATCGGTGCATGCTCTAAAGCTCAGCAAGAAGAAGCTGAGCAACAAGCTCTATATGAAAGATATACAGTCTGCAATCAGCGACCATTATAAAAACCAGCAATAAGAGGGGATTTAGGTGAATACAGCAGAAGCTCTGGACTATTATTTGGCAAAGGACGTACTACCCGCCGCTAAGGCATTATACAGACAAATTATGGACTATTTTATTAAACATAAGCAAGGGGTACTGAGCGAGTTTGCAGCCGGCTTTCGGCGATGCTGTACGTTTTTGCAGGAACAGCGCGCCCAGAGTAACGAGCATATAAATGCTTCATATATCCAATACTCACTCTTGCTCAGCCAAGTGCTGCTTTCTAGGCCAGCCTATCTCATTGAAGCTTTTGACGACGGCTATTACCTCGGAAAGCAGCTCGCCGCAGTAACCTATCATCCTTACTGGCTGTTTGATCCACTCTTCGCTTTCTATGAGCAGATCAAGCAAGCAGCCAAGAAATATGTGCAGAAGATCAGCCTTCTGGAAGTAGAACGCATCTTTCTCATTGAGCTGAAGCAATATGAGAAGCTCATGGCCTTTATCGCCAAAGAGGCCATCGAAGCGATTCTGGATACGCCCGAATATGAGCATTTGCCTTATGAAGGGGAGGTACAGTTCCGAATCGGCGTCTTCCGCGGGGAGACCGAGCTGCTTTTCATTAAAAATGAAAAAAATGATGCCGTCTGGAGGGAAATCCATGCAATACTTTCGCATCAGACAAGATAACCGGACGGAGAATGCCATCCTTCCACAGCTGAACGTGACGAAGGAGCTGTGGACGAGCGAGCAGCCATTGTTCATCCCCGTCAAAGCCAGAAATAATAGCGGGCAGCTTCATTTTCTCCCTTTCATCGAGAAACCAGTCGCCATGGTTAGCGACGCCGCTAAAAAAATATTTGAAGTTTACCAGAGCAAAACCTTGTACCGCCCTTGCGCCGTTGGACATTTAGAGCAGGGCCGAACAGAGGTGTACTGGCTCATACAACCGCGCATCCTCCCATGTCTGCATGAAGCTGCCACCTATTTTCCAGACGGCTCCTTGAAGGAAATCGTCATTGATCGGCAGAAAGCCGGATTCAACAAATGGTTCATGCTTGATCAGGTTAGGGAGGCCTGCTGGATTGTAGATACCGAGGTTTTAGAAAGACTTTGCAGGGCTGGCATTACCGAAATACAAATTTTGCCCGTCCGAGCCCTATGAGAGGAGAATGAAATGGATAAAACGTACGCCGTCGAGACCGCTCTCCTCAGTTGCGAATATGGCAGCAACCCCATTCCTTTGCAAGTGCCTGAGCATCGCCATATTTATGCTGGAGATAAAAAGCTATCCAATATCACAGATATTGACGCCTCATGTATTGGATGCTTCGGTTCGTGCAGCAGCCCCTATCTTTTAACCTACAACCCTGCGGTAATGGATGAGCACAGCATCAGCAATATCCAGCAGGCACGAGCCTTTGTTACAGGCAATGCCTGTACGTCTCTCGTTAAAATTCCGTGGCAAAATGCCAAAACCGATGTGCTGGCCGGCCATTATCAGGCTTTGCTTGAAGGAAGCTGGACCGTATGCCAGAGCGGATTCGGCATCATCTCCGTCTTGCATCATGGTCAGACACCTCAGATGACTCTGGAGACCGCTATGGCTCAGCTTGCCCAGCTGGAGCAGGCAATAGATCAGTATATGAAAGACCATAATATCAATCCCAAAGAGAAAGAAAAGCTGCTGGCGAGCCTCCTGCTCTGGGATGATTATGGTGAAACCTTCTGGGAGAAAGAAAGTGATGCACATACACGAGGACTTGCCGGCTNTCAGTATATGAAAGACCATAATATCAATCCCAAAGAGAAAGAAAAGCTGCTGGCGAGCCTCCTGCTCTGGGATGATTATGGTGAAACCTTCTGGGAGAAGGAAAGTGATGCACATACACGAGGACTTGCCGGCTTTTTAAAAAAATCAGACCCTGCCCTGTTTAATTTTTTTGAAAGAAAGATCGTATTAAACGAAGGGGTGCCTGGTCAGGAAGTAGATCTAACCTACTTCA
>NZ_LMLV01000015.1:0-57201 GCF_001422685.1 Paenibacillus sp. Leaf72 | reverse complement strand
AAGGCGAAGCCCCCCTCAAGATGAGATTTCCCAATTTAGTAAGACCCCTTGAAGACGACGAGGTTGATAGGTTCGGGGTGGAAGCGCAGCAATGCGTGCAGCTGACGAATACTAATCGGTCGAGGGCTTATCCTAAACAACACGCTAAAGTTTCATGACTTTGTCTTTCGCATCCAGTTTTCAGTGTGCAACACACATAGGAAACTTTAGCTTCATATTACAAGCCTGCCACTAATCATGTGGCAGGCTTGTTTATTTTTACACAAAAACGAATATACCATTTGCCTAACTTTATACATAGCCGATATTGTATGAAAACACTCGTTAACGTTCAATAAATAGCTTAAACCCCCTTGAAACGGGCGTACAACAGCATTTAAGGCTGTTTTCCAAACCGTTAACGCTTTCAGGCAACGGCTGACCGTCTAGCCCTTGTGCTAAAATGAACGGGAAAGATGAAGTTCATGTAAATAGAGAGAGGCAGGGGCAGTATACATATGCGAACATGGCCGAGATTGGACTATTTTTTCAGCAGGGGAGCGGCTATTCCACCAGAGAGAAGGCTAGGCAGGGAGGCTATTATCTCGATTGTCATTCATGGTTGTTTTCAATTTGGTGCATCCATGTCTGGATTGTTTCTTAATTTGTACTTGTGGCGGTTAACGCAGGATTTAACGGTAAATGCGCTCTACAACATTATTGTATTTCTAATGACACCAATTACGTTTGCAGTTGGGGGTTGGATCGCGAAACGCAAAGACCGAATGGTGACGTACAGGATTGGCATCGTTTTAATAGCTGTCTTTTATTTAATGGTCGTTATTACGGGTGAGCAGGTCGTTAATTATTATGTTTTGTTCGCCATATGTAATGGTATTGCAGGGGGACTATATTGGACCGGATATTTAGTCATCCAATATGATGTTTCTACAGAGGCGAATCGGATTCGTTTTCTAGCGCTGAATATGATTGTGTTCAACACGGCGGGATTGCTGGGCCCGGCGCTGGCCGGATTTATTATTTCTCGTAATGAAGGGCTGCAGGGATATGTTATTATTTTTTTACTCGCCTTCGTTATGTTTGTTATAGCGGCCATCGTGAGCTTCCGGATTCCCATTGTGAAATCGCATCACCGTGCTTATTATTTAAAATTTATGGGGCTTGCGATGAATAAAAACAGGCGGTGGTTCAAGGCGCTCGTCAGCTTTTTTATACTTGGGCTTTTTCAAGGGATTATGTTGTTTTTACCGAATATTTTATTGTTTCAGACGGTGGGGCGTGAGGATCGGGTCGGTTACTTAGGCGTAGCCTTTTCAGCACTTACCGTTATGACGGGGTATGTCATATCTAGGAAAGCACAGAAGGAGCAAGTCCAGAGATATGTGCTATTTTCTACAACAGGAGTCGCCATAGGGGCTGCGCTGCTGCTAATTGCAGTTGATTTTTGGTCCGTGCTTTTGTTTATGATTTTGTTCTCCATCTGTAATCCGCTTGCTGTCAATACATTGACCTCTTACTATTATCGGCTAATTGGCACACTTCCTCTTAAAGGACAACTGCGTGTAGAATGCGTCGTTATGCGTGAGTTGTTTCTGAATGTCGGCAGAGTTGTGTCGATTGGCTGCTTGATCTTGTTTGCTGGCGATGTGACGTCTGTCTGGCTGCCGGTCGTACTGTTCGGGGCTGCACTCGCACAATATTTGCTATCTTTATTAATTAGCGAGAAGCAGCCCGATCAAGCAAAGGTATCTGAACGCGCAGGAGGCTAGACTGCCTTTCAACAACAGGCAAACGTAGCATAAGCTAATCGTCCTTTCGGCCATAGCTTTGGGCAAATCGCATAATCCGGTTGTAGGCGCGGCGATCAATCCATTTTAACGGACGGAATTGGGGATGGTTGGAATTGACCTCCAATATCCACAGGTGCGTGTTGCGGTCCAAGGCAAAATCGATGCCCATTTCAAACATGCCCGCTTTATGCTTGCTGAGGGCACGGGCTACTGTCAATGAGTGCTGTGTCAAATGGCCAATGAGCTCGCTGCTTTTGGCATCTTCATATCCTTTGCGCTGCACCAGCTTATGCATCGTCCAAATTTCGCCGCCCTGATGGTAGTTGGTGACGATTTTACCTTTGGCGCCTACTTTAATAAGGAAGCCGGTAAGATGCCATATGCCGCCCGGTTTTCGCTGAACCATGGCACGAATATCGTAGGGACGATTTTCGACTTGATCGAGGCTGACTGCTTGTTGAATAATAAGGCGGGAAGGCTTGGCAGGCAGCAAATGCTCATAAACGTCATCTAGACTGTGAAAAAATTTGGAAAGCTGCTTTTTGCTTTTTGTATAAAGGAGCTTGTAGCCGTCGTTTAGGGGCTCAAGCTTATGCACACCGACGCCAAGCGAGCCGATATTTGGCTTAATGTATAGCGTGTGATGGGCAGCAGTCATCATCTTCAGATTGGATAAGGTGAAGCTGGTGGTGCTTGGTATGAGCGGTTTAGTTGAAGCATTTTTTTGCAAAAAACGGCACACCTTCAGCTTGCCAAGAATGGTCGCGCTGCGATACGTTTTCGTATACATCATTGTCACCTCGTAGCCAGTGTATGATAGCAGGAAACAACGAAATTGTACGGATAACTAGAATGTTTACGAAAAATAATGAAATCAGCAAAAGCCCTCAATCGCTTGTATCAAGCGGCGGAGGGCTTTTGCCTGAAGGGAGAAGGGCCCAAGGCTCATCCTTATATAGGCCGAATGACGAAAAGCTCACTCGAGGTTGTTGGAAATATGAGCTGCCGAGCAGTCGATTTAGGGTTGGAGATGAAAAGTTAAGCGCTTAGCTCCAAATCCACCTTAAGCATGAGCACATGGCTGACAATCGTTGCGCCGAATAGAGGAACGGAAAGTATTTCCTCGGCAATATTTTTGATTGCAAACAGTTGCTTAAATTCGGCGCTGTCTTCTGGCTGGACTAGGGAATATCAATTATGTAGCTGAGCCGTTCCTCGAAACAAAACGTTTGGTTCATCACCTAGCTGCTCATGATTTCAATTTCCTCAGCAAGGGTAATAATAGGCTGCTTGAGTTTAATGGATGAGCTTAGTAGAGCACAACTATGAGAGTGATTAATATAGAAAGCTTGGTATAGGCTCGAAGCCGCGCGTGCATAGCGGTAAAGCTCGTAAAGCTCGTAAAGCTACATTCCAGTAATAAGTGGCAATAGATTGGATTTTAAAAGAAAATATGTAAATTAAATGTAATTTAAAAGGGTACTAATAAAATTTGGTACTATGTCCAGCTATGCACCATCTAGTAAGATAAAGTAGCAATACACATTAAGATAGACAACAAGCTAATAGATGGCGGTGAGGGTTATGCATGCAAGAAACAAGCATAAGCAACAACGGAATGTACGAATATGGGGGACAGGCTCCTACTTGCCATCCCAAATGGTGACAGCGGAGCAGCTGGACGAAAAACTGAATAAGCCGCAAGGCTGGGTATATAAGAAATCAGGCGTGAAAATCAGGCATTACGCAGCTGGCGAAGCCGCGTCAGTCATGGGCGCAAAGGCTGCCTTTGCGGCTTTGGAGGATGCAGGACTTGAGCTTGACGACATGGACTGCATCATTTGTGCCAATGCGATTCCTGAGCAGCTTATCCCGTGCACAGCGGCGCTCATCCAAGATGAGATGTGGGCAGGCGAATCAGGTATTCCTTGTTTCGACATTAATACGACCTGCTTGTCGTTTCTAGCGGCGCTTGATATGGTGTCTTATATGATAGAAGCGGGCAGATATGACACAGTGCTGCTTGTATCGCCGGAAATTGCATCAAGCGGCCTTAATGACAAGCATCCCGAAAGCGCGACGCTGTTCGGCGACGGGGCAGCAGCGGTAGTCATTGGCAGAAGTGGTGAAGGCGAAAGCTCATCCATTATCGCCTCCCGTATGGAGACGTACGGATCGGGACGCGAGCTGTCGGAAATTCGCGGAGGCGGCTCAGGATTGCCTTCCACACAGTACGGGGCGGCAAATGCGGAGCAATATTTGTTTGCAATGCAGGGCGAGGCGCTGTTTCGCAAAACGTCTAAGCTGCTGCCCGACTTTATCAAGCGGCTGTTTCAGGAGGCGAGCATCGACATGTCCGAGCTGAAGCTCGTAGTTCCGCATCAAGGCAGCGCCCTTGCCATGCGGCTGCTTCAGAAAAAGCTTGGCATTGCGCCCGAGCAGTTCATGAACATTATTGAAAATCACGGCAATATGATTGCGGCTTCTCTGCCGATGGGCATTCATCTGGCCATCCAGCAGGGCCGCTTGCAGCGTGGTGACCGCTTTGCGCTCATTGGCATTTCAGCGGGCATTTCGTTAGGCGGGATGATTATTGAATATTAAAACAGGCCAAGAGCAGGGAATACACACCGGGCGGCGCATCCTTATTACGGGAGGCAGAGCGCCAGCTGCGCTGGATTTAGCCCGTCAGCTGGCGGAGCAGGGTTATGAGGTTTATGCAGCGGACAGTATGGCGAGTCCGCTCATTCGCTTTTCAACCTGCATTAAGCGTTATGAGATGCTTCCAGCGCCACGAGTGGACGAGGCAGCATTTGGCACAGCGCTTGCGGTAATGGTGGAAAAGTACAGCATCGAGCTGCTTATTCCAACCTGCGAGGAAATTTATTATATTGCCAAGCTGCGCGGCAAGCTTGGAAGCTGCATGGTTTTCACCGATGAAGCGGAGAAGCTCACCGCCCTGCATAGCAAATGGGCGTTCATTGAAATGGTTCGGGAGGCGGGGCTTGCCGCCCCAGAGACAAAGCAGCTGCGTTCCTACACTGAGCTAAAACAGCTGCATAATCCCGCTTCAGAGCAAATATGGGTGCTGAAGCCGGTCTATTCCCGCTTTGCAACGAAAGTGCATATATGGCATGCAAACGAGTCGCCGCCTCCTGCTGCGGAACTGCAGCTATCCGCAGATTCCCCTTGGGTAGCCCAAGCATTCGTAGCAGGACAGGAATATTGCACGTATTCAATTGCAAAGGATGGCAAGCTGCTTGCCTATTCCGATTATGCAGTCGACTTTACTGCTGGACGGGGAGCCAGCACCTTCTTTAAGCCATGCCATCAGCCGCAGCTGCGGCAATGGGTGGAGACGTTTGCCGGGCATACGCAGTTTACAGGCCAAATCGCTTTTGATTTTATAATAGACGAGAGCGGCGCGGTATGGCCGCTTGAGTGCAATCCGCGAGCGACGAGCGGATTGCATCTGTTCGACAGGCGCGACCGGCTCGGCCGCGCCTTGTGGGGGACTGGCCAGCCTAGCAGCATCATTATGCCGCAGCAATCGCGGGGCAAAATGATCGCGGCAGCGATGCTGGCCTATGGGCTTTCGCAGCAGCGGCGCCAGCGTGGGCTATGGCGGGGCTCTTGGCACTGGCTGGCGAGCATGGCAGGCGGCCGGGATGTTATTTTCAGCTGGAAGGACCCTGGTCCATTTCTGATGCAAGGTTATGTTTGGTTTGATTTATGGCGGCGGGCACGCAAGGCGGAGCAGCCGCTTATTGCTTTTACAACTGCTGATATTGAATGGAATGGATGAGAAAGGAGAAGGCGAGGATGAACATACTGGTAACAGGGGCTACCGGATTTTTAGGAGAAAATGCGGTATATCGACTGCTGAAGGAAGGCCATACGGTGACCGCGGCCGGGCGTAATCAAGAGGCAGGCGGGCGGCTCAGCGAGGCGGGGGCGGCATTTTTACAGCTGGATTTAGCCTCCAGTGCAATGAGCGAAGCGATTGCCGGTCATGACGCCGTGTTTCATTGCGGCGCCTTGTCTTCGCCTTGGGGCAAGTATCGCGACTTTTATGCATCCAATGTCAGGGGCACGCGCCATGTCATACAAGGCTGCCTTGAGCACGGCGTCCAGCGGCTGGTGCATGTGTCGACGCCTTCGATCTATTTTGACTATCGCCATCGCTTTAATATTGCAGAGCATGAGCCGCTGCCGAAAGCAGCGGTCAATCATTATGCGGCGACGAAGCTGCTTGCCGAGCAAGAGGTTGACCACGCTTATCGTGAGCAGGGGCTGCGCGTTGTGACGATCCGGCCGCGAGCGTTGTTCGGACCTGGCGATAAGGCGATTTTTCCAAGGCTGCTGCGGGCAAATGACAAACGGTTTATACCAGTGTTCGGAAGCGGTCAGCCGCTTGTCGATATTACGTATGTGGATAATGTGACGGAGGCGCTCATGCGCTGTCTGTACGCCGATCCGATTGTGCTTGGACAGAAATACAATATTACGAATGGCGAGCCTATTCAGCTGTGGGAAGCTATGGCGAGGCTGTTTGAAATGCTGAATAAACCGATCCGGACCAAGAAGATTGCATACCCCGCGGCGTATAGTGCGGCCTCTTTGCTGGAGCTGGCGGCGAAGCTGCCGGGGCTTGCCAAAGAACCGCTGCTGACCCGTTATACGGTCGGCATTCTTGCGTTCAGCCAAACGCTTTCTATTGAGAAGGCGCAGCGGGAGCTGGGTTATCGGCCTCTCGTGAGCGTCGAGGAAGGGCTTAGGAGGTTCGCGGCCTGGTGGAAAGAGCAGGAGGAGACACGATGAAAATTACCTTTCATAATACGGGCTACTGCAAGCAGTTGGAGGCGCTAGCGATTAGCGGGGGGCGCTGGCGGCAGCAAGCATTTCCAGGTATTTTTGCTATAATGGAACATCCTGTGCTAGGGCCGGTATTATTTGATACCGGCTATTCGCCGCGCTTTCTCGAAGCGACCAAGCGGCTGCCTTATGCGCTTTACCGCTGGACGACCCCCGTTACGCTTGCCGGGGAACGCTCTGCGGCGGAGCATGTGCAGGCGGCAGGCTATTCGCTTCGCGAGGTTAAGCATATTATCGTCTCGCATTTTCATGCCGACCATGTTTGCGGCTTGCGAGATTTTCCCGAGGCGACGTTTATTTGCTCACAGCAGGCATATGAGGCTGTCCAGCCGCTGAACGGATTTGCAGCGGTGAAAAAAGCTTTTTTGCCCGAGCTGCTGCCGCCTGATTTCGCCAAGCGGGCACGCTGGATCGAGCAGTCGAACGAGGTGGACCTGCCAGCGAAATATGCCCCCTTCCATAAGGGGTACGATTTATTTAATGATGGAAGCGTAACGGCTATCCGTTTGTCTGGCCATGCGGCCGACCAATTCGGACTGCTGCTGCAGGGAGATACGGGGCAGGAGCTGCTGCTCGGCGCAGACGCTAGCTGGTCGGAGGCGGCGGTGCGGGAAAATCGCCCTCCTCATGCGCTAGCCTCCATTGTGTTCGACAACCGGGTGGAGTTTAAGGAAACGTTCGACCGTCTCGTCGAGCTGAAGCGGAGAAATCCGGAGCTCCAGCAAGTTTTCACGCATTGCGGGGAAACGTGGAAACGCTGCACCGCGTGGCAGGGGGCGAGAGCATGAGAGTATTAAGGCTGCTGGTTTATTATGTGCTGACACGGGTGCGCGCCCGGCGCTTTCGCAGCCGGAAGGCGCTGGAAGCCTGGCAGCACCGCAAAGTTGTGGCACTTGTGAGGCGGGTACGCCAGCAATCGCCCTTTTACCGAAGCTATTATCAAGGGCTGGATGCACAAAATTGGCGCAGCTTCCCGACGATCGATAAAGCGGTAATGATGGACCATTTTGACCGGTTGAACACAGCGGGTATTACGAAGGAGGAAGCATTCCGAATCGCGCTGCGCGCCGAGCGGGAACGGGACTTCTCCGCGCAGATCGGCGATATTGCGGTCGGACTGTCGTCAGGCACATCAGGCAGCCGCGGCTTGTTTCTGGTCAGTGCCAAGGAACGCGCAGCGTGGGCGGGAACGGTACTGGCAAAGGCGCTGCCAGCCTCGCTGCTTGTGCGGCAGCGGATCGCTTTTTTTCTGCGGGCGGACAGCCATTTGTACCAAAGCGTGCGCTCCAAGCGGCTGCAATTCCGTTTTTACGACATGATCCATCCAGTAGAGGACAATGTGCGTTTGTTAAGCGAGCAGCAGCCGACGCTGCTGGTTGCACCGCCGTCCATGCTGCGACTGCTCGCTGAAGCGCAGCTTGCCGGAGAGCTGTTCATTGCGCCGGGTAAATTGATCTCGGTTGCAGAAGTGCTTGAGCCGCTGGACAAGCGGCTTATCGAGCAGGCTTTTGGGGTGCGCGTCGATCAAATTTATCAATGCACAGAAGGCTTCCTCGCTGCCACCTGCTCACAGGGTACCCTGCATCTGAACGAGGATATACTCGTCATTGAGAAGGAGTATGTGGACGAGGAGCAGCGTATCTTCTCGCCAATCATCACTGACTTTTCACGGGAAACCCAGCCTATCATGCGATATCGGCTTAATGATTTGCTGACGGAGGCGACGCAGCCTTGTGCCTGTGGCTCCACTTTTACGGCGATTGCCTCCATTGAAGGCAGGACGGATGATTTATTTTATGGACGCGATGCGGATACACAGCGGCTTGTGCCGATTTTTCCCGATTTTATAAGGCGGGCGGTCATTATGTCCTCGGAGCGTATAAAGGAATACAAGGTCGTTCAGCAATCGGATCGGCAGCTGGAAGTAGCTCTGCGCGTCGATGGAGCGCCTGAGGAGCTTCAGCCGGAGCTTGCCGCTGCGCTGTCCAAGCTGTTTACTTCACGCGGCTGCATGGCGCCGCTAATTGCATTTGTCCCGTATGAAGCGGATGAGGGGCTGCGCAAGCTGCGGCGGGTGGAGCGAAAGTGGAAGGTTTAGAACAGATGAAGGAAAGAAAGGAGGGTCAGCTTTGCCCCTATCTAAGACGGTCGTTAAAGAGCTGAACCTAACAGAAATAACAGAGCTTGCCGCAACAAAAAAGGGGGAACGAAATAAAGCGGTTGAATATATGCTTCCTTTGATGCAAAATGGGGTAAATTTATTTATCCGCAACGTGCGCACGGAGCTGCGGCTGCTGCAGGCGAGCCAAGCATGGCTGCCCATGACGGTTAATGAGCAGGAATATGACAATTCCTATGTGTGCTCCCCTTATGGAACGTATGTCAAGTATGCGGAAGAAGAGCTTTATTTGTTGGAAAATCCGCTGCTGCGCTTCCTGTGCGGCTCCTTGCTTAAGGCAATTGCGCCGCTGCTCCGCGGGGCTCAAATTGACCGAAACGTTCATGTGAACAACTGGTTGCTTTCAACGAATTTGTATACCGAAATAAGCTCGGATGAGCTGGAGGGAGCTACACAGACGTTAACAGCAAGCTATCCGAAGCATGCGATTATTTATCGTTCGCTTAACAGGCGCACGAATGGGGAGCTGCTTGAACAATTGCTGCAGCAGGGCTATGTGCTGGTCCCGAGCAGGCAGGTTTATTTTTTCAATGGAGCCGCTCCGTTGTACTTGAAGAAAAAAAATACGAAGTGGGACCGCAAGCTGCTCGCCCAGTCTGACTATCATATCGTACCGCATGCTGAACTCGGCGAGCAGGACTATGAGCGTATTGAGGAGCTGTATGACCTGCTGTATGTAGGCAAATATTCGGCGCTCAATCCCCAGTTTACCGCTGAATATATTCGCCACTGCCATCAGAAGGGGCTGCTGGAAATGACCGGACTCCGCGATGAGGAAGGGGTTTTGCAAGGCGTGATGGGCTGCTTTATTCATGGCGAGGTCATATCGGTACCGCTGGTCGGCTACAATACGGCGCTTGCCCAAAGTAACGGCCTCTACCGGATGCTGATGCATTTGGCGATGCAGGCTGCAGCGGATCGTGGACAGCTGCTGCATCTCAGCTCTGGCGCAGCTGAATTCAAGCGCGTTCGCGGGGCAGAAGCGGAAATTGAATACAGCGCAGTGTACATTAAGCATCTGTCGGCAGGGAGGAGAGCGGTTTGGCGCGGACTTAGCAAGCTTTTATTGACGGCTGGCGTTCCGCTTATGAGAAAATATAAACTGTAAGAAGAAATTTTTCGCTGTTTGAGGAGATAATACAATAAAATTCAAAAAAGTTTCAAACCTGTAAAGTATAATGGAAGAGTACGTATAAATACATATTCTTCATTTGAGAGCGCAGGTGTTTTGAGGGTGGACAACGGCAATCAATTGTTTTTGGGAAAACAGCTGGCTCAGGATTTGTTTAATCATAACGGAGTGCTTGTTGCTCCTGCCCATACCGTATTGGATCAGGAACAGCTCGACTTGATTTATCGCCATGCGATCGAACTGGAAGAAAGGGAGATTAAGCGGGATAAGGAGAAATCGCAGGCACAGGAAAAAATGGACGGCTGTACGCTGTACATGGCGGAGCTGTTTGAGCAAATTCGTTATGCCAAGCAAATTCCAGTGCTGCAAATCCGTGAAAAAATTATTCCTTCGATTAATGAGCTGACGGAGCTTCCTGATTTTTACGAATTGCTGGGCGCTTTGCAATCCAAAGATGATTATTCTTACCGCCATAATATAGGGGTAGGTGTATTATCTGCTTTAATTGGAAAATGGATGGATATGGATGAGCGCGATCTCATGCAGCTTACGATGGCGGCTACTCTCCACGATATTGGCAAAACGAAAATTTCAAATGAAATTTTGAACAAGCCGGCATTGCTTGATCCGAAAGAGTTTGACCTGATGAAAAAGCATACGATTTTTGGCTATGAGCTGCTCAAAGGGACCGTTGGCATTAATCATGTCCAAGCTTTGGTAGCGCTTCAGCATCATGAACGGCAAGATGGCAGCGGATACCCGCTCGGCTTGCGCTCTGAGCAAATCGCCCCGCTTAGCAAAATCGTAGCGGTAGCTGATGTTTTTCATGCGATGACCTCAGATCGGCCATATCGCAAAGCACTGCCCTTTTATGAGACGCTTATCCAAATGAACAATAATATTTTTGGCGAGTTTGATCCGCAAATCAGCAAGCTGTTTATGGACAAAATGATGCAGTCGATGCTTGGGCATCAGGTGCTGCTCACCAACAATCAAATCGGCTCCATCGTATTGATCAATCCGCAAAATGCACTTAGGCCGTTAGTGAAAATGAATGACAACTTTATTGATTTAAGCAGAGATACGAGTTTGCATATTCTCAAAGTTGCGCCTTAAGGCAAGCCGCATGCTATTTCTATGGAAAACGCCGTTGCAGCAAGGCAGGTAAAGGACATTTATGATAATAATAATAACGATTTTATCCGTTACATTCACATTATTTTTTTTCAGCAAGCAGCTCATAAATGCTCTGCTTCGTTTGAATTTATTGCGCTTCGAAGTTAGAAAGAAACTTTTGTTTGGCGTGGTATACGGCGTTTGCGGCATCTTAATCATGTGGTTTGGAGTGCCGGTATCCGATCACGGCATCATTGATTTTAGATATTTCTTTATTATAATTGCTGCGTACTACGGGGGCCTGCATGCTTCTATGCTGGCATCTGCTCTTATTGCAGGGGGACGAATACTGCTGTTTGGCGGCTTAAATGACGCCTCCATCGCCTCTGCGGCATTTATTTTGTTGCTAGGGGTATTATCAGGCATTATTTTTGTGAACAAGCGCCTAGGTGGATTTTGGACAAAATGGAGCGTTTCTTTGCTGGTGTTAATGGCATTGCTTTATGGAAATGCTTGTTATACATATGGTATGGAATGGTCCAGCCCGACTATAAAATTTCTATTCCCGCCGCTGCTTGCCAGCGGCCTTGTCGTCGCATATTGCGTGCGTAATTTGACGCAGCGCGACGAAATGTTCCAGCAAAAGGAACAGGAAGCGACAACGGATTTTCTTACTCAGCTGGCTAATGTCAGAGCTTTCGATGCGGCGTTTAACCGCTTGTTTATTCAGGCAGAGAGTGGAAAGGAGCCGCTTGCTCTCCTGTTTCTGGATATTGATTATTTCAAAAAAATAAATGACACCTACGGCCATCCCGCAGGAGATGCTGTTTTGCGCGAGCTAGCGGCTATTGTAAGGCGCACGGTTAGGGCAGAGGATGTTGCCTCGCGCTATGGCGGTGAGGAGTTTTCCATTTTGCTGCCTAATTGTTCACCGTCCGGCGCTTATGCTTTGGCTGAAAATTTACGCAGCAAAATTGAGAATTGCCAAATTGCCGTTAATGACAAGCAAAAGGTAGGCGTGACCGTCTCGATCGGCATTGCCTGCTATCCGGAGGTTGAGCAGGAGTTTCTAATTGATTATGCCGATCAGGCTTTGTATCAGGCTAAGCTTTCCGGCAGAAACAAGACGATATTGTGGCGCTCTTAAAGCAGCATGGCTTTATGCTTACCGTCTTGTTGCAAGCTTGCTTCATGGCGCCAGCCTTATGGCTTCAGTTTTTCGAGGCCAAGCTGGCGCGCAGTGCGGCTGCTAATCTTTCGATTCCTATTTCCATTTGCTCCGGCTCCGGCCGGGCATAGCTTAGACGAATGAAACCTTCCTCCGAGCCATACACACTGCCAGGAACGAACACAAGCCCTCTCTGAATACTTTCTTCCAGCAGGCGATGATCGCTGATATTCTCCTTAGATTTACACCATAGATTAAGCCCTCCTGGGTGCGCGGTAAATGAAAGTTTTTCTGAAAAATAATGCTCCAGCGCACCGATCATTCGCTGCTGCTTGGCCTCGAGCGCCTTTCGCAACATTTGCAAATGCAGCGGAAATTCGTTTGAAGCGAGCAGGCGGCCAGCCAGCCACTGAGGCAAAATGCTAAGGCCAAAGTCCATTTGCTGCCTGGCATCGGCGAGGCGGCTCACGACCGTTTGCGGTGCGACCAGCCAGCCGATTCGCAGGCCCGATGCGGCGATTTTGGATAATGTGCCAATATAGAGCACGATATCCTCCTTGTCCAGCGCTTTTAGTGATGGCAAAGCCTGATTGTGAAAGGAAGTCAGGCTGAACGGGTCGTCCTCTACAATCGGAATACGCAGCTCGGCAGCTATGGCTAATACGCGCTGCCTTTTTTCCATGCTCAAAGAAGTGCCTGTCGGATTTTGATAGTTCGGATTGAGAAAAAGCATGCGAATGCGATGCTCGCGATATAATCGCGCAATATCATCCGGATCAATGCCGTCATGATGAACCGGAAGACGGCAAATACGCAGTCCTGCAGATTGGAACATCGGCAGCGAATAGCAGTAGGAGGGATCTTCGATCGCAACGGCATCTCCTGGGGCAAGCAAACATTGCGTTATTAAATAGAGCGATTGCTGCGAGCCGGAAGTAACGAGAATAGAAGCTTCAGGAGCCGCAATGCCCTGTTTCCGCAAAAAAGCGCTTAGCTCCACCCGCAGCTGCGGATTGCCCTGTGGATGATCATAGCCGAGCGGCTCCATGAATGGCTGCTCCTGCATAATGGACTGGAGGAGCCGGCTCGGAAACAGCGGCTCCGCCAGTTCGCCGCTCGCCATGTCAATCATTTGGCCATGGTGGCGCATGGATGAACGAATGCGCCTCATAAAGGGCAAATTAGGCAGGAAGCTGCCTCCTTCTGCATATTGCCGCCAATTCGGCGTATGCGAAGGGGATATCCCCCATTTATTGCGGCTCACGGTTGTGCCGCTCCCTACTTTGCTTTCCACTAAACCGGCTGAGCGCAGCTCGGCATACGCCTGTACAATCGTGCTGCGATTAACGCCTAATTGCTCCGCCAGTTTTCGTTCGGAGGGCAGCGGGCTGCCTGGCGGATATTCGCCGGAAGCAATGCTGAGTTCCAGCAGCTCGGCAATTTGCAAGTAAACAGGCGTTTTTAATGTTCGATCCAGCTTCCACGTCATACGTACACCCCGTTCATTATCAATTTGTCTAATTGGAATTATTCCATTCATTATAGTACATTTTGGCGAATTGGATGGTCATTTTAGTGGATAAATGGATGGTTACATGATCAGCCAATCCATTTATGATGATTAATAAGAGAGGTGGCTGCCCATGTAGGGGCAGTTGTCTTAGGGCGGGGGATGAACATATGGAGCACCGCAAGGTGAAAGTTGGCGTTGTGCAGGCTGCGCCTAGTTTATTGGATAAGCAGTCGGCGTTCAAGCAAATAGCTGCCTATGCCGGCGAGGCAGGCAGACAAGGGGTCAAGCTGCTGGTGTTTCCAGAAGTATTTGTCTCCGGTTACCCGCGCGGCATGACGTTTGGAAATCGCGTTGGAAGCCGGACAGCGGAGGGACGGGAAGACTTTCGCCGTTATGCGGAAAGTGCAATAACGATTCCGGGCGAGGATACCGACCTGTTAGGGGAGATTGCTGCCGCACATGGCTTATATCTAATCGTTGGTGCGCTGGAGCGCGACCAGGAATTTAGCGGTGCGACGTTGTATAATTCAATTGTATATGTAGGCCCTGATGGCAGGCTGCTGGGCAAACATCGAAAGCTTATTCCTACTGCTGCGGAGCGTCTGCTCTGGGGGCAAGGCGATGGCAGCACATTAACGGTTATCCAAACCCCTTTTGGACGAATAGGCGGCTTGATATGCTGGGAAAACTATATGCCGCTAGCTCGGACCGCCATGTATGCGAAAGGTATAGACCTTTTTATAACGCCTACAGCGGATGCCCGCGATACATGGCAATCGACGATTCGTCATATTGCCTGCGAAGGCCGCTGCTATGTGCTGTCGAGCAATCAGTTTGCTACGAAGTCCTTATATCCGAAGGATTTGGCGAGTTTTGCCGAGCTGGAGCAGATGGATGAGGTGCTGAGCAGGGGCGGCAGCGCTATCGTTGGGCCGCTAGGGGAATATATAGCAGAGCCTGTTTATGGGCGGGAGGCGCTGCTCGTGGCAGAGCTGGATATGTCGAAAATCGCCGAAAGCCGATTTGACTTTGATGTGGTCGGGCATTACAGCCGGCCGGACGTGTTTCAGCTGCATGTTAATGAATCCACGCAGTCTAATGTATTTTTTAAGAGCACATTGTAAAGGGAAAGAGCAGCTGTACAGCAGAAGGGAGCATTATAATGGATGTACCAGTTGGCGTATGGATTTCAGCGGTTGTTATCGTTGGCATTTTAGCATGGATTACTTTTTGGATTACGAACAAGGCTTACTCCAGAAAATGGGATGAAAATGACGAAGACAAGCTGAAAAATTAAAGCAGTGCAGTTAAAGCTTCAGCAGAACATGGTTTCCTATATTTCAAGTTTTTCGAACGCTTTGCCGGGTTGTAATCAGCCTGGCAAAGCGTTTTTTTGCATTTATGAAATATAGGAAAGTATAGCATTGCGCGATACCTTCTCTATATTTCTAGGATTGAAACGCGCTGCGCCGCCAAAGGACGGTCACATCCGTTTCACCTTGTAAAAGCTCTTCCCAATAAGCGGTTTTTCAGTTAATATGAGAATATATGTTCGGTATTGGGGGCGGATTGATGAATCAAGAGTCATACATTATGGATATTATTCGGGGAGACGATTGGATGATGGACATCCTGCATACGGCAAGGGCGCTCGATTTGCCGGACTGGTGGGTATGCGCCGGGTTTGTGCGTTCTAAATTGTGGGATGTGCTGCATGATTTTAAGAAGCGGACGCCGCTTGCGGATGTGGATGTTATTTATTACGATGCCGAGTATCCGAGTGAGCACATCGAGAAGCAGCTGGAGCAGCAATTGCGGGGCCTGAGACCCGAGATCCCTTGGTCAGTGAAAAATCAGGCGAGAATGCATGTCGTCAGCGGCTTGCCGCCTTATTCCTGCGCGGTGGATGCGATTTCCAAATTTCCAGAAACGGCGACTTCGCTTGGGGTGGCGCTGGATGCGAATGGCCAGCTTCAGCTAGCGGCTCCATGCGGAGTAGCTGATGTCCTTCAAGCTGTGCTAAGGCCTACCGTTTATTATGAGCAGGGGACGGTCAATTACCACGTATACGAACAAAGAATCGTTAAGAAAAATTGGCAGGCGACATGGCCAAAAGTTCATAAAGCAGAGCAGCAGGAGGGATGACAACATCATATCTTAACAAAAATTAGTACTGTAATTACGAGTTTGCGCATTGACAGCCTGCCTTTTTTCTCGTTTAATTAAATAGACCGTTCTCTATAATTAAGGTGGTGAAAAGGTGGCTTCAAAGCCGAATGCCCGCCAGCAGATCATAGATACAGCAATGAAGCTGTTTTGTGTGCAAGGGTATCATGCAACGGGGTTAAATCAAATTATTAAGGAAAGCTCTTGTCCGAAGGGGTCCTTGTACTACTATTTCCCTGAAGGCAAGGAGGAACTGGCGGTTGAATGTATTTCAACGATTAAGAATTTTGTGCTGGAAAAATGGCGGATGAATTTTGAACAGACTTCTAGTCCTGCAGCAGCCATCCAGGCCCATATTTCCGACATCATTCACGATGGGAAGCAATCGCAGTTTAGAGGATTTATGCCATTCAGCTTTTGGATGGCTGCTGAGACATGCCTGATTAGCGAAAGACTGAGAGCAGCGTGCCAAGTCGTTTTTATTGAATGGCAGCAGTATATTGCCCAGCAGCTCGTTGCCAATGGAGTGAATGACAACAGCGCTGCTGAAATAAGCAATGTGATTCTTTCCTTAGTGGAAGGTGCGCTTATTTTGGCCATCACTCATGGCGATGAGAAGCCGCTCGTCCATATTTCGCGTCTCGTGCCGTCAATTGTTAATGGTGGCCCAGCAAGCTAGAACAACAGGTTACAGCAAAATGAATTTTTAATTCGCAGGAGGATGACATAAGTGCAAGCAGGAACGATGCAAGAGACTTCAACTTCACCCAATAAGACTTACAAAGTAATGCCGATTATGATTTCGCTATTGCTTAGCGGATTTATCGGTTTTTTTAGTGAGACCGCTCTAAATGTAGCATTGACTGATTTAATGAGAGATTTGAGCGTTAACGAGGCCACTGTACAATGGCTTACGACTATATTTTTGCTGACGCTGGGAGTACTGGTGCCGGTTTCAGGCATGCTGCTGCAATGGTTTACAACACGGCAACTGTTTGTATGGTCATTGATTTTTTCTATTATAGGAACATTCGTAGCGGCTCTTGCACCGAACTTTGAAACGCTGCTTATTGCGCGTGTGCTTCAAGCAACGGGAACAGGGCTGCTGCTGCCGTTATTATTTAATACGATTCTCGTCATTATCCCGATTGAGAAGCGTGGCGCAGCGATGGGGATTATCGGCCTCATTATGATGTTCGCACCAGCAACGGGGCCCACTTTTGCCGGTATTTTGATCGCAAACTTAAGCTGGCACTGGATTTTCTGGGTGTCCTTGCCGTTTTTGATTATTTCGTTATTTGTAGGGCTTGTCTATTTGCAAAATGTTTCTACCTTGACTAGGCCGCGTATCGACATATTGTCGATTTGCTTGTCTACCCTCGGCTTTGGCGGTGTCGTTTACGGCTTTAGCAGCGCGGGAGAAGGAGAGGATGGATGGGGCAGCGCGAAGGTCATTATCGCGATGACCGTAGGTATCGTTGCACTCATTTTATTTGTTATCCGCCAGCTTAAAATGAAAGAGCCAATGATTAATTTGACGACGTTTAAATACCCCATGTTTACGATCGGCTTAATTATGGTGTTTATTTGTATGATGGTTATTTTGTCCTCCATGCTGATACTGCCTATGTATTTGCAGCGCGGCCTTATGATGAGTCCGTTGACCGTTGGGCTGCTTCTCCTCCCAGGTGGGCTTATTAATGGCTTCTTGTCTCCTGTAATGGGCGGACTGTTTGATAAGTATGGACCAAAATGGCTCGTTCTTCCGGGCCTGTTGGTTGTTGCGGTTGTACTATGGTTTTTCTCTGATATTTCTACCGCGTCGACGACTGCGTTGATCATCGTGCTGCATTCCCTGCTAATGATCGGGATTTCGATGATTATGATGCCTGCGCAAACGAATGGTTTGAATCAGCTTCCACCTGAGCTGTATCCGCATGGAACAGCGATTATGAACACCTTGCAGCAGGTTGCGGGTGCCATTGGTACAGCGCTGGCAGTGAGTATCATGACAGCAGGAATGGAAAAATTCCTGAAGACAGCAGAAGGAAATCCAGAATCGCCAGCCAACTTGGTTAGCGGATTGACCGTTGGCGTGCAAAATGCTTTTATATTTGCCATGGTGCTTGCCCTTGTTGGGCTTGCCATTGCTTTCTTTATTAAGCGAGTGAAGGTGACGGCAGCAGGCGAACAAGGAGCTTAATTTCGGCTCTAAATAGAAGCCCAAATTATTTTTGAAACTTTTTTTGAAAAATGCTTGCGTGTTGCGATGTTTTCTGATATATTATATTTATTCGCTGTTAGCGAACATCGCGCGCGTGTGGCGGAATTGGCAGACGCACTAGACTTAGGATCTAGCGTTTCACGACGTGGGGGTTCAAGTCCCTCCACGCGCATTATGAATGGAAGAGTAAGGACTGTTTCAAGTAGTTTTTAACTACTGAGAAACAGTCCTTTTCTTTTATGTTTGTTTATTTGTTATCCGCCCCTTTTTTCTCTATTAGCAGTAAGGGATGTCATCTATTACATAAGATGTCCGATTTTGCTATAATGGGACGATATATGATAGCAGAAGGGAAGCGTTGGGCTTGAAACAGGTCACCATTTATGATATTGCCAAAGAGGCCAAAGTATCGGTTGCCACCGTATCCAGGGTATTGAACGATACCGCCCCGGTAAAGGGATCTACACGAGCCAAGATTGAAGAGCTTATTCAAAAATACAACTTTCAGCCTAACGCAATGGCCAGAAGCTTACTAAAAAAAGAAACCGGCATTATTGGTGTCATTGTTCCTGACCTAACCAATCCCTTTTTCCCGGAAGTGTTCGCTGGAGCGGAGGAGGAGGGACAGCAGTCTGGGCATACTTTTCTGCTTAGCAATTCTATCGGGGATTACGCGAAAGAATCGGAGTATCTCAGCATTATGCGGGAGAAACGCGTCGATGGTGTTATTTTTTTAGGGGGAAGAATTAATTTAAAAAACTGCGATGAGCATTTGGTGCAGGAGCTCGTGCAGCATGCCAGCATCATTCCGACTGTGCTCGTTAACGGCGGGCTGCGCAATACGAACTTGATTAGAGTTGCTACGGACGAAGCGGTAGGTACTGCTCTCGCGGTCCGGCACCTAATCGAGCTGGGTCATACCGAAATCGGCTTCATTGGCGGGGAAAGCCATATGACGACAACTTCAATCAAGCTGCGGGCCTTCCGAAAGACGATGAAGGATGAGGGGCTTAGAATTCGGGACAATTGGCTGCTGCCGGACAGCTTCTCCATCGATTCGGGCAAGCGCCAAATGCTGAAGCTGCTCGAAATGGAAGAGAGGCCAACCGCTGTTTTCTGCGTCAACGATTATACCGCGATCGGGGCAATTAAGGCGGCGACGGAGGCTGGACTTACCATTCCAACTGACATTTCGATTGTTGGATTTGATGATATTCCGCTGGCGCATCATTTTATCCCTGAGCTCACTACCGTTTCTCAGCAGGCGCATGAGCTTGGGCGAATGGCGGTTCAAGTGCTTAAAGCGATCATGAAGAAGGAAAAGGTCAAACAGCTTACTTCTTTGGCACCACAGCTTATTGTTCGGCAAAGTACGGAAGCGCGGAGCGGCCAAAAGAAGGTCAGCTCGAATTAGAAGGCTGCATGAGGGGAGCTTTCCGCGCCTGATGCAAGAACGCCCTGAAAGAGCAGCAAGCCAGATGTTTATGGCTTGCTGCTCTTTTTTTAGGCCTAATGGAATGAGCGAGACAGCGATTATTCGCATCGATCCATATCTGGAAGATCTAAACTTTAATGTTGACCATAGTAAGGATGCGAGCTATACTGAAATGGGTTTCATGAAAGCCTTTACATTTAATTGACCATCAATTAAGGGGAGCGTGCTGAACAGTGAAACAGATGAAAAAGATGAAATCGATGTTGCTTATTTTATTAACGGCTGGATTGATGATTCTGTCTGCTTGCAGTAGCAACAATGCGGGAAATGCAATAGCTACCCAAGCGCCTGCCGCAACGGCAACGGCAACAGCTGCGGAGGAAACGATTGCTCCTAGCCAGGAGCCTGAGCCTCCAGCCGCCGATTTGGGCGGCAGAGAAATTCGCATCTCGCATTGGTGGGATGCTGCCCCTGACGGAGATTCCGAAGCGGATGAATTGGCACGTGAAAGAATCAAAAAAGTGGAAGAAAAATATAACGTGAAAATCAAATACTTAAATACGGAATATTGGTCGACTACAGAGAAGCTGTCTTCCTCTGTGATGTCCAACGATCCTTTCGCTGAAATTGTCCGACTGCCTGACGGCTTCATATGGGGCCTGATGCAAGGGGGATTTTTGACGCCATTGGAAGATTACCTTAAAGATACGCGAATTGCACCGGATGTCGTTGAAGCGATGCGCTTTGGCGGGGATCATGTATTTGGACTAGAAAGCTGGTATAACCCGAATGACACCGGGATGTTCTATAACAAAAGGATTTTCAAGGAAGCGGGCTTAAAAGATCCGCAGCAGCTAATGGACGAGGACAATTGGAGTTGGACGACGATGCTGGATGCCGCGAAGAAGCTGACCGTAGACAATAATGGTGACGGAAAAGCAGACCAATATGGCCTTGCCGGTGCGCATTATGTGTTCTCGGAGCTGCTCATTGCCAGCAACGGCGGCATTATTTACGACGAGGCGAACAAAAAAGTAGCTTTTGATTCACCCGCTTCTATGGAAGCGCTTAACTTCCTGTATAGCCTGTATAACGAGCATAAAGTTGTGAAGAAAAATGAAGGAAACGACTGGGAGGATCCGGCGAAATATTTTGCAGAAGGTACGATTGCGATGTATCCGGGCGGCTTGTGGGAAATCGAAGGACGCCTCCAGGATAAGATGAAGGATGAGTGGGGATACGTTTATCTTCCTAAGGGACCGCAGGCAGACACCTATTTAGATCCGCTTGGTCAAACGGCAGCTTACGTCATACCTAAAGGGGTCAAGGATGCCGATGTCATCGTGAAAATTTGGGAGGAGCTTCAGGATTTCGATAACTGGCAGGAAAATCGCAGGTTATGGCAGGAAAATGTGCTGCCGGATGAAAGCTCCATCGCTAACGCCATGAATGACGATGGAAAGGTACAGCGTGTGTTCGGCGGACGCTTCGGGGGGCTCGGTATTAAGGATCAGCTCGACTCCGTAACCGGCAAATTCGTCAAAGGCGAAATTACGCCGGCAACAGGCGTCGCCCAAGTCATTGGGCCTGCGCAAGCGGCTGCTGAAAAAGTGCTTAGAGGCGAGCAAGACAAGAAAGACGACAAAAAGTAAATGCCGAAAGCTTTGCCCATAAAAAAGCGGCCTGCCCGGCTTTCCGATTGGGAAAACCGGGCGGTTGCCGTCAAACAAAATTTCGCCAGTTTATAAAAGGGGGGAATTAGGTGGAAATCGTATTTACCAGAAAAACGGCCGCTAGGATAATAGTTATCGCTATGCTGATTTCGATATTGGTTTTCCCTATATCTCAGTCCGGCGCAGCGAGTGTTCAAGCTGACTCAACGACAGCAGCCGATCCAAACGGCGACCAGAGCTTTTTGACAAATGAATCGGAAAACAGCTACGGCCATTACATGCAGCGCTACAAGGACGAAGAACGGCCTCAAGAGGAGATTGTCATTCAAGGGGCGGATTATACAAGAGCAAGCGAAATGGAACCTGAGATCATCCATGAGCTCGGCGGCGTATCGGGCGACTTCGTCAAGACGGGAGAAAGCGGCTCCATGGAGTGGGAACTTGAGGTGCCGAAATCCGGCCTGTATCATATCGCCATTCGCTATTTTCCAATCGAAGGAAAAAGCTCGGCAATCGAGCGGGAGCTGTTGATCGACGGAGTGCTGCCGTTCACCAGCGCCAGAAATTTGACCTTTCAGCGCATATGGAAAAATGAAAGTGATCAGATTTTGCAGGATAACCGGGGAAATGAGCTGCGGCCGCGCCAGGTAGAATCGCCGATGTGGCAGGAAGCGCTGCTGCGGGATACAGAGGGCTATTACGAGGAGCCGTATGTCTTTTATTTTTCGTCTGGCAAGCACACGATGACGCTGGTATCTTCCAGAGAAGCGATGGCGATCGACTATTTGAAAGTGTACCGCTATGATGAGCCTTCATCTTACGAGGAGGTAGAGCTGGGCTACAAGTCCAAGGGCTATGCGGAGACTAGCGGACATTTGATTAAGCTGCAAGGCGAATATGCCGCTTACAAATCGTCTCCGACCTTATATCCAATTTCCGACCGTTCAAGCCCGTCTACAGAGCCTTATGACGTATCCAAGATTAAGATGAATACGATTGGCGGCAACAATTGGCGGGTGCCGGGCCAATGGATCGCATGGGACGTTGAAGCGCCAGAGGATGGATTATACCGGATTGCGATCAAGAATAGGCAAGAATTGCTGCGGGGCATTTATTCCACTCGCTCGCTATGGATTGATGGGGCCATTCCGTTTCAAGAAATGACGCAAATTCCGTTTTATTATGATTCGGACTGGCAGATGAATGTGCTCGGCAGCGAGGAAAAGCCCTATTTATTTTATATGACGAAAGGGAAGCATGAGCTGAAGCTTGAGGTGAGCTTAGGCGCAATGGCTCCTTTGATTCGCCAAGTAGAAGCAAGCCTGCTCGACATCAATGCGATGTATCGCAAAATCCTGATGATTACCGGCAATGTGCCCGATCCTTATAGGGATTATCAATTAGATAAACAAATACCCGACATGGTCGGCGTGTTTCAGGAGCAAAGCGACATTTTGTATGCCGTGTCGCAGGAGCTAGTACGCTTGACAGGAGAGAAGAGCGACAAGACGGCCATATTGGACAAAACCGCCTATCAATTAGCAGATTTGGCCAAAAAACCAGAAACGGTCCAGAAGCGGCTGTCTCAATTCAAAATCAATGTTGGCAGCGTCGGGGCTTGGATTTTGCAAGTGAGGGAGCAGCCGCTTGAAATCGATTACCTCGCCTTGGCTTCTTCTGATGTAGAGCTGCCCGGTGCGAATGCTTCAGCTTCTAAAAAAATCGTTCATGAGGTATCTTCCTTCTTTCATTCCTTCTTTGAAGATTACGATACGATTGGAAACATGGCGCAGGATGAGCAATCGATAACAGTATGGATTGGAACCGGCCGCGATCAGGCTCAAGTGCTGAAAGCGATGATCGACGATACCTTTACGCCGCTAACCGGTGTGGGAGTGAACCTTAAGCTTGTCAATCAGGATGTGCTGCTGCGTGCGTCTCTGGCGGGGGAAGGACCCGATGTAGCTATGCAGGTCGGCAACGATGTGCCGGTAAATTTCGGCATGCGGAACGCAGCGGAAGATTTGTCGCAATTTTCAGGCTATAGGGCGGTCGTGCAGCAGTTCAGGGACAGCGCTATAGTGCCTTACCGCTATGAGGACAAGGTGTTTGCTCTGCCTGAGCAGCAAATTTTCAATATGCTTTTTTACCGGAAGGATATACTCGAGGAGCTGAAGCTTGAGCCGCCGCAAACGTGGGATGATGTGTACGCCATGATTCCGGTGCTGCAAAAGCATCATATGGATTTCGCGCTGCCGATTGCCCAGACGACGGGTGTTCCTGTGCTGGAAGCGAATCGGGCGTTTGCCATGCTTTTGTACCAGATGGACGGCTCCTTCTATTTGAACAACGGGGCAAAAAGTGGACTCGATACAGAGGTCGGGCTAGATGCATTCAAAAAATGGACCGACTTCTATACGAGCTACAAACTGCCGCTCATCTTTGATTTTCCAATGCGCTTTCGCACAGGAGAAATGCCGGTCGGCATACAGGATTATACCTTCTACAATTATTTGAGCGTATCCGCGCCAGAAATTAAAGGCTTATGGGAGTTTATTCCCGTTCCGGGCACCGTGCAGCAGGACGGTTCCATTCGCCGGGATGTGGCTAGCGGCGGGACGGCCGCCATTATGCTTAAGCAGGCTAAAAACAAGGACGCAGCCTGGGAATTTATGAAATGGTGGGTGGGCAAGGATGCCCAGGTTCGTTTCGGCAGAGAGATGGAGGGATTGATGGGCGCTGCAGCGCGTTATCCGACCGCCAATATCGAAGCGCTCAAGGAGCTGCCATGGCCGGCTCGCAATTATCGCAGCCTCGAAGAACAATGGCAATGGGTGCAGGGCGTGCCGGAGGTGCCGGGGGGGTATTTTACAGGAAGGCACTTAGACAATGCTTTGCGGGAAGTCATTAACAATGGAACGAATACAGCCGACTCCTTATACGATTATGTCCAAGAAATCGACTATGAAATTGAGCAAAAAAGAGACGAATTTCATTTGAAATGAGGGGACTTAAGGAGGAACTCTTTTGCAGAAAACGAAAATCGCGGCTGAGATCATGCTCCAGTCGAAGGGCCGCCTTGCTAGGCCGCAGCGGAAATGGGAGCTGTTCATCAAGGATATGAAGCGGGATAAGCATTTGTTTGTTCTGCTGGCTCCTTATATGGTGCTGTTTCTGTTATTTACGGTGCTGCCGGTCGTCATTTCAATCTTTTTCAGCTTTACGCATTTTAATATGCTTGAATTTCCGCGCTGGGTCGGATGGGAAAACTATTCCAAGCTGCTTTGGAACGACGATGTATTTCTCATTGGACTTAAAAATACGCTTATTTTTGCAGTCATAACCGGCCCGGTCAGCTATATTGCTTGTTTTGTATTCGCGTGGCTTATTAATGAGCTTAATCCGAAAATTAGGGCATTTATGACGCTCGTGTTTTTTGCGCCTTCGATTTCGGGCAACGTCTTCTTTATTTGGCAAATTATTTTTTCGAGCGATTCGTATGGCATTATGAACGGCTTTCTGATGAAGATCGGGTTTATTTACGAGCCGATTCAATGGCTGCAGAATCCTGACTATATGCTCAAAATTATTATTATCGTCCAGCTGTGGCTCAGCCTTGGAACCAGCTTTCTCGCGTTTATTGCCGGCTTGCAGACGGTTGACCGCACATTGTATGAGGCAGGGGCGGTGGATGGCGTGAAAAATCGCTGGCAGGAGCTGTGGTTTATTACCCTTCCTTCCATGAGGCCGCAGCTGATGTTTGGCGCCGTCATCCAGATTACGTCTTCCCTTGCAGTAGCCGACGTGGCGATGGCTTTGGCAGGCTTTCCGAGCGTGCAGTACGGAGCGCATACGGTCGTGACCCATTTGGTCGATTACGGCACGATTCGTTTTGAAATGGGCTATGCGTCTGCTATCGCAACGGTATTGTTTATGCTCATGCTGGGCACCAATCTGGCCGTTCAAAAGTTGCTGAAGAGGGTGGGGGAATAGGCGAAATGAAGCTGGCCATGCGTCTGAAAAAAAGAGTGAACCGGTCCTGGCAGGTGGATATAATGCTGCTTCTCGTACTGGGCTTGTTCGGTTCCTTTATGGCGGTTCCGTTGATCTATGTCATGAATAATGCTTTTAAGCCGCTTGATGAGTTGTTTATATTCCCGCCTACACTGTTCGTGAGGAATGCAACGCTTGAAAATTTCGCGGATTTGTTTCAAGTTATGAAAAACTCATGGGTTCCATTTTCCAGATATATTTTCAATACCGTTTTTATTACGGCGGCAGGAACGGCAGGACATATTTTGCTGGCATCGGCGGCGGCTTACCCGCTGGCCAAGCATAAGTTTCGCGGACATAAAGTGCTGTTCACGGTTATTGTCCTGTCGCTGATGTTTTCCCCGCATGTGACGGCGATTCCCAATTATATGATTATGTCCGTGCTGGGATGGATGGATTCGTACCAAGCGGTAATCGTTCCGGCGTTTGCTTATCCGCTTGGCCTGTACTTAATGAAGCAGTTCATGGAGCAAATTCCGGATGCTTTGCTGGAGGCTGCCAAGATCGACGGCGCCAGCGAATACCGGATATTTTGGCAGGTCGTTATGCCGCTCGTCAAGCCTGCCTGGCTGACACTGTTAATTCTAATGATGCAAATGCTTTGGGGAACGGATGGAGGCAGCTTCATTTACAGCGAACAGCTCAAGACGATGCATTATGCGATGGGGCAAATCATTCAAGGCGGTATTGCCCGCGCAGGGGTGGGCGCCGCAGTTGCGGTGATTATGATGACCGTGCCGATCGTGACGTTTGTTTTTTCACAGAGCAATGTCATTCAGACGATGGCTTCATCTGGAATGAAGGACTAAAGCGATGGGGGCGTATGGATTGAAAATAAAGCGAGCGATTCTGTTTTTGGCAGCTGTGCTGCTTTTCGCCGGCTTAAGTCCGAAGCTGGCCCACGCGTCGCCGTATGAGGGGTATACCTATTCCTATTGGGGGGAGACCGTTCATTCGCCAATTGCGTATCTTCCATCCAAGACGATAACGGGGCAAGAAATAGGGGTAGGGCCATGGAGCTCTCCCGCTGATATGTTTGTTGCGCCTGACGGCCATTTGTACGTTTTGGATTCAGGAAACGGGCGAATTGTCGTGCTTGACAGCCAGTGGAAGGCAGTCCGTCAAATTAAGAGCTTTCAGAATAACGGCAAGCAGGACGGTTTCAATAATCCGGAAGGCCTTTTCGTAACGGAGGGTGGTCATATTTTTGTGGCGGATACTGAAAATAGGCGTGTCGTCGAGCTGGACGGCAGCGGATCGTTCGTCAGAGAAATTTCCGCTCCAAAGTCGGAGGTCATCAGCAGCAATTTTGAATATTTCCCGCGAAAGGTCATCGTGGATAAAGCCGGACGTATTTACGTTGTCGCCAGAGGCGTCTTCGAGGGCATTATCGAATTTGACAGCGAGGGCGGCTTTACTGGATTTATGGGGACGAACCGGGTGCAGTTTGATCCTGTAGATTTATTCTGGAAGACGGTATCGACTAAAGAACAGCGGGAAAAGCTCATCCGGTTTGTTCCCATTGAATTTAACAATGTAGATGTTGATTTGGATGGTTTCATCTTTACGACTACAGCCGACAAGCAAACCTCGGCCCCTGTCAAAAGGCTGAACCCATCCGGCATTGACGTTATTCGGATAAATGGGAATATAGGTCCGGTAGGCGATTTGAGCAGAAATCGCTCGGCCTTCATTGACATCGATGTTAGCGGCAATGGCGTTTACCGGACGCTTGATTCGACCCGGGGACGGATTTTTACTTATAACGAAGACGGCAATTTATTATATGTATTTGGCCAGCTGGGCAATCAGCAGGGCACGTTTAAAAATCCGGTTGCGGTTGAAAGCTCCGGCAATCGGGTGTTTGTTCTGGACCGCGATCAGGGGAGAATTACCGAGTTTGCAGCGACCAAATTCGGAAGCCTCGTTAATGAAGCCAACGGATTATACAGCATAGGCAAGCACGATGATGCAGCAAAGCTGTGGAAGGAAGTGCTTCGGCTCGATGCGAACTACGAAATGGCCTATATCGGCATTGGCAAGTCGATGCTGCGCCAAGGCGAATATAAGCAAGCGATGACTTTTCTAAAACTGGGCAACGACAGGGAATATTATTCCAAAGCATTAACGAAATATCGCAGGGAATATATGCGTGAGCACTTTGGGATCTATATGACGGTACTGATCCCGCTGATTTTGGTCGTTATCGCCGTTCGCCGAAGCATGAGGCTCAGAAAGGGGGAACTGAAACAGGATGCAGTTTCTCAAGGAGGCTAGGTACTCGCTGCACGTTGCATTCCATCCCTTTGACGGGTTTTGGGATCTGAAATACGAGAATAAAGGAAAGCTCCGGATCGCGCTTGCCATTTTGCTCGCGGTGACGGTTACGATGATTCTGAAACGCCAGTATGCTGGCTATGTCGTCAACTATAATCATCCGCTGGAATTAAACAGCTTTGATGAATTAAAGTACATTGTGCTTCCTTTCCTTCTGTGGTGTGTCGCGAACTGGTCGCTCACTACGCTGATGGACGGAGAAGGGAAATTCAAAGAAATCGTCATCGCTACTGGCTATGCGCTGCTTCCTTTGATTTTGATTTATTTGCCCAATATGCTGCTCAGCAATGTGATTACGCTGCGCGAGGCTTCATTCTATTACTTGCTGGAATCGGCGGCAGCGCTATGGTTCGTTTGGCTGCTGTTTATTGGAACGATGACGGTTCATCAATATACGGTTACGAAGACGATCATGACGATGCTGTTAACGGTTGTAGGGATGAGCGTAATTATTTTTCTTGGGCTGCTCTTCTTCAGCTTGATCCAGCAAATCGTTAGTTTTGTGTACACGATTTATCAGGAACTATCATTGCGAGCCTAAGAAAGGGGGCCAAACGGTGAAGCGGAAGCTTGCGATCATCATGACGGCAGTCTTTATTGGCTGCTTGCTTATAGCTCAAGGCACCAATTTCGCGGAATATGCGTCCGAGGTTGTAGCCGAGCCAGTACCAAGCAATGGACAACATAGCGGGCTTGCAGCCGCAAGCGGCCAGTCCGGCAAGCTGTCTGCATTGCCTGAAGGGATGGAATCGGCGGCTGAAAATGAATTTTTAGTCTTGTACGTCAATCCCGAAACGACGGAAATTGCCGTTCGGGACAAGCGCAGCCAAGCGATTTGGTATTCCAATCCGCAAAATCGCGAAGACGATCCGGTCGCAACCGGCTATAACAAGACGAAGCTGAGCGTGCAGGTCGAGATCGCTTATTTTGACAGCGCGGGAAATGCATTGAAGTATGACAATTACACCCATAGCGTTCAGAACGGCCAATATGCCATAGAGAAGGCAAGCGGTGGATTGGACATCGTCTATACGCTAGGGGAGGTCAAAAGCGATATGGATGCGATCCCTAAATATATTAGCGCGGATCGCTTTCAAACCGTCATTTTGGATAAAATCGAACAGTCTGTGGACAAAAGAGAAGTTGAAAAGCGCTTTAAATTTGATGAGGAAAAGCAGCGTTACGAACGAAGGGACTCCTCCTTGAAAGGAATCGGATTAGCAAAGGTTACCGAAATCTTTAATCGGATCGGCTATGACGAGGAGCAGAAAGCAATCGATAAGGCGGCATATGGCGAAGCGTCCACTGGCAGCGCCAATGTTCGGATTCCTTTGCATTATCGGCTGGATGGTGAGCATCTGACGGTGACAGTTGCGGCGGGCGAAATCGAATATCCGGCTAGTATGAAAATTCAGACGCTGTCGCTGCTACCGTTTTTTGGCGCAAGCGGACGCGAGGATGAAGGTTATACGTTCGTGCCGGATGGATCGGGTTCGCTGATCCGTTTCAACAATGGAAAAACCTACGACGCGCCGTTCCGGACGGCCCTTTACGGTTCCGACGCATCCATTAGCCAGCTCATTAAAATTCAGAAAGAGGAAGCTGCGCGCTTGCCTGTATTCGGAATGAAATATGAGAACCGGGCATTTGTTGGGATTATAGAAAAGGGTGATGCGGTCGCCGCGGTTGAAGCGGACGTAAGCGGCAGGCTGAACGATTACAATACCGTATTTCCCAGCTTTACGCTGACTAATTTGGAGGAGGTTACCTTGACGAACGGGTGGCGCTCCAGCACGGTCAAAAAGTTTCAAGCGGAGCCTTTTGCCGGGGAAATGACGGTTCGTTACGGCTTTCTCGGCACGGGGGAGGCTAGCTATTACGGCATGGCGGCGCATTACCGCCATTATTTGATCAAGCAAACGGGCCTAACGAAGCTGCCGGATGAAGGGGATGTGCCGATCTATGTCGAGCTGATTGGCGGCATACCGAAAAAGAAATTTTTCTTGGGCATTCCTTATAACGCCTATGAGCCGCTTACGACTTTCGATCAGGCGGAGTCTATTATGAGCCAAATGCTGGATAAGAAAATCAGCGGCATCAAGCTGCGTTATACGGGTTGGTTTAACGAGGGCCTAAACCATAATCTGCCGAAGTCGATTGCCGTTGACAAGCAGCTCGGCGGAAGCAAAGGTTTAAGCGAGCTAAAGGCATATGCCGATGCCAATGGCATATCGCTGTTTCCTGATGCGGCTTTTCTTGAGGCAGCTCCGCAAGCGGAAGGTTTTAAAAAGTCGAGCGAAGCTTCCCGATTCATTACGGGCAGGCTGGCGGAAATTTATCCTTACAGCGCGGCCAGCTTCAGTCAAGAGGATGAACGCGAGCCCGGTTATGTAGTCAGTCCGAAGTCGCTGCCGAAAATGACAGCAGCATTTATGGACGATTACGGGAAGCTGCAGCTATCTGGTTTGTCGCTGCGGGATCTTGGCAGCGAGCTGAACTCCGATTTCAATCGTTCCGAGGTCATCGATCGGGAGGAAGCGAAAGAGATCGTAAAGCAACAGCTGAAGCAAATGAGCGGCTCCGTCCAGGAAGTGCTGGTGGAAGGCGGAAACGCCTATTCGATCCCCTATGCGCGGCATATTGTGAATGCGCCGTTAACGAGCAGCGGCTTTAATATTACCGATGAGAGCGTTCCTTTCTTTCAACTGGTTTATCACGGTTATGTGCATACCGCTGGAAGCGCCTGGAACATGGCAGATGACCAGGATTCCACCTACAACTTTCTAAAAGCGCTCGAAACGGGCTCTTCATTGCATTACACGTGGTTTTTTGCTGATTCATCCGCGATCAAAATGACGGAGTTCGACTATTTGTATTCCGCCGATTACAAGGGCTGGATCGAAGAAGCAGCGCAAAGATACGGAGAACTTAACGACGTTCTCCATGATGTGCAAGACCAAGCGATTATTGATCATCGGGCACTGGCAGATGGGGTGTACCAGACCACGTTCGAACAAGGGAAAACTATTATTGTCAATTATACCGATGCGCTAGCTCAAGTGGGCGGAATTACAGTTAAGGCAAAGGATTATTGGGTTGGGGGTGAAGCACAGCGATGAGGTTCAGGAAGCTTTCGCTTGAACAAAAAAACAGGTATTACGGACTGTATTTCATTCTTCCCTGGTTTGCAGGCTTTGTGTTCCTGTTTATGGTGCCGCTGCTGTCATCGCTCCGGTACAGCTTTAGCAATCTGCAAGTTACGAATGACGGCTTTAGCCTGGGTTTTATCGGACTGTCCAATTACCGGGAAGCTTTGTTCTCGCATGAATCGTACGTCAGAATATTGACGGAATCGGTCGTGGATATCGCCGTCAACACACCGCTCATCATCATATTCAGCTTGTTTTTTGCGGTGCTGCTTAATCAGCGGTTTAGAGGACGGGTGCTGGCCCGGGCGATCTTCTTCCTTCCCGTTATTTTGGCATCGGGCATTATCGCCAGCATCGAGAACGGAGATTTAATGCAATCCGTCGTTCGCAGCGCAAACGATACAACCGGCGGCGGCTTGTCCATTATGAAAAATCTAGAGCTCGCTGCCCTGCTCATCGAATCAGGAGTGAGCATCACCATTGTGGAGTATTTGACAGGTGCCGTCAGCCGAATTTATGAAATTATCAGCCAATCGGGTGTGCAAATTTTGATTTTTCTGGCGGGTCTGCAGTCGATTTCTCCTTCTTTGTACGAGGCGGCTAAAATTGAAGGCTCAACTGGCTACGAGGCGTTCTGGAAAATTACATTTCCGATGATCAGCCCGTTAATTTTGACGAATTTGGTCTATACGATTATCGACAGCTTCATTAGTGATGAAACGAGCCGGCTAGTTGTAGATACGGCATTCAAAAGCTATGATTTTGGCCTCAGCGCGGCGATGGCGTGGATGTATTTTGCTGTCATTGCACTTGTGCTGTGGATTACGACATCGATTGTTTCACGCAAGGTGTTTTATCAAGATTAGCGGTTTAAGGGAGGAAGGATATGAAGAAGGAAACCGCTGCGATGCAACAGTCAACGAAAGAAAAATTGCATCATCGCATGGCATCCGCTGCCTATTGGCTAGAATTTGCGAAAAAATGGCTGTGGATGACCGTCCGATTCGTACTCATTTTTGGCATATCGTTTGTCATCGTCTACCCGATTCTATTAAAGCTGTCGATTGCATTCAAAAGCATGGATGATTTGTATGACTCTACAGTCATTTGGGTGCCGCATACGCTGACGCTTGACAATTTCAAGCTTGTATTCCAAGCGATGAACTACCCGCAAGTGCTGCTCAATACGCTGCTCCTATCTTCTGCGGTCATGCTGCTGCAGACGGTTACATGCGTGCTTGCTGGCTATGGCTTTGCCCGGGTGAAATTCAGAGGAAGCGGCCTTTTGTTCGCAGGCGTTATTTTTACCATTTTGGTTCCAGCCCAAACGATTATGGTTCCGCTCTATTTGCAATTTAAAAATTTTGATCTTTTCGGGCTGATTAAGCTGATCCAAGGCGAGCCCGCCAATCTGATCAACACCTACTGGCCGTTTATTATTTCGGCAGCGCTAGGCATGGGCGTCAAGACCGGCTTGTATGTGTATATTTTTCGCCAATTTTTCAAAGGGATTCCGCGAGAGATTGAAGAAGCCGCCTATGTGGATGGGGCTGGCTACTTTACAACCTTCAGAAGCGTCATCTTGCCTAATGCGCTCCCGTCCATGGTGACCGTCATGCTGTTCTCGTTTGTGTGGCAGTGGAACGACTCTTTTTTTACAAACATGTATTTGAATGAGCCTAAGGTGATGTCGTCGATGATGGCTTCTTCCGGCTATGCGATTGCTACTTTCCTTAGCGGAGGGGGGCAAGCGGAAACGGCTTCTTATGTTCAGGATCCGTTCTTTATGTCCATGATGATGAATACCAGCGTACTGATGGCTATACTGCCGCTTATTATTTTGTATTTGTTTGTGCAAAGGCATTTTGTAGAGAGTGTTGAACGATCAGGCTTGGTCGGATAGGAGAGGCGGATGAAAAAGAAATTGACAGTTGTAATCGTTTTGGCGTTCACGTCAGCTGTAGGCTTGTATTTCAATTTCGCATCGAATCGTTCGGATAGCGCAGGCAGCCCGAAAAAGGAGGAAGCACAGGTCCAGCAGCTGACGCCGCCGGATGTAAATGTATCGCTCGACGCAGCGGTCCGCTATCAAACGATCGATAATTTCGGGGCGTCCGACGCATGGTCGATGGAGCCCCTGGGCAAGCATTGGACGGAAGAAAATAAAAATCGCGTTGCGGATTTGCTTTTTTCAAGAGAGAAAGGAATTGGCCTGTCGGCCTGGCGCTTCAATATCGGTGCAGGCTCGATTGACACGGACCAGACACGTATTCCAGATCCATGGAGGCGGGCGGAATCGTTCAAGCTTGCGGAGGAAGGGGAATATGATTGGAGCAGCCAGTCGGGTCAGCAATGGTTTCTTCAGGCGGCAAAGGATCGGGGCGTGGACACATTAATCGCATTCGTGAACAGCCCGCCGGTCTGGATGACAAAAAATGGTCATGCCCAGCCGGATTCAGAAGTCGGCTCTACCAATCTGAAAGAGGGTTATGAGGAAAAATTTTCGGCATTTTTAATCGATGTTTTGGAGCATTTTAGAAAGGAAGGCTTGGCATTCCAATATATAAGCCCGATTAATGAGCCGACCTGGGATTGGAATTTGGCCCAGCAAGAAAGCAACCGTTATAACAACGACGATCTTAAGCGTGTCATCCTTGAATTGCACCGGCAGTTGAAAGCAAGCGGCCTTGAGGCGCAAATCAGCGCCCCAGACGGCGTAGAAATTACAGCGCTGCTGGATGATGAATATTATGGGCAGTATGCAGGGAGCGGGACCTATTCGGGCGGGGCCAATAGTCTCGGAACAGGGAAATACCGGGAATATATTAAGGAGCTGCTCGGCGATCCCGTACTCCAGGAAGCGATTGGGAATAAAATCGCTTCGCATTCCTATTGGTCTGATTACAGCAATCCGGGCGACGACCGGCTGGGCAAGCTGAGGCAATTGCTGGCTGCCAATCTGAAAAAATACGACGAAAAGGCTAAATATTGGGTAACGGAATATTGTATTCTTGGCGAATATGGTCCGGGGCGTGACCTTGGCATGGAGCCTGCATTGCATGTGGCGCGTACGATTCATTTTGATTTAACGGAAGCAAATGCAGCTGCTTGGCAGTGGTGGACCGCAGTGTCCAAGGTCGATTACAAGGATGGCCTGATCTATACGGATTTTAGCGAAGCGGGTGACGAGCAAAATATTCTGACCTCCAAAATGATGTGGGCGCTCGGCAATTACAGCAAATTTATTCGTCCCGGTGCGCAGCGCATCTCGCTTGCAGGACTGGATGAAGAAGCGCGCAGCGGCTTGCTGGGATCAGCTTATGTACATGAAGGAGAGCAGACGGTTACGGCTGTATTCGTCAATGACAGCGAGGATGACAAGCGCGTTCGGGTTTCATTGAATGGCGTGGATCAGCACCATTCCATTGCATTCATGGAACCGTATATTACGTCGGCGGGTCGAGATCTTGTCCGAGGGGAGAGCATTCCTGTACAAGGCGATTATTCGTTTGAAGCGATTATTCCAGCGAAGTCTGTCGTCACGTTGACGGGAGGCGGGGCAGAAGGCACGGCCGAACATTAAGTCAAAATAATAATCAAAACAATAAGTGAAATCAATAAGCAGGAAGCAGTAGGCGTTGATGGCCGATCATCAACGCTTTTTTTTGTTGTACGCCCAGCATGATCGTCATCTCTAGGGTGGAGTTCCCGAACGGGGCTGGAAAACAGCCATTGAGTTGGTAATATGTCTCGTAGAAATCTGGGATGTATAAATTCAGCCTCCAGCTTTCATATTAACAATTATAAATGGAGAAATAACAAGGAGGAGAATTGATGATGCAGCAGCAAACTACAGCGAATAACGATACACAGAATTCAATGAACAAAAATCACGGAGGACATGAGCTTTTTGATTTGCAGGAGGTATTGAATTGCAGCATTAGCGCAATGGATCAATTTATGATTTTCAGACAATATGCACAGGATCAGGAACTGCTTAATCTTATCGACAAGCAATATCAATTTATGCAATCGCAATACAATTTGACGGCCGAATGCTTTAAGACCGGGCAGGAGCCAAGCCAAAAAACTTCAACCTATTTGATTAAAGAGGTAACACCGACCATATTCGGCATGAAGCAAAGCTCGCCGAAAAAACCGATACAATCACTAGCCGATGTCAACGATGCCGGAGTATGCGGTTTTATGCAAGGCATCGTTAAAAGCCATGCTTCGCTGTTAACGACGTCTGCTCTTGAAGCAACGAACCCGGTTGTCCGTCGTGTACTCGCTTCCCAAGTGCAAAATTTTATTGAAATGTCCTATGAGCTCTTTCTGTATCAAAATAAAAATGCTTATTATCAGGTGCCGCAATTAAATGATGCTGATATGCAGCAAATTTTGAATACATTTTCACCAACCTCCGAAACACCGCAAATGCCAGAGCCTAATAAAGGAACAGCCCTTCATTAACAGCAACATTTAGAAAAAAATAAAAGTTTACTGTTGAATTAAGTACCCCTATGCAACTAAAAAGACGCCCGGTCCCCATTCCGGGCGTCTTTCTACTAAATAGAACTGGAGGCTGATTGTGGTGAAAGAGCGGAATAAACTATCGGTTGCTGCATTAGGCGGGGTTAATGAGATCGGCAAAAATATGTACATTTTACAATACGCGGACGATATCATCGTTATTGACTGTGGATCTAAATTTCCTGATGAGAGTTTTTTGGGTATTGACCTCATTATTCCGGATGTAACCTATTTGTTAAATAATACAGAAAAGGTAAAGGCTCTACTCATAACACATGGACATGAGGATCATATTGGCGGCATTCCTTATTTTTTGAAACAACTGAATATCCCGATTTATGCCTCAAGATTAACCATTGGCCTGATTGAAATAAAGCTGAAGGAGCATGGCCTTCTTCGTACAACGCAGCTAAATTTAATTGATTCGAATTCGCGTATCGCCTTTGGTCCGATTCAGGTGTCATTTTTCAGCACTAACCATAGTATTCCGGATTGCTTGGGAATTGCCCTGCATACACCTGAAGGAACAGTTGTACATACAGGCGATTTTAAATTTGATATGTCACCTGTCAATCATCAATATCCTGATCTTCATCGAATGGCTGATATTGGTAAAAGTGGCGTGCTGCTGCTGCTGTCAGAAAGCACGAATGCCGAACGGCCTGGTTTTACGCCATCGGAACGGCTTGTTGGGGATCACATTACAGAAGCATTCAGCAAAGCTCAGCAGAAGGTGTTTATTTCAACTTTCGCGTCTAATGTCCATCGGGTTCAGCAAATCGTTGACGCGGCCGCTAAAACGGGCCGAAAGCTTGTCCTGCTTGGCCGAAGCATGGTGAATGTAACTTCTGTAGCCAAGGAGTTAGGCTATTTAACCATTCCAGAGGATATGCTTATAGATGCTGGAGATACGGATCGTTATGCCCCTGAAAATATTGCTGTCCTATGTACAGGAAGCCAGGGAGAGCCTATGGCTGTACTCTCACGTTTGGCAAGCTCGAATCATCGGCAAATCGAAATTATGCCGGGCGATACGGTTATTATTGCCGCAACCGCTATTCCGGGTAATGAGCGCAATGTTGCGCGCATCATTGACAATCTTTATTTGCTTGGCGCGAATGTTATATATGGCTCGGGGAGCGCAACAGGTATGCACGTATCCGGTCACGGTAACCAAGAAGAGCTGAAATTAATGCTTACCTTAATGAAGCCCAAATATTTTATTCCGGTTCATGGCGAATTCCGCATGCTTTATCAACACCAGCAGCTTGCGAGGTCGGTGGGAGTTGCCGAGGAGAACATTTTTATCGTGAACAATGGAGAGACCGTGGAAATCGAAAACCAAATTGCACGTAAAGGTAGTAAAATCCCTGTGGGCAATATGTTGGTGGACGGATTAGGGATTGGAGATATTGGGAATGTTGTACTCCGCGACCGCAAACAGCTCTCGGCTGACGGCATTCTTGTTATTGTCATCACGCTTAGTAAAACGGAAGGGCATATTCTTTCTGGTCCGGACATCATTTCCCGGGGATTTGTTTATGTTCGGGACTCCGAAGCGCTCATGCGAGAGATCAATCAACTTGTGGAATCGACAGTTGATAAACTGCTGGAGGAGCACGGAAGCCAGTGGAATATGATGAAGAAGACGTTAAGAGACACCTTGGGACGGTTCTTATTTGCCCAAACCAAAAGAAGGCCAATGATTCTTCCGATCATTATAGAGGTGTGAATAATAATGCTTGTTTTGTAAATCATATAGGGATGTTTTTCGAAAGGAGGGATATGAATTGGCTAAGCAGCAAGGGCATGGCGCACAAAATACAACTACTCGCACCTCGGACAAGCAAGGCAGTAAAGCGAGCAAGGGCGGAAATAAATCATAGTAAAAAAGAGTTTAGTTGCTATCGACCATTAATCCACAATTGCAGCCTTTAGATCAGCGATGATCTAAGGGCTAATTTGTATTTCATAACACAGGTGCGTAAGGGCAAGAGATTGGTGGCCATCGAAAGCTTTATCTCTGTGATGCATCATATAGCGGTATTCCCTGATTAATTCGACATATATGTGACAATTAAAGGTGATAAAAATTTATTTAGTGCGTCATAAAAATATTTATGTTGTATTATAAAAGTGTAATGATGTATGCTATTAGCAAATAAGCGAAGGGGGAATGAGGAAATGCACCGCGGGGTTGGCATTAGCGGAATGGGGAGAATCGGACGGCTGCTCGTTAGGAAAATGTTGTCTGATCCGAATCCAGTAGTTGAGTTGAGGGCGATTAACAGCGTTTATCCAGTGGAGACCATTGCTCATCTATTGAAATACGATTCGGTACATGGGAGCTGGAAGGCAGATATACGGACTCGCGATCAGCAGCTGGTCATTAACGGACATCCCATACAGGTCGTATATGAAAGAGCGCCGGAAAACATTAAGTGGCATCGTTATGGCGTCGAGCTGGCCATTGACGCAACCGGGAAATTCAATGATCGGCAAGGTGCGCTGAAGCATATTGCTTCAGGGGCTGATCGGGTGCTGATTACAGCGCCTGGCAAGCAAATGGACTTGACGATTGTGATGGGTGTTAATGAGCACCTTTATCGCCCGGAGGAGCATCAGCTGTTATCAGCCGCCTCCTGTACGACAAACTGTGTGGCTCCGGTCCTTCATGTACTGGATCAAGCGTTCCGTGTCCAGTCTGGCTGGATGACGACGGTGCATTCCTATACTTCTGATCAAAATCATTTGGACAATCCGCACGAGGATTTGCGCAGAGCTAGATCCTGCACCCAGTCTATTGTGCCTACGACGACAGGAGTCGGCAAGGCGCTTGCAGATGTGCTGCCGCATTTGTCCTCGCGCATTCAGGGCATGTCGCTGCGTGTTCCGACGCAGGATGTATCGTTAATTGACCTCACCGTTCAAACGGAGCGCCATACGACAGCCGCGGAAGTAAATGCAGTTTTGAAAGCGGCTGCAGAAGGCAGCAAGTCTTCTTATATCGGCTTTGCACAGGAGCCGCTCGTATCGGCCGACTATATTGGCTGTTCGAAATCGGCTATGGTAGACGGGCTTTCGACGATGGTCATGGACAATCAGATTAAAGTAATTGCTTGGTATGACAATGAATGGGCATATGCATGCCGCGTAATGGATGTAGCCAATCTAATGATGGAAAGGGTGAAGGATTCATGCGAAATCACGGTATAGAAATGGGAGCCATTTATTGCAAGCACTGCATGACGCTGATTGATACACAACCAACGAAGAAGGTAACTAATTATTATTCGGAATGCAAGGAAGAGGCATGTGTGGTGTCGAGGTCTGGGGGCGGACTAGTCAGCTCGGGGCACATGCAAGCAAGTGGAAATGGGGCAGGCGGATACACACAGACGGGAGGAAGTCAGGCATGAGCATCATGGAGTCGAGACTGCGTCAGCAAGGCGTACATTATCAAATGACGACAGAGCAGCTAATGGAACAAGCGATTAAACGCGGCGAAGGAACGAAGCTGGAATCGGGAGCGCTTCGGGTGCTGACAGGGCAATATACAGGCCGTTCGCCCAAAGACAAGTTTATTGTATGCGAGCCGTCTTCGCTGCCGCAAGTGGCTTGGGGCAAAGTGAACCAGCCGCTTTCGCCGGAGCATTTTAACCAATTGTATGAAAAAGCAAAGCGTTATATGGAGCAGCAAGAGCTGTTCATCTTTGACGGCTATGCTGGTGCGGATGAAGCGTACCGCCTGCCGATTCGCGTTATTAATGAATATGCCTGGCATAATCTATTTGCCCGCCAGCTGTTTATTCGTCCAAGCGAGGAGCAGCTTGCCTCCCATAAGCCTGAATTTACCGTCATCGCCCTTCCGGGGCTCAAGGCAGATCCTGCATGTGACGGTACAGCGTCCGAAACGTTTATTTGCATCTCTTTTGAGCAAAAAATCGTGCTGATTGGCGGAACGGAATATGCGGGCGAGATGAAAAAGTCGATTTTCAGCGTGCTTAACTACTTGCTGCCTCTGCAGGGCGTCCTGTCGATGCATTGCTCGGCGAATGTAGGCGAGCAGGGCGATACGGCGCTGTTCTTCGGCCTATCGGGCACGGGCAAGACGACGCTTTCTGCCGATCCTTCGCGCCGCCTCATCGGAGATGACGAGCATGGCTGGTCGGAGGATGGCGTGTTCAACTTCGAAGGCGGCTGCTATGCGAAATGCATTGGGCTGAGCGAAGAGAAGGAGCCGCAAATTTGGCAGGCCATCCGCAGCGGCGCTGTGTTGGAAAATGTAGCGCTAGATGCGCAGACAGGGCAGCCTGATTATAACAGCAATATTCTGACGGAAAATACGCGTGCTGCTTATCCATTGGAGCATATTCCAGGGGCGGTGCTGGCCGGAAAAGCAGGCCATCCGAACGTTATTTTGTTTCTGACCGCTGACGCTTGCGGCGTATTGCCGCCGATTTCCAGGCTGACGAAGGAGCAGGCTATGTATCATTTTCTATCGGGCTATACGTCCAAGCTTGCGGGTACGGAGCGTGGAGTAACGGAGCCGGAAGCGACGTTTTCCGCTTGCTTCGGAGCGCCGTTCCTGCCGCTCGAGCCAAGTGTATATGCAGAAATGCTCGGTGAAAAAATCGCCCAGCATGATGCCAAAGTGTATTTGGTAAATACAGGCTGGTCCGGTGGGCCGCACGGCATAGGGCAGCGGATGAACCTGCGATATACGCGGGCGATGGTAACGGCCGCGATTAATGGCAGCATTGAGCAGGCTGAATTTATCGCCGATCCGGTGTTTGGCCTGAGCTGCCCGCTCACGGTAGAAGGCGTGCCGGATGCGGTGCTCCTGCCCCGTGAAGCATGGCAGGATAAGGCGGCCTATGATCAGCAGGCGGCCAAGCTTGCCGCACAATTTGAGAATAATTTCCGCAAATTCGTTGGCGTAAGCGCGGAAATTGCCGCCGCTGGTCCAGTGGGACTGCCAGACGAGCGCTGATAGAAGAACGGGATAGTGGTAAAACGAGGGACTGCTTTTAGGCTGTAGAAGCCTTGAAGCAGTCCCTTGTTATTTTTCAGTTAAGTTCTACCCTAGCATGGCGGCTTGCCGCTTGTACTGATCCTCTAATACGAGGCAGACCATCGCTTCCACAACGGGGACAATTCTCGGACAAATGCAAGGGTCGTGCCGCCCCTCGGTTCTAATTTCCTGCTCCTCGCCGTGAATGTTGACCGTTTGCTGCGGGACCGAAATGGAGGAGGTCGGCTTAACGCTTATACGAAAAATAATATCCTGTCCCGTGCTGATGCCCCCTATGATGCCGCCCGAATGATTGCTGAGAAATCCGTCGCCGCTCATCCCGTCATTATGCTCGCTGCCGAGCATGGAGGCGGCAGCGAAGCCAGCGCCAAATTCAATGCCTTTCACGGCGCCAATCGATAGCATCGCTTTCGCAAGCTCCGCATCCAATTTGTCAAATACCGGCTCTCCAAGACCAGGCACTACGCCACGAATCCGGCATTCTACAATGCCGCCGCAGCTGTCGCCAATGGCTGCGAGCTGTTCAATCTTGCTGATCATTTTCGCTCCGGCGGTGGCGTCACAGGCACGCACGGCATTTTGTTCTATGATGCTCTCATCGAAGGTTTCGCATTCAATGCCTCCGATAGCCTGCGTATAGGCAAGCACCTGCACGCCCCTTTGCTCCAGCAGCTTGCGGGCAATGGCGCCGCCCGCTACTCTTCCCGCCGTTTCTCTGCCAGAAGCCCGTCCACTTCCTCTGTGATCGCGAATGCCATACTTTTGCAAATAAGTGAAATCGGCATGGCCCGGGCGAAAGGAATGCTGGATATCGCTATACGCATCCGGCCTCATATCCTGATTATGCAAAATAACGAAGAGCGGCGTTCCAGTCGTTTTTCCCTCGAACATGCCCGACAAAATATGAACGATATCATATTCCTTGCGCGGGGAAGTGACGGACGATTGCCCGGGCTTGCGCCGGTCCATTTGCCGCTGAATGTAGGCTTCATCAAGTTCGATGCCCGGCGTTACGCCATCGACAATGACACCAACCGCCTCGCCATGGGACTCGCCAAAGGTTGTGATTTTAAAAGCTTCTCCGAATGTGTTTCCTGCCATAATGGATCATCCTCTGCGTCTATTCGTTTATTTGAAAGCCTAGTGCAGCCAATTGCTCAAAATAATTCGGGTTTGTTTTGGAGACACAGCCCGGATCGGAAATTTGTAGATTAGAAACTTTCGAAGCCATTAAGGAAAGGGCCATAGCCATGCGATGGTCATCATGGCTATTTAATAAAGCGGCTTGCGGCTTGCCGGGAAAAACGGTTAGGCCATCTTCATATTCCAATACGCGAATGCCTAGTTTACCCAATTCCGTGCAAATAGCAGCTATCCGGTCACATTCGTGATGTCTAATATGAGCGGCATCTTTAAGTGTAATGGGGCCATCTGTAAAAATAGCAAGGACAGCGAGCGTCAGCGTTTGATCCGACCATTTTTGCATGCTGACGGTAAAGCCGCCCTTCAAACGCTCTGGTCCTTGGACTTCAATAAAGCTTGCGCCGCGGACAATCGTACAACCCATCTGCTCCAGCACGCCGAGCATTGCAATATCTGGCTGGCTTGTACGGCTGGCGTCAATGCCTTCCGTTCTTATGCGCCCTGCGGAAAGCGCGGCGAGAGCCCAGAAATAACAGCAGGTCGATACATCAGGCTCCAGAAGGACGGAGCGCGCTTCATATTTTCCCGTAGGTATCGTAATGCAGGGGGCGTCTGTGTCCAGAGATGCAACAGGTGCTGCACCAAACAAAGCCATCATCGCAAGGGTCATTTCGACATAATCTTTTTGCACGACTTCCCCATCTATGCGCACTGTAATCGGCGCTTTCGCATAAGGGGCGGCTAACAGCAAACCGCTTATGAATTGACTTGATGTAGAGCCAGGCAGCAGCACCGTCCCGCCCTGCAATCCGTTTGCCCGAAGGACGAAGGGGAGTGAACGCTCGGCTTGCTCGTATTCAAACGCTGCTCCTAAATGCGTCAGTGCATCCAGCAAGGGAGCCAGCGGCCGCTCGTGCAACCGTCTAGTGCCTTTGATCGCCCAAACGCCGTCTCCAATGGCTAAAGCTCCGGGCAAAAAACGCGCAATCGTGCCGGCAGCTCCGACGTACAGCTCGCCAGATGAGATAGGCCAGTTTCCTCCGCAGCCATCCACATAAGCGGTGTCTCCTTCGATAGTGATCTTTACTCCGAGCTGCTTTAATGCGGCAATGCACCAGTAGGAATCATCGCTTAATAATAAACCGTCAATTTGCGATTTTCCTACGGCAAGCGCGGCTATAATGAGGGCACGGTTAGTTAAGCTTTTGCTTCCCGGTATGCGCACCGTTCCTTCCAATGCTCCGCTTGGAGGATTCAGGGTCACCTGCTGTTTATCGCTATGGGCCGACCATGGGGAGCGTGCAGCTAGATCGGGCTGGAATCCGTCCATATTTCCACCTCTTTTGTTTTCTTGTCTAAACCCGATTATAATGAAGAAAATGAAATAAGTGAAATTGGATTTTATCAAAAATGATATAGAGGTGGTCTATACCAAATGTTCAATCTGGAATGGTATCGTATTTTTCTGCATACAGCACGCTGCAAAAATTTAACAAGAGCGGCGCAGGAGCTGCATATTACGCAGCCATCGGTCAGCTATGCGATTAAGCAGATGGAGGAGGCTTTGCAGCTCAAGCTTTTTCATCGGCTGTCGAAGGGTGTCGAGCTTACCGAAGAAGGGCAAGCTCTGCTGGGCTATGTAGAGCAATCCTTTTCCATGCTGGATTCTGCGCAAAAGCATTTGCAAAATATGAAGCTGCTGAATGAGGGGGAAATCCGCATCGGAGCGAGCGATTCGCTGATTAAGCATCTTTTGCTGCCGCAATTAAATACCTTTCATCGCGATTATCCGGGTATTCGAATCCGGCTTTCGCATGGGAAAACGCCTGATATTACGCAGCGCTTAAGGGAAGGCGAAATCGATTGTGCCATCATCCATCTGCCCATAAACGATTCACAGCTGAATATTCAGACGCTTGCGGTGCTGGAGGATTGTTTTGTAGTTGGGGAGGCTTATGCGGAGCTAGCCCGCCGTTCGGCAGCGAATGGAGCTTTGTCGATGCAGCAGCTGGCTGAGCTGCCGCTCCTGTTATTATCTCCGGGCAGCAGCACGAGGGAGTTTATTGAACAATGGTTTGCGGGCAAGGGACAGGTGGTAAAGCCGGATATCGAGCTTGGCAGCATTGATTTGCTCGCCCAGTTCGCCAGGCTCGGTTACGGGGCCGCCTTCATTAGCCGTTCTTTTGTGCAGGAAGAATTAAATAATGGCATGTTGTTTGAATTATTAGTAGAAGACCCGCTTCCACCGCGCAGCATCGGACTTGCCGTACGTCAGGACAGAAAGCTGTCGGTTGCGGCTGAACGCTTCGTCGAGCTGTTTATGCCAGCTGGCGATGAGGGAAATTAAATAAGTTCTGATCAGATTAGACTTGCCAAGCTTACTCGGTACATCACTCGGTAAATCCGAATATGTTCCATCAGCATCCGTACATTGTTCATGGCGCCTGCTGGTGTGAACCATGTACCATAAAGAAAAAGCGTTCTCTGCACAACCTAGTGTGGTAGCGGATGATGAGATGATCACCCTATCCATAGAGGACAGAAAAGGTGGCCATATGAGCACAGCGAGCAGGCAGCTGCCCCGTAAACTGACAATTACAATGTGGGATTTCTCTTGGTATACGATGACGACGCCGGGGGAGCCTTACAGCGATTTAGCTGCAAGATATAAAGAAGCGGTAGAGCGGGGCTACAATACGATTCGCATTTGTGCAATGCCACTCATGCTGTTTACGGAATCGGGCGTTCGCCCTGGACCGCTGCGCTTCGGCAATTTGGGCGAGGTGGGGCAGCGGACGCGCTGGTACAATTGCAAAGGCGGAGCAGAGCTGGACGGGCATGCGCAGCTATTGGAGCTATTCAAGCAAGCGAAGGCTCACAACTGCTATATTATTCTTTCCTCGTGGGAATACCAGCAAAGTCCGAGCTTTCTGGCGGAGCCCTATTTGCGCGATTTGCTGGCGGATATTCCGCCGGACCAGCGGTTTATGGCACTGGCGAAGTCGATGGATCAGCTCATTTCATATGTGAAGGCAGCGGGCTATGGCGAGCAAATCGCTTATGCCGAGCTGCATAATGAGGTCGAATTTGGACAATTGACCGACATTGCAACTGAGCAGGGCGTTGCTGGCTCCAATACGCCGGGCCTTGTGCAAATTATGCAGCCCTACATCGAAGAAGCGGTTGCGTTTTTGCGCGAGCAGCATCCTGAGCTGTTAATGACGGCAAGCTATACGCTGAATGAGGCTTACCCGAAAGCTTATGTGGCGCGAAATATGCAGGTGGCCCATTTTCATCTGTACATTAAAGGCGTGCTGCAGGAGCTGATGGATCAGGCAGGCATCGACAATGAAGCGGTGCCGTTTCCAAATGAGCTGGTGCAATCGCTGCTGCGGGAGGACGCGCCGCCGTTCGAGAGCTGGCAGCTTCCGGCAGGGCAGGAATGGCGGATGCAGGGCAATCCGGTCGGCATGAAGCTGCTTTATCTGCATGATTGGGCTGATCCGGATCAATGGGATTTGTATTTGTACGACCATTATGGCAGCCACAAGCTGGCGATGCTCCAGAAGGCGGATTTTCGTTTTGAGGAGCTGCATGAATGGGCGGGGCAAACGGAGCTGCCTATTGTCATTGGCGAAGGTTATGTGGGCTACACGCCGCTGCATGCGGGCTTTGAGGAAGGGCCGATCGGCAAATTTATTGCCGAATATGCGATTCGCAAAGGGATGAAGCTGGGCTTCTGGGGGATGGTGCTCTGCTCCAATTGCGCGCCCCATCATCCGTTCTGGGACGATATAGCGTGGCAGCAAAAGTGGAACCGGTTTATTATGGAATCGTAAATAAATTCATGAGGCAATGATAGCGCAAGCGAAAATCACATAGAGACGAGATAAAGCTTCTTTTTCGAGCATGCCGATGGCGTGCGGGGAAAGAGGCTTTTTCTCTCCATTCGCCCGCCCTATTTGCTATAATCGGTATAGATGATCTTATTTACCAATCTAATAGGCGAGAGGAAGATACATATATGCCATTGCTGAAAGGGCAAAAAGCGGACGTGACCAAGGGGAAAAGCTTCGGCAAGCTGGCTGTGCAGTTTGGCTGGATAGCTGGAAAAAGCGAGCTTGGCATCGATGCTGCGGCGTTTCTGCTGTCAGAGCGCGGCCGCTGTGAGCGGGATGAGGATTTTATTTTTTATGGCAATCCATTGGCGGCGAATGGCGCGGCCGAGCATAAATCAAGCAGCCAGCAGCATGGCATGGAAGCGGGCGATCAAGAAGGAATCGAGCTAGTGCTTGGGCGCCTGCCAGAGCAAATAGCGAAAGCGGCCTTTACGGTGACGATCTATGATGGCGAGCAGCTCGGACATGCTTTTCAGGATGTAACGGGGCTTTATGTGCGGCTGGTTAACCTGGACACGGGGGAAGAGCTGCTGCGCTACGAATACGGTGCGGATTTGGTGAAGGAGACGGCGGTCGTAGCTGGGGAGCTGTATCGTCACAATGGCGAGTGGAAGTTTAGCGCGATTGGCAGCGGGTTTTACGGCGGACTTGCTGCATTATGCTTGAATTATGGGCTGGAGCTGGAAGGAAATGCGTCGGCGGGCGAGAATGAGTCATCCCAAGCTCTAGCTCATGACCAAGCTCGGGCAGAGGCAGCTGCGTCGGCGACATTGGAAGCACCTGCCTCCCTTAGCAAAATTGATTTCCGCAAAAAGCTCGTGCAATACACACTGGAGAAAAAGCAGCTGATGAACGTCGTGGCCAGAGTAGGCATCGTGCTGGATATTTCCGGGTCTATGCAGACGCTGTATAAAAACGGCACCGTTCAGGAAGTCGTGGAGCGGATTTTGGCCGTTGCCAGCAAGTTCGATGATAACGGCACGCTCGACGTGTGGGTATACGATAATGAATACAGCCGTTTGCCGTCGGTAACGGAGCGCGATTTTGGCCAATATGTCGATAAAAATATTTTAAACAATGACCTTATTCATAAGTTTGGACGCAATAATGAGCCTCCGGTGATGGAGGATGTCATTCGCAAATATACGGTAGAGGAAAATGATCCTACACCTGTGTTCATTATTTTTATTAACGACGGCGGGGTAGTCAAGTCGATTAAGCATACGATTACCCATTCGGCGGTGCAGCCGATTTTCTGGCAGTTTGTCGGCATCGGAAACTCCAATTTCGAAGTATTAAAGCGGCTGGATACGATGGAGGGGCGAATCGTAGATAATGCGAGCTTCTTCCATTTGGACGATATTGCAGCTGTTTCGGATGAGAATTTGTATGATCAGCTGCTGAATGAGTTCCCGATGTGGATAAAAGCGGCGAAGGAACAACGCATTATTCGGCCATAACCGAACAGAAATTATGCACTGCTCTGAACCAGAACGAAGCGACTCAAAGGCTATTGCAGCTGGCTAGAGCGCCCGGGTTCAGAGCTTTTTTTGCGTGCGGCGAGTTTCAAATAGCTGATTTTCATATGAAAATATATCCATTTTATATAGTGCTTGGCTTAAAATTTATGTGCTAAAATGAAAGCGTATACATTTGGAAGGGAGTGGGTGCTCATCCATATTTATATTTTAGGTGTTTGCGTTATATCATTCCAATTGAGGAGGGTATTCATTTGATCAAACATTCAATGCGCAAGCTGGGCACGCTGGCCCTAGCGATCACAGTTGTCGCCGGCACCGTAATAATCGGCAACCCGCTAGAGGCGCAAGCGGCACCAAGTGAAGCGTACACGTGGAAAAATGTAGTGACTGGCGGGGGCGGAGGTTTCGTTCCGGGATTTGTTTTTAATAAAAAAGAGCCTGGGCTGCTGTATGCCCGTACGGATGTGGGCGGTGCTTATCGTTACAACGCAGCAACTGGCAGCTGGAAGGCGCTGCTGGACCACGTGAGCTGGGATGAGTGGAATAAGACCGGCGTGGATGCGCTGGCAACCGATCCGATTGATCCGAATCGCCTGTATATTGCGGCTGGCTCCTATACGAATGAATGGGACCCGCATAACGGCTATATTATGCGTTCCACGGATAAAGGAGACACTTGGCAGGAAACGCAGCTGCCTTTCAAGGTTGGCGGCAATATGCCAGGGCGATCCATGGGCGAGCGGCTGATGGTAGACCCGAATAAAAACAATATTTTGTATTTTGGCGCACGCAGCGGCAACGGCCTGTGGAAAAGTACCGACTATGGCGTAACGTGGAGCAAAGTAACGGCATTCCCGAATCCGGGCAATTTTGTGGAGGACCCGACGTATCCTTATTTGGCGGATAAAATGGGGCTCGCCTGGATTACGTTTGACGAATCGACGGGCTCGCCTGGAACGGCGACGCAAACGATTTATGTCGGTGTAGCAGATACAGCGAGCAGCATTTACCGCAGTACGAATGGCGGCACAACCTGGTCTGCCGTGGCAGGACAGCCGACGGGCTATTTGCCGCATCATGGCGAGCTGGATTCAAATGGACAGCTGTATGTTACATATAGCAACGGCACAGGTCCATATAACGGTTCGAAGGGCGATGTTTGGAGGTTGAATACAGCCACTGGCGTATGGACGAACATTAGCCCAGTCCCTTCAAGCAGCGCGGATAATTATTTCGGCTATGGCGGCCTTGCGGTTGATGCCCAACAACCTGGCACGCTGATCGTCGCAACGCTAAATTCATGGTACCCGGACGCCAACCTTTATCGCAGTACGGATAGCGGCGCAACGTGGAAGCCGATTTGGCAGTATGGCTCTTACCCGAACCGCACTTTCTCCTACACGCAGGATATTTCGGCTGCTCCATGGCTCGATTGGGGCGTAAGTTCTGCGCCGCCGGAGGTATCGCCTAAGCTTGGCTGGATGATTGGCGATATTGAAATTGATCCTTTCAACTCTGACCGCATGCTATATGGCACAGGCGCTACGGTGTACGGCACGACGAACTTGACGGCTTGGGATAGCGGCGGCAAAGTGGCTTTGTCTGTTATGGCCAAGGGCATTGAGGAAACGTCAATCAAAGAATTGATTAGCCCGCCGACAGGCGCTCACCTGTTAAGCGCCATGCTTGATGTATCAGGCTACCGACATAATGATTTAACGGCGGCACCTGCAAAAATGTTCATCAGTCCAAGCAGCTCCACGAGCATAGACTTCGCTGAACTAAACCCTGGATTCATTGCGCGCGTTGGAAATGCAGATAAGGCGAAATATCCTAATGAAAAATCGATTGCTCTGTCCTACGATGGCGGAACGAACTGGTATAGCCCGAATGCAGAGCCATCCAATACAACGGGCGGCGGTTTCATAGCCGTTGCGGCTGATAACAGCTCGCTCGTATGGAGCACCTCTGATGTCGGCGTTTATTATTCCAAAACGACCGGCAACTCATGGACAGCAAGCACAGGCGTTCCAGCTGGCGCAAAAGTTGTTTCAGACCGCGTCAACAAAAACAAATTTTATGCGGCGGCGGCGGGCAAGTTCTATGTGAGCACCGATGGCGGAGCAACATTTGCAATGACCGCAGCTGCGGGACTTCCAGCAGAAGGGAATATGAAATTTAAAGCGCTTCCAGGCGTGGAAGGCGATATTTGGCTGGCTGGCGGCAACGAGGCGAGCGGTGTATACGGGTTGTGGCATTCGACAAACTCGGGCGCATCGTTTACGAAGCTTAGCAACGTCGAGGAAGCAGATGTCGTTGGCTTCGGAATGGCAGCGCCAGGCCAGACGTATCCTGCGCTATATGTATCGGCGCAAATCGATCAAGTCAGAGGGTTCTTCCGCTCCGATAATGGCGGGGCAAATTGGGTCAGAATTAATGATGACCAACATCAATATGCGTTTACAGGAGAAACGATTACGGGTGATCCGCGCATCTTCGGACGCGTATATATCGGCACGAATGGCCGCGGTATCGTCTATGGCGATACGGTGAATGGCCCAACTCCTACACCGACGCCAACGGCTACACCGACGCCAACACCGACACCGACACCGACACCGACACCGACACCGACACCAACACCAACACCAACAGTGACACCGACGCCGACGTCAACGCCAACACCGTCCCCAGCAGGCAGCTTTAAAGTGCAGCTGTTTAACGGCGGTACAGCGGCAACGACAAACACGCTAAGTCCAAAAATCAAACTGGTGAACACAGGCACAAGTTCACTCAATCTGGCTGATGTAAAGCTCCGTTATTATTACACGATTGACGGCGAGCAAGCCCAAAGCTTCTGGTGCGACTGGTCGACCGTTGGCAGCGCCAACGTTCTCGCTTCCTTCGTCAAGCTGCCGACGGCCGTAACGGGAGCAGACTATTATGTAGAAATTAGCTTTGCCAGCGCTGCGGGCTCAGTGGCAGCAGGCCAAAGCATCGAGCTGCAAACGCGGATTTCGAAGGACAATTGGAGCAACTATACACAAACAGGCGATTATTCGTTCAATTCCAGCGCGACAAGCTATGTAGACTGGAACAAAACAACCGGCTATGCAGCGGGCAGCCTGCAATGGGGCGTAGAGCCATCTTAATTTTAAAAAAAGCAAAGGGCTCATGCACCAGTTTGTAAGGTGCATGGGCCTTTTATGCTGGCGCTGCCGTCGTTTTTGGTCACCAAAGTGATATTAAAGAGGTAACGATTCGACTAGTTTCGAGGCGGCTCCTTGCTTGATAATATAAGTAAGCGTTTCCATTGCAGATAAAAAAACGAAAAGGAGGCTATTACGCATGAAGCAGCAGCTCAAACGGTTCATGATTTTTTCACTGGCGCTAGCTATCGTTTGCGGGTGGATGACAGCCGATACGAAGGCCAGCGCCGCAGATAGCAATGCTTTCGTTACGACATCAGGAAGCAAGTTTCAGCTGGACGGCGAGGACTTTTATTTTGCCGGAACGAACAACTATTATTTCCACTATAAGTCGCAAAAAATGGTCGATGACGTGTTTGCGGACATGGTGGCGATGAATCTCAAGGTGATCCGAATTTGGGGCTTCCATAATGGACAGCCGCAGGATAATGCCGTCCTGCAGCCGACTCCCGGCGTATATGACGAATCGGGATTTACCAAGCTGGATTATGCGATTTATAAGGCTGGACAATCGGGCGTTAAGCTGGTTATTCCATTCGTAAACAACTGGGATGATTTTGGCGGCATGAATCAGTATGTTGCATGGTTTAATGCTGGCTCGCATGATGCTTTTTATACGAATGCTTCTATTAAACAAGCTTATAAAAACTATGTAAACTACATGCTCAACCGGGTGAATACGTACACAGGCGTTAAATATAAAGATGATCCTGCCATTATGGCATGGGAGCTGGCGAATGAGCCGCGGGCCCAATCCGACACAACGGGCAACAAGCTTGTTAATTGGGCGGATGAGATGAGCACCTACGTCAAATCGCTCGATGCGAATCATTTGGTCGCTGTAGGGGATGAAGGCTTTTATAACATTCCGGGGCATTCGGATTGGATGTATGGCGGCGGGGAAGGCGTTGATTGGGAAAGGCTGATTGCGCTGCCGAATATTGATTACGGCACGTTTCACCTATATCCGGATCATTGGAACCGTACAGCGCAGTGGGGCACGCAGTGGATTATCGACCATATCGAGGACGGCAATGCGGCGCAGAAGCCAGTCGTGCTGGAGGAATTCGGCTATCAAAATCAAGCGACCCGCAATCAGGTTTATGCTGCTTGGCTCGGTGCGGTTGAGCAATATGGCGGTGCGGGCAGCCAGTTTTGGATTTTAACAGGCATTCAGGATGATAATACGCTGTATCCCGATTATGACGGCTTCCGCATCATATATCCAAGCGCGACGGCTACGCTGCTGACTAATCACGCAAATGTGATGAATGCCAAATCGGGCGGGGGTACTGGGCCGATACCGACAGTGCCGGCAGCGCCGCAAGGCGTAACAGCTACGGCAGGCAATAGCCAGGCGGCGCTGTCCTGGCAGGCGGTCAGCGGAGCGACCAGCTACAACATTAAGCGCGCAGCTTCAAGTGCGGGCCCCTTTGCCACAGTAGGCACGACAAGCAGCACCAGCTATGTGAACACGGGGCTGGTCAATGGGACGACTTATTATTATGCCGTTAGCGCGGTGAACACCGTGGGCGAATCGGTAAATTCGTTGCAGGCAAGTGCAACGCCAGCTCTTCCAAATACAGGCCCAAGCGAGCTTAAGGTCCAATACAAGAACGGCGATTCTGCCGCTCTGGACAATCAATTGAAGCCGCAATTCCGCATCGTCAATTCGGGTACATCAGCGGTGCCGCTTCATGAGCTCACTATTCGTTATTGGTATTCGGCAGATGGCTCGCAGCCGCAAATTTTCGATTGTGACTATGCAACCGTAGGCTGCTCCAATCTTAGTGGCAGCATTGCCGCGTCAGGCAAGACGAGCGCAAATGCCGACACTTATTTGGAAATCAGCTTTGGTACGGGAGCTGGGAATATTTCAGCTGGCGGCGGCCATACCGGCGAAATGCAGAACCGCATCCATAAAAATAGCTGGACCAACTATGCTGAGACCAATGACTATTCGTATAATGCGGCGAATACAGCTTTTGCCGATGCCAGCCGCGTCACCTTGTATCGCAGCGGGGTGCTCGTATGGGGGGAAGAGCCGTCGTAATGCCGGCTCTTTCTTTTCTATTTTTTCTTCGAAATATGTTCAGAAAAGGTTCAGAATAGAAGTTATAATAGGAGATAGAAACGAAAACGATAGCTTGCACGAATAAGCAGTGCCTGGTGAGTACGACTCAGCAGGCTTTTATATTGTATAGACGATACATAAGAGGCATCGTAACGCTGCGGGGAGAGACTATGAATGCTTAATCGAAAGAACATTGGCATGTTCCTGATGATTTTAGGAATTACGGGCACGATTTTTGTGCTTATGTTCCTTAAGCTGGCGGATAAACAGGATGTACGTGCTGTAAATGGCGTATTGGACTTGAGTAATTGGAGTTTTGTAGAAAATGGGGCAGTCAAGCTGGATGGCGAGTGGGAGTTTTATCCGAACCAGCTGCTGACGCCGAAAGATTTTGCGATTGCTAGCCAGCTGCCAGCGGAGCAGGCTCTACCGAGCAAGCTGGTGAATGTACCGGGGAAATGGAATGCTTATTTGTCTGGAGAAGGCAGCAGGGCGGGCATTGGCTACGGCACTTATCGTTTGAAAATTCAGCTCCCCAGCCATTTACGCGAAATATATGGGGTCTACACCTCGAACATTCGCATGGCCAATCGCATTTATTTAAACAATCAAATGATTGGTGCCAGCGGTGCCCCAGCTGCCAATGAATACGATGGCGTTCAAAACAATGTGCCTTATATTGCTCTTGGCACCGTTGCGGGCGATTCGGTCGAGCTTATTGTGCAGGTAGCCAATTACAGCTATGCTACAGGCGGCATCATTTATTCCATCGCCTTCGGAGACCAGCATACGATTATTAAAAACCGGGAAATGGATATTTTACGTGGGGCGTTGATTATTTCCGGATTTCTCATCCCTGGCCTCTTTTGCCTGCTGTTATACGTGCTTAGAAGGCAGGAGAGAGGGCTGATGTTCCTCGGGCTTTTTTGCCTCTCGTCAATGATTTTTATGATGACTCAAGGGGAACGAATCATTGTCCAGCTGTTGCCTGATCTGCCTTATTCCTTCGTGCTGAAGCTGCAGCCCATCTCATCGGTGTTTGTGTATTATTTTTTATTATGCATCGTGAATGAAATGCTGCCAGGCATCGTGCATTCCAAAGTGATGCGGTTTTTAAAATGGTTTGCGGGATTTACGATTGTGCTGGAGCTCGTGGCAACGCCGTTATTTATTTCGAAGCTGGAAATTTTAATTATGGCTCAAGGTCTTGTGATGATTGTTTATTATATTTATGTTATTATCCGGGGTGTAGGACGCAAGGTGTATGCGGACCCTTACTGGTTTTTGAGTCTTCAGAGCATCGTCATGATGATGCTGGCTTCCATGATGCGGGCATACGGATTTATGGAAAGCGCAATGTTGATTTCTTTCGAAATGCTGCTGTTTGTGTTCGCCCATGCGGGCTTGTTCGCGAAACGCTTTACAAAATCGATCCGCGAGGTGGAGCAGCTGTCGGAGAAGCTGCTGACGCTTGATGGGCTCAAGGATGAATTTATGACGATGACCTCGCACGAGCTGAGGACGCCGCTGCATGGCATTATTAATATGGCAGCCTCCATGCTGGAAGGCGCTGCCGGACCGCTCAACAATACGAAGCAGGCGGAGCATTTATCAATGATTGTTTCGACCGGAAAGCAGCTGTCCGCCCTTATTCAGGATATTTTGGAGTTTGCTGAGCTGCGGGGCGGTGTAATGAAGCTTGCGAAGCGAAAGATTTATTTTCAGCCCGTGCTTCATGCGGTTGTAGAGGTTGTGGAGCATTTGCTCATCGACAAACAAGTTCAGATACAACAGCGGCTGCCTGCCAATTTGCCTTTGCTTGATGCGGATGAAGATCGGCTGCGGCAAATATTGTACAATTTGCTTGGCAATGCGGCAAAGGCGACCATTCAGGGGAAAATAACCATCAGTGCGGTGACGCAAGGAAATAAGGTGAGGGTGGACATTGCGGATACGGGTATCGGTATGCCACCCGAGCAGCTCGAAACGATTTTTTTATCTGAACGAAAAGCAAAGGCGGGGCAGGCGATCTTTCAAGGCTCGGGCTTCGGACTGCGTATTACAAAGCAGCTTGTGGAGCTGGGTGGTGGAACCATCAGCGTCCATTCTATTGCGGGACAAGGGACAACGTTCAGCTTTACCATTCCGATCGCCCAAGGCCAGCAAATAGACGAAGCTGATATCGCCTACCAGGAGCAGGCCGCCGCAATCGAGCTTACCGCTATGCTGAATGTGCCGCCGCCAGCAGCTGAATTCCGCGTGCTCGTCGTTGACGATGATCCGATTAATTTGCAGGTGCTCATTAATTTGCTTTCCATTGAGCGCTGCGAGGTAACGGCGGTAAGAAGTGGAGATGAAGCGCTGGAAGAGGCGTTTGCTGCTCCGGCCAGTTACGATTTGGTCATTACGGATTGGATGATGCCGAAAATGTCGGGTATTGAGCTTTGCCGCAAAATTCGCGAACGCTTCCTGCTGTCGGAGCTTCCGGTGCTGCTGCTCACGGCCAGAACGAAGCCGGAGGACATTAAGCTCGGCTTTGAGGCAGGGGTCAACGATTATATAGGCAAGCCCGTTGATGCCGGCGAGCTGCGTGCCCGCGTTCAGACGCTGCTGGCACTGCGCAAGTCAGTTAAGCTGGCCGTACAGGCGGAAATGGCGTTTTTGCAGGCGCAAATCAAGCCCCATTTTTTATACAATGCCTTGAATACGATTATAGCTATTTGTCCGGTAGATCCGTATAAAGCGATGGAGCTACTCATTGAATTAAGCCAGTTTTTGCGCAGCAGCTTTGATTTCCATAATCGCGACAAAATGACGACGATCGAGCGCGAGCTGGAACTGGTCAAGTCATATTTGACGCTGGAAAAAGCGCGTTTTGATGAAAGGCTGAAAATTGAATACGAAATTAGCTGCGATGCGCTTGCGCTTATTCCTCCGCTGACCATTCAGCCAATAGTGGAAAATGCAGTTAATCACGGCGTCATGAAAAAAGAAGAAGGCGGCACGATTAAGCTGAAAATTTCTGAAATAGACAACTGTATTATGGTTCTTGTAGAGGACGATGGTGTAGGCTTTACTCCAGAACGATTATCGCAGGTGCTCTCGGACAAAGGGACAGGCCGTGTAGGCTTGAGCAACATTCATCAGAGGCTGGTTAATTTGTACGGCAGCGGCTTGGTCATTGATGGGCAGAGGCAGCTCGGGGCAGAGGTAAGCTTCCGCTATCCGAAGGAGCTGCGGGCAGGCACGTATAACGAAGCATAAAAGGGAGTCGGTGGCGATGAGAGTCATTTTAATTGATGATGAAAAGCCGGCGCTCGCTCACATTGAATGGTTGTTCGAGCGGGACGGACGCTTGCAGGTGGCAGAAAAATTTACTTCGGCCAGAGATGGCATTCAAAGTGTACGGGCCACACCCGCACACATCGTTTTTCTGGACATTAATATGCCGGGGCTCAACGGTCTTGAGGCGGCGGAGCATATCCGCAGCATTAACCCTGACATACGCATCGTATACATAACGGCCTACTCGGAATACGCGATTGAAGCGTTTGAGCTCAATGCACTCGATTATTTGCTGAAGCCGGTTCATCCGGAACGGTTTAAAAAGACAATTACTCGAATTATAGAAGATTACAGCCGGGGCAAGCCGGAGCAGCAGAAGCTGCCCGGCAGGCAGGTGCTCTGCTTCAAGCGGCTGGCATTTCATGACGATGGAAAAACGAATACGAGCCTCCGGCTGCGGACGCTGAAAGCGCAGGAGCTGTTTGCTTTTTTACTGCATTATAAAGATCAATGGGTCGCCAAGCAGCAGCTTCTGGACACGTTATGGCCTGATTCGGATTATGAGAAAGCGATGATGCTGCTGCATACGTCCGTCTATCAAATTCGCAAGCTGATGAAAGATTGGAAAGTAGTGGCGCTCGTTGAGTTTGCGCTCGACAGCTATCGTCTGACAAGCAATGGATTAAAGCTGGATGTCGAGCAGTTTGAGCAGGGAGCTGCCGCGATCCGCGCCATTGAGACGGAGCAGCAGCGTATTGCGGCGGAACAGACGCTCAGCCTGTATGCGGGAGACTATTTTGAAGAGCATGATTTTCTGTGGGCGAGGCAGCGCCGGGATGAGCTTAGAGCGAAATATGTGCGGCTTGTCCGCAGCCTTATCCATTATGAGATGAATGCTGGTCACGAGCAGGAGGCGCTCAAAAGGCTGCTGCTGCTGCATGAGCAGGAGCCATATTCGGATGAGCTGTGCCGGCAAATATTAAATCTGCTAGGCCAGATGGGCGACCAGGAGGCACTTGTTCTCTATTACGATGATTTTGCAAGATTGCTTCATGAAGAATTAAATTGCGAGCCGGAGCCGGAGACACAGCTTGTGATGAAGCATTTTAAAGGCACTATATAAAAGAAAACGGTGGTTCAGCTGGATTTGCCTTTCCTTTTTTTGGAGGGCAGTGCGGCTGGGCCGCTTTTTTTAATTTGAACTAGGAGGTGTATGCAAACGGGAGCCCTTCCTGATGCTGCACCTAGCTTGGCGCTAATTCGAGGCGACTTTCAACTGTTTATTTAAGTCATAAGACACAAGTTCATGCAATTGTTACGGAGTTCGTTGTGGCTGGGAAGACTGCTGCTGATACTGTCGTTGTTGATACTGCCGTTGCAGAAACTGTCGTTTCTGAAGCTGCTGTTGCTGATACTGCCGTTGCTGAGCCTGCTGTTACTGAGACTGCCGTTGCAGAAACTGTCGTTGCTGAAACTGCTGTTACTGATACTGCCGTTGCTGATACTGCTGTTGTTGAGACTGCCGTTGCTCAGAGTACTGTTGGCTGAGTCCACAGTTGCTGAGAACACGCAGCTTGGGACGCACAACTCCATTTTTTAGGACAGAGTGCTCTTCTGTCAATAGAGTAGACACGCCCATTATGCTATTTTTTCGTAATAAAGCTGTTCGAAACGCAAGGGTGACATGTAGCCAAGCGTGCTGTTAGGGTGACATGTAGCCAAGCGTGCTGTT
>NZ_LMLV01000014.1:0-61468 GCF_001422685.1 Paenibacillus sp. Leaf72 | reverse complement strand
GGGGAATGGCACTCGCATGAGCTGGAGGCAGGGATGGAATATTTCGTGCTGGAGCATGATCGGCGCTTGCCGGCGAACGGGGCGAACCTGGCTTTTCCCCAGCGGATGCTGAGAGGGTACCGCTATGCGGAGCAGCAGGAGATGGTGTACGTCAAGAAGGGAAGCCGGCTAAATCCCGGTTGTATGATTGAAAATCCGCTGCTGCTCGTAGGCGCTGAGCTGCGGGCGGTCGTCAGCCGAATGGTTCCTAATATTGGCAATAAGAGCGTCATCGTCATGGATTTGGAGCGGCAGGGACAGTTTTTTTATGACTGGATGGATGTGCAGGAGGTTCCTTGCTTAGCGCCAGAGCGGACCGTGACGGAAAACGGGCGAGTGAGCAAAATGTGGGTAGATCCATGGGCGCTGCAAGATGCTGCGATTTTCCAGATTCCATACTACCGCAGCCGTGTGCTGGTGGTGCGTGTAGATATAGCGGAGGGGCTGCTGCGGAAAAGCTTGTATGGGCTGAGTGTGAGACGAATTGAGTTGGTGCAGCCGTGTGCTGGTGGTGCGTGTAGATATAGCGGAGGGGCTGCTGCGGAAAAGCTTGTATGGGCTGAGTGTGAGACGAATTGAGTTGGTAGGGGGAATCGGTTGAAATGGATCATAGGAAAACCATCTTGAAAAAAGCGACACTTAAGGGCTTGCTGGAGTCTCCATGGCGAAGCGAGGATACGTATGTGACGGCAGGGGCGTATATGTATTGCTCCTACGGGTCGCATGAGGAGGTGCTGAATAAGCCGGAGCCGAATGGCATCTACATTAACGGCAGCCCGATGCTGACGGTGGAGGATTGCAAAGTATCTGGCTCCACGCCAGGTATGATCGAGAGTATCCCGTTTGAACAAATGGGACCCGAAATCGATGGGAACTTTTATTCCTTTGGCTATTGCCGAAGCGGACAGAATCCGAAGAAGTTGGCGGAAGCGAAAACGGTGGGAACTTATGCAGATGGCTCCTATATGATAGATCCAGAGCCGGATGCGCCGACCTCTGGCCAACCAATTTACCCCTGTGCGCCGAAGCTGATGGAAGCTCCGGCTCCATCGGGAGCACCATTTAAATCTGCGCCGCCGATGGGATTGCCAAGCGGATTGCCATCGCTTAGTGCGATGCTGGAGAAGCTGAAAGGGCCGCAATGGACGAATGGCAGTCCAAGTGTATCGATTCAAGGGGCAGCTGCGTTAACGAGCAAATCTTGTTTGTTTTGCCAGTATGGAGGACAAATTCGTTTGCTGACCAATGGGATGGATCCGGCACCTCCGGAGTTTTCCGTGAGATAAGGAGAAGAAGGGAGGTGACAGCATGGAAGTGAACTATGAAGGAGACGGCTACCAGCTGGTATGGCCTTATAAGCTTAAGGCCGTGCGCAGCTTTCGCATCGAGCGGAAGTTCAATGCACATGCGAAATGTACCTTTACAGCGGAAATGACGGAAGAGGAAGCTGAAGCCTGTATAGGCAGAAGCAGCTTCGAGGACAGCCTATTCATGCGGAGACCCGCTGAGCCCAAGGCGGAAAGCTGGTTTGCCGGGGGAATTACGCATGTAGACATTGAAATGGAGGATGGCATTCCGCATGTCAAGGTCGAGGCGCTGTCGCGCACGTATGCGATGGATTTGGAGCCGAAAAATCGGTCGTATCAGAATAAGTATCTGACATACACGGATGCGATTCTGCAACTGGTTAAGAACTATCCCCGCGGGGACGCGNATGGATTTGGAGCCGAAAAATCGGTCGTATCAGAATAAGTATCTGACATACACGGATGCGATTCTGCAACTGGTTAAGAACTATCCCCGCGGGGACGCGCAAAATATGGCGACGAGCGATCAAGCGACGATCGGCTCCTTGATGGTCCAGTTCGAGGAAACGGATTGGCAGTTTTTGAAGCGGTTGGCGTCTCGGGTGGGTACGGTCATTTTGCCGGATGTGGTGATGGATACCCCGCGCGTGTATTTTGGCGTACCGGACCTGTCATGGGGGAAGGAGCTGAAGGCNGTCTCGGGTGGGTACGGTCATTTTGCCGGATGTGGTGATGGATACCCCGCGCGTGTATTTTGGCGTACCGGACCTGTCATGGGGGAAGGAGCTGAAGGCAAAGCGTTATACGGTTCTGAAAAACCGCGCCGCCTATGAAGAGCTGAAAGCACATGCGGAAGGCAGTGATGCGGATCTCATTCACGAAGCGGACTTCGTCAGCTACCGGATAACCAGCGAGCAATTTTGCCAGGTTGGGGACGATGTTGTATTCAAGAAGCAAATGTGGGTCGTAGCGGAGTCGGTCATCAGCTATGCCTCGGGGCTGCTGACCTATGAATATGTGCTGGTCCGGCGTCAGACGCTGAGGCGGAAATCCCGGCAAAATGAAGGGATTCAGGGTGTATCTCTGGAGGGCCGCGTCGTGAAGCGGGCGAACAATATGGTCAAGGTGCATTTGGACATCGACAACGCACATGATGAGCAGGGAAACTGGTGGTTCCCGTATTCGGGGGAAGGCAACAATATGTTTCACGTGCTGCCCGATGACCGGGAGCGGCCAAGATGCAGCTGGGGGACGATGGGGTTCTTTTTGAAAAAGGAACGGTCAGCCTGCATTTGGATGGCGGGAACATCACGGTGAATGCAAGTGAAGATGTGCTGCTGGTCGCGGGCAATAAGGTGGAACTGGGCAGCGGGAGTGAGAAGGGAATCCTCGAATCGATTCGGATGCGGGCGACCAGTCAGGTCGCTTTGCAAACGAATGCGGACCATTATGTGCTAATCAGCGATAACCGGGTTGGCATCAAGAGCGGCAAGCTGGATTTTCAGAAGGTGGAGGTACCGTTTACCGAACTGCTGACGGATGAAGAGATTGAACAGATGTATCTGGACGAGCAGCTGTCTGAGCAACTCGCTACGAATATGGAGCAAGAGAAGCAGAAGTATAACGGTGCTCCGATATCGGAGGAATATTTGTACCAGAAGGTTCATCCTGCCACCAAGGAACAAATGAAAAATGATCCAAACTTAGGAGCTAAAGCGAAGGACTGGATCAAGACTCAATCGACGGAAAAGCAGCAAGAGTTTTATCAGAAGAGGTACGGTCCTAAGTCGAGTGAACCAAGCAAAGATACAGAGGGAGAGCTTGCGAGTAGACAGCAGGCGTATGAACAGCAGGATCGGGATCGAACGGCGGTGCATAATTGGAATCAAGAGGTAGCGGCGATCAGCGAGCGTGGTCGAAAGGAAGGGAAGTCATTGGTGGAAATTCAGGCGATGCTGCCTGCGCAGCCGGTGCTTTCGTCTAGTGGGTCACAGGAAAGCGGTCTGTCGAGCGCGATAAGTCAGACGCTAAATGCGCCGGGTTTCCAGCATTTTATGGAGTTAGTTGCCCCAATGGCAGATGCTTGGGCGTTGGAAAATTTGATCCCGCAAAAGCCGGATTATCTGAGCAAGCAGACAGCAAAAACGGTATACTTATCTCGATATACGTATGAGGAATTAATCTTAGGTCCGCAAATGCTGATAGCAGAATTTAATATCATTTTTGGGGTTATAGCGATTATTGCAGCGATCCCGACAGGCGGAGGATCGTTGTATCTTTTAGCAGCAGCTGATGTTGCATTAGGCGCAGCCATGATTTGGGTCAACGCAGAGAAGTTGATTGATCTGAAGAATGGTGATGATAGCACAAACCCTTCCATATTGGGCATCGACCAGTCCATGCTGGACAAGCTAGGTATTGCACTGACCGTTGTGAATTTGGGTATTTTGCTGAAGCATGGCTTGTACGCCGCAGCGAATAAGCTGGCGAATGGACGGAATATATCGGCATTGGATGATACTTGGACGAAGTTCAAGCTGGAAAATGTCAAACCTAAACCGAAGGAAGCGCCTGAGCCGCCGAAAACGAAGACAACAACGAAAGAGTCTACAAAAGGCGGCCCTGGTGTAAATAAGCCGATTGATGAGTTTGACGATGCGACGATTTATCAAGGGGCAGGTAAGGGTAGATCAGAGCCTCCGAATGCAACGGGTGGGGAAGTAGGGGGGACAGGTAATTCTTCAAAGATACCTAGAACAGGACCAGAGTGGGATGAGTATTTCCGTTCAAAATATGGTGATAAAAATGTAGACTGGAAAACTAGTTCAGAGTACAAACTATATGGTGAAAAATATATTCCTTATACACCTAAAATTAGACCCAATGCTATAATTACAAAGCCTTCATTACCTAAGGGTGGCAAACCAGAAGGAAATTATGCTAAAGATACAGGTAAAGATGCTCGAGGATTAAAAAGACAAAATGAAGCTGCTGATGTTCTTGCAGAACAAGGATATCGTACAACAATGCTTGACGAAGTCCCCAATGGAAATGCATTTGATGGAAATGGCTATGGCATTGATCCCTCTAAAAGTCCAGACTTTATAATTGAAGGACAAGTATTTGATTGTTATGCTCCAGATAAAGGTACTAGTTTACAGAATATTCTTACTACACTCAGGAGCAAAACTACAAAACAAGCTAGAAGAATCGTATTAAATTTAAATGATTATCCTGTTGAAAAAAGGCGAGAACTTATTGATTATTTAATAAGTCAGACACACAAGGATTTAAAACATCTAGACGAACTATTAATTATTGAAGGTCGTCAAGTAACAAGAGGGTATTGGAGGTTTGATTAAAATGGATTTTAGAATATCTATTGGTTCTGATTTGCCTAGAGAAGCCTTGCGAAAGATACTTTACGATATGATATGCGAAGTGTTTTTTGTAGAATTAATTAATTATGAAGTGGAAGTAAGGGATCGATCTGGTGCACAGCAAGTGAGTATTGGTTGCACTTATTTTTCACTAAGTATAGATTTAGATGAAGAAGAAGACTATATTAAACGCTTTCGAGAGATGAATCTCGAAGATCATGGGGTGGATACAAATGTTCCTATTAGTATTCAATTTATATCGCGTACTTTTGATATTGGGTGGTTAAAGATGCTTGAAGTTATTGGGAAAATACTGCAGTTGAACGATAAGGATATGCTTGTTGAAGATGATACCTCCTATCCATTAATAAAAAGGGTTAAAGGGAGTTTACTGATCAATACCCATTTAGATGAATATCAAACGAGTTATTTGGCTAAGGAAGATTTAGAACTACTGAACTACCCCTATCTAGAAGAGGATTTTTTTAAAGATAGAGAGTAAAAAAGCAGCCACTCTTTATTTGCTGAATAACAGGAACATTCAATCCTGTGGATGAGAGGCAAAAATGAGTGGGAGAAGAACAGTTTTGCAGCACAGGCTGCAAGCTGTTCTTTTTTTCTGTAAAAGTTAAAATTGCACGGATATCATCTGTGTGTCGAGAGAAAATTTTAAAGGCGATGAGCGAGGCTGAAAAGGTAATATTGGAGAGCCAACAATTGCACATTAAAGGCACATTCCACTTAGAAGTTGAGTTAAAAAAAGTGTTTTTTTAAGATGTCTTCTTTACTATATACAAGGGAAACTGGTGGTTCCCGTATTCGGGGAAAGGCAACAATATGTTTCACGTGCTGCCCGATGAGGGCGCGTGGATTAAGGTGTATTTTCCAAGAGTCTACGGAACATTCTTGATATACTCAATAAGAAAACTACAGAACAAGCCAGAAGAATAGTGTTAATTTAAATAAACTATAAACCATTGAAGGCTATAAAGTAACTAGAGCATACTGGAGGTATGAGTAAAATGGATTTTTCGTTATGCATTGGTTCTAATGTGCCTAAAGAAGAATTGAGGAAATTGCTCTACAATATGATATGCGAAGTATTATTTGTAGAATTAATTGATTATGAAGCAGAAGTATGGGATTGGTCCGATACTCAACGCGTAAGAATCGGTTGCATATATTTTTCAATGAGCATTAATTTAGAGGATGAGGATGACTATATAGAACGTTATCGGAAGGCGAACTTCGAAGCGTATGGTGTAGATACAAATGTGTTTATTAGTATTCAATTTATATCGCGAACTTTTGATATCGGATGGTTAAAACTACTCGAAGTGATTGAAAAACTATTGCGGTTAAACAATCTGGATTTGGTTGTTGAGGATCACACCACGTATCCTCTATTGAAAAGAATGAAAGGGCGTTTGCTTATTAATAGTAATTTAGATTATCGGACCTGGTTTATGACAAAAGAAAATCTAGCACTATTGAATTATCCTTATGAAGAAGAAAATTTTCTTAAAGATAGTGAGTGAAGAAAGTAACCACTCTTTATTTGATAAGTAACAGGGACATCAAATCCTGCAAGCTGTTCTTTTTTCTGTGAAAGTCAAAATTGTACGGAGTATCTATAGCAACAGTATTTAAAAAGCTAATTTTAAGAAGGCAGGTGTTGAAATGGGAGAGCAGTCGAATGATTTAGCAAAAGTTATGGAGAAGATTAATAGAGTTCGATTAGAAGAAGGTATACTGGATTACTTAGAGATAGGCGGGCTGGACCTCTCTTTTTCAGACTTATCAGAGCTAAGGGCAGATCGAATTATGGCTCATGGTACGAACCTGCGAGGCTCTGAGCTATTAAGTGTCTCTTTGCGTGATTGTGAATTTGACAAGGCTAATCTGGAAAGCTGTAATTTGGAGGAAGCCGATATCGCTGATTGTGTATTAAGCGAGGCGAACCTGCGTAAAGCTCAGATGAAGTATGCGCACATAAAAATAAGTACGTGTATAGAGACTTGTTTTGACGAGGTGGATTTTTACCATGGCCATTTATCTGGAACAACTTTCAATGAAGCTACATTTCGCCAGGCGAATCTAACGGGAATTATTGCAATCGAGGCCTATTTTGATGAAGCCGTCTTTGTTGGTGCTATTCTCATAGATGGAAACTTTGAAGGATCTGATTTCATTAAGGCTAATTTGTCCGAAGTACAAGCTAGGAATGCGAATTTCTCAGGAGCTGATTTAACTGGAGCTACACTATGGAATGGTCATTTTCAAGCAGCTGACTTTACAAATGCTAAACTTAACGATGTAATATGGAAAGGGGCTAACATAGAAGGAGCTAAGTTCGATAAAGGTGTTAGAGAACAAATTTTAAAACAGCTATAAAAGGTATGATCATGCTGCGGACTACTGGCGATGATGCCACCTCAGGCTGTATCCCCTGATAAAGCCGCAGTTTTAGTCATGAATACATATAACGAAAGGTTCAAACAAAATGGAAAATAAAATAACCGCAAGTTATGCTGCCATTCAACAGGATTTAGTTCAACAAATTAAGCTGCAAAATCATTTTAAAATAGAAGATATTAAGCTCATTGCCGGAGTGGATCTAGCGTACTGGGAGGAAGCTGGAAAGACAATTGCAGTGTGCTGCATATGTGTCGTAGATTTTCTGACCAAAGAGGTTGTGGAAATACAGTCTTTAAAAGCTGAAGTTAAGGTGCCTTATATACCGGGCTATTTATCTTTCAGAGAATTGCCTTTAATTATCGAAACATTTAAGCTGCTGAATAGCGATCCGAATATGATCATGTTTGATGGTAATGGATATTTGCATCCTAGAAATATGGGAATCGCCACACATGCGTCCTTCCATCTGAATAAACCGACGATAGGTATGGCGAAAACTTATTTGAAAATCGATTCGGTTGATTTTGATATGCCGGCGAATGAAGCAGGGGCGTTCACCAATATTGTAATAAACAACATCGTATATGGACGAGCGCTAAGAACGCATAAAGATGTGAAGCCTATTTTTATTTCATGCGGCAATTGGATTGATATAGATACCGCGACCGCCATCACGCTAGCGTTAATTAATAAAGAAAGCAGACTGCCTATACCCGTAAGACTAGCCGATTTAGAAACTAAAAAAAGGAGAGAGCATTTTAGATAGCATATGGAAAAGGCTCGTTCCACTTGGACTTCAAGGAGGAATAAGCCTTTTTTTAGAATAGCTTTAGAAAAGCCCCGTGACACTTAAACTCCAATACTATCTCTACAACTACATCGTCGCGCTAATATGCAGCAGACTGTGCTTATTTATTCAAAACACTTTCCTCCAGCATCGAATACTTATCGCCATAAATCCGGATAATATGCTCTTCTCCCCAGTTGCAGAGGGCGCTGAGAATGCTATCAAGGCTGAGTCCGTATTCGGTCAGCTCGTATTCGACCTTAGGCGGAACCTGATTATACGTAATCCGGTTCACGATTCCATCGTCCTCCAGCTCGCGGAGCTGCTGAGTGAGCATTTTTTGCGTAATGCCTGGCATGAGCCGTTTCAGCTCGCTAGTCCGCTTCTTGCCGTGGGTGAGATGGCACAGAATGACGCATTTCCATTTCCCTCCGATAACCTCAAGCGTCGCTTCTACGGAAATATTGTATTTCTTCTTCGTCATGCTGCTCCTCCTTGCTGATCGGTATTTATAGGTACTTTTTAGTGCCTACAGTACTGAAAAGTACGTACTATTCATTTGGATAGATATGACCTATCATAGCATTTATCGATCCATTGCGGCTACTCGCGAAGTGAACCGTACCCAATAGATACACGACAGGATAGGAGGCAATATAGCATGACTATTAATCAAAAAAGAAGCACATTGGCACTGCTGGCTCTCGCCGTTAGCGCATTTGCCATTGGTACCACGGAATTTATAAGCGTTGGGCTGCTGCCGCTGATTTCAGAGGACTTGCAGGTATCGCTTCGGGCAGCGGGGCTTACTGTTTCGCTTTATGCACTGGGTGTAACGATTGGGGCTCCCATCCTTACATCCTTAACGTCCAGCTTGTCACGCAAAACGCTGCTCATGTGGATTATGCTCATCTTCATTATCGGCAACAGCTTAGCGGCCGCGTCATCGAGCATTGAGGTGCTGCTGATCGCGCGCATCGTATCGGCTTTTTCGCATGGCCTATTTATGTCGATTGGCTCGACGATTGCGGCTGATCTTGTTCCGGCGAACCGCCGTGCCAGCGCGATTTCGATTATGTTCAGCGGATTGACCGTTGCGACGGTAACCGGTGTGCCGCTCGGTACATTTATCGGCCAGCTGTGGGGCTGGCGTACGGCTTTTGTCGCTATTGTGATTGTCGGCGTTCTTGCGTTTATTGCGAATATGCTGCTCATTCCAGGCGATTTGCGCAAAGGAGCGCGTTCTTCCTTTAAAGATCAATTGCAATTGGTCAAAAATGGCCGGCTATTGCTGCTGTTCGCCATCACCGCCTTGGGCTACGGTGGCACATTTGTCGTATTCACTTATTTATCCCCGCTATTGCAGCAAATAACCGGATTTAAATCGGGAACGGTCACGGTTATTTTGCTCGTATACGGTATTGCGATTGCGCTCGGTAATATGATTGGCGGAAAGCTTGCCAACCGCAACCCGATTGTTGCTTTGTTTTATATGTTTATGGTGCAGGCCGTTGTGCTTGTTATCCTGACATTTACGGCGCCTTTCAAAATTATCGGTCTAGTGACGATTATTGCGATGGGACTGCTGCATTTTATGAACGTGCCGGGTTTGCAGGTGTACGTTGTAATGCTGGCCGAACGGTTCGTGCCGCGTGCAGTTGATGTGGCCTCGGCGATCAATATTGCTGCCTTTAATGCAGGCATTGCCATCGGCGCTTATCTTGGCGGCATCATTGCTGCTTCCATCGGGCTTATTCATACGACCTGGATCGGCGCGTTGATGGTGCTCGGAGCGGTGCTGCTGAGTGGGTGGAGCATGGCGCTGGAGCGCAAGGACCAGAAGGGAAGTCAGAAAGCGGCGTGATTTTAGCGGGAGTAAACCAACAATCTGCAATATTAACAGGGCTGTCCATCCGTCAGTAAAATGGCGGGGGCGGCTTTTTGCATTTTTTAAAATAAATCCTTATTCGTCTCAATCCAAGTATATTTCCTTTAGCAAAAACAGCTCATCATTAAATGGATTATGGATGGAATTAGAATCCCCTTAGGATCGGGAAGTTAGAAGTGAAAAAGGCATAAAATTGATAAGCGGACGCCCATTTGCTATCATAAATAATAAGGGACTGACCGAAAAAACAAATCGGTCATTTCGTTTGTTTTCAACATTTTTTGCGTTCCATTATGGGCAATGAGGGAGAGTGAAGCATGTCAACGATCGAGGTAAATACGAAGGATGGCACGGTTAAAGGGCAGCAGTTAAACGGAGTTTCCGTTTGGAAGGGAATTCCCTATGCCAAGCCGCCAGTAGATGAGCTGCGATTTGCAGCGCCTGTTCCGCCTGAGCAGTGGGAAGGCGTCAGAGAAGCTTTCCATTTTGGCCCTGAAAATATACAGCCAAGACACAATGGGGCGTCAGCGGAGTTTGCCGCAGGTACGTCCCTTGAATCTGAAGATTGCCTTTATTTAAACGTATGGGCACCGGAAGCAGCCATAACTGAAAATGCAGCCGCGCCGCTTCCAGTTATGGTATGGATTCATGGCGGCTCTTTCTTGACTGGAGCAGGAAGCTTGCCACTCTATGATGGATCAGAGCTGGTGAAGCGAGGAAATGTGATCGTCGTAACGATCAATTATCGTCTAGGACCGTTCGGGTTTCTGCATCTCGCGCCGCTTGGCGGCTCCTTCGTATCGAATGCAGGACTTCTAGATCAAATAGCAGCACTGGAATGGGTGAAAAATAATATCGCGGCGTTCGGCGGCGATCCCGCTGCCGTCACCATTTTTGGCGAATCCGCAGGCAGTATGAGCATTGCTGCGCTGCTGGCCATGCCGAAAGCGAAAGGCTTGTACAGCCGTGCCATTATGCAAAGCGGAGCCTCGCAGTCCATTGCGCCTCAGCAAGCGGATGCCATCCGGGCAGGCCTGCTTCAAGCTCTCGGCATTAGTCCATCTGAGCTGGATAAGCTGAGGAGCGTGCCGGCGGAGCAAATTTTTGCAGCAGGAGAAAAGCTGAAGGAGCAGGCGGGAGACCGATTTGCGCTGCTGTTTCAACCGGTGCCCGACGAGGCGACGCTTCCGCAGACGCCGCTTGAGGCCATTCAGGAAGGGGCGGCGGAGGGCATTCCTCTGCTAATCGGGACGAATTTGAATGAGGGGCATTTTTTCATCCGGCCCGATATGCCTTTTGATGATAATCTTGATATGTCCAAAGCGTTGGCTTTTATGGCGCCGGATATCAAAAACGCAGGCGCAGCCGCGGCTGCTTATCCGCAAACGTCAGACGGACAAGCGCAAATGATGACCGAAGCCTTTTTCTGGCGTTCGTCCCTGCAGTTCGCCACCGCACAAAGCGAGCATGCGCCTGTATGGATGTATCGTTTTGACTGGGTGCTGCCGGAGCACCCGCTGCTGAATAAAGCGATTCACGCCATTGAAATCTTCTTTGTGTTCAATACGCTGGAGCATATGCAGGGCATGGGCGTTACACCTGATGAGTCCATGAGGCAGTTAGCTTGGCGCATGCAGGATGCGTGGCTTGCTTTCGCCAAACAGGGCAAGCCTAATGTTGAAAATGTCACTTGGCCTGCATACAGCAAGCCGGAGCGTTCGACGCTCATTTTCAACCATAGCATTCAAGTGATTGCTGACCCTGAAGCTCAAAAGCGCGAGCTGCTGGAGCTGTAAAGCATCAGCTTAAAGTAAGCTTCAAATCGAAAAGCACCAATGAAGCAGGCGCAATTGCCTATTTCATTGGTGCTTTGTTGTAGTGTGGCTTTGTTGTAATGGTGTTTGGTGCTTTGGTGTTCATAATCCCATCAATCCATCATCCATTACCTGCTTGGCTGCAAAACCGCCGCCCGCCCTTTCCGCTGTTTAAGCAGCAGCAAGAGAGGGAAGCCGGCCAGCACTGTAATGGCACCGACCACAAACACATCATTAATGCTCATTGTGAACGACATCAAGCGGATCTTATTCGTATCGGTAGCGCCAGACTGGATGAGCTCGCTGCTATGGATGGCGGAACGGCTGGAAATGAGTCCCGTAAACACTGCAATAGCGAAGGAACTGAGCACATTGCGAATCCAGTTGCTGATGGAAGCGGCATGACCGGACCACTCAGGCGGAATTTCTTCCATGGAGGCGGTACTGCTCGGAACGGAAGCAAAGCCAAGCCCAATATTGCGAATGATCATTCCCCACAGTACGAAGCTGTACGCCGTATCCATATGCAGCCAGCTCAGCATAAACAGCCCTGCGAAAATAAATACAATGCCGATGCTGATCATTTTCACCGCTCCAAGCTTCGGGTACAGCTTTCCGGCTATTGGGCTTAGAAGCGCCAATATGACGGAGGAGGGCAGCAAAATCAGCCCTGTTGCAAGCGGACTTTCAAGCTGCACCTGCTGCAAAAACAGCGGAGTCAAATACGTTCCCGTGTACAGCGCCACCGTCACCATGCCATAAATGCTCAGCATGACGGTAAAGCGGCGAATGCGGAAAACCCGCAAATTCAGCAGCGGCTCCTTGGCCGTCAGCTCCCGCCAAATAAAGAGGCCTAGCAAAGCGACGCCTGCAGCCATAAGCAGCAGCGTTTTCCATGAGCTCCAGCCCCAGCTGTTGCCCTCACTGAAAGCTACGAGCAGCGCCAGACTGCCGAGAATAACGGTCATGATGCCCGGTATATCGAGCGATTTCGGGATGTTCATCCGATAATAAGGAATCAGCTTTTGGGTCAAAATAATCGCAATCAGCCCGATCGGCACATTGAACAAAAACAGCCAATGCCAGCTTGCCTGCTGCAGCAGCCAGCCGCTGAAAGTCGGTCCAATCGCAGGCGCGACCATCGCCGACAGCGACCATAGGCTAACCGCAAATGCCCGGCGCTCCTTCGGCACAACCTGAAAAATAATCGTCATCGTACAGGACATAATAAGTCCGCTGCATGCCCCTTGCAGCATTCGAAATACGATCAGCGACGTCGTATCCCACGCGGTTGCGCACAAAAACGAAAACAGCGTAAAGCCGACCAGCGCGTATAAATATAATCGTTTATAACTGAATCGCCCTCCCAAGTACCCGACGAGTGGTGAAATGACTCCCGTTGCCAGCATGAAGCCCGTCACCATCCACTGCATCGTTGAAAGGTCCGAATGGAAATGATCCATTAGCAGTGGAAGCGCAATATTAATCGTCGTTGTGCTGAGCACAGAAAGGAACGTTCCGAAGAAAATCGCAATCATAATCGGCCAAAATCGTATCGTAGTTGTCTGCTCCTCCAAAACAAATGTCCTCCTGTCATTGCTTATATGTCTACTTTTACATATAATATTCTGTGTTATCTATGTTACACTTATGCATTTTATATGTCAATAATGACATATTGGGAGGCCGTTAGACGATGCGATTAAACACTTTATCCTACGGGTTGCTTGCTTTGCTAAGCGCTAGTCCACTAACAGGCTATGATTTGGCGCAAAAAATAAAGCCGCTGTGGCAGGCGGGCCACAGTCAGATTTACCCGCTGCTTGCTGCGCTGGAGCAAAACGGCTATATCGCTTTTGAGCGGATCGAGCAGCAGGATAAGCCGGACAAGAAGGAATATTCCATTACCGATAAAGGGCTAACGGAGCTGGGAAGATGGGTGGAGCTGCCTGCGGAAAATCCTGTGCTGCGGGACGAGCTGCATTTTAAGCTGTATGGCTTATGGCTCTCGGAGCCAGAGAAGGCGAAGGCACTGCTCGTTACTCGCGAAGCTTTTTGTCGGAGTGAGCTGAAGCGTTACGATGGACTTATGCGTGGTCTGGAGGAGAAGCGCGTAAGCGGGCAGGATGCACGCAAGCAGAACGCGCGGCTGCTCGGGCGTTATTTGCTGATTAGCAAACGAATGATGGATACGCGGACTTCGTTAGCTTTTTGCGAATGGGCAATGAAGGAGCTTGAAGCCAGCGAATGGCTGGAAGGCTGACGGGCTGGGAGTTCACGATTATGCTCGGAGGAAGCGCCGTGTTTTTCTGGTCGAGATTATATTACAAAAGGAAAATGATGTAATTAACTCTGAAGCAAAGCCCAATCCTCTATGTAGAGTGGATTGGGCTTTGCTTCGTACCAGCTTTTATGCTTCTCGAGAGGCGGCTGCGTCACTTCTCTGAAAATGCACCTTGAGCGAGGGAAGAACAGATATCAAACATACGGCTGCCGCTATGAGGTAAACGGGAACCAAGCCGATTGAAGTCGCGAGCAGTCCGGATACAACTGTGCCAAGCAGGGTCGCCCCTATGAACAAGGGGGTCATCAGACCATTGACCTTGCCGACCATTCCGTCGGGAATTTTCGCAATGACAAAGCTGGCAACTGCCGTATTAAGAACGGCGAGCAGCATGCCATTGGCGAAGCGGAATGCTCCAGTCACCAGCGGCCAGATAGAGGACCCTTCCACTATAAAGGTAATGCCAAGAAAGGCGAGTGCAAGCGGCAGCAAAAATTTAGCTTGAAGCAGCTTGGGCAACAGTGCTGCAAGCAGCGAGCCCAGCAGCAGGCCTATGCCGTCGGCGGTGGCAAACCACTGCACATTTTCCTTGCTAAGGCCAAGCCTTTCAGTCACTATAAATATTTCAAGCGGCTGAACGAGTCCGGCTGCCAGCCCGATGAAGGCGAAGGTTAGAAATAACCGGAGTAAGCTTTTCTCAGCCATAACGAAGCGGTAGCCGGAGGTTAAATCATTTTTAAGGGAAACGTTTGAACGTTCCTGTGACTTGTTTTCCTTAGGCAGCAGTGTAAGCGCGGTGGCTGACAATAGAAATAACACAGGCAGCACAAGCAGCGATGTAGTGATTCCTGCCCACTGATAAATCGCCGTTCCAACAATCGGACCGAGAATAAGAAACAATGACGATAGACTTTGCGAAAGGCCAACTGCGGCGGGAACCTGATCCTCAGGAATATGGCGTTTGAACACCTTCGCTGATGAAGGTTGTGAAAATTGGCTGACGATGGCGGATACGAATACGGATACATACAGCGCTTCCCACCAATCATTCGCCAGCATAAGCATAATGACGCCAATCGATGCGGCGCTGAGCAGGTCGCTGGCAATCATCGTGCGCTTCGGATTCCAGCGGTCGGCAAGCACGCCGCCAACGATGGAAAAGATAAGAATCGGCGCATATTCCAAAATGGACAGCAGGGATACGGCTACCTTATTGCCATTCGTCTGCTCCATGACAAAAAAGAGGAGTGCCATATTGCGAATCCAAATCGCTAGCTGCTGCATAACATCAGAAAAAAGAATAATGCGAAAAGTACGGTTCTGATATAACATGGTATCCATTCCCTTCGTTTGTAGACCGACCAACCGGTCTAATTATTAGCTAAAAAAAAAGCGCCAGCTATCCTTCACTTAGCGCGTATACCATTCAACAGCAGCTTGGCTGCCAGATGAAACAGCTTAGAGACACGATCCGGTTCCTGCTCCCGGTCAATCGTATAATACACTTTTCCAAGGCCCTCCATCATGCTGCTGACAATCAAAACAAGCTCTTCCTCATCACTAGCAACAAATAGGCCGCTGGCTTGCCCCTCGCGAATAAGGTCGCGGCAGGCTTGCGATGCGTTATTCATGATCTGGAGAAGGCGATTGAAGATTTCCTCCTGTGTGAACGCCTGGCTACGCGAAAATTCCTCCATGGCTTTCATAAGCGGATTTTGAAAGTCATGGGCGTAATGCTCTGCAAGTGCATAAAGCTGCTCCTCAACAGTAGTCAGCTTCTCACGTTTACGATCCCATGCCAAACGCCATTGCTCACTATCTTCCTCAGCCACCGCAAGGAAAAGCTGCTCCTTGCTCGGAAAATGATGATATAGGCTGCCTTTGCTGACCTTGCTGCTCTCGCATACCTCGTTCATGGAAACGGCGCCATAGCCTTTCTGGACAAACAGCTGCTTTGCCGTGGAGGCGATGCGGCGTTTGGTTTCTTCACCATCTGAACGTCCCTTGACCATTTGCTGTCCCTCCTACTAGACCGACTGATCGGTCTAATTATATGCGAGTGACGACAATCTTGCAATATTTCCAGCCGTTGTTTTGAAAAATATCCATTTCTATGCTAGTCTTAAAAGAAAATAGTCGGAGGCAAAGCATGGCAAAAGCGCATAAGAAACTTTCAAAGCTTGAAATTTTGAAAAGAACGCTGTTTATTACAATCGGAGCCGTCCTCATGGGCGTCGCACTGGAATTGTTCCTCGTCCCAAATAGCGTCATCGACGGAGGAATTACCGGTATTTCGATTATGATCTCTCACCTGACTGACAAGCCTCTGGGTATTTTTATTTTCCTCTTGAACCTGCCATTCCTGTTCATCGGCTTCAAGCAAATTGGTAAAACGTTTGCGATATCTACTCTATACGGTATCGTGGTCATGTCCGTAACGACGCAAATGCTGCATCACGTGGACGCTTTTACAGAGGATAAGCTGCTTGCTGTATTGTTCGGCGGTATTATTCTTGGCGGTGGTATCGGTCTCGTTATCCGTTTCGGCGGATCGCTGGATGGCACGGAAATTTTGGCGATTTTAGCCTCGAAGAAGTTTTCCATGCCGGTTGGACAATTTATTATGATCGTCAACGTGTTCATCTTTATTTTGGCGGGCTTCGTCTTCAAATGGGATTCCGCCATGTATTCGATGTTCACGTATTATATCGCGACGAAAGTGATGGATATTGTGGTGGAGGGTCTCGACGAATCCAAATCGGTTACCATTATATCTGCCGAATACGAGGAAATTTCTGAAGCTGTTATGAGCCGTTTGGGCAGAAGCACAACGTATATCCAGGCAAGGGGCGGCTACTCCAGAGAAGAAACGCAAATGATCTACTGCGTAGTCAACCGTCTGGAAGTGGCGAAGCTTAAATCCATCGTCCATGACATTGATCCCCGCGCATTCGTTGCCATTGAGCATGTATCTGATGTGAGCGGCGGCAACTTTAGCAAGAAAGAAATTCACTAAACGAACTCATGCCCGACCCTATATGATCTTATTTTTACCAAAAGCAGCAGTTCAGGACACGCATTTATGGTCTGGAGCTGCTGTTTTTGATTCTATGCATATAGCCTTTTATATGGCTTTACATACCCTATGGGGGTATGTTAATATAAAAATAAGCTTATGCTATACCCCCTGGAGGTATTATTATGGACAAAGAAACGAAATCGGCTTGTTTGCATCAGCATATGGATTCAGGTGGTGCAGGCGATGACCAGTCCAAGGAGCGTCTGAGCCACCATTCCGATGATATGAAAGCGAATTTGATCAGGCGTTTGAACAAGGTGGAGGGTCAAATCCGCGGCGTGAAGGCGATGATTGAGAAGGATACGTATTGCGATGATGTGCTCACTCAGATAGCAGCTGCGCAATCGGCATTAAACGGGGTAGGCAAGCTGCTGCTGGAAGGGCATATGAAAAGCTGTATTGTCGATCGCATTCAGGCAGGCGAGCATGAAGTTATTGACGAGCTGTTGATTACCGTTAAGAAATTAATGAAATAATAAAACATTACTCAAGGAGGCTATAAAGATGGAAAATGTAATACTTAAAGTAGAAGGCATGTCCTGTGGACATTGCGTGAGCACGGTGGAGAAAGCTGTAAATGAAGCGGGAGCAAGCGGTAAAGTCGATTTAGCAGCTGGACAAGTAGCGGTGGAGTTTGATGCAGAGAAAGTATCACTGGCTTCCATTAAAGAAGCGATTGAAAACACCGGTTTCGACGTCGTATAACACGGGGCATAAGCTAAACTAGCAGAGCCCTCTTTTTCCGAAGCGAACATAGCAAGATGGTTTGGGCTTTGGAGAAGGAGCGGCTTTTTGTGTTTTTTAAAAAAGGAGTTGGGAAAAGGAAAATGGCAAAAAGTAAAGCGGCGCTCTATATGACGATGATCGCGCTTGCGGGCATGCTGGCAGGATGCGGTTCGAATAGCGCAAACACTAGCGGCACAAGCGCAAGCGGTCATGAAGGGCATGAGCAGTCCAGCCCGGCAGCTGCACCAGAAGCTGCGGAGTCAGGCGCACACAATGGACATGGCAGTGATGAAAAAGCGGGGAGCAATAACGGTCATGGCGGCCATGGGGATGTGGACGGTATGGAGCATGAACAGGCAAATGCCGATGTGTTGTGGAGCTTCCAGAGTGGACAGCCAGCAGCAGGAGCGGAAGAAGCCATTGAGCTTAATGTCACGGATGATGCGGGTGCGCCAATCGAGAAGTTTGATTTGAATCATGAGAAGCTTATGCATTTGATTGCCGTAAGCAGCGACTTGAACTATTTTTCACATATACACCCGAATTATGAAAGTGGCGGCAAATTTACAGTGAAGGAAACGTTCCCGGCCGCTGGCACATACAAGCTGTTTGCCGATTTTATACCAACAGGTGCCGCGCAGCAGACGATGAGTACAGAGGTGGAAGTTACGGGGCAAGCTGCCGCTAAAGTCGAGCTGAAGGCAGACCAAGAGCTTGTGAAGACGGTGGAAGGACAGCAGGTGAAGCTCGCGCTGTCAACGACGAAAGCGGGCGAGGAAGCTAAGCTCACGTACACCTTTGAGGATGCAGCGACGGGTGAGCCGGTTACAGATTTAGAGCCTTATTTGGGAGCTGTGGGCCATGTCGTCATTATTAGCGGCGATTTGGCAAAATATTTGCATGTGCATCCGCTGGATGAGGCTGCAAAGGGCCCGGATGCTGTTTTTGCCACCGAGTTTCCAGAGCCTGGTGTATATAAAATATGGGGACAATTTCAGCGCGGCGGGAAGACGTTTATCGTCCCCTTCGTCGTGAACATTCAAGCTTAAACCTAACTTAGAAGCAAGGAGGAGAGGCGTTGCTTCCTTTCATACAGCTGCTGCAGCATCGAACGGCTAGGCCGTCGGTCCGCTTCGCCCATCTGAGCGTTGGCTCGAAAGCGGCAGCACCGAGAACGATTTACGATCATAAGTTTATTTTTGTGCTAAAGGGGAGCGGTATCGTTTCTTCTGAAGGCAAGCAAGCCGCATATAAGGAAGGCTCGGTCATTATGATTCCGCCGGGCGTCGCCCACAGCTTGATGCAGGGGCTGGAACAGGGGCAGGAGGATGAGCTGCATATTGCGATTCATTTTGACTGGGAGCCGCGGGTACAGCTGAAAGAGGAGCTATTGCATCACATTGATGCTAATGAGGCTTCCGAAACGGAGTCGGAATTGGCAGCATCAGCGCTGGTGCCAGCGCCAGTAACAGAGGAGCCAGCATCAAAATCAGCGCCATATTCCATTTGGCTTCCTCATGTGATAGTGCTTGAATCGGCAACGGACGAGCTATTTGCTTGTGCAGGCTGGACGGTGCGCGCCTATGAGCAGGGCGGTGCTTACCAGCGGCTGCGTACCGATGCTGAAATGCTGAACTTGATCGTGCAACTGGTCGAAAATTTAACGGACGGCCCGCAGGCGCTCCAAACGCTGCAGCCCTATGAAAACGAACAAGCGACAGTGCAGAAGGAGCACAGCGATATAATCATGTTCGTGCAGCGGATGGAGCAGCTTGCCGAAGAGCTGCCGATTTCGGCAGCGGCATTTGAGGAGCTGTACCGGGAAAGTTGTTTCTCTGAAAGCCATTTTCGCACGCAGTTTGAAGAGCGGCTAGGCATGGCGCCGCATTCTTATTTCACGAGAATCCGCCTGAGACGAGCTTCGCAGCTGCTGCTGGATACTGAGCTTACCGTTCAGGAAATCAGCTATTTGTGCGGCTACGAGGATGCTGAATATTTCAGCCGCTTGTTCCGCCAGCATGAAGGCATGACGCCTCAGGAATTTAGGCAATCGCTGAGGAGTGTAGGATAGGAATTGAATTATAGCTCGCACGTTGAATGAACTCATGAATTTCAGAGTGAACAGCGTTATAACAGAAATCAGCCCTTCAATCATCTTGTGGGATGACCGAAGGGCTGTTTCATTTTATCAGCTAATAAAAGTGAGAAAACGCAAGAGCTCACACCTGCTGCCTCGCACAAGCAGGAGCACCGCTCTTCCATTGCCCTGCAAACGGCTGAGCTATACCACTTTTAACCTCGTACACCATATTCCCTCTGCTCCAAGTAGCCATGACACGGCAGCCGAATTTTCTGCCGATATAAGGATTATGCTTATGACGGTGATAAAGATGCTCAGCTTCAAGAATGTATGGGGCATCGAGCTGAACCATGACTAGGTCCGCATCTGCTCCGAGGCGTATTTCGCCCTTCGTATCGCTGAGGCCAAACCTTGTGGCGGGCGCGAATGACAGCATCCGACTCAGCGCCGGGAGTGGAATCCCCCTCTTTGTATAGCCTTCATCAATCATCAGCTCCAGCGAATTTTGCGCTCCCGCTATGCCTCCCCACGCCGTAAAATAATTGCTGGATTGCTTCAATTCGCTCGGGCAGGGGGAATGGTCGGAGGCGATCATATCGATATGTCCAGCAGCAAGCATCGCCCACAGCTTTTCCTGCTCGAATTTGCTCCGTAATGGAGGGGCGCATTTGGCTGCTGGACCAATCAGCTCCAAATCACGGTCTGTGAGCACCAAATAATGAGGGCACGTTTCCAAGGTCACATCCATACCGCGCTGCTTAGCATTGGCTATCGTCTGGACGGCATCGGCACTGCTAATATGGACAAAATGCAAAGCGCATCCCGTCTGCTCCGCGAACAGGAGCGCGCGTTCAACCGCCTCAAGCTCAGCGCGCACTGGACGCGATGCCGTATAATCTGCCGCACCTATTTCTCCCTTGGCCAGCTTTTCTTTCGTCAAAGCAGAGACGATGGGCTCGCTTTCCGCATGAAGCGCCAACACATGCCCAAGCTCCGCGATAATCTTCATCCCTGCCAGCAGCGTCGCATCATCCACCTCGCGAAAGGCATCCTCGGACGGATCGCCGGGGGAAGACATAAAGGCCTTGAAGCCAATAACGCCGGCCTTATCCAACGCTCGCAAGTCATTGAGATGCCCTGGCACAAGCCCACCCCATAGAGCATAATCCACAACGGATTTTCCTTGCGCAGCAGCAAGCTTTTGCTGCAAGGCGGAAACAGTAACGGTAGGAGGGAGGCCATTTAGCGGCATATCAATATAAGTGGTGCAGCCGCCGGCTGCAAGAGCCGAGGAGCCGCTGGCAAAGCCTTCCCAAGCTCCAAGTCCCGGCTCGTTCAAATGGACATGGGCGTCGATCATGCCGGGCATCACAATCATGCCGGTTGCCTGAACCGTTTGCTTGGCAGGGGCTGTCAATCGCTCAGCCAGCTGTACAATTCGCCCATTGTGGATACCAATATCCATTTGGCGAACATCATGGCTTAGGACAACCGAGCCGTCCCGGATGATTAAATCCAATGGTTCCTTCATAAGCTCACCTCTGTCCGATTAGGAGGATATAAACATAGAAGGCAGAACCACAAGGGCTCAGCCTTCCCGTTATGTTCCTCTTATTTTTATCCCTACTCAGTTACTTTTTTACTCGGTTACTAGCGCAGGATCAAGCGCTTTGAGCAAGCTCAGATCATGGTACGAAGCGAATTCAGGGATGCTTTTGATATTGCCTACACTTTTCAAATATTCGCCTACGGCTTGGCCGTTGCTCCCGTTAATGTAAGTATCATTTACTTCCATGGCGTATACGTTGCGGTTCATAATCTCTCTAAGCTCATCTTCGGTTAAGTGCAGCTCTGGCGCCAATATTTTAATTGCTTCTTCCCGATTGTCATTAATGTAAGCTGTCGCTTTCTCTAGAGCGCCAAGCATCGCTTTAATCGTATTCGGGTTTTCCTTCAAATAATCGTCGGTAACCTGTACCGTCGTATGCACGCTCATCCAGTTCACAGCGCCCGTTTTATCAGGAAGCTCGCTTTTTGTGCCGCTGAATAGAAACTTGCCGCCACCTTGAATCGCCTTCGTAATGAATGGCTCCCACGCTGCCATTGCATCGATTGACCCGTTCTGTAAAGCGACAACGGCGTCACTCGGCGCGAGGTTGACGTATTTGATTTTGCTTACGTCAACGCCAAGCTCCTTGCCCATATTATCGATGGCGAACTTGACATCTGCTCCGCTTGGAATGCCGATTGTTTTGCCTTCCAGATCCTTAGCGCTTTTCAATTCAAGCTTGCTAGAGCCGACGACAGCCTGTGTTCCGGCAATTTGAGCTAGCGGCGCTACAATTTTCACGGGAATATTAGAGGATTTCAAAATAATATCCATAAAGTTCGTCTGAATGCTGACAGGAGCGCTGCCCCCTGCAACCAAAGGAGCAATATCCGGGCCGCTTTCGATGAGCTGGCTTGTTACATCGAGGCCTGCTTCCTTGAAGTAGCCAAGCTTGTCGGCAATAATTTGCTGGGAGGAAATTTGGGCGTCGCGTACGCCGACGAGTGTAACGGTTGTCGTCTCGGGGGTGTCATCGGCAGCAGCCGCAGGCGAGCTTGTTTCCGCAGCCGCGGCAGTAGGGGCAGAGCTAGCGTTTCCGCTTGCACTCGTAGCTTCTTCCTTCGCGCCGCATGCCGTCAGCGCCAATGCCAGAGCGGAAACGACCAATAATTGTTGAACCCATTTTTTCTGATTAGCCATCGTAATCTCTCCCTATACCCATTGTTTTTTGTCTCTAATTTCTAATTTCTAAATTCTAAATTCTACTTTCTCGATGCTGCCAGCCGCATAAAGCGGATCAAGCTCCCTTAGTTGTGTGTGCTACTTCTCAACCGCTTCGCTCATCCCTCCTTTGCGCCAGCTAAGAACCTTGTTCTCCAACAGCTTAAGCAAGGCGGAGAAGATGCTATAAATCAAGCCAATAAAAATAATGGCAACGAACATATTGGAAATTTTAAAATAATTCCGTGCGTCTACAATAATATAGCCGAGCCCCGATTTGGCACCCATCATCTCGGAAACGATCAGGGCGGAGAAGGACAATCCAAGGCTGACTCTGGCGCCTACGATGAAACTCGGAATGGCGGAGGGAAGCAGCACTCTTCTGAAAATTTGCCGTTCCGAAGCGCCAAGGCTCATCGCCGAACGGATAAGGGTAGAAGGGACGGTTTTGAACCCGTCTACCGTATACACTAATACCGGAAGAAACGTCGTCCAGGCAATGAGCAGCACCTTCGGAAATTCTCCGATTCCAAACCAGATAATGATCAGAGGGAGCAGGGCGAGTGCCGGAATCGGACCTACTAAATTCAGCAGAGGAGACATCCAGCGCTCCACTTGACGAAACTTGCTCATTAATACGCCGATGAAAACGGCAAGCACACAGCCGATAACAAAACCAGCCGCAATACGCAAAGTGCTGGATAGCAAGCTCTCAAAGAGAAGGCCCGTTTGCGCAAGTGCCCAAGCATCGCTAATAACGAGTGAAGGGGGTGGGAGAAAAAGCGGATTGAACAGTGCCGCTTTCATATTTATTTGAGAAAAAACTTCCCATAGAATGAAAAAGGCCAGATAAGGAACGAAATTCGATGTTCGCATAAAGCTGGAGCTAGGCTTAGCCTTCAACCTGCGTACGGCCTGATGTGCCCCAAGCTTGCCCGCTTGCGCCCCCTCGGCTGTGAAAGAACCTGATGTCTCGCTCATTGTACGGCCTCCTCCAATTCATTCTCCATCAATACGTGCTCGATTCGCTGCATAGCCTCGCCGAAGCCGGGCATATCGAAGGTGCGGGGATGCGGAAGGTCGACCTTAAATTCATCAGCAATGACACCGTTTTTCATGACGACAACACGGTCAGCCAAATAAATCGCTTCGCTTATGCTGTGTGTCACGAACAAAGTAGTGGGCTTTAGCTTTTCGCAAATGCGGCGCAGCTCTCTGCGCATCATGTCGCGGGTCAAAATATCCAATGCCCCGAAAGGCTCATCCATCAGCAAAATATCGGGGGAGCTTGCGAGCGCCCGGGCAATGCCTACCCGCTGCTTCATCCCGCCTGACAATTCGGCTGGGTATTGATCCGCATATTTCTCCAAGCCAACGAGACCTAAAAACTGTCTGCCGACTTCCTTAGCCTCTGCTTTTCCCGCTCCTTGGACTTCCGGGCCAAAGCTTATATTTTCAAGTACCGTGTACCAAGGGAATAGAGCGTGATCTTGAAAAACCATGCCGCGAGCTTTGGAAGGGCCGCGAATTAGCTCGCCATCCACGAGCAGTTCCCCTTCATCAGGCAGCAAATAGCCGGCGATCATATTAAGCAGCGTAGATTTGCCGCAGCCGCTATGTCCAAGAATGCATACGAACTCGTGAGCATCCACCGTCAAATCGACATTTTTCAATATCGTCCGTTCACCAAAACGCTTTCCTGCATTTCGCACCATCAACTTCATCGCTATCCCTCGCTTTCTACCAAACATGTCCCTTGTTGTATCCCATTTATGAAGGTATCCCATCCAATATGAAATCCAAGATTGGATACAATCCTGTGCAAAAAAAATGATTCGCCTGCCGTCTCAGCTTTTCGCACTGGCGTAATGACCGTTTGCCAAGCGGAAAACCTCGCTTAAGGACTGAGGAGCCGTTCCCTTTTCTTCGAACTGGAGCGTATCTTCGATTTCCTTTAAATGCTCGATCATCAAACGTTCCGCCTGCTCCGCGTCGCCTTGCTCGATTAAAAGCACTAATCGTCGATGATCGCTGCAATGCATATGCTTACTCATGCCATATAGGGCGATGATCACGTAGGTGAGCGATATAAGCTCCTCCAAATAGCGGTAATAATAATTATTGCCTGTGAACTCGGCGATTTTGAGATGGAAGTTGCCCGAGAGCCGCAGGGCGAGCAAAGGATCGCCGTTGTGATGGGCCTGATGTTCTTCATCAAGCAGCCTGCTTAACTGTCCGAGCTGATCGGCGGTCAGCTTTCCACTTACTTTTTTCACGCTGGAAGCTTCAATGACTCTGCGCATTTCGAAAACTTCCTTGGCCTCATCGACCGTAGGGCATGCAACGAATGTTCCCTTGTATGGAATCACCGTCACAAGCTTCTCGCCTGCCAGCTTGCGGAGTACATTGCGTACTGGCGTGCGGCTGACTCCGAACGATTCGGCAATAACCTCCTCGACGAGCTGCATGCTAGGGCGCAGCTTTTGCTGAATAATGGCATCTTTAATGGCTATATAAATATCAAGTTCATTTGCTACCCCCACTGGGAACATCTCCTTTCTAAGGCGGATCAGTCAAACGAAAGTATTTGTTATGTTTTATAACATGAATAGTAAATTAAAAGCACTTTACAAGTCAACAGTTATTTTTGAATGGGGTGAAATGACGGTTTTATAAAAGTTATTTCAGAATTCCAACTGATTTTAGCACTTTTGCGTATAAATACTTGTCTTTTTCGCTAGCTCGCTTTTAGTCTATGTCATATTTGAGTAATATAAACTAACACAAATAATAGATTGATAGCTGATTTTTAATTTGCAGGTTGTCCTACTTTTAAACTATAAAAAACACCTATATAGTGGTAGAATTGGATGAGTGAAATGAATGTGAAGGGTATAAAGAACTAGACGAAAATCATTTTGGGGTTATGCTTTTTATTTATTTTTATAACATTATAAAGTTGAGAGGATTGAATCATCATTATTAAATTTTATTATCGTATCAGTGTAACAGGGTTGGTTATTCTGCTTATGTCATTGGTTTATTTGCCTAGGGAGCAAGTGGTATCGGCGAGAGCGGTTGTTCAAGAGTTCGCCGCAAGCTCATCCGTTAAAACGGATAACGCCCTTACAAGAGCTGAGGCGGCCAGCATGCTGAGCCGGGTTACCCAATTGCCAAAGCCTGACATGGCGGATGTAGCGTCGGTATTTCCTGATCTGGACAAGCATAGCAGCCGCAGCGATGTGCGCAAGCTCGTTGCCCTTGGAATGATTGCGAAAAATGACTACCCCAAAGGCTTCCAGCCTGACAAGGCGGTGACCCGCTTTGAAATCATGAAATGGATGGCTAGCGGACTTGCGGTGTCCGACGAAAGCTTCAAGCAAGCGTTGGCGGATACGGTGAATACGCTGCTGCCTACTCCTGAGACTTATAAAGGCGGCATTGCGGACAAGCAAATTCCGTACATCGCCGTTATTCGAGGAACGGGCATTATTACAGGGATGCAGGATGGCACGTTTCGGCCCGCTTATCCCGTTTCGAAGGCTGAGCTGGCGGCCAGTCTGCTCCGCTATAAGCGAGTGGAGGGCACCAAAGCGGAAGGTTATCAGGCTTTAAATGAGCTGCGGGAAGTGGGACTAACCGGCAGCAATCTGAGCAGCATTACGAAATTCAAATACGAAAGAATAACCTATTTTAACAATGACGGAACCTACAAGCCTGAAGCAGTTGCAAGCGCGGGGATTGACCTGGAGCAGCACATTGATGTCAGCACCTTGGAGCCCTATCTGCGCATTCCGGGCATAGGATTGGATTATCACCATTTTGTAAATGGCTATAGCAAGCGCTACAAATTCGTTAGGCTGGAGGAGCTGGGGATGAGCCTGAAGGATGCGATAGCAGATGCATATGACACAGGATATATGCCGCATCTTGGGGTAGAGGATCCGAGCAAGCTTAGCCAGAAGGATTTGAATTTGATATTGTCACACGAGGATGCTACTTTGAAGGTTGAGGGGAGCAGAATGCCGTTTACCTCCTTTGCCGATGTGGTCGACAGCCCTATCAAGGCCAAGAAGGTCGCTACGGCCAAGCTTCACCGAATGATTTTCGTCGATGTTCCCGTGACGGGCAAAGGGGAAGCGAAGGGTGTTTATGCGAACTATTTTGCCGATTCCATTGCAACTTGGCGCAAGCTTGATAATAGTGTTTACATGGCCTTCACGGAAATGACGATCCAGACCCATGCGGAGAAAATGGATCTTATGGGCTTCTACAACGCCATTGGCAATGGGAATGGGAACGGATTTTTTAAATTCAGCCGTCTCGCTCCCGAAACGATGGACAAAAACGGGCTGACTACCGTTCCGATGGCTACTTCCACTTATTTTACTAAAGACAGCGTCAGACGCTTTTGGACCTTTGGTACCTATCTAAAAAAATACCGTGATCCAGTCCACCTCACGACTGACTCAGGCGCTTACTTTAGAGCGTATTACCAACCTTAATCGAAGCACCCCTTGTCCTCTCTCTATGAGAGTGAAGGGGTGCTTTTTCTCTTGCTGCTCATAGGATAAACGGAAGGTGTGCCTATTCGGAGCAACTACCTTGCATAACAATGTATATAAATATATAATGCAGTTTAGGAGGTGACACCTTTTGCCAATTGAGAAAGAGATTTTGAAGGGGTATATCGATATTATTATTCTTTCGTTGTTGTTTGAAAAAGATATGTACGGTTACGAGATGGCTAAAATGGCTCATCATAAATCACAATTTGAATTAAAAGAAGGAACGATGTATTTGTCTTTGAAAAGAATGGAGAAAAACGGGCTTATTGAATCGTATTGGAATGACAGCGAGTCGGGGGGCAGCAGAAGGAAGTATTATAAAATTCTTTCTGAAGGCGTAGAGCGATTGAGGCAGAAAAAACAGGAGTGGATTGAAATTAATCAAGTGCTTTCCACTTTTTTGGAAGGGGTCGAATAATGAAGCAAGTTGATGTATTTATTGATGAGCTATACCAAAATGTACGGGATACCGCTCATGTGAGAGAGCTTAAGGAAGAAATGCGTGTCCACTTACTTGAGTCCATAGGTGAATTGCAAAGCCAGGGTCTTTCTTTGGAAGAGAGTATTCGAACGGCCTTTGAAAAATTCGGCGATGTAGATAAACTAAAGAAGGAATTAACCGAAAATGATGTGATTCGCCGAACGAGAGCAAGTAGATTTTTAGCGCTCATTGTTATACTTGGTGTTTTAGGCTCCGCTATTTTACTTCTATATAGCATGTGGAACGACAATATTTCACAAAATAAAGTAAATCAGGTTTTTGATGAGGTAAAAATATTCGCTAATAGTGATAAGGAAATGTCGGAGGAGCTTCTAGCCGATATTTTGACAAATAATGCGAGCATTTCGGCAATCGGGTTTAAACGGGTTCCTGCTGGCAAAGCAAGTCTAGAGTATCCTTATGAATATATTTATCCGGCGAGTACACCTATCGATTCTTATGGGGAATTTGCAAATTCTTCACCGAACGGCATTTGGTTTACGAACAACTATAAATATTCATTGCAGGCTCAAGGCAAGAATAGCCATGCAGATATTGCTGTTGATGTGATGCTATGGAAATTTTCAGATAAATTTTATTTAGTAGGTTGTGGACTGCTTATTTTATATTGGCTGCTCTTTATCGTCTGGGCAACTACAAATTTGTATGTCAATCATACTCAAAAGAAATGGAAATGGCTTGTCATCTTTACTTTATTCAATGTAATTGGTTATTGGCTGTACATCGATGAAATTAAATCAGCGCAACTGCGAAGGTCCTGGCTTTATATCAAAATGATTGCATGTCTCGCCGGATTATATATTGGATATCGTGGCATAAAATTGATGCTTTTGCAGACAAGAAGTGAAAATATGGTTATTAATGAATTAGGTATTGATGTCCCATTAAACACACAATCGCTTGTTATTTATGGAGCTGCATTCGTATTAGCGGGTATTTTTCTAGTTCTCATTCCCTTCAAGATTCATAATAAACTGGTTTGGAAAAAGGGATAACAACAATCACCAACCGTTATCCTTCCGTTATCCGTATGCTGCTTAAAGCATAAAACAAGGGCTATCCCCGGAACGTTTAGTTCCAGGAATAGCCCTTGCTGTATTTTAATCGTAAGCATCTCAGGTTGTTAGATCGTTTTGACAGCCGGAGCAGCCTGTGTCTCTACTGCATCAGGAGCAGCCGTTCGCTGGAGTTCTTGATGAAATGATGTCCCAACTAGGACTTACTGTTCTATTTTTGGATACCTATAGCATACTCTGGGTATATATGCCAATTGGTACCTATATGGTATTTATGGCATTAATTTCATTAAATGGTTGAAGCTTATAACTAGGAGGGATCGTTTATGGAAAGGCCTATTGGGATTATTGTGTCAGAACCACATGCTTTAGCAGGGCAAGGTAGTCGTTCAAGTGGAAACTTCTCTACGGAATGGTTTGGAGGTGCCCATGTCATGTTGGTTGAAGTAACGGTCGATGGTCAAATTGATGATACGATAACTTTCAATATTGCCGAAGATAAAAGTGGCAGTGATCCTGTTAGAGCTCGTGATGTGAAGAATAACTATCAAGTGGGATATATAGGAAGTAACTCGTTATACATTTGTGAGGTTAGATGTCCAGCGAATAAGAATTTTATGATTACATTTAAACCTTATGTCAACTAAATAATTCAAAATGAATTTTTATGAAAATAGTCCATTAAATTTAGGGGTGTGAATCATGAACAGACCAATCGCTGTTGTTGTATCCAGTAATACAGTTTTAAATGATGAAAGAAGTCGCACAAGCGGTAATTTTTCGACGAAATGGTTTGGCTCATGTAAATATATGGAGGTTGAAGTGAGCGTAAATGGTAAAATTAATAATGATATTAAATTCAGCATGGCTATTGATATTAATAATGGAAACGATGTTACGAAATATAATGACGTCAAAAATGGTTCTAGAATAGATTATTATGATTCAAATACTTTTTATATTTGCGACGTACCTTCAAGTCAACGTGAAAATTTTATGGTTAAGTTTTTTCCCGTTTAGGAGCAAGGTACAGCTTTTTCAATTAACGTAATTGTGAAGGAGAAAAGGGATGTCTCCGACCGTTAGGCTCGGGGCATCCCTTGCTAAAGCATACAGGAAAATGGAAGATTGAGTGGAGATATCGGTACGAATTGTTATTTCACTGGGCTGACAGGTGCCGTCGGTGCTTCCGCAGCGGCTGGGTCAGCCTTACGTGCTGGCTGGGCTTGCTTCTCCACCTGCTCAGCAGGGGCAAGCGCTGCTGCTTGAAGCGCTGCTTGGTTAAGCAAGCTCCACGGCTTGTTGTAATGCGGCTGGAAGAAGAAGTCGACGAAGCCAACCTCATCAATCGTCATGCGGTTTTGGATGCATACCGACATCGTATTCATCATTTGCGTCAGATCGGCCTTCGATAAAATTTGTGCGCCGACGACACGCTCGCTGTCCGCTTCATAAACGAATTTTAGCGTGACCTCCTCAAACGTTGGCATAAATTCCGGACGGTAGTTTTCAACGATTGTGACAGTTTTCACATTCATTTCAGCAGCAAGTGCAGCTGTTTCAGTCAAGCCCGTCGATGCAATGTTGTAGTCAAAAAGCTTAATGGCCGACGTTCCTTGCGTGCCTAAATATTTCACGCGCGGCTGCAGCAGGTTTTTGCCGATAAGCGTTCCCATCCGGACCGCATTCGTAGCGAGCGGAATGTACGCATGCTGGCCAGTCGGGTTGTACATAACCGCACAGCTGTCTCCGGCTGCGAACACATCAGGCTTGCTGGTGCGCATATATTCGTCGACGATAATAGCGCCATTCGGCAGCATATCGACTTGGCCTTTCAGCAGCTCTGTATTAGGACGGAAGCCAATGCACATAATGACAAGATCGGCTTCGTATTCGCCTTTGGTCGTCAAAATCTGTTTCACTGCTCCGTTTGTACCCTTGAAGCCCGTAACGGTCTGGTCAAGCGCAAGCTCGATGCCATGGGCGACGAGATCCGTTTCGATCACATCGGTGTATTCCTGATCCAAATATTTGTACAAAATGCGATCCATATTATCAATCAGCGTCACCTGTTTACCCAACTGCTCGAATGCTTCCACCAGCTCGATGCCGATATAGCCCGCACCAATGACGGCAATGCGGCCCGCATATTTCGCTTTTTCAATAATCGTTTGGGCATGATTGTAGTTTTTGCATAACAGTATATTTTCAAGCTCCATGCCTTCGAGCTTTGGAATAATCGGCCACGAGCCCGTTGTCACGACAAGCTTGTCAAAGCTGTTTTCAAACGTTTCATTCGTCAGCAGATTGCGGACGGTGACGGTTTTTGCATCGGTATCGACGTTCAGCACCTCATGCTGCATATGCGTTTGAACGCCCATTACTGCAAGCTGCTCAGGCGAAGCATAGAAGAGCTTGGTCGGATCTTTGACGACGCCTCCGACATGAAGGGCGATGCCACACGACAGGAAGGAAATATTGTCATTTTTCTCGAAAACGGTAATTTCCGCCTCAGGGTAGAGTTTGATCATTTGATTAATTGCGGCAGTTCCTGCATGTGTACATCCAATAACGGTAACCTTCATAGTAGGGCCTCCTCGAGTATATGTGAATGTTTTCACAACCATAATGTCTAATGTGAAATGATTCACAATGTGTTGTTGGTATTATCATAAAACATTCGATGCCTGAAAACAAGGTCGGAATTGTGAACTTTTTCACAAGGTATGGCATAGCCCGTTCGAGCCATGTTCAAGCGGGTTATTTTCAGCGACAATAAAGGTGTACAATATATTAGTAGAAAAGTGCGGCAGTGTTGCAAAGCTAGATAGAATGAGAAAAGAGGGAAGGGCATGACCCAGCCGGTTCGAATATTGATTGTGGATGACCATCATCATGCGCGCGAGGGCATACGGGCGATTTTGCAGGCGGAGCCTTTGTTTGAGGTCGTCGGCGAGGGATGCAGCGGGCTTGAGGCGCTTGCGCTCACCGAGCAGCTGATGCCGGACTTGATATTGATGGATATTAATATGAAGGAGATGGACGGGCTCGAAGCGACGAAAGAAATTAAAGCCCGCTACCCTTATGTGAAAATCGTGATTATAACCGTATCGGATGATATTACGCATCTGTTCGAGGCGCTTAAGAAGGGCGCGCAGGGCTATTTGCTCAAAAATTTAAATCCCGGCGCCTGGCGCGAATATTTGAAGGCCATTGCGCTGGACGAAGCGCCTTTGTCGAGGGAATTGGCGCAGCGGATTTTGCAGGAGTTCGCCCTTGCAGGCGCGGGCAGACAGCAGTCCGAGGAAAGTCCGCTCACGGCGCGTGAACAGGAAATTTTGCGCTGTGTGGCGCAGGGGGCGGCCAATCGGGACATTGCCGGCATGCTGATGATTTCAGAGCATACCGTGAAAAATCATCTGAAAAACATTTTGCAGAAGCTCCATCTGGACAACCGTGTGCAGCTGGCGAAATATGCATTCGAGCAAGGGTATTTGCGGGACTAGAGCTCAGTTCAAGCGATGCGCTTATAGTCTTCTAATGAGGGGCTAATGCCTGACCAGTGCCAGCAATCCGTCATCAAAGGTTCACAGCTTGGTCGCAAAGCTGATGCAGAATAGCCCTTTGTAGTCATTCTTTCCCTGAGGGCAGGTCGATATAATAGGATTTAGTTATCCAATATCGATGCTCAGGGGGCTATTTTAATGATCATTTGGAAAAAGAAACTGGCAGCCGCAGCGCTTGCCGCAGTACTAACGTTCAGCGTATCGGCGACCGCGTTCGCCCATGACGGCTGGACGCAGACGAATGCGCCGATTATTGCGCAGGGTGAGGTTGCGTACGTGGATTTGCTTTTCGGCAACCACTCGAACGATCACAAGAGCTATCGCATTACCGGACAATGGGGCGTAGACAGCTCAAAGGTTTATGTGACTTCTCCGGCAGGCGTGAAGACGGACATTACGTCTACGCGTTTTTACACAGGTGAAGCAGCTACAGAGACGGAGCCAGCTGTAAACAATGGTTTTATCGCTTCCTTCTCGGCGGCATCTCCCGGAGCTTATATCGTGACGGGCGAATCGGACAGCGTGAGCACGACCTCGCTCAGCCGCTCGATGCGCAGCGCGAAATCGTTCGTCGCGATCAGCGATCTTCCTCTTATTGCGCGGGTCAGCGCGCTGAAAGGTTTTGCAAATCCGGTGAGCCTTGACCGTGCGGAATTCGTTCCGCAGTTTAATCCGGCAGCTGCCCTGCCAGGGCAGGAAGTAAAGGTGCAAATGCTGCTGAAGGGCAAGCCGGTAGCGGATGCCGAAGTGTCGCTTATTCGCCGCAGCAACTCCGAAGGGCAGACGCTGACAACGGATGAGAATGGCATAGTGACTTATAAAACGGGAGCAGCCGACTATTATTTGCTGCGTGCTTCGACGTCAACGGATGAGAGCAAAGAGGGCGAATATACGAAGGTCAATTATACGGCAACGATGACCTACACGGTGCAAAATGCAGGCGTTAAGCTGCCTGCAGGTAAAGTCAGCCCTATTCCTTATGTCTACGTCGATGGCAAGCTCGTATCCAGCGACAGCCTGACCGTTGTAAAAGGCTCAACGAACGCCAGCGCTGATTTCCTTAAACAGTATATTGATCCAAGCTATAGCAGCAAAAATCCCGCTTCCTTGCGTCAAACAGCAGAGAAAGCGGGAGCGGTTGTCGAGTTTTTGCCAGCAGTTGGCGACACTCGCGCAGCTGTACTGATTTACACGAAAAAATAGAAGGCTTTAAGCGGCAGCAAGCCCCAGTGTTTTGCCCGCCATGGAACATCAATTGAAAGCAGCTGCCCGAAACGCGCAGCACTGCTCACGCATAGCGGGGTCGCCATCATTAGGCGGCTCTGTTTGCATGAGAAGGAAGGAGAGGCGAATGATTCCTCATAAGTTAAAAATAAACCTGCTAGCGCTGGCGGCGCTGCTGCTGTTTATGCTTTGCAGCCCGGCCCTTGCGGACGCGCATGCGAATATGGAGCGTTCGACTCCGCTCCAGGATGCCGAGCTCATCGAATCGCCTTCATCGATTCGCATCCAGTATACGGAAGAGTTTGATCCGGATTTAAGCCGGATTGTACTGGAGGATGAGGCTGGCAATGCGATTAAAGGCAAGCTGTCTGCGGAGAAGGATAGATGGCTTGTTTATACGATTCCGAAGCTGTCGCCCGGTATTTATAAGGTGAAATGGCAGGTGCTGTCCGTGGACACACATGTCACGGACGGTTCCTTCCGCTTTGCGGTCGGCGTGCCGCTCGCTTCGACGAAGCCGAGCGATACGATCTCGCTCGACGGCGGCGCCAGCAATGCTTCGCCGTCACCGGCTGCAACGGCGAAGCCAAGCGCATCAGCCTCGCCGAGTGGTGCCGGAAGTGGGAGCTCTGGCAAGGGCAACGACGCTTCATCGGGAGCAGCCGGACAGCCGGGCAGCGGAAGCTCCAGCAGTGGCAACAGCACCACGGGAGGTAAAGGCGGCAGCTCGCAGGGGGGCGGTGCCGCTAACGGCAGCAGTGCGGGAGGCACGGCGTCTGGCGGAACAGCGGGGAGCGGCAGTTCCTCAGGAGGCAGCAACGCCGCGGATGGAACGGTAAAAGGCGGAGGCTCTTCTGCCGGAACCGGAGCGTCAGGAGGCAAGACGAATGGCGGCGGAAGCAGTTCGACGAGTCCATCATCAAGTGCTGGCGCAGGAGACGGCGGAGCAATTGGAAGCAAAGCGAATTCAGGGGCTATAGCAGCTGAGGGTTCAGCCGTCTCTGGCCAAGTAGGCACTGGCGGCAATAGCTCGGCAACGGGGCTGGGGGAACAAAACAGCTCGGCTGGGGACGGGAGCGGCGAAGCATCCGCAGGAAGTGATGAGGCGGAAGGCTCTTCTGAAAATAGCGACGGGAAATCGGCAAACGGTGATGTTGCTGAATCGGCTAACGGCGAGCAGCAAGCTGCAACGGGTCTTGATCCGTCTATCACTGCAACCGATTCGCCTGCTGCGACGGAAGGGGATTCAACCTCTGGCGAGACGGCGCAAGCAGCGGATGCATCGCATGGGCATTCCATGTCTGGCGAACATGGATCAGACGTTCATGGAGCCGATTCCGACATGGAAATGGATGCGGACGGCAATATGATCGGCCATTCGGGAGACCACAATGCCGAGCATCAGACCGATTGGCGGACGGTTATTTACACGCTGCTGCGAGTAATTGAGGTCATTGCAGCAGCTTGCATGGTCGCTTTTTTATATGCCAGATATGTGCTTTGGTCACGCGCTGATGGCTCAGCAATTCCAAAGCTGCTTAGCAAGCGAAGCGAGCGCCTCTTATTTATAGGTGCGGCAATAGCGCTTGGCGCCACAGGATTTGTCCACATATGGCTGTTGGCGGAGCAGCTAAGCGCATTCGATATGGGCAGCGGCAGCACGTTGTACCAGAAGATTTTATCCGCGACGATGGTGGGACGTGCAGCATGGCTGCGGCCGGCATTGGCGGCGCTTATGCTGCTGCTGGCTTATGCGCCGCAGCGCGATGAACGCTGGGTAGCGCCGCTGAAATGGCTCATGGCCTTGCTGCTGACGGTGCTTTACCCATTAACGGGCCATGCCAATGCCTCCCCGTTGTTTTCGGCAGCGGTATTGTCGCATATTGTGCATATTTGGACGGCGGCGATTTGGTTTGGTGGTCTGATGGCTATTATTAGCGCCACCTTGAAGGCTAGTTTTCCGAGTGTCGAGGAACAGCAGCAGACGCTGCACGAGATGATCAAGGAATTTTCGCGGGCCGCGCTGCCGATTATTATTTTGCTGGCAGCTACAGGCATCATCTTGTCCTTGCAGCGGCTTAACGTTTGGACGGAGCTTGCAAGCAGCAGTTACGGCCGCTTGGTTCTGCTAAAAACGCTGCTGCTGGTTGCCGTTATCGGCATTGGGGCTTACCACCGGTTTGCCCTAATGCCGCGTTTGGCAGCAGGGTTGGGAAAAGGAGCAGCAGACAACAGCTCCGCTCATCCATTTGTTCAGGCGGTGCGTATAGAAGCGCTGCTGGCGCTTGCCGCTTTTATCGTGGCTGGCATGCTGTCTTCCACCGCGCCGCCAGAGCAGCCTGTCTACGCTGAACCTATCTACTGGCATGTGATGGGCGATAAAGCCCATATGTCCATGCGAATTAAGCCTGAAGAGCAGGCTTATCAGCTTGATGTGTGGCTGCCGACTGGCATGGGCGCTCCAACACAAATAGAAGTACAGGCGAAAGGTGATAGTGGGCAGGGAGAGGTGCAGGACATTCCTTTTTCGTTTAATAAGGGAGGGCCTGATCCTTACGGCTATGAAGGCTTTGACAAATATACATATTTGTCGAAGGCCCCGGTGCCTGCGGTCGGCGATATATGGGATATGACGATTGTCATTACCGATCCAACAGGCGAGAAGCATCGCTATGAGAAGCATATACCTTAATGTGCGGAATGAGCGATAACAGCAAGTGCGTGGCACTGCTATTTTGGCAAACGAACCAAACATAAATGATGAATATGGAATGGTTAGAGGGGCAAATACTGCTCCTCTTTCTTTATTTTTATTGCGTGATAAGGAATAGAAAGGAAATAACGCTCTAGAATGGAATGATTTAGCATCCTGTTATATCATGAAGCAGCGCTCAGACTGAAACATTCATTTTTTTTGTTGAAAATTTGTTACATTTGCGATGAAAAATCTATCAATTTCTAAATGAGGTCTGTCGACTATATTACATATACAATATATACAAGCTGGGGAAATTACATCATGAAGGAGAAGAGAGAGATGAAGAAAAAATTGCAATGGAAGCAAAAGTTCTATATGAGGAGGCTCAGAGGAAGGCTTCTTCTCTACATTTCCCTGATGCTGATCTTTTCACTGCTCGTTTCTACATTCTTTTCTTATACCAATGCTAAAATTCAGCTTCAAGATAAAATGGGACAAACAGCAGCTTCTACCGTATCCTCGCTCAATATGGCGATCGATCAAATCGTTGGGCTTGAGAAAGCCAATGTGAAGCAGCTAGCTTATTTGCTCTCATCGGCAGCCGTAGATGAAAAGGCTGAGACGACTCAGGCGCTTATCGACAATTTTACGGCAAACCATCCAGAGGTGGAAATTGTAACGCTTGGCAATGCGAACGGCAGCTGGATGAAATCGCCGAATCCGGGGCAGGAGGATTATGATCCGCGGGAGCGCTCTTGGTACAAGGCAATTATGGCGGCTCCGGGAGAGGCTATCGTTTCCCCGCCGGGCCTATCAGCAACGACGAATAAGTATACGATTACCGTATCTCAAACATTTGCCGATGGTCAGGGCGGCGTTACGGTTGCTTTGAGCGTAGAAGCAATCGGGCAATTAATTCAAAATGTTAAAATCGGTTCAGAGGGTTTTGTTTATTTGATGGATCAGCAGGGCGTTATTTTGGCACATCCTACGATTGAAGTGGGAACACCGATTAGTAACGAAGGTATCCAGACTATTCTGGAGCAAGATAGCGGGGAGCTCTTTTACAACGATCCGATTAACAATGTGGAACGCAAAGCTTTTTACATCACGAATAAGGATACCGGATTAAAATTGGTCGGCGCTCTGCCAACTGAGGAGTTTACTGAGGCTGCACTGCCTATTTTGCTTAATTCGTTCCTCGTCATGGTCATTTCGCTGGTTGCCGCATTCATCATTTTGTTCTTTATTATCCGGGCAATTACAAGGCCTATTGAGCAATTGAACCGTGCAGCTAGACGGGTAAGCGAAGGCTATTTGCAGGAAAAAGTCGAGACGAAGCGCCGGGATGAAATCGGGGAGCTAGCTGGAAATTTCAACGCGATGGTCGATTCGCTGCGCGGTATTGTAATGGAAGTGGCAGATTCATCGAATCAGCTGGCCGCTGCCAGCCAGCAGCTTAGCGCAAGCACAACGGAAAATACGAAGACGGTGGAGCTTGTATCGGAACTCATTGGCGGAGCAGCACAAGGTGCGGACAATCAAGCGCGTATGACGGACGAAACGCGCAGAACGATGGAGGAAATGGCGATCGGCATTACGAGAATTGCTGAGGCATCGTCCGAAATTGTGCAATCGTCGAAAGAGACGGAGCAGAATGTCGCAGAAGGCAGCGATAAAGTACAGGAAGTAACGGTTCAAATGAGAAAAATCGGCGAATCCATCGACCAATCCTCCGAGCAGATTGAGCAGCTGCATGATCTTAGCGCGCAGGTGACGCAAATGAGTACAGCGATAGCAGGCATTGCCAAGCAGACGAATCTTTTGTCGCTTAATGCGGCCATTGAAGCCTCACGGGCGGGCGATCACGGCAAAGGCTTTGCTGTCGTTGCACAGGAAGTGCAGAAGCTGGCAGACCAGACGAAGACGACAGCCGATCAAATATTGGAGACGATTGGCCAGATGACGAAGCTGGTTGCAGCTACTTACGATATGATGAAATATAAAGTTTCCGAGGATATGCGGGGAGGACTGCGCATAACGGAGGAAGCGGGACAGGCGCTGGCAAGCATTGAACAATCCACGAGGCTGATTGTCCAGCAAATTCATGATGTATCGGCGGTGACGGAGGAAATGTCGGCAAGTGCCGAGGAAGTAGCGGCGTCGATTCATGAGGTTTCGGGCATTGCAAACGAGTCGTCACAATCATTCCGCCAAGTGACGCAAGCTGGCAATCAGCAGCTTGATGCGATGGAGGGCATTTCTTCATCGGCAGTCGGCTTATCTGAAATTGCTTCCGAGCTGCAAAACAAAGTAGGCAGCTTTAAGTTGTAAGCTGCGCCCGCACGATAGCACGATAGCACGCCTGATTAGCGTAGAAAAGATATAAAGACGGAATTAAATATAAAAAAAGCCGTCCTGCATAGCCTAGTGGCTGCCATGCAGGACGGCTTTTTGCTTATGTTGCGCGGCTGTCTGCTATTGTCAAAGCCAAACATCGCAGCTGTAGCTTCGCGAACAGAACAGCCTATTAACGCTTAAGCGGGAGGTTACCCGAGCTTGGAAACGGCTTGCTTCATTTGGTTAAGCGCTCGTTCCAGCACCGCTTTCGGGAAGCCGACGCTCATGCGAAGAAAGCCTTCGCCATTGCCGCAGGAGGAGCCATCCCTGAACGCAATTTTTGCCTCCCGCATAAAATAAGGGGCAAGCTGCTCCGGAGGAAGGCCCAGCTCACGAGCATCAAGCCATAATAAATAGGTGGCTTCCGGCTGAATGAGCTTGATTTGCGGAATGTGCTCCCGCAAATAGTCCCCTACAAACCGTACATTCTCCTCCAGGTACGCAACGAGCTGATCTACATAGTAGCCGCCATGCCAATAGGCAGCCTCCAATGCCACTATGCCGAACACGGGACGGTCAATCGCTTTGTTGTTGATAAGGGCAATGCGGAAAGCTTCACGCCAGCGGTCATTAGGAATGATAGCGGCAGATGCGCGCATGCCTGCGAGGTTGAACGTTTTACTCGGATTGACGGTGACCATGCATTGCTGAGCGATTTCTTCCGAAATGGCTGGCAGCGGAATGTGGGTAAACGCCTCGTAAGCCAGATCAGCATGTACCTCGTCTGCGATAACGAATACATGGTAGCGCAGGCAAAGCTCGGCGATTCTGGTCAGCTCAAGCTTGGTCCAACAGCGCCCGACCGGATTATGCGGATTGCAAAGCAGCATCAGCTTCGTACGCGGGTTGCTTAGCTGGCGCTCCAAATCCTCAAAGTCGATCTCGTAGCGTCCATTGTGCAGCTTGAGCGGATTTTCCGCCTTAATGCGTCCGCTATTATCGATCAAGCTGTGGAAAGCATGATAGACAGGCGTCTGAATCAACACCCGGTCGCCAGGCTGTGTGAAAGCTTGGACGGCAAATACGAGGGAAGAACCAACAGATGGGGAATACTCGACCCATGCTGGTTCTATAGGAAATTGAAAGCGGCTTGCCATCCAATGCTGGACAGCAAGCGCCAGTCCTTCGCTTTCGGCCACGTAGCCAAACATGCCATGGTCTACCCGTGCAGCGAGCGCATCAATAATGGGCTGTGCCGTGGTGAAATCTGTTTCGGCCAGGTGCATAGGCAGTACATCTTCTGGAAATAGGGTATGCATTTGTGAATCGGTATGACGTCGATCGAGCTGTACGCTAAAATTATGTGTGCGAGTCATCGTTTGCCTCTTCCCCTGTCGTCAGTTTTTGGAAAAGACCGTTCCTAAAAATTTCTTCGTCCGTTCCTGCTGTGGTTGTCCAAACAGGCTTTGCGGATCGCCTTCCTCGATAATTGAGCCATCCGCCATAAAGATGACGCGGTCAGCAATTTCTCGGGCGAAGGACATTTCATGGGTCACAATCAGCATCGTTGTGTCCGTATCAACGATCGAGCGGATGACCTGCAGCACTTCCCCTACAAGCTCAGGGTCAAGCGCCGAGGTCGGCTCATCGAGTAAAATCACCGCAGGATTAACGGCCAGTGCACGAGCAATCGCTACGCGCTGCTGCTGTCCGCCGGACAACATGGCAGGATAGCTGTTCGCCTTGCTTGCCAGCCCTACTTGATCCAGCAGCTTGTGGCCGAGTGCTTCGGCATCGGGCTTGTTCATCTTTTTGGTGACAATGAGCGCTTCAATGACGTTTTGCAGCGCCGTTTTATTTTTGAATAAATTATAATGCTGGAAAACCATCGCTGATTTTTGTCTCAAGGCGTAGGCATCCGATTTCTTCAGCCTTCTCGCATCGACCTCAAAGCCATCGATTTCAATATGGCCGGCATCCGGCGTTTCCAGCAGGTTGAGGCAGCGAAGCAGCGTGGACTTGCCCGAACCAGATGGTCCAATAATCGCAACAACCTCGCGGCGCTTCACTTCCAGATTGATTTGCTTCAGCACCTCGTTATCGCCGAAATGCTTGCTTAACCCGCTCACTTTTAGCATAACAGAACTCCTATCGATAAGGCTTGCTCATTGCCTTTTCCAATTTTCCCTGCAGCATGGTCAGCACAATCGTTACGGCCCAATAAATGAGGGCAACGGCGATATAGCTCTCCAAAAAACGGAAGGAGTTGCTGGCCAAAATTTTCGTTTGCGCAAAAATGTCGGTCACACCAACTGTAAAGGCGAGCGAGGACTCCTTGACCAGCATAATCAAATAGTTGCCTAGACTCGGAACGGCAACCCGCATCGCTTGCGGCAAAATGACTCGGCGGAAGCCTTGCCATTTGGTCATCCCGACAGACAGGCAGGCTTCCATTTGCCCGCTGTCGACCGCATTCAGCGCCCCACGGAATTCTTCCGCCAAATAGGCGGCATTTTTAAAGCTGAGGGCAATGATCGTTGCGGTAATCGCATCAATAAAGGTAAATTCCGGAAAAATTTGCGGGATTCCCACATAAAAGATAAACAGCGTAACCAATGTAGGCACCGAGCGGAAGAAGGAAATGTAAACCTTCGCCACCGGTGACAAAATAAAAATTTTATTGTTAATGATGAGCGCCAGCACAATACCCATAAGACAAGCGAGAAGCATCGAGCCGACCGCCAGCATCAGCGTCATCGGCAAATACTTCAGCAGCTTGGGTATCGCTTCGAATATAAATGCTGTATCGAAATTCATCGATTAGCTAGCCTTGCTGATGTCTTGTTTCAAATGTTCATTGGACAGCTTCGTCAGTGTGCCGTCTTTTGCAAGAGCCTCAAGCGCTTCGTTGAAGGAATCACGCAGCTTCTTGCCTTCTTCGGTGTTAGGGAACGGGAATGCTTCCTCGTAAGTGTAAACGGGGTCTCCCGCTTTTTTCAAAGCAAGGCCTGAGTTGTCGATCAGCAGCTGTGCACCGGCGCGGTCCATAATATAAGCATCGATCCGTTTCAGCGCAACATCGTTGAGAATGACGCTTGGATCTTCATAGGTTGTAATGTTCAGCTCATTGTTAGGATCATTGGCGCGCAAGTAAGCTTCTTTACTTGTACCAACGTCAACACCGATCTTCTTGCCTTTCAAATCGGCCAGCGTTTTGATGGAATCATCATCCGCACGGACGATTAGCTGTGCTCCGGAATAAATATAAGTGTTGGAGAAGATATATTTTTCTTTACGCTTTTCGTTAGCTTCTACTTGGTTGGCGATCGTGTCGATTTTGCCAGCGTCCAGCATGCCGAACATGCCTGCCATATCAGCAGTCGTCCAGTTTACTTTCGTGTAGCCCAAATATTTGGCAACAGCTTCTGCTACGGCAATATCATAACCTTCCAGCCTGTCTCCGTCTTTCTTGGAGAACCCAATGCTGACGCCGAACGTAGCCAGATTTAATTCTTTGCTTTCTGCTTTGTTGCCGGAGCTAGCGCTTTCAGAATCATTAGTCGTTTTCGACCCGCATGCTCCCAGTACTAACGTCATGGCAAGCATTAATAAGACCACACTTTTTTTTCCAAACATGTTGACAAAAGCCTCCTCTTAGTAGATCGATCTAATTATAAGCCAAACGTGTCCGGGTGCTGCTGTAGCCAGCGAAACCGTTCGCGCTTGATTCTATTAGTAAATAAACGCGTAACGTCTATTTCCTATTAGTTTTGTTGGAATTATAGCAAGTTAAAAATTGAATGTCAATGACCATTTCGCCATCTAAATGACGGGGGTGCATCGATTAATGCACGCCCATAAAATGTGTCGAGGATTCGCGGATAACAAGCTTTGGCGGCAAAATAATTCTAGCCGTCTCCTGCGGTGCTTGCGTCTCGCTGCTGATTCGTTGGTGCAGCAGGTTCGCTGCCTCGATTCCCCACTGGCCGGAGCCAACGGCAACGGTAGTCAGGCCGGGATTTGCAGTAGCGGCTTCTTTAATATCATCAAAACCTACGAGAGCCATATCTTTGCCAGCAACAAGCCGATTTTCCCTAAGGCCGACGATGACGCCAAGCGCGACGATATCGTTATGGCACAGCGCCGCTGTAGGCAGCTTGTCCTGCCGGATCAGCTGGTTAATAATGATAGCGCCACTCTCGCGCGTAGGCGGGCCAGGAATAATATGACGCTGATCGGTGGGGATGCGTGATTCCTCAAGTCCTTCCAGGTAGCCAGCGAGCCGCTCATTATAAGCAGAGGTATGAGGCGTACCGCCAAGCAAAGCAATATGCTTATGCCCTTGGTCAGCCAAATGCCGGACAGCCATCTTCGTGCCCCATTGGAAGTCAGTGCCGATATAATCAACGCGTGCTCCGGAAATTTCACGGCCGATAAGGACGCAGGGGACGTTTAATTGCTTCAGTCGGGCAAATACAGCAGGGTTTGTACCCGCTACGGGAGCCATAATAATGCCGCAAACATGATGCTCCAGCATCGTCTCCAGTATTCGCTCCTGCTTGCTTTCCGATTCAAAAGTCATGCCAAGCAGCGTTGTATAGCCGAGTTCATCGAGTCGATCCTGCAAATTGGTGAGCAGCTCAGAGAAGAAGGGATTGCCGATATCCGTAATAATGATGCCCACAGTAGAAGAGCGTCTGGAGCGAAAGCTTGCTGCGACGCGATCATAGACATAACCGAGCTTATTCATCGATGCAAGAACCTTCTGTTTCGTCTGCTCAGTAATGGACGTACTGCCTCTGACGACGAGCGATGCCGTGGCGCGTGATACGCCTGCATCCTTCGCGACATCCTGAAGCGTTACGCGTTTTTCTTTTTTATCGCCCACAATCAGTCACACCTCTTTCATTAGTGAAAATTATAGTACATAATCGCAGCTTATGGAATGACTATAGATTCCCCATCCAGCTGTTGACAGGGGGGATGCCGTTTTTTATAATCAATGGAAAGATTAGATCGATCTAATGACGAACGGCAGCTGTTCAATAGGACAGCAAAATATATTTTATAATCTCATATTAAGGTGGTTTTTGTCATGTCAGCAAATCCGGGAATTGAATTTCACAAGGAAGGCCGTATCGGAATTATCCGCTTCAACAATCCTCCGCTGAACTTGGGGACGAATAACGGGCTTGCACGGCTTGAGAAGATTTTAGCCGATATTGAGTCGGATGGGGAGCTGCGCGTGGTTGTGCTTACCCATAATGGCAAAGTTTTCTCGGCGGGCTCAGACATGAATGAAATACAGCAGCATTTGGACAAAGATACGTATGTCAGCGACAAAATGGAAAGCGAGATCCGGCTGCGCACCCGCCTATCCGTCCTTTCGATTCCGACGATTGCCGCGCTGGACGGCTCTGCCTATGGCGGAGGTTTCGACTGGGCGCTTAGCTGTGATATGCGGGTAGCTGCACCTCATGTTGTGCTGTCCTTGCCGGAGGTAAACATTGGCTCATTCCCAGGAAGCGGCAGCGCCTATCGGATCACCCGTCTCATCGGAGCAGGAAGAGCGATGCAGTTTATGCTGTTCGCCAAGCCAATGAGTGCGCAGGAAGCGCTTAGCTTGGGCGTAGTCAACGAGATTGCAAGCGAAGGAACCGCCTATGAGCTGGCCTATCGCTGGGCAGAGGAAATTGCCGCAAAATCCGGCTCGGCCGTCCGCGCTGTAAAGGAGGCGCTTACCCGCATTTATATGCCGGAGCAGTCATGGCTTGATTTGACGCAGCTCGATATTTCGCAAAAGGTTGCGGAAAGCGAAGATTTCAAGGAAGGCATGCAAGCCTTCTTCGAGAAGCGTCCTCCTGTTTTCGCAGGCGACGCCGTTCAGAAAGTGTAATATTCTAACCGCTGATTTGCTCGACTTATCCAGCAGCACAGACGAAAGCAGCCGAAGAAGGAGAATTATCCATCATGTCTAATGCAACTTTGAAAAAAAGAACCGGCCCGGTTCCCGTTTTAACCGCTGAAGAGGCGGTGCGCCTCATTCCTGACGGAGCCACGGTCGCCTTTAGCGGCGCCGGCGGCGGAATTGTCGAGGCAACCGCTGTTATTGAAGCGCTCGCAGACCGCTATCATAAAGAGCAGCAGCCAAGCGGGCTGACTTATCTTCACACAACCGGTCTCGGTGACCGGGCAGATAGAGGGATGAGCCCGATCGCCATTGCCGGCCTGTGCGCCAAAGCGATTGGCGGGCATTGGGGGCAGTCGCCGCGGATGTCGGAGCTTGCCGAGACGAACCAAATTGAAGCATATTGCTTCCCGCAAGGTGTCATTACGCAGCTGTTCCGCTCCACGGCAGCGGGGCATCCTGGTATTTTGAGCCATGTAGGGCTTGGCTCCTTTGTCGATCCGCGCCAGCAAGGCGGAAAGCTGAATGAGCATACGACGAAGGAGCTTGTTCGCCTGATGGAAATCGACGGCAAGGAATGGCTGTTCTATCCGTCCATTAAGCCGGATGTCGCGATTATTCGTGGTACGACTGCTGATACAGACGGTTATATTACGATGGAGGATGAACCGACTTTTCTGGATGTGCTGAGCATTGCACAAGCTACGAAAAATAGCGGGGGCATCGTCATCGTACAAGTGCAGCGAATGGTTCAAGCTCGTTCGCAGCATCCGAAAACGATTAAAATTCCCGGCTTCCTAGTCGACGCCGTCGTTGTCGTTCCAGAGCAAATGCAGACGTACCAGACGGAAAGCAACCGCTATATGAGCGGCGATTTGCTTGCCGTACAGGGCGGCATTGAGCCTTTGCAGCTAACCGAACGCAAAATTATCGCAAGGCGGGCACTCATGGAGGCATTCCCTGGAGCCGTAGCCAATCTGGGTGTCGGCATTTCCGATGGTGTTGGCTATGTGGCAGCCGAGGAGGGCGTTGGCGAAGCGCTGACGTTTACGGTGGAGCTGGGTCCGATTGGCGGCACGCCAGCGAAGGGTATTATTTTTGGCGCGACGATCAGCCCTAGGGCGGTGCTTGACCAGCCATACCAGTTCGATTTTTATGATGGCGGCGGTCTGGATGTCAGCTTCCTGAGCTTTGCTGAAATGGACCAAGCGGGCAACGTGAACGTTCATAAGTTCAATGGGAAAATTATGGGCGTGGGCGGCTTTATCGATATTGCCCAAAACTCCAAAAAAGTCGTGTTCAGCGGCACCTTTACCACTGGCGGCCTCTCTGTTCAAGTAAATGACGGCAAGGTCGACATTGCAAAAGAAGGACGCTTCCGCAAAATCGTGCCCGCGCTCGCGGACATTTCCTTCAATGGTATCGAGGCGGCGCAAAACGGCAAGGAAGTTATTTTTATTACGGAGCGGGCGGTGTTCCAGCTTACGGCACGCGGCTTAATGCTTTGCGAAATTGCCCCGGGAATCGATTTGCAGCGGGATATTCTTGATCTGCTGGCGTTTGAGCCGCTCATTTCACCGGAGCTCAAGCTGATGGATGCAAGGCTGTTCCAAGAGGAGCCTATGGGTCTCAAGCAAGAGTGGAATGCTGCTACAGTATGATTCGCTACAGTATGATTGGTTGCCTGGCCGTTGTCCGTTCTACGAATGTAATCCAGCCATAGGCTGAGTCACATTCGTCTGAACTACCAAAAGTCCAATCAACTCAAACATACTTCCGCTTACAGTTAAAGAAAAGAAAAGAAAAGAAAAGAAAAGACAAGAGAACAGAACAGCTATAACAGTTTATAAGGCTGTTCTTTAACTATTAAAAACAGTTGAATCCATATTAGCCGTCAAATCAATCATTGATTCGACGGCTTTTTGTGCTGTATTCCTCACATCTTCCAATCGACACTGAGAATTGTTATCACTATAATAGGGAGAGGAGCATTAAGGTCTGACCCAGTAGATCCTTAGGAGTTGAACAAGAGCGATGAATTTGAATGAACATATTCAATTGTGGAACCAAGCCTCCCTCAAGGTGCTTGATATCCGGCATGCGGTGCTGGAGCTAGGTGAGGAGCTGCGCTCGTATCAGCTGCCGGCGAGCGCTATTCTTTTTACTGCGCGGGGGCAAGGGCGGATCATGCTTGATGGAGTGGAGCATCGCGCCGAGTCTTGTTATCTTTGCCATGCAGGCAAAGGGGCGTTTCTTGATATGGAGCCAGCTTCTGGTCCACTTGAATATTATTTTATTTTTTATAAAGCGTCATTGTCGCCGCCAGCGCGTCAGGAGCTCGTGCAGCTGCTGGAGCGCAGCAAGCCGTTCCACATGCAGTATGGCTTTGCACCGCTGCATCATGCCGCAATGTATTTGAAAATCGTCCGGATGGAGCAGGAATGGAAGCAGGCAGGCGCTTTGGAGAAGCTGCGGACGAAATCGCTATTTTACCAGCTTATTTGCGAGCTGCTAGGGCAGCTGCATCATCAAGAGATTGCAACGGCAGTACCGGATATCGCGGCGCAGGCCAGCCGTTATTTGGATGAGCATTATGGCGAGGCGGTAACGCTTGCGCTGTTGTCCGAGCTGCTCCATTGCAGCCCAAGGCAGCTGCAGCGCCTTTTCAAAGTCCGCTATCAGGCGGGGCCCATCGATTATTTGATTCAAGTGAGGATGCAGAAAGCGCGTGAGCTGCTTTTAGGTACAGATGCTTCATTGAAGGATATCGCAGCTGCAGTTGGTTATCCGGACAGCTACTATTTCAGCCGCATTTTTAAAAAGCATGTAGGCTCCTCCCCGAGCAGCTTTAAAAGGGCTAGAGAGCAAGTGGAAGGCAGTCGTCATAATCCATCCGGGTTGTCGCGATATGCAATTGCTGCAAGAAGGCGGCGTCCGTATAGTGGTAAAGGTAGTGGTGAAAATCATTATCAATACCAATTTAGGGGTGCTGTAACGATGTACACAAACAGAAGCATTAAAGCGGGCTGGACGGTTAGCCTGCTGTTAAGTCTGACTTTGCTGTTAGCCGCATGCTCAGGCACGGCTGGCACGAACACAAGCGCAGGGGGCGGAGCAGCAGCTCCATCAAATAGCATAACCGCGTCGCCGAACGTAACGGACACGGGCTCGAAGGAAAGCGCGCCGCGTACGATTACGCATATGAAGGGCGAGCTGAAGCTGGAACAAACGCCGCAGCGTATTGCTGTGCTTGACACCCAGTTCATGGATCAGCTCATTGCCATTGGGGAGCAGCCCTCCGGCAGTGTAGTGACGGAATCGGAAAAATTGCAAATCCCGGAGTACATGGCGGGCAAGCTGGTAGATGTCGTTACGCTTGGCACGAAGGATGAGCCTAATGTGGAAGCGATTATCGCTCTTGAACCGGACATTATTATTGGTACGGAGTTTCAGGATAAAATTTACGACCAATTGATCAAAATCGCGCCGACGCTTATTTTTGAACGCAATGAGGATTGGCAGACGACGCTGAAAACGTTTGGCCTTATTATGGACAAGGAGCAGGAAGCGCAGCAGGTGCTGGATCAATACAATAGCAAAATTTCCGGACTGAAAGCCGAGCTGTCTGAAAAATACAAAGGACAGACGTTCGCGGTGCTAAGACCGCGTGACAATATTGTCAGGCTGCATACAACGGCCCACCGTACAGCCGCGCTTTTGTACGATCAGCTGGGACTGACTCCGCCAGCAATGGCTGTAGATGCAGAGAACAGCAGCGCGTCGCTGTCGCTCGAGAAGCTTCCTGAGCTGGAGGCCGACCATCTCTTTCTGATGGAAGACAGCAGCAATTTGGAGCTGACGAAGGAATTCGAAAGCTCGGCTATTTGGAAAAACCTGAAAGCCGTCCAAAACGGCCATGTTTACAAAGAGGATACGAATTTGTGGATTGCCTATTATGGCCCGGTAGCGATTAATTTGGTGCTCGACCAAATTCAAGCGGCGCTAAAATAATAAGCAGCAATCATTTATTATGAATAAGGAAAACGGGCATTTTTTGCACAAGCGGCTTGTGCGGAAGATGCCTGTTTCATTTGCGTTTTTCTTCTAGTGAACCTTCCTTTCTGCTTATGCAAGATTAGGTAAGCGTTTTCTTTTGCCCGAAAATGATGGTAGAATGGCGTTGATTCCCGTGACCCGCAGCAGCCAAGGAGACTGAACTTATAACGTAAGGCGGAGGAAAAGCGATGAAGATGACGACATTTCGGAAAATGATAGCTTTAATTATTGCGCTGCTTATCCCGATTATTTTGCTTTACGGCTATTCGAACCAAGTGAGCGTAGATGTGGTGCAGACGACGATCAAGGAGCAGAATCTTAACCGTCTCGGTTTTTTTATGAGCCAGCTCGACATGATGGTAGATCAGCTAGTGAAGCATTCCACCTCGGCAAGCCGCGACTACAGCATACGGGAGTATGTGGAGGGCCGGGGAAAAAATGATGAGCTTGTCCAGCTCCAGCGCCACTTGCGACTTGTGGATATGCTGAATATGCAAACGACGACGAGTGCTTGGACGAACCAAATTATTTTATATTTGCGCGACACCAAGGAGCTGATTTCGACGGATTATTCCGCCCATTATGACGAGCAGAAGCTTGAAGCCAGAGACATGGGCAAATGGGTTCATGAATATGCGACAACGTTCGGCATTAAGGAAATGCTGTTCAGCCGCATGCAGCAGTCGGACATGCCGAATTTGTATGTGGAGGTACGGTTCACCGATGCCAATTTAAAAAATATGCTCAATTCGCTCCAGCAGGATGAGGCGCGCGAGCCTTTTCTTTATCATCCCGGCGAAGCGCCGATCATGGGCTTTAACGGCAACTACCGGCTCGTTACGCAGGCGATGGAGCAGCTGGAAAGCTTGCAGCTCGCGGGCAGCGGCAGTCTCAATCTAGAAATTAACCGCCAACAATATATTGTAAATTATATCCAATCATCAAGCCTCGGCTGGTATTTGGTCGATGTTGTGCCGCTTGCCAGCGTATTCGCACCGATTAATACTAGCCGCAATCTGTTTTATATCTCGATAGCACTGCTAATGGCGCTCGGCGTTTTGTCTACCCTGCTGCTGTACCGCAATGTCCAGCGCCCGATTGTGCTGCTGGTGCGGGGAGTGCAGCGCATCAAGGACGGGCAATTTTCCACCCGCCTGAAGCAGCGTCCTAACAATGAGTTTGAGTTTCTGTTCAGCAGCTTTAATGAGATGGCGGAGCAGATTCAGGAGCTGATCGACAAGGTGTACATGGAGACGCTGCGCTCCAAGGAAGCGACGCTGAAGCAGCTCCAATCGCAGATCAATCCGCATTTTTTATACAACTGTCTATTTTATATTAAAAATATGGCGAATCTCGGCGATAAGGAGGCAGTCGTGGCGATGTCGCTGAATTTAGGCGAATACTATCGCTACACGACGCGGATGGAAAACAGCATGACGACGGTGCGCGAGGAGCTTAAGCTGGTGGAAAACTATTTGATTATTCAGCAGCTTCGTATCCAGCGTCTGCACTATGAAATAGATATTCCTGAGGAGATGATGGATTTGCCCATTCCACGGCTGCTCATTCAGCCTATTGTGGAAAATTCAGTCGTCCACGGAATTGAAAGCCAGCTGCAATTTGGCATTGTCCATATTAAAGGGCTGCGCCAGAACGGCTTGAACCGGCTCATCGTCGATGATAATGGCAGCGGCATGACGAAGGAGGAGATGGTCAAGCTGCGAATGTCGCTCGCTGTCCCGTTGGATGAGCACACCGGGTGCGGCCTATGGAATACGCATCAACGGCTAACACAGCTATATGGCGGGCTTTCAGGCTTGCAGTTCTCCGCTTCGCCTTCACCGCTGGATGGCTTTCGTACGGAAATCATTTGGGAGGATAAGGAGGAAGCGTGATGGAGGAGCAGTTGGCATTTAGACTATTGCTTGTGGACGATGAGGCGAGCGTGGTGGACAGCCTTGCCGATACGCTTCCATGGGAGCAAATTGGCATCGGCGCTGTGTTCAAAGCTTATTCCGGCATAGAGGCGCTGGAAATTTTAAATACGAATACGATCGATATTCTAATTACGGACATCCGGATGCCGGGCATCAGCGGATTGGAGCTGCTCCAGCAGGTGCGCAGGAGCTGGAAGCGGATTAAATGCATTTTATTATCTGGGCATGCCGAGTTTGCTTATGCGCAGCAGGCTATTGCCCATGAAACGTATGACTATTTATTAAAGCCGATTAGTGACGAGCACATTTTAGAAAAGGTGAGCGGGGCGGTTCAGGCATTAAAAAAGGAGCTGGACGAGAAGAGCTTCCATCAGCGCGTAGCAAGGGCCTTTCAAGAGAATTTGCCGAAGCTTCAGGGCGAGCTCTTGAATGAATTGCTTGAGGGACGCAAATATTCAGCGGAGCGGCTGCCCGAAAAGCTGGAATCGCTCAAAATTCCGGTTGCCATGGGACAACGCTTTGCGCTGATGCTCGTACGGCTTGAGGGCAAGCTGTCGGAGATGGATTTCTATAGCCTGTCCCTGATGGAATATGCTGTGAGCAATATGGCGGAGGAGCTGTTTGAGGAGCGTTTTCGTCTCTGGACATGTAAAACCATTCACGGCTACTTGGTGGGCATTGTTACGGAAATGCCAGAAAGCGCTGGCGGACCGCCTATGGCGGAAAAGCAAGGGGAGGGTGAAGAGCCGCCGTACGGTTCATCAGAGGAGGGCAAAGCTCTGGATGAGGAGCTCCAGCTCAAAGCCTCGCAGCTTCAGCTCAGCGTTAATCATTATTTGAGTGGAGAGGTATCCGTGCTCGTCAGCCAGTGGGGGTTGTTCCCGCATGATGTCAGGCAGCGGTATGAGGATGTTTTGCTGGCGCTGCGACGGCAGATTGGCAGCCAAAGCGGGCTGTTTATCCATGTCGCCAGCGATATCGCCCGCCAGCTGCCGGTTCATTCGCTTCAGCGGCTGTACGAGCCGCCGATGCTCATTCATTTGATGGAATCGGGCAGCTGGGAAGTGGCCGAGCAGAAGCTTGGCGGCATCTGGAGCGAGCTGAATCAAGGCTGGCCGGATTCGCCGGAGCATCTGATGGAAGTGTTTTTTTCCATCTATGCCTCTTTCAGCTCCTTCGCGCACAAAAACGGGCGTGAATTGGCGGAGATGATCGGCCCCGGCTTATCGGATATGAGCGGGCTGCTGCCATGCCGCTCCATTACGGCGTTGAAAAGCTGGCTAGACGAAGCATTCCGGCTGCTGCGGCAAAGCATGGAGAACGATACGAGAAATGACCGTGAAATAACGGTAGGCAAAATCCGCAGCTACATTGAGAAAAATCTCGTCACCGATGTGACGCTGCAAGCGATCGCCGATTATCTGTTTATGCATCCGGTTCATGTGTCGCGGATTTTTAAGCTGGCGACGGGCGAAAATGTGAGTGACTATGTGCTGCGGCTCAAGATGGAGCTGGCGGCATCCATGCTGGCCAATCCAGCCCTGAAAAGCTATGAAGTCGCGCTCCAGCTAGGCTATCAGAACCCGAATTATTTCAATAAGGTGTTCAAAAAATATTATTCCCTGACCCCCCAGGAGTACCGGCAAAAGCTGGAGGGCGGCAAGGAACTGAAATAGAGAAGGGCCATAACAGCGGCGCCGCAATCCGAGCGATGGAGCGGTGCTGTTTTTTTGTACTATTTTTCACCGGAAAAAGGCGGTAGTGGAATTGTGTTAATTTTGTATCATTCGATTAAATTGTTGTCATATTATCTTTTAACTATTCGAATTAAGATAGGGACAGAAGCATGAAAGCGCTTCAACTCAGATGATGCTGTACGTGAAAAAAAGCGAAACGGGAGGTCAGCATTTCTATGAAAAACGGAGTGAAAAAAGCAGTAGCAGTTTCTTTGTTGACAGTTGCCGTGGCAGGCTGCGGGAATGCAGGCAATGAGGGAACGGCGAACAATGGCGGGGCGAACGCGCAGGCGGGCAGCGGCGAGAAGCCAACGCTTACCTTTTGGATGAAGAAGCAGCTGTTTGATGATCAAAACACGTTAATTACAGAGCGTGCGAAGCAATTTGGAGAAGAAAACAATGTGAACGTAAATGTGGAGCTGATTGCCTACGAGGATTTTTATCCGAAGTGGACGGCGGCGATTGAATCCAAATCGGTGCCGGATGTATCCTTTTTCGGTTATCAGGAAATTGGGCAATTTTACGGTAAAGATGTTTTGGAGGATGTAAGCGATGTGGTGGCCAGCCTGCAAGGCAAAAGCGCCATTAATGAAAATACGAAAAAAGCGATAACGTTCAGCGGCAAGCAATATGGTGTGCCGTTTTGGACCGAGACGCAGGTGCTTTACTACCGCAAAGATTTGCTTGCCAATGCAGGCTACACAGAGCCTCCAAAAACATGGGACGAGCTTAGGGAAATGGGCAAAAAGCTGACAGATACGAGCAAAGGCCTATATGGCATCGGCATGGGCTACGGCAAAGGCAACTCCGACGCTGAGTTTCTAACTCGCGGCATTATTTGGTCCTACGGTGGATCTGTCGATACGCAGGATGGCAAAATGGTCATTGCGGATTCGCCGGAAACGGTGCAGGCCGCTTCGTTTATCCGCGATATTTTCTTAACGGATAAAAGCACGCCGCCAAGCGCAATCGGCTGGGATGATGCGGGCAACAATAAAGCTTATTTGAGCGGACAAGCAGCGATGATTTTTAACACGGGCAGCGTGCTCGCGACGATTAAGAAGGATAACCCGGACTTGTATGAAAAAACAGGCATCGCGCCTTATCCGGCAGGCCCTAAAGGTACTTTTATTCCGGGCATCAGCAACAATCTCGGCATTTTCAAAGATTCGAAAAACAAGGATTTGGCTAAAAAATTCATTTCCTACATGCTGGATAAAGACTGGTATAAGTCATGGATTGAGAAGGGTGCTCCATTGACGGCTCCCGTATATGACGAGCTGGCGAAGGAAGCGGTATGGCAAGGCGAGAAAAACAAAGCATTTGTCGAATCCGTTGCTGGCTTTAATTTCCTCGGCTATCCTGGCGAGTACAATGCGAAGGCGGGGGAAGTGTTCAATCTTCGCATTCTCAACGATACGTTCCAGAAGCTGCTGCTTGAAACGAGCTACACGCCGGAAGCGGCCATCACAGATATGCAGGCTAAAATTCAAGAGGTTTACAGCAAATAAGCTTTTGTAAAGTAAGCTGTTATTAATTCGGCGAAGGATGGCCAGAGCGTCTGGCCCTCCAATGCCTTTAAGTAAGGCGGGATGAGGCTTGAATACAAACCAAAACAATAAACTGGCTTATTTCCTCATGAGCCCGGTATTGATTTATCTGCTTGCGGTTATGGTGCTGCCATTTGGCTGGGCGCTTTATCTAAGCTTTACGAATAAAGTCGTAGGAGCGGATGCGGTTTTTATCGGGCTCGGCAATTATTTAGAGCTGCTGCAGGATTCGGCATTCTGGAAAGCGACGTGGAATACTGTTGTTTTTACCGGCGTAGCCGTGTTGTTCAAAACGGTATTTGGCATGATTATGGCGCTTGTGCTTAATGAAAAGATCATATTCCGCAATACGTTCCGTGTCCTCTTATTTTTACCTTGGACGATCCCGACTATCGTATCGGTGTTTACCTGGCAGTGGATTTACTCCGATGTTGGCGGAGTGCTGAACTTTCTGCTATTGAAAGTCCATCTGATCGATCAACCGCTTGGCTGGCTGGCAAGGCCGGACCTTGCGATGTTCTCGGTCATTCTGGTTAACGTATGGCGGGGCATCCCCTTCATGGGCATTGCCATTCTTGCTGGCCTTCAGACCGTGTCGAAGGAAATGTATGAAGCGGCTATGCTGGACGGGGCCGGTGCGGTCAAGCGTTTCTGGCATATGACGCTGCCTTCCGTGAAGGAAGTTACGATACTCGCTGCAGTGATGACTACGATATGGACCTTGAACGATTTCGAAATTATTTGGCTGCTGACGCGCGGAGGGCCTGCCAATGCGACACAGGTGCTGTCTACGCTGAGCTATACGATCGGGTTTTTGAATATGAGCCTTGGAAAAGCGATCGCCATCGCCATTATGACGATGCCGCCGTTGATTCTGCTGATCAACTACGTGACGAAGCGCTCGCTATCATCCAGAGATTAGGTGATAAAGGATGGAAAATAAATCAATCGGCAAACAGGTTCTCGTCTATGGAGCTTTAGCCTTTTTACTAATCTTTGCGTTGTTCCCGCTGTATTGGATGCTGAATACGTCCTTCAAGTCGCAGGGGGAAATCTACAATATGACGCCGTCCTTCTGGCCGCAAGTTTTCAGCTGGTCTGCTTATGAGAAGCTGCTGACGGAGAAGGGCTTTTTATCAAATATTAAAAATAGCCTTTACGTATCGCTGATCGTTTCTTTTCTGTCGATTTTGTTCAGCATGCTGGCTGCCTATGCGATTTCCAAGTTGCAGTTCAAGGGCCGCGGCTTTATATCCAGAGGAATCTTGTACGCCTACTTGATGCCGCGCGCGGTGCTGTTCATTCCGCTTTATATGCTGGTGAATGCGATTGGACTTAGCAATTCGGTTTATGGTCTCATGCTTATATACCCGACCATTACGATTCCATATGCCACTTGGATGCTCGTTTCCTATTTTAAATCAATTCCGGGAGAGATTGAGGAAGCAGCGATGATCGACGGCTGCAGCCGGGCACGTACGATGTGGAGCGTTATTTTTCCGCTAGCTGCTCCTGGGCTTGCTGCAACCTTCATCTTTGCCTTCACGCTTTGCTGGAGCGAATATTTATATGCCCTCGTCATCGTAACGAAAACGAGCGACAAGACGATTACGCTTGGCCTGTCGGATATGATCGTTGGCGACGTATTCGCTTGGGGGCCGCTGATGGGCGGCTCGATTATCGCTTCTATTCCAGTCATTATTATGTATTTGTTTACATCAAAATATATGGTTAGCGGGATGACCGTTGGAGGAGTCAAATAATGAGCACAAAGCATAAAGTTCTAGTGACGGCGACGAACTATTCGCTGCTATGCGCCGATGCGAAGCGAATGCTGGAGGAGGCAGGCTGCGAAATTATCGAGAACCAGCTTGGCCGTCCCCATACGTTTGAAGAGCTTGCTCCGCTTGTCGCGGATATCGACGGGGTCGTAGCCGGCGTAGATACATGGGATGAGGCGATTTTTAAGCTGGCGCCAAAGCTGAAGGGCATTGCCCGCTTCGGCGTTGGCGTCGACAATATTGATCTGGCGAAGGCGAAGGAATACGGCGTCAAGGTGGCGAATGTACCGGGAGGCAACGCCAATGCGGTAGCGGAGCTGACGATTGGCCTGATATTGTCGATGCTGCGCAATATCCCGACGCTTGAGCGTTCGGCACGACGCGGCTATTGGGACCGCACCGTCGGCATGGAGCTGGCGGATCGCACAGTCGGGCTGCTGGGCTTTGGCAATATTGCCCAGATGGTAGCGAAGAAGCTGCAGGGCTTTGATGTAGAGATCATCGCCTACGACAAATATCCGAATGAAGAGAAGGCGAAGGCGCTCGGGGTCAAGCTTGTCTCCTCCGATGAAGTGCTCGCCCAGAGCGACGTCGTCAGCATGCATCTGCCCAGTCTGAAGGAAACGTATCATATGATGAGCGATGAGCAATTTGGCCGGATGAAGCCAGCAGCCTATTTCGTCAATACGGCTCGGGGCGCGCTCGTCGATGAGCGGGCATTGTACAGCGCTTTGAAAAAGGGCAGCATCGCCGGAGCGGCAATCGATGTGTACGAGCAGGAGCCGGTAGCGGCGGACAATGTGCTTTTTGAGCTGGACAAGCTGATTGCAACGCCCCATACCGCAGCGGAAACGACAGAGACGTATTACCGGGTTGGCCTAGACACGGCGCAGGCGCTGCTGGATATTTTTGCAGGCAAGGACCCTGTTCATTTGCTTCGTTAACTTACAGCCTTAACTAAACCATAAATAGAAAGAGGGATTGGCACGATGAAACGTTTGTACGGTGTAACGACGGCGATGGTGACGCCTTTCACTAAAGAAGGACAGGTTGATTTGGCGAAGGTAGAAGCGCTGACCGAATTTTTGATTTCCAAAGGCATACACTGCCTGTTCCCGCTGGGGACGACAGGAGAGATGGTGCGGCTGTCGGTTGACGAGCGCCAAGCGGTTGCGGAGACGGTCGTGAAAACAGCGGCTGGAAGAGTTACCGTATTTATTCATGCAGGTGCGGCAACGCAGAATGATACGATTTTGCTGGCGCAGCATGCCCATCAAATTGGGGCTGACGGTGTTGGTGTAGTCACGCCGTTTTTCCTTGGCGCGAACGACGCGGAGCTGGAGCAATATTATGTGACGGTAGCGTCCAGTCTGCCCGCTGATTTCCCCGTCTATTTGTACAATATCCCGCAATGCGCAGCCAATGATCTCAAAACGGATGTTGCGCAGAGAGTAGCAGAGCGCTGCGGCAACGTAGTCGGCGTTAAATACAGCTATCCGGATTTTCTGCGCACGAATGAATACCTGTCCATAAAAGGCGGCGATTTCTCCGTAATGCAGGGAGCTGACCGTTTGTTCCTTCCGGCGCTCGCTATGGGCTGTGACGGTGTGATTTCCGGGGTGTCGTGCGTATATCCGGAGCCGTTTGTGGCGGTATACAACGCCTACCAGGCGAAAGATTTGGATAAGGCCCGCGAATGGCAGCGCATCGCGATTCAATATTGCGAGGTGCTGAGAAGCGGTGCCAATATGTCCTTTTTCAAGGAAGCACTCAAGCTTCGCGGCATAGATGCCGGCTTTATGCGAGCGCCGCAGCTTGATCTTAGCGCTGGGGAAGTGGAGGCGCTCAAGCAGCAGCTGGATGCGCTGCCGCAGATGACCTAGTGATGTCATAGATATTTTTGAAAGCCTATTAATAACAAGCAGCGCCCCTTCTTCATTTAGGAGGGGCGCTGCTTGTTAGGGTGTGTATGCAAACCAGAATCCGTATACTCATACATACGTACGTAGTGCTTATCCGAAGCCGATCTCATCTAACGGCTCAAGGCAAAAGCTTAAGGAATCTCAGCGTGCGAGTGTTGCAGGGCAGGGACCATACAGCTTGGGAAACGCTGTCTCTTTTTCTGAAGGACTGAGGTTCCGCTATTTTGGCTTTTGAAATGATTTGAGGTCGTACGCGGACAGGAGATCCGTTATTGCCTTGATTTTCCCATCAAAATAACGTTGGAAAGCACGTTAACGTCTCCTGAGTCCGGTTCCTCTGCCATAACCCGTGATTCGGCTGAAATAGCGGCTGCTGAGTCCGCCAAAAGCCCATCCACGAAGTTGACTCTCGGTACGCAGACTCCAAGAAATAAGCTAGACGCCGGAATAGGCCATAAAGCCGCCATCGACCGGCACGACAATGCCGGTGACGAAGCCGGACATTTGCTCATCCGCCAGCCAGAGCAGCGTGCCGAGCAAATCCTGCGGCGAGCCGAAGCGGCGCATTGGCGTGTGGGAGATGATTTTGCCTGCTCGCGCCGTATGGGAGCCGTCTTCATTCAGCAGCAGCCGTTCGTTTTGCTGGGTCAGGAAGAAGCCCGGAGCAATTGCATTTACGCGAATGCCGGCATCAGCCAAATGGACAGCAAGCCACTGCGTGAAATTGTTAATCGCCGCTTTGGCTGCACTGTAAGCCGGAACCTTCGTCATTGGCGACGGTGCGCTCATCGACGAAATATTAATGACGGCTGCACCAGCCCTGCCGAGCATGTGCTTGGAAAAAGCCTGCGTCGGAATAAGGCTGCCGACGAAGTTCAAATCCAGCACATTACGGAAGCCGTCCACATTCAAGTCGAAGAACGAGGTGACGTCAGGATTGTCCAAATCCTCCGGCTGGAACGTCTCATTCGTCGTATTGGCGCTCGGATGGTTGCCTCCCGCACCATTGATAAGCAGGTCGCAAGGACCAAGCTGGGCAAGCACTGTTTCGGCAGCGGCAGCAACGCTTTGTTGATTGGTGACATCGCAGGCGACAGCAATTGCTTGGCCGCCCGCCGCATTAATATCCGATGCAACCTGCTCGCCTTTCTCTAGTGTGCGGTTAAGCACGGCGATTTTCGCTCCTTGCCGTCCAAGCTCCAGCGCCATTGCACGGCATAATACGCCTGCGCCGCCTGTAATGACGACGACTTTGCCCTCGATGGAGGTATGCTTCGGTAAATTTACCGTTTCAGTCACTTTGCAGCAGCTCCTTCCGCAGCAGCCGCTTTCTGATACGCATCCCATAGGCCCCAAAGGTACATAATGCCGAGTGCGCGGTCATACAAGCCGTAGCCCGGGCGGCACTCCTCGCCCCAAATGTGGCGGCCGTGATCCGGTCGGCAGTAGCCTTCGTATTGCTCCTCATGGTAGGCCTTAACAACACCGGCGATATCGACCGTGCCATCTTGTGTGCGGTGCGACGATTCAATGAAATCGCCATTCTCATAGACGCGCACATTGCGAATATGCGTGAACGGAATACGATCGGCAAACTCATGAATCATCGACACGATATCATTTTCCGGGTTGGCGCCCAGCGAGCCGCTGCATAAAGTGAGACCATTATAAGGGCTGTCGTGCAGCTGAAGGTAACGGCGAATATTATCTTGCCCGGTAATAATGCGCGGCAGGCCAAAAATCGGCCAAGGCGGATCATCCGGGTGAATGGCCATTCTAATGTCATGCTCAGCAGCAAACGGAATAATTTCATCGAGGAAATATTTCGCATTTGCCCATAGATGCTCTTGCGTAACCCCTTGGTAGGCCTCAAACAGCTGGGTCAAATATTGCAGCCGCTCCGGCTCCCAGCCCGGCATCGTCAGCTTCGAATTTTCGTTGATGCGTTTGACGAGATCGAAGGGATCAACATTATCAATCATCGCTTTTTCATAAAAAAGCGCCGTCGAGCCGTCCTCCATCTCCTTATGAAGATCGGTACGCAGCCAATCGAAAATCGGCATGAAGTTGTAGCAAATGACTTTGACGCCGACCTGCGCAAGCTTGGCAATCGTCTTCTTGTAGTTGTCGATGTACAAATCACGGCTTGGCAGGCCGAGCTTAATGTCCTCATGAACATTGACGCTTTCCACGACCTTGATGTGCAGGCCGGCTTTGTCCGCTGCTTCTTTGATCTTCATAATTTTGTCCATCGGCCATTCATCGCCAGCAGGAACGTCATGCAGCGCCCAGACGATGCCTTCCGTGCCGGGAATTTGTCTGATTTGGTCAAGGCTGACGGTGTCATTGCCTTCGCCAAACCAACGAAATACCATTTTCATAGTGCCTTTCGCCTCCGATTATTTGAAGTAGGTAGGGAACTTCTCTTTCAATAGCGCCTGATCGGCAATCGTCAGGTTCAAATGCTCCTTCATCAGCCGTTCGGCAAGCTGGGTATCGCTGCTTTCAATCGCCTGCGCCATTTGCAGATGCTGCTCGTACAAATGCTCCCAATGGTGATCGGCAGCGAGACGCAGCATGCGGCTGCGGTTGAGATGGACGTTGATTTGCTGGATGACGGCCCAAGTGTTGCTCTTGCGGCAGCCTTCAAACAGCGTGCGGTGAAAAGCTTCGTCCAGCTCAAACATCGTTTTGTAGTCTTGGCTTTCTACGCAAGCCCGTTGCAAGGCGAGATTGTGACGCATCGCCGTCAGCCGCTGCGCAGGGAAGCTGATGCAGGCGAGGCGGATAACCGCAGTCTCCAACTGCTCGCGCATAAAACGGGCTTCCTCGACCAGCTCCAAATCAATGAGCGACACATCGGTACCGCGCTGCGGAAAAATTTCGAGCAGCCCTTCCTGCGCCAGCCGAACAAAGCTTTCCCGAACGGGGGTGCGGCTGACGCCAAGCTTTACGGAAATTTCCTTCTCCGAAATGCTCGTACCGGGCGGCAGCTCCAAGCTCAAAATCTGCTCCTTCAGCGTCAAATAAATCGCATCCCGCGTCGATACGGCAGTGGGCTTTATCGTAAAATCCATCGTTCACCTCCTCAGTAGGCAAGCTCTTTTTTTAGGTTGAAATTTATGTTTTCAAAATATAGGAAAGTATATAATTATGCCATCCTTTCTCTATATTTCTCGGAATGAAACGCACTGCCCCGCCAAAGGACGGCGACAGCCGTTTCACCTTGCTATACTACCATACTTGTATGGTAGTTTGGAAGCGGAAACATTTTTGGTGAAAAAGATTCCCTTCGGGCATCCCCATCATCCGCCTGCCTAACGCAAAACAAGCCTTGTCCCAGCAGTTGAACGCTGAACGAGGCTTGTTTCTATGCTATAGTGTTTGCTTATGAGCCTTTAACTGACAATTAAGAAACGATTTTGTCCGCATTGGAATCAATAAAGCCATAGACTGCAATATTCAGAAAAGGGATGTCTTATAGGAAAGAAAGATGGCAGCAGTCCCTTTCACGAAAGTTTTTAATCCATGGAATCAGTAAATTATAAGGGGTTTAAAATAATTACTTCATTATAGTGAGGTATTGTGAACGGTAGTTTGAATGTTATTTTTAAATAAAAATGAAAAAGGGAATATTTTTTTGAAAAAACACTTGCAATCTTCTAGGCACCCGTGATATATTATATGAGTCGCCGCTGAGACATACGGCAGACACGAACGAAACGCAAGCAAGAGAAATTGTTCTTTGAAAACTGAACAACGAGTGAAACTGCCACATTAACTTAGTTAATGTAAAGCGATACAAAAAAGTAATGAGCAAGTCAAACACCTAAATGGAGAGTTTGATCCTGGCTCAGGACGAACGCTGGCGGCGTGCCTAATACATGCAAGTCACCTAAATGGAGAGTTTGATCCTGGCTCAGGACGAACGCTGGCGGCGTGCCTAATACATGCAAGTCGAGCGGACTTGATGGAGTGCTTGCACTCCTGATAGTTAGCGGCGGACGGGTGAGTAACACGTAGGTAACCTGCCCGTAAGACTGGGATAACATTCGGAAACGAATGCTAATACCGGATACACAACTTGGTCGC
>NZ_LMLV01000013.1:0-63647 GCF_001422685.1 Paenibacillus sp. Leaf72 | reverse complement strand
GGTGGAAGCGCAGCAATGCGTGCAGCTGACGAATACTAATCGGTCGAGGGCTTATCCTAATAACACGCTAAAGTTTCAGACTTTGTCTTTCGCATCCAGTTTTCAATGTGCAACACACATTGATTGGTTTTAAACGTGATCATGGCCCGTTGGTCAAGTGGTTAAGACACCTCCCTTTCACGGAGGTAACAGGGGTTCGAGTCCCCTACGGGTCACCATACCATTTTCGGAGGCTTAGCTCAGCTGGGAGAGCATCTGCCTTACAAGCAGAGGGTCGGGGGTTCGATCCCCTCAGCCTCCACCATTATGATTTTGAATACGGAGCTGTGGTGTAGAGGCCTAACATGCCTGCCTGTCACGCAGGAGACCGCGAGTTCGAATCTCGTCAGCTCCGCCATTCTTTCATTCTGTGCCGTTGTAGCTCAATTGGTAGAGCAACTGACTTGTAATCAGTAGGTTGGGGGTTCAAGTCCTCTCGACGGCACCATCTTTTTTCAAAAAAATATGCGGTCGTGGCGGAATTGGCAGACGCGCTAGATTCAGGTTCTAGTGGTGTAACAGCCGTGGAGGTTCGAGTCCTCTCGACCGCACCATATTTTTTTGCGGACGTGGCTCAGTGGTAGAGCATCGCCTTGCCAAGGCGAGGGTCGCGAGTTCGAATCTCGTCGTCCGCTCCATTTTTGTTTCGGGACGTAGCTCAGCTTGGTAGAGCACCTGGTTTGGGACCAGGGGGTCGCATGTTCAAATCGTGTCGTCCCGACCATTATAAGTTTTACAGCATGTCTGAACTTGCTCGGTAATTGGAGCGCAAGAGCAGGCTTTTTTTATTTGCCCGATAATAGATCAGCGTAACAGCTGTTACATATGAAAGAAGCTTGCAATTCCACTTCAAGAGTGGCTCTGCAAGCTTCTTTTTTATTGGAATAAATGTGCTTAAAGCAGTAGGCTAGTTAGCCGCAGCAATCGGGTTTCTAATGACTTTAACTTCGTAGAAGGTAATTGTATTGGAAATAATATAGTCCGGTGTTCCACCACGACGAGAATGAGCTTCACGGAAAGCGTCGCTGCGAGTCCAAGCTTGGAAATCATCTTTCGTGTTCCAGCGTGTTACAATGGATACTTCCTCATAATCTTTCGTTTTCTCTGTCAGCAAAACCTCAAGGCCAAGGAATCCCTCTGCTTTCTCTACATCGCCAACACGGTCGAAGCGCTCAATCAGCTTATGGGCATTGCCTTTTGTAATATGGGATGCATTTGTTACAATAATCATTTTGGTGTCCTCCTGATTTTTTCTTGGATTCGGGATAATAAGGGGATAACCTTCATCAAATTTGATACGGGCATCCATGTTATACACATCTTTTAAAAACTCTGAAGTTAGTACGGTTTGGGGTTCCCCTGTCATGGCAATTAATCCGCGTTTCATAGCAATCATATGGTCACAGTATGCAGCTGCTTGCTGGAGGTCATGTAAAACCATAACAATTGTAATCTGATGATCCCGATTAATCTGCTGCAGCATCTCCATTACATCGAATTGATGGGCAATATCGAGATAAGTAGTAGGCTCGTCGAGCAGAAGAATATTCGTTTTTTGCGCCAAAGCCATTGCGATTCGGGCTTTTTGCTGTTCACCTCCAGATAAAGTGTAAAACATTTGATGCTGGTAACGCTTAGTGCCGGTAATCTTTAGGGCCCAATCGATGATGTCATTGTCTTCGTGTGTCATTTTGTTTTTGAACATAGGCTTATGAGGTGAGCGCCCAAAGGAAACGAGTTCACGTACCGTTAGGTCGGGAATCATTTCTTTGGATTGCGTAAGCATAGCAATATCTTTGGCAAAATCTTTGGATTTGTAGGTTTTAAGCGGCTTCTGATTAATAAATACTTCGCCTTTGTCTGGCGTAAGCAGCTTGGTGATGACCTTCAGCATTGTCGATTTGCCTGATCCATTAGGACCAACGATGGCCGTGATTTTTCCAGAAGGGATAATCATATTGGCATCTTCCATTTCGAAAGCGCCGACGGATAAGCCTACATTTTCAATATGAATAGCAGCATTCATCGTATTGCCCCCTTTTTACGTAATAGATAAAGAAAGAATGGTGCTCCCAGACAGGCAAGAAGGATGCCTACAGGAAGCTCAATCGGATCAAACCAGGTACGTGCGAATGTATCTGCTAAAACGACTAAAGATGCTCCACCGACTATAGAAAGCGGTAGGAGAAAGCGGTAGTCGTCTCCGATAATTAAACGAACGGCATGTGGGACGACGAGTCCAACAAAACCAATTAGCCCCGCGACGCTGACGGCAGCTCCGGCTAACAATGCAGCCAAAATAATGAGCAGGAAGCGCTGGATTTGAACTTTTTGGCCAAGCAGTTGGGCGGAGTCATCGCCTAGCAGCAGCACATTGGCTGGCTTAATCGCCAGAAAGCAGAGCAGCAAACCGACAATGGCATAAGGTGCCATAAAGGAGAGATGGCTCCAGCTTCTTCCGTTCAGCCCACCAGCAAGCCAAGGTAGAACCGATTGTACGCGGTCGCTATAGACGACCATAAGTCCGTTTGTTACAGCGCCGAGCAGCGCATTAATGGCTACGCCTGCGAGTACGATTTTGATAGGCGATGTCCCTTTGTCCCATGCGCTCAAATAGATCAGCAGGCAAGTAATGCTTGCACCTAAAAAGGCTGCTATTGGCAGCATATAGCCAAGCTGCGGAAGAACGACCATTGTGATGACAGCTGCAAGGCCTCCGCCAGCGGAAACCCCGATAATGCCGGGATCCGCCAGCGGATTGCGCATTACCCCTTGCAACAGAGCGCCTGATGCAGCTAGGCAAGCACCTACCAGCAAACCAATAATAACGCGCGGCATTCTTAAATTCATAATAATGGTTTCGTAACGGGGATCGGCATCGGAGGTGAGAACCTGGCCAATCTCTTTTAAAGTAATAGGAACAGACCCGTAAACGAGACCGAAATAAGTAACAAGTAGCAAAATAATAGGCGCAATTAGGATAGACCATTTGCGCCGGCGGCTTCGCTGAGTTTTATTCATGGCTGCTTCTTCGCTCCATCTAGCATTTCAATCATAAGGGTGAGCGCATCTGTTACACGCGTCCCCGGGTTTGTGCCGAACAGGTCGGCAGGCAGCACTTCGATGGCATTATTTTTTACAGCATCAAGTCCATTCCAGGCAGCATTGCTTTGCATTTCCTTTAGGAAGGCATCTTTTACCTGATCCGGGTTGCCATGTGTCATAATCATGACAACTTGTGGATTAGACTGAACAATTCTTTCTGAATTGAGCTGAGCATATTGTGGATAGCTTTGAAGCGCTTCATAATCCGAGGCGATATTTTCTCCGCCAGCCATCTCCAAAATGTTGCCGCTGAGAGAGTTGGGCAGTGCGGCCATAAAGGTGCCCGGAGCGCCGTATACTAATAAAGCCCGCATCTTATTCGTGCTGGCATTTGCTGCAATTTGGCTGAGCTTGCCATCGATTTCGGCAATAAGCTCTTCAGCCCGCGACTGTTTTTGCAGAAGCTGGCCTAACAGCGCAATTTGTTTTTTAATATCGTCTATAGAATTGGCAGAGGAGAGCACCATCTTGGCCCCAATGCTTTCGATAGTCGGTATATCCTTCGTATTCATAGGATTGTTGCCGAGAACGACATCCGCTTTCAAAAAGGCGATTTTCTCCAGATCGACCTCATGGGTAGATCCGATTTGTTCCACGGCCTCTGCTTCTTCGTTGGCTAATGGAACGGAGGAGGTAGGACGGCCGACGAGTGTTCCCCCTAGGGCATAAACAATATCGGCTTCACCATTGCTTAACGCTACAATATGCGAAGGGACAGCAGCAAATGTTAGTTGCCTTCCTGCAAAATCGGTTATGGCCACCGCATTTTGTTTCTCAGCATGACTTACAACCCCTTGTGAGGTGGCTGAATTAACATTTTGTGAGCAACCTGGTGCGGCTAAGAGAAGCAGGGCCAGCATCACAGGGTATACAATTTTCATATAATCCTCCCAATCCGATATGATAATGATTATTATTATTATTAAAATAATGATATTGTAAATGATAATCAATGTCAATAAGAAATAAACAATATATAGAAAAAAATAATATTGGAGAAAGAAAATTTTAAATGTATATTTTTAAACAATAAATATTGATTTTACTCATAAAAATGAAATTAATATTATTTTTATGGTGATATAAAAATCATATCTTAAGCTTTAAAATCATTAAAAGAAAAATAAAACAAAAAAATATAGAAATAAGTGATTGACAAAATTAATACAGTTACGTTAATATCAAGTTGTCGGGCAGCTGAGAAACAGTTTGCTAGGCATCCTGAGAGCTGTGAAGAGCATCATGCGCAGACTTAGGAGTGGGGAAGGAAAGGTATATTTTTTTTGACACTCAATTGATAATGATAATCATTAACTTGATTGTTGTCTACCTTTTCTAAACTATTTTTTCCATAAGACAGGAGAGGAGGAGAAAGACTTCATTCGTAAACTCCCAATATCAGCATTCTTAATTATTTGTTTTATGATTCTTCTTACAGCACCGGCAGCCTATGCGCAGAGCATGACAGACGGTACATATACGATTGATTATGTCATCAAGAAAGCTGAAGATGAATCAGCATCTATGGCAAATGATTATTGGGAAAAGCCTGCCAAGGTTATCGTTGAAAACGGAAAAATAACAGTGCAGCTGCAAATTAATCATAGTGCTTGGGTAACAGAGTTTAAAGTTCCTGGCGGTGGAGGATATGTGAACACGAAGGTTATCAGCAGCAGTAAGGCTAATGATACGCGGGTTGTACAGTTCAGCGTAGATGATTTGTCCCAAACGATGCTGTCTAAAATTCATGTCACGGTTCCCGATATTGATTATGATCACGACTACACTATACGATTCGATTTTGATACGAATAGCCTGAAGCTTGTAAGCAAGGCAGAAACTCCTGCAAAAGTGGAGACCACTCCCAAGCCTGCAGAGTCTGCAGCAACAAAGCCGACAGCCACGCCAACTCCTAAGGCGACTGCTTCCCCGAAAGCTACCAAGGCGCCTGCAATGGATGGAAATTCTGCGGTAGCAACAGCTACGCCGAAAGCTGCGGCTCAAGCAACGCCAACTGTTGCCGACGAAAAAGGTGAAGCTGACAGCGTAACGGAAAGCGCTATCCCATCAACGGCAGCGCCTCAGGAGACCGTCGCAAGCGAATCTCCTGAAGCTGTAGAGAAATCGGAAGCACCAGCTGATGAAGCATCTCCTGCAGTTGAAGCAACCGTGTCACCAGAGGCAGCTGCGAAGGCAGTTTTGGAAGCTGGAACAGACGAGTCTGTTGACACTTCCAGTGTATCTGAAACCGAAGGGACGGCTGAGGATGCAGGCAAGGCATACGAAAATGATTCTGTAGAAGCTGCAGCAGAGGTAGAACCGCTACAAGAGCGTTCTAATAATTGGGTAACACCAGTGACTGTTGTTGGTATCGTTATTTTAGCAGGAGCTATTATGTATTTTTATCGTAAGAACAAAACCAAAAACTAAAAATAGGGAGTGTTTATAATTATGATTAAATCGTTCAAAAAAATGATGCCTTTGATGCTGTTGGTTATGGCTGTTGCACTAGTTGTTCAAGTAGGTTCTGCTTTTGCGGCAACTTCGCTAAACTTTACTGTGCTGAAACCAGATGGCACAGTTTCTTATGCTAATGCATATGCAAATAGCCCTGCAAGCCTTGCATCGGATAATAAAACAGTTACATTGTCTTTCTCTGGCGGCAGCTACATCAACTCGCTGAGCATTTCCAATGATGGTGGCGCTACTTACACTCTCGTTCCTGCAACTACTCTTTCAAACGGTGACAAACAATTTACTTTCGTAGTAAATGACCTTACTGCTCAAACAGCTGCTAAAATCCATGTTACAGTGCCACCATTCCCTGGCTACCCAGATGGCTACAACACAGTTCACGACATTAAATTCAGCTGGGATCTGTAAGACCATTCGCACAAATTAAACACAGATAGAGTACAAAGAACGGTCTGATTTATCCAGACCGTTCTTTTGCCGGGTAAATCAGTATGTTAGAAAATTACAAAGTCTTGCAAGCGAGACATAGAGTTAGTGGAAATAAATGAACCGTTAAAAGGAGAGTAAGCAGGGTGAAAAAGCAATATACAAAAGTGGTGGCATTGCTTCTTGCATTAGTGTTAATGCTGCAAGTAGCAAGCATAGGTCCAATTGCTCAAGCGGCAGCTACAACGGTGCCAGATGGAGAGTATCCGATCAACTTTCGTTATTTGAAAGACAACACAAATGAAACCTCGATTTTAGAATCGATGGTCGTCGTACCTAATACAGGCAAACTGATAGTGAAAGATGGCAAGGCTCAATTTGAAAATGAATTTTTTAAATATACAGCATTTCAACATTTTTCTGCACGTATGGAAGGCCAAGCGAAGGCAACTATAAATGGTCAAACCGTCACAGGTATGGATGGCTACAAAACAGTAACGCCGACCTTGCTTGGTGATGGAACGAACCCGGATGCTGTTAAAGCGCGGATCGATATAGCTGACTTGAGCCAGCGTCAGGATATTCTGGTGCATATCGTTCTACCGGCTGCAAATTATGATAGTTGGTACAACCTGCAGCTCGATTTGGATACAACAACGCTTCCTACTGGTCCAGTAGATGGTGGTGTTGACAATGGCAGCGGTAGTGAAACAGTAACACTTGAAAAGTTGAATGAGCTTTTCACAGTTACCAGATCCGTCTATGAAAGCACTTATGAAGGCACAGGAGATGGGTTTTATCCTGTTGGCTCCAAAACAAAGCTTTATAATGCAATTCAAATGGCAGATGGTATCGCTGCATCAGCAGGCGGCAATATTGAACTGATTAAAGCGGCCTACGCCATTCTAAATGAGGCTAAAAAAGAGTATGAGGCTGGACGAATTAGCGTCAGCAAAATTGCTTTGTTCCAAGGCATTACAGAGGCTGGTACATTCGCTGCTACTGTGAAAAATACGGGAACAGCAGATAACGGCAGCGGGACGAATATTGTAAGCGATGGAGAATATCCTTATAATTCCGAGCTGAGTATGCAAAATGCTATTAATACGGCTAACAACATGGCTTATAATCGGGATGCTACCCAAAAACAAGTCGATGATGCCCTGCTTGCTTTGCAAAATGTAGAGAAAAACGTAAAAAACAGCCGCTACAATGCGCAGGTAATAGATCTCATTGTTTTGAACTCTCTTGGCAGCGATGCTGAAATTTCTGAATTCGCAGGAGATTTTGCTTCGCAAATTACATTGCTGCAAGGTAAATTAAAACATACAGTTGCTAATATTCCGTTTAAAACAGCGGTAGACGAGTCTGCTTTGAAAGCTTCTTTCCCATCGAGCGGAGGCGGATATTCTACTGCTATCTCTCCACCTTTTTATAAAGTAAACAGCCTTTCTGATGCAGACAAAACGATCTATCAGGTGGCTGTGAGAAACGATAATGCAACCGATAGTACATTCCAAGGGCTGTCATACTTGGTTTACAAAACAGATTCAGTTACAAAATCCGTATATTTGAGCTATAACTCGGAACAGTTTAAGACGCTAAGCGCTACTATTGAAGCAGCCCAATTGGTACATGATCAAGCGATTGTAGGCACAGAAGCTGGTCAATACGATAACAACACCATAGCAGCGCTTCAAACTGCTATTGAAACAGCTACAGCGAAAGCCGAGCAATTATCGGCTACAAGATTGCAATTAAACAGTGCCAACACAGTGCTGGAGCAAGCGGTGACAGCATTTAAAGCATCAGCAAACCGTCAAATTTATTTTGCGGCTTTACATGCAACTAATCAGGCATTTTCCAGCATGGACAGCTACTTCCTGAAACCAGCAAACGTAACTTCAGTTGACGGTTCCACATTTGTAAGCTTTACGATCAAAGACAGCAGCATCGTTACAGCATTCAAAGTGAAGGAAAACGGCATTCTAGTTGATTCTACCATTGTAAGTACGGATACAACGGCTAATACAAGAGTAGTTAAGTTCAAAGTAAGTGATTTGACGGCGCTGTTGGACGCTCAGGTCCATATTTCCATGCCTACGGTCATTGACCCGAGATCAGGACTGCCTTATGAAGCGGATCACAACATTCGTTTGAGCTTTGGTACGGCGGATGCTACAGCTTTGAAAGCTAGCATAGCTGCAGCTCAAAAATTACATGATGAAGCAGCTGAGGGAACAGAAATTGATAAGTATCCAGCGCAGGCAAAAGCTAAATTATTAGCTGTAATTACTGCGGCGAAAGCTATCACAACTAACCCGATGGCATCAGAAGCACAAGTAAAAGACGGTAGTTCTGCTCTGGAACAGGCGGTTATTGCGTTTAAAGCTGCAAAAGTTCTAGGCAATGGCACCTACAGCCTCGTGTTTAAATCTTCTGATGAAGGCATTTCTGATCATTTGGAAGCATCAGGAGTTTTGACGTATAGTAACGGAAGCAACATTATTAGCTTCACTCCTAAAGCGGGAGTAATTATTAAGAAGCTGAAAAATAATGCTACAGGCGCTGAAATTCTTCCAATAGGCTCAACAAGTGGCGCAAACAATGCCGCTTCGCTGGCAAACGCTGTATTCTTGGCAGCAGTTATAACAGGTACGCCTGTTAAATTCGCTGTTCCAAATCTTACAGATACGTATTCGCTTGTTGTTGAAGTTAGCGGGGCAGCAACGGATGTGCAATATGCTGTTCAATTTGCCGACATTACCAAAACAGCTGATGCTCCTGTTACTGAACTGCCAGGAACGACTGTTCCAGGACAACTGGCAGACGGCAACTACTTCTTGCAGTTTGAAATCAAAAAATACGGAACAGATAATAAGTCCGTTATGCAGGATTATGTCATTTCCCCAGGACTGCTGAAAGTTTCGGGCGGCACAAAAACATTTTATATGACGCTTAAGCAGGACAAGGAAATTACAGGACTCAAATTTAACAATAACAGTGTTAGTGTTGAAAGCAGAGACACGGTAAATAACACGCGGGTTGTCTACTTCAATGTCCCAAATATCAATAATCGCATCGATGGCTGGGTCAAAATTGATTGGGCTGCTATGAATTATTTCCATGAGTATGATATTCAAATCGAGTTCTATCCTAACACTCTAGTAGCGACCGCTGGTTCTGTAGCACCTGGTGTAGGCGATGTGGAAGTCGTTGAGGAGAAAGATCCGAATGCAGGCAAAGATGATTTGAACGAGCCTGTTGTAACGGACTTCAAGGATATTCAAGGCCACTGGGCACAAGCATCTATTGAAAAAGCGCTGGAGCTTGGTATCGTCAAAGGTTATTCCGATGGCAAATTCCGTCCGAATGGCGTCATTACTCGCGCTGAGTTCGCCGTTCTGATCAGCCGGGCTTTGAAGCTCACGGATGGATCGACAAGTGCGACATTCAATGACAGCAAGCAAATCCCTGCATGGGCGAAGCCGCACATTGACCGTGCTGCGAAAGCAGGCTTGATTTCTGGCTATGCGAACGGAACATTCCTTCCAAGCAGAGAAATTAACCGTTCGGAGCTGGCCTCCATTATCGTTCGAGCAGCTAAGCTCGACATTGATGAGACGAACGAGCTAAGCTTCGCAGATGCTGCCTCGATTCCCGATTGGGCGAAAAATGACATTGCTGCTGCTGCAAAAGCTGGCTATGTACAAGGCAAAGGCGGTAATAAATTTGAACCGCTTGCTAACGCAACAAGAGCGGAAGCTTTGACGCTGATCATGAAGCTTCTGGAAACGAAATAAGCAGGAAACATGAGCACGCAGGGAGATAAAGATAAAGGTACTTCCTGTATGTGAATCCTGCGGTTCATACACAAATGAAGCAAAGCTGACAAGGATGCCGGGAGACCGGTATCCTTGTCATGTTCTCATGAAGGGAGTTAGATAAACGGATGAATAACGCTTTTGGCAAAATGCTTGGAGTGCTCGGATTGATGGCGCTGCTTCTTCTAGCTGCCTGCGCGGCAACAGGTGCTGATCCCGCTGCCAAGGAGCAGCAGGGAGCGGGCCAGTCCGCACAGGCTGAGCAAGCCGAGCAAGCCGAGCAGGCCGAGCAGGAGAAGAATACGGCCGAGCCGGCTTCTTCTCCTGCAGCAGAGCAGCGGGTCGTATCAACAACCGTCGCGATTACGCAAATGCTGGATGCGCTTGAAGTGGAGCTTGTAGGCGTGCCGACCAGCTCCAAGACGCTGCCTGACCGCTATGACCAAGTGACAAGGGTAGGCAATCCGATGAGCCCAGATATGGAGCTCGTCAAATCGCTCAAGCCGACGGAAATATTGTCGGTGACGACGCTGGAGTATGACCTGAAGCCGGTTTTTGAAGCGGCGGGGATGCAGGCTGATTTTCTCAACCTTACGAGTGTGGAAAGCATGAATAATGCTCTTAAAAAGCTGGGCGAGACGTACAATAAGCAAGCACAAGCGCAAGCTATCGTCGATAAGTTCGAACAGAAGGTGGCGGAGATTCATACGGCTACGGCTGAGAAGAAAAAGCCAAGCGTATTGATTTTGCTAGGCGTGCCCGGCAGTTATCTTGTTGCGACTGAGCATTCGTACATTGGCGATCTGGTTCGGCTTGCTGGCGGCGTCAACATTGTACAGGGTGAAAGTGTAGAGTATTTAGCATCCAACACGGAATATTTGCAGCAGTCGAATCCGGATGTGATTTTGCGTGCCGCCCATGGCATGCCGGAGGAAGTTGTGAAGATGTTCGATAAGGAGTTCCAGAAAAACGATATTTGGAAGCACTTCAGCGCCGTACAAAACGGCCGAGTATATGATTTGGAAGAAGCTTTATTCGGAACGACGGGTAATTTATACGCTGTAGATGCTATCGATGCTTTGATGGGAATGCTCTACCCATAAGCGAATACGGCGTGATGTGGCCCGGCAAGGTTCGGCTCGGGAACTTTTCATAAAGGACGTTGGTCATGATTAAGAAGGTTGGCAGTTTTATTGTCGTTATCGCTTTGCTGGTAGCCGCTATCATTTATTCCGCTATGACCGGGAGTATTAAGGTAGGCATTTTGGATTTGGTGCAGGGTTTATTTTCAGGAACGAATGATCAGGTAGAGGTTATAAAAGATTTGCGGTTTCCGCGTATTATCGTCTCTCTGCTGACAGGAGCTTCGCTTGCGGTGTCCGGCGTATTGCTTCAGGCCGTAATGAAAAATCCGCTTGCGGATGCAGGCGTGATTGGCATTTCATCGGGGGCAGGGCTAGTATCGCTGACTGTTGTAACGGTTTTTCCAGGGCTGTTTTTCTGGATGCCGCTGTTTTCCTTTTTCGGCGGTGCGCTGGCCTGCTACCTCGTTTATGCGCTGTCGTGGAAGTCGGGACTTAGCCCGCTGCGGCTTATTCTCGTCGGGATTGCCATTAATGCGACATTTACGGGACTCGGCCAGTCGTTTAATTATCGCGGCAGCTACGCGGTTACGAGCGTCAATCAGGCAATTTCATCGATTTTCACCATGAAGACGTGGACGGATGTGCAAATTATCGGGCTGTATGGCCTGATTGGCCTGCTGCTGTCCTTGCTGCTCAGTTCATGGTGCAATATGCTCAGCTTACAGGACAAAACGGCGAAAAATCTCGGGCTGCGGGTAACGCGGGCACGGCTGCTGATCTCGGTCGTAGCGGTGCTGCTCGCATCCGTAGCAACGGCCATTGGCGGCTTGATTGCTTTCGTCGGCCTGCTCGTTCCGCATATTGCGCGTACCTTGGTTGGCTCCGATCATAAGGTGCTTATTCCGTTTTCTGCGCTGGGCGGCGCCTTGCTGATTTTAGCAGCGGATACGCTCGGACGGACGGTGCTCGCGCCGACGGAAATTCCGGCTTCGATCATAATGACGATTATCGGAGGGCCATTCCTCATCTTTATGCTTAGAAGGAGTGAGCGCGTTTATGGAAATTAAACAGGTGACGTTCTCCTATGACAAAAAGACAGACCAGCTTAAAAACATCAGCGATAAAATTGAAACGGGAAAAATAACGACGATTATCGGCCCAAATGGCTGCGGCAAATCGACGCTGCTCGGTATTTTATCGCAAAACTATGCGCCCGCTCACGGTGAGGTGCTGCTCGATGGCAAGTCGCTGGACCAAATCAAGCCAAAGGAGCTGGCTAAAAAGCTTGCGGTCGTGCATCAGCAAAATGAGGCGCCTTACGATTTAACGGTGGAGCGGCTCGTCTGCTATGGCCGGCTGCCGCATCGCAGCTTCCTCGGACAGCCGAATGAGGAGGACGAGCGGGCGATTGAAGAGGCGCTCGACTCGACCAACCTGCAGCAAAAGCGCAGCCAGCGGCTTAATCAGCTTTCGGGCGGCGAGAAGCAGCGGGTATGGATTGCGATGGCGCTGGCGCAAAAAACGCCGATCTTGTTTCTGGATGAGCCGACGACCTTCCTCGATATGTATTACCAGATCGAAATATTGGAGCTGGTAAAGGCATTAAATCGGGAGCATGGCATGACTATCGTCATGGTACTTCATGACATTAATCAAGCAATCCGTTACAGCGACCGCATTGTCGTGATGAAGGCGGGCGAAATTGTAGCGAGCGGTACGCCGGAGGCCGTTATTACGAAGGAGATTGTAAAAGAAACGTATCAGGTTGATGTGCTGCTAAAGCAAGAAAGCGATACGGGGCTGTATGTCGTACCGGTCGGCATTTGAGCTCGTGATGGATTAAAACTCAGAGCCGAGGTGCAGGCGGGATGCCACACGCTAGAAAGTCGACAGTTCGTGCAGATGGATGCGCGGGCAGTCGGCTTTTATTTTTTTTCGCCGGCTGTAGTGGTAGAATAAGAGGAACAAATCAAGATGAGATAGTGAGGAATAAGCTTATGATACGTTTTGGCCTAATTGGCACCAATAAAATTACAGATTCCTTTATTGAAGCGGCACGCGGGCTGGAGGATTTTGATTTAGCGGCCGTATATTCGCGAACGTCAGAGCGGGCGGCTGAATTTGCTAGCAAATATAAGGTCCCGCATACGTTCACAGATTTGGAGGAGATGGCAAAGAGCGATCAGGTGGACGCTGTATATATCGCAAGCCCTACCTCGCATCATGCTCAGCATGCCATCACCTGCATGAAGCATGGCAAGCATGTGCTTGTCGAGAAGCCCATTGCTTCAAACTCCCGGGAAATGCGGGAAATGATCGCAGCGGCCAAAGAAAATAATGTGCTGCTAATGGAGGCGATGAAATCGACGTTCGTGCCGAACTTCGCAGTTATTCGCGAGCACCTGCCTAAGCTGGGAGCCATTCGGGGTTATTTTGCAGCCTACTGTCAATATTCTTCGCGTTATGATGCGTACAAGGAAGGCAATGTCATGAACGCATTCAAGCCGGAGTTTTCGAATGGCTCGCTGATGGACATTGGCATTTACAGCGTTTACCCGCTGGTCTCATTGTTCGGCAAGCCGAATAAAGTAAAAGCAAGTGCCGTTATGCTGGAGTCCGGTGTGGACGGCAAGGGCAGTCTGCTGCTGCAATATGATGGAATGGATGCGGCCGTGCTGCACTCCAAAATTTCCAATTCCCAGCTTCCAGCGGAAATCCAAGGCGAAGCGGGCAATATGATCATTGAAAATATTAGCTACCCGACTCAGGTGCGCATCGAATACCGCGATGGCAAAGTGGAGGAGCTGACGGTGCCGCAAGCGGAAAATGTGATGGTGTATGAGGCTGAGGCATTTATTCGGCTCATTCAGAGCGGCCAGCATGAATCGGATATTAATTCGCTTGCGAACTCGCTTGCTGTACTTGAGGTGCTGGATGAGGCGCGCAGCCAGATCGGGCTTGTTTTCCCTGCAGATCGGCTATAATATGGATGTAAGGAAGTAACTGGAATGTGGATGGACCTATTTTATAGAGATAAAGGAGACTTGGAATGAGCGATGCATTTGTAGTTCAATTGGAGAAATATGCTGAGATTATTGTGAAAATAGGTGTAAATGTCCAGCAGGGACAGGCGGTATTCGTGACGGGAGCGATTGAGGCGGCGCCTCTAGTGCGTCTCGTCGCAGAGAAGGCTTATGCAGCTGGAGCAAGCAATGTACATATTGATTGGACGGATGACCAGTTATCCAGATTAAAATATGAAAAAGCGGGCGCTGAAATTTTCGAGCATTTCCCGCAATGGGAAACAGCGAAGCGCCAGGAGTTTGTTGATAAGGGCGCCGCATTTATTTCAATCGTTTCCTCTAGCCCGGATTTGCTGAAAGGGATCGACACGCAGCGTATTTCCAACTACCAGAAGGCGGCGGGAGCAGGGCTGAAGGAGTTCCGCAGAGCGATTCAAGCGGACAAGGTGAGCTGGACAGTGGTTGCGGCAGCGGCCAAGGACTGGGCGAAGAAGGTGTTCCCGCAGGCGGAGGGCGAGCAAGCTGTCGAGCTGCTGTGGGAAGCGATTTTCAAGGCGGTGCGTCTGCATGCAGATGATCCGGTTGCGGCTTGGCAGGAGCATAACAGAGCGCTTGGAAGCAAGGGCGAGGCGCTGAACAACTACCATTTTAAAAAGCTGCATTACACCGCTCCGGGCACGGATTTGACAATTGAGCTGCATGACAAGCATCTATGGGTTGCGGCTGGCAGCGAAAACGAGCAAAATGTTCCGTTTATGGCGAATATGCCGACGGAGGAAGTGTTCACCGTGCCGCTGAAAACCGGCGTTAATGGTTATGTATCGAGCACAAAACCGCTCAGCTATGGCGGCAACATCATTGACCGCTTTAAGCTGACCTTTGAGAACGGCCGCATTGTAAAGGCCGAGGCGGAGGAAGGCGAAGCGATTTTGCAAAAGCTCATTGATACGGATGAGGGTGCGCGTTATTTGGGCGAGGTTGCACTGGTGCCGCATCATTCCCCGATTTCGGAGTCGAATATTTTGTTCTACAATACGCTGTTTGATGAAAATGCTTCGAACCATTTGGCGATCGGCAGCGGTTATGCCTTCAATATTGAAGGCGGCAAAAAAATGTCGCCAGAAGAGCTGGAAGCAAACGGCGTTAATGCGAGCTTGACACATAATGATTTCATGATTGGCTCTGCCGACATGGATATTGATGGCATTCAAGCCGACGGTACAGTCGTTCCTGTATTCCGCAAAGGCAACTGGGCGTTTTAAGACGTGAAAAATAAGCATGAAACAAAGATAGGCTCGGAGCTGCATGTTGCAGCTTCGGGCCTGTTTTTTCGTTTTGTTACCTGATCCGTGCATGATAGCGGTTAGGTTACCTCAGCTAAGCCTAGTATAGCTTGCCTTGGCGGTACAGAACCGTCGACAGCTTCATCACCGAATGATTATAGCAATTTTGCCGCAGCGTGAAGTTGGCGCTAAAGAAAGAGGGCAATATGGAGCCGAGTGTGCTTTGCATTTTCTCAAACAGCATGCGATGCACCTGCTCTTCGGTCAAATATTGCGTTTCACGGCCTTGCAGCCATTCGAAATAAGAGACGATAACGCCGCCAGCATTGGCCAAAATGTCGGGAATAATAATAACGCCATTGTCGGACAGCTTCTGGTCAGCTTCGCCCGTTATCGGCGCATTTGCCCCTTCGACGATGACCTTGGCTTTCACTTTATCTACATTATCCTCGCGAACCTGCTCCTCCAGCGCGGCCAGCACGAGCACATCGACATCCAGATACAGCACTTCCTCACGTTCCAAAATGTCTGCTTTGAGCTCAAGCTCAGCAAGCTCTTCCTTCGTCTTAGGCAAATCGCCTTGATGGTGATTAGCGAAGTCAATAAGTGCCGGAATCGATAGGCCATCGGCATTGTAAAGCGTTACATTGCGGTCGCTGACTGCCACAACCTTGTTGTTGAGATAGGTGCATTTATGCGCTTCCAACGCGGCGATGGAGCCGACATTGCCGAAGCCTTGAACGGCGATGGAAAGCGATTTTTCCGCTTGGGCGAGTACATTGGCAGCAAACGGATTAGAGCTGTTGGTCAAATAGCCGCGGTGCACTTTAAGAAAATCATGCAGCATATAGCGGAACGTGAAATAAACGCCTTTGCCTGTCGCTTCCCGGCGTCCTAATGAGCCGCCGTTAATGACGCTTTTGCCAGTGAAGCTGCCGAGATACGGTTTGCCGGGATGGATATTTTTATATTCGGCCATCATCCAGTCCATCTCGCGTTCGCCGGTTCCCATATCGGGCGCGGGAATATCCTTTTCCGGGCCGAGAATATCGGTAAAATATTGGACGTATTTTTTGCATATAATGTATAGCTCTTTCGCTGAATAATGGCGCGGATTAATGCCAACGCCGCCTTTGCCGCCGCCGAACGGAACGTCGTGCAGCGCATTTTTGAGCGTCATCAAGGCTGCCAGATTGGTAACCTCTTCTTCATTTACGGACTCGTGGAAACGAATGCCGCCTTTGTATGGGCCAAGTGTATCGTTATGCTGGATGCGGTAGGCCGGTATGCGAACGACGTCGCCATCATCCATCGTAATGCGTAAAAAAGCTTTATTCACCTTATTTGGCGTGGATAAAATAGCAGCTAAAGACAGGAAAGCCTGATCCCGGTGCTTTCCTTGTAAATCGGACAAAAAGGAGGAGTCTCCCGATAATGCATGCAACGATTGCTGAACGATTGTGCCAGTTTGGTTTGCCATGTTTATTCGACCTCCAGTGTGGGTAACGAAGATTGTAGTACATGGAGCCGGGTGGGGCACCTACATCATTTTAACATAGCAAGGAGAGTAATCCAAAATGTAATATAGGTATTACGTAATAAAAATTATATTTTTTAGTGCTTAAAGCCTATTTCACAAATGGAAAATAATCCAAAAGTATGTTGAAATATGTCGCTTTCCTCGTTAACATGTACAGAGCAAGAGAAAATAACATTAGATAAATAGAGGGAGAAGTGAAAAGGTCATGGAACAACAATATCAAAATCAGAATGGCTATCAGCAGCAAAATCATTTGGCGGAGCCGGTAAGCTTTAAAGAGTGGATGATTACTATTCTGCTCTGCGCTATTCCGCTCGTGAACATTATTATGCTGTTCGTCTGGGCTTTTGGAGGCAATACAAAAATCAGCAAGTCGAACTATGCCAAGGCTTCATTGTTGTGGGCTGCAATCGGTATCGTTTTATACATTTTCTTTTTCTTAGTATTCGGTGCTGCTATTATAGCAGGCATTTCCGAAGGCAACTACTCTTAATAATATTTAAAGCAGCCTGCGTCAAGCAGGTAAACAAATGGCGCTCCAACCCGCTGCCATGCGGCGAGGGGCGTCTTTCATTTTGCCCAAATCATGCTATAATAAACGACAATGAAAGGCTATGAGACTGCATGGAAATAGAGGTGTTAACGATGGCGAAAAAAAATCGGCAGGCAGCTCCGCATGCGAGCAAGCCGAAAGCGGACGCGGCGGATAGCCAGCAGGCTACCTTGAAGGATTTGCTGAGTGCTGATGTCCTGAGCAAGCTCAAGGAGCAGTCGAATGCGCTGAAGGCAGCGGAGGAGCAGAAGAAGCAGGATGCCGCCCAGAAGGCGAATGAAGCGCGGAAGCAGGAGCAGAAGCGGCTGGAAAATGATATGGAATATTTGCTGAACAACAGCAAGCCGGGCGACTGGAAAAAATACAAATAAAGAAGTATCGCGCTGTTGCCTGTCAGGCGCAATAAATACAAAAGGAATCATCGCTTCTGCCTGCGTGATTCCTTTTGTGTTTCGTATGCAGTTTATTTACTCGCTCTTGCAGAGTAGGCGTTTTTCGTTCACCAGGCTTCACGCCATTCCAGCTTCCCCGCAGCTGTTCGGGATTCATTAGTCCTCTTTGGGCCAGCTTTTGTCTTGCTTTCTTCGCTTTGCTCATTGCCATCATCGTTTTCCTCCTGTTTTGCCTGCGTATGTGGTGCCCGATGCTTCAAAGCACCTGCTTCTATTATATGCTGAAAATGGTGCTTAGGAAAGGATCGGCTGCTTCCAATTGACAGACTTTGTGGCCTGCGTTACAGTCAATAGACGAGCCGAAAAAGTAAGCGTCATCATAACTGACTGGCTAGACGTCAAAAATCAGGTGAAAATGTTCAATTAACCGTTATATTAGGCTGTTTAGCGCCTGCACAGCGGTTAACTTCGTTATACTGAATAGAGGCGCAAGCACATCATCTTGTATCTTGCTGTTGCGAAAAAAGAAAGGGTGAAGGAAATGTCCGTAGGCGTATTGGCACATTTATTTGGGAGCTTGTCTTACCGGGAGCTGGCTGAGAAGGTGGGCGCTGCCGGATTTAGCCATATCCAGCTGGCAATGTGGAAGGCTATTAATGATGTTGATTTAAATAAACCGGGCAAGCTGACTCCGGGGCTCGCGATGTCGATAGCGGAGGAGCTTCGCAAAAATGGCGTATCGATCTCCGTGCTTGGCTGCTATTTGCATTTTTTTGAGCGCGATGAGCAGAAGCTTCGCGAAAATATAGAGCGCTTCAAGGAGCTGATCCGCTACGCACGTCTGCTCGGCGCGCCTATGGTTGCTTTTGAGACGGGAACCCATCCAGACGGCGTTTATACGGAGCAGGACTGGAAGACGCTTAAATCGACGGTTCAAGAGCTTATAGAGGAAGCGGAAAAATGGGGCGTATTCATTGGCATTGAGGCAGCCAGCAGCCATTTAATTGGCACGGCGGCAGAGCTGCACGCTTTTCTGCAACAGATCCCGTCCTCGCATGTTGGCGTCGTGATCGATCCGGGCAATTTGCTGACGACGGAAAACTTCGCCCGTCAGGACGAAGTGATTGAAGAAGCATTCGCCCTGCTTGGCGACCGGATTATTGGCGCTCATGCGAAGGACCGCAAACCCGATGCGAATGGAGAGCTGCAGACGGTTCCGGCGGGCTATGGCGAAATGAATTACAGCCTGTATATGCGCCTGCTTAATAAGTACAAGCCGGGCGTTCATATTATTATGGAGACGGCGAGCGAGGAGCAAATGGCGTTTTCTAAAAGCTATATTGAGCGCATTCGTTCAGAATACGCTTAGCTTTCAGGCATCCTTTTCATTCTCAATGGAAAATAGGTCTAATTAATTAAAAAGGTTGAATTGGACAAATGCCCAATTCAACCTTTTTTTTCGTGCGCTTATTAATTGCGATACTGTTACATCTTTAAACTTTTAACCTTTAGATCTCTAAAGCTTAACATCCTTAACGAATTGCAGCAGCTCTTCGGACATTTTAGCGAGCGCTTGGGATGAGGAGGTGATTTCCTCCATCGTCGCCAGCTGCTGCTCGGTTGCGGCCGATACGCTTATTGCGCCGGAGGACGTTTCTTCTGCTACCTCGGCTACGCCTTGCAGGGAAGCCGCCAGCTTATTCGTATCCTCGGACATTTGCTGCGAGGCTTCGGATACCGAGTGGATTTGCAAGGTCACGGAATTGACGGCTTGCTTAATGTTGTTAAAGGACTCACCTGCCGCAGATACCGCTGCAATTCCTGCTTGTACGACTTCCTTGCCGTCATGAACGGATTGGACGGTACGCTCTGTATCCGACTGAATGGAACGGACGAGCACCGCAATTTGCTGGCTGGACTCAGTCGATTGCTCAGCCAGCTTGCGAACCTCTGCGGAGACGACAGCGAAGCCGCGTCCTGCTTCTCCCGCGCGTGCAGCTTCAATCGCGGCGTTAAGCGCCAGCAGATTCGTTTGCTGGGCAATGCCCGCGATTACCTCGACGATTTTGCCGATTTCATCGGAGCGTGAGCCTAAAATGCTAACGTCCTCCGCAATATTTTGCACCGTAGACTGAATATGGCCCATTTGCTCGACAGCGGATTGTACCGCCACTGTTCCATCTACGGCAGTCTGAGCAGCTGCCCGCGATTTCTCCGATACCTGAAGGGCGCTCGCCGCAATGCCGCTCGCCTCCACTGACATATTGTTCACAAAAGCTACGCTTTCCTGAACAGCTTTAATTTGCTCCTCGGAGCCTCCTGCTACCTGCTCAATAATTTCAACGACCTGCTCGGTTGCTTTCGTCGTCTGTTCAGCCCCGGCAGTTAACTGCTCGGACGAAGCCGCGACTTGCAGTGCATTTTGTGACACTTGCTCAATCAAATGGCGTAAATTTTGCGACATCGAATTAAACGATGCGGCTAAAACGCCTAGTTCATCCCGATTTTTCACCTTAACGGCTTCGCTTGTCAAATCCCCATTCGCAATTCGCTCTGCGACGGCAGTAATTCGAACAATGGGCACCGTAATCATCCGGCTGATGAAATATGCAATAGCAAGGCCTACAACAATCGTGAGCAGCGAAATAATGAGAACCATCAGCTTCGTGCTTGCCACTTTGGACGAGGTGTCCTCCGAGCTTAGGCGAAGCACCTCTTCTTGTTCTAGAACGAAACGATCTGCCGTTTCCATAAATTTACTGATAATCGGTTCGTTTTTGGCGGCGAGGCGCATATAATCCTCTACTTTATTCTGTTTCTTGAATTCAATCATTTCCTCGGCATTGCTCGTATAGCTTTGCTGAAGCAAATCGAGTCCTTGCAGCAGCAGCCAGTCATTTGAATCGGTTGTCATGCCCTGCAGCTGCTGGCTGACTTCATTATAACGACGAACGGAATCACGGTAGGCATCGATTTCCGCTTCGTCATTCATCAGAAGATAGCCTGTAATGTTCAAGTTTTCATTTTTAATAGCGAGGCTTAAATCTTTGACGAGACTGACACTATGGGCGCGTTCCTGAAGCAGCTTCTGATAGGTGCTGTTAATCGAGCCAATCTCCACATAGTTGAGAGTAGCGATCACAATGAGCAGCAGCAGAATCGAGAAAAATCCGCCGTAAAGCTTTTTACTAATCGTTAGTTTCATCGGTTATTGTCCTTTCCCCTAAGAAGCGGCATCTGCGAAAATTTCATTCGCGCCGTCCCGGAATTGTTTTGCGGCTTCAACCGGCGTAATTTGCCCAAGCAGCGTTTGATTTCTAATTTTGGTGAACAATGTGTTGATGCTGCTGGATGTTAGGGGAACTGGCGGATCAAGCGGGCTTGAATTTTTCTCAACTTCACCCATGTACGTGTATTGCTCTTTATCGGTTTCCTTCATTGTGCTGAGCAGATGCTCGCGCACCTTGGCTGTGGCAGGAACACCGCGTTCGCCAAGCAAAATTTCATTCGCTTCAAAATTGTTGAAGAAAAAGTCAACGAATAAAGCTGCTTCATCCTGCAGCTTCGTATAGGCAGAGATCGAGAAATACATCGAAGGCTTGACATAGTTTCCTTCAGAGCCGCCTTTAAAGGCTGGAAGCGGCAGCAGCTTCAATGCTTTGCCTGACAAGTTAGTAAAGGAGACGACGTTGTTGCTCGTCAGCCTATGGAAAGCAGCGAGTTGATTTGCGATAAGCGCATCTTTATCCGCTGAGCGGTCTTTAAGTAGGGCTACGCTTGCCATCAGACCTTCATCGATAAGCATTTTCTCCATCGTGAAGAAGTCGGATAAATATTCATCCTTATCATAGCCGAGCGAGCTGCCGTCCTTGGAATAGTAGCTTGCTCCCCGCTGTCTGAGGTAATAAGCAAAGTCGAGCGAATCCGTTCCGATTGGGACAAAGTCCGGCTCATTTATTTTTTCTTTAAGATCACGGGCTGTTTGAATGAAATCTTCATACGTATAGCCTGCTTCCGGAACGGGAACGCCAGCCTTTTCGAATATTTCCGGGTTATACATCATGCTTAGTGCATTTATGCCCGTAACGACGCCGTAAAGCTTGTCGTCTATTGTGCCTGTCGTGCGCGAGCTTGCATCAAGATCAGAAAGATCAAGCTTGCCGTTTGCAGCCAAATCATCCAGGGGCAATATCAGCTTGCGCTTGGCAAACTCATCTATATATTTATAGTCCATTTGGATGACATCAGGGAAGTCTTGATCAGCTGCTTTCATGGCGAGCAGTGTCCAATAGTCGGCGTTAGTTGCATCTACTGGTTCAACTTTAATAGTTGGATATTGCTTTTCAAATAAATCAATAACTTTAAGCGTTCTTTCACGTCTTCCATCATTGCCCCACCAATAAACTTTAAGCGTTTTTTGCCCATTTTCTGTTGCTTCAGACTGTGTGGTAGCACCTTCATTCGTGCAGCCAGTAGCGATTAAAGCAACAATGACGACAGTAAGGATGATGAATCGGATTTTATGAGCTGTCTTCACTTATTTCCCCCTTGCGGCTTTTTTTGCCATTTATAAATTGTTTAATACTTACTATATCGGATTTACAATTTTTTTAATTAGAGCTGACATGTCCAACTTTATTGAACTGATGGCGAATACTATTTTGCTGCACTGTTCGCATAGGTATTAGAAGAAGACCTGGCATCGAAGCCGGGGGACGGCAACGAAGTGGAGCGCCTGCCAGCGGACGGCTTCGGCCGTTTCACCTTGTCACAAGGGGAGGAATTTTCGATCGTGTCCATAGCAGGAAGCAATCAGCAGCTGATTATACCAGAGGGATTATCGTTCCAAAATGTGACCGAAACCCGCTTAACCTTTCAGGATGTCAGTGAGCGGATTTGCAGCTTTATTTCTAGCGATGTGCGGGCATCGTATCATTTTGTAGTGGGGACGGACAGCCAAGTATTTCGCGGGTATACGAAGTTTGTTACGGGGGTTGTCATTCACAGAATTGGAAATGGGGCCTGGGCCTGCTACCGCCAAACGGTTGTTCCCCGGGAAATGATGAAGCTTAGAGAGAAGCTGACGCTGGAGACGGTTTTGTCGCAGGAGGTTGGCTATTATTTCAAGGATGGCGTGCTGAAGCGAATGGAGGATTTGCTGCTGCCTTATGTGTATCAAGGGGCCTCACTGGCGCATTTCATTGATATTGATGCTGGAACGGTGCCTTCTATTAATGAAACCTCGCTGTATGTACAGGAAATGGTAGAGCGGGTGCAGGGAATGGGAACCTATGCCCCGCGGGTCAAGCCGGACTCTTATGCGGCTTCTTCCTACGCCAACCGTTTTACGAAAAAAGCGGTGCCCCGCTATAAGCGCAGGAGCCTGCTCTGAAGCAGCTATATTTCAGGCAAGTTTTCTTGCATATACTGTGGCACTTAGCTGCCCAGCATGGTATATTTCTGTTAGATCATAGGAATAGAAAGCAGGGATTATCGTGCGTATTGGGGCAATTGAGGCAGGCGGTACAAAATTTGTATGTGGTGTAGGCAATGAGCATGGCGTTATTGAGGATCGGGTAAGCTTCCCGACGGAAAAACCAGAAATAACGATGGCGAATGTAATCGACTATTTCAAGGACAAGCAGGTTGAGGCGATTGGCGTCGGCACATTCGGTCCGATTAATATTGATAAATCCAGCCCGCAATACGGGTTTGTTACAACGACACCTAAACCGGGCTGGGGGAACTTTGATTTTCTTGGCGCGCTGAAAGCGCATTATAACGTGCCTTATGGCTGGGATACAGATGTGAATGCGGCGGCTTACGGGGAAGCGGTGTGGGGTGCTGCTAAAGGTTTGGACAGCTGCATTTATTATACGATTGGCACTGGCGTAGGTGTAGGCGTTTATTCGGAGGGCAAGCTGGTCCATGGGCTTGTGCACCCGGAGGGCGGTCATATATTGACTCGCCGTCATCCTGAGGATACCTATGATGGTTTTTGCCCTTATCATGGCGACTGTCTGGAAGGCGTAGCGGCAGGTCCTGCTATTGAGAAGCGCTGGGGCGTAAAGGCAGTAGAGCTTCCGCCAGAGCATAAGGCGTGGGAGATGGAAGCTTTTTATATCGCACAGGCTGTAGCGGGCAGCATTTTGCTGCTGTCGCCTCGTAAAATTATTTTGGGCGGCGGTGTTATGCACCAATCGCAGCTGTTCCCGCTTATTCACGCCGAAGTGAAACGCGCCTTGAACGGTTATGTGCAGGCGTCGGAAATTTTGAACAACATTGAAAATTATATCGTATCGCCAGGACTAGGCGACAATGCCGGACTATGCGGCTCGCTTGCGCTTGGGCTTGACGCTTTGAAGAATAGCGGGAAATAAGCAGTCCATTAAAAGGAGACGGTCATGCAGAAACCATATGAATTACCTCGTGCAACACCGGAAAGTCAGGGAATAAGCTCGCAAGCTATTCGTTCTTTTTTGGCAGGCATTGCAGATAATAAGTTGGAGCTGCATGGCCTGATGCTTGTCCGGCATGGGCATGTAGTAGCCGAAGGGTGGTGGACGCCCTATCAAGCAGACAGGCAGCATATTGCTTACTCGCTCACTAAAAGCCTGAGTTCAATGGCGATTGGCTTTGCGGTGGAAGAAGGGCTGCTTTCCGTGGAGGATGCGGTGCTGGACTATTTTCCCGAGGAAGCGACCGAGGAGGTCAAAGCCAATATGGGCGGGCTTAAAATTCGCCATTTGCTTACGATGTCCACCGGACATACAAACGACACGGCACGCTTTGATATGTTCCAATCCTGGTTGTCGGATCACGTCACTCCCAAAGTAGGAGACCGGGCCGACCGCAATTGGATAAAAGGATTTTTCGAGCAGCCGATCGATCGTGAGCCAGGCACTTTTTTCCTCTACAACAGCGGGGCCAGCCATATGCTGTCAGCGCTTGTACAGCGGGTGAGCGGTCTTGATCTGCCGGACTATTTAATGCCGCGGCTGTTTGAGCCGCTCGGTATTGAGCGTCCAGCATGGGATGCGGCGCCTGATGGCGAAGCTACTGGGGGCTGGGGAGCCAGGCTGAAAACGGGGGATTGGGCGCGTTTTGGCCAAATGCTGCTGGATAAAGGGATGTTTAACGGCAAGCGGATTATTTCCGCCGAATGGATTGAACAGGCGACTGCCAAGCAGGTGGACAACATCAATCACGGGGACGTCGTAACAGGCTCCGGCACGGATTGGCAGCAGGGCTATGGCTATCAATTTTGGCAATGCAGACATGGCGCCTATAGAGGCGATGGGGCTTTCGGCCAATATTGCGTCGTCCTGCCGGAGCAGGATGCGGTAATTGCCATCAACAGCTTTGTGCAGGATATGCAGCTAGTGATGGACATGATGTGGGAGCATTTGCTGCCGGCCATGCTGCCGCATGCGCTGCCAGAAAATAAAGCTGAGCTGGCGGACTTGCGGGAGAAGCTGGGCAGCCTTGTTCTTGTGGAGCGCGCTGCGCAGCCACGCCCTCTATTTGCCGAAGGCACGATTCGTTATGAGGTAGAGCCAAACGTGGATGGGGTCACAGAGCTTAGCCTGACATTTGGCGGAGAAGTGACAACTTTAATGTGGAGCGATGCGGCAGGTGCGCATCGTCTGGACTCTGGTCATCAAGAATGGTATTATGGCAATGAGCTGGCCTATGAAGCCACAGCATCCCGTGCGACATGGCTGAGCAGCGACATGCTGGTTTTCGATATTTGCCGCGTCTTTACGCCTTATCATGACGAGGTAATATGTACATTCAGCGGCAGTCGTATTACGATCGCCTACAAGCATTTTGATTTTATAACCCGGCATGGCGAGCTTGCTGGCGAGCGGCTTTCAATCTAGCATTTGACGACTATTCTATTAAACTTGAAGCTGCGGAGAAAGGAGGCCTTTGGTCATGAAGCGTTTGTGTCATAGCCGTATAATGTCCATGGGCCTCTACGGGCCGTTTTAAGCATAAGCATGAAGAGGAAGTGGCTTATTTATTATAGGCTTCTGCCGCAGGCAGCTTCTCTTCATATGCAGGAAGACCGTAGGCTGATGGCTTGCGGTCTTTTTTTGTCCAAATATAGGAAAGTATATGATTTCGCCATACTTTCTCTATATTTCTCGGACTGAAACGCGCCAAGCCGCCAGAGGACGGCGACAGCCGTTTCACCTTGTGCCTGACGGGAGGGGCGGACAAGCCCAATCGTAATTCCTATTTTAAAGGAGATAATGCCCCATTTATGATTACCAAAACGTATAAACCTTATATTTTCAAAGCAGAAGCAGGCCAGTCCACCGATGATTATTTCAATTATGCAACGGCCGTCCAAACGATTAAGAACATGCTGGAGGAAGCATTCGACTCATCTATGCAGCTGTACATGCAGGATGATGGGGACGATGTGTGGGACTGGGTGTCGGATGATCTCGCGAGCGGATACGAAGGGGTAAAGCGGGAGGCCGCTATATACGACTTGGTGGAGGATCGCTCATTCCGCTTTGAGGATTCGAAGTCTGAAGCCAATTACCGGATCAATCCTTCGCTGCGCAATAATGTCATTACTTATCCCGAATTTGAGGTAGCTTTCGCGCGCATCCCGTTTTTGCGCCAGTATGGCCTGAATACGGAAGATATTATTTTTGCGAAAAATGATGAGACGATGCGTGCTTTTCTCGAAGCGATGCAGGCGCGGCAGCTTAGCGAGCGGCGCGTGACGATTTTCACCGATACGAAGGAAGGGTTTGAGCGCAGCAAGGAGCAAATTACGCGTATGGTAGAACGCGACGAGGTGATGATGAGCGATTCCTTGAAGCAGCAAATTTATCGTTCCATTGATGAGTTTTTCTCTAGGGATCGCGAGTTTTTCCAAACCTATAACGTGCCGTACAAAAGAGGTATTTTACTGTATGGCAAGCCGGGGAACGGCAAGACGACGCTCGTAAAATCAATCGCGGGCAGCGTAGAGGCTCCAGTTGCCTACTGGCAAATTACCGAGTATACGACGAGTGATTCGATTCAACAGGTGTTTTCCGCCGCGATGAAAATGGCGCCCATGATTCTCGTCATTGAGGATATTGATTCGATGCCGGATTCGGCACGCTCCTTCTTCCTGAATACGCTTGACGGGGCAACGTCCCGTGAAGGGCTGTTCCTGATCGGAACGACGAATTATCCGGAAAAAATCGATCCGGCGCTCATGAACCGCGCGGGCCGTTTCGACCGGGCCTATGAGATGAAGCTGCCGGATAAAGAGCTGCGGCTCGCCTATTTGCAGCGCAAAGGGTTCGGGAGGCTGGCAGAGGAAGCAGATGGACTTATGGAGGACGCAGCGAAATTTACCGAGGGATTCTCGTTTGCCCAGCTCAATGAGCTGTATGTGTCCGCGGCGCTGCAGAAGCACTACGAGCAAAGTGTAGATTTGAAGCGGGTCATTGAAGAGCTGAAAACAGACTTTGACAAGGATCGCCGTGGAGTATGGATGGCTGACAAGGGACAGAAGCCGGTTGGCTTTCAACCGCTTTAAGGTTGACTGGCAGCTAATAAACGTAATCGGATGGCGGCAAAGGATGCTGCCATCCGATTACGTCTGAAATGAAAGGAGAGTCGAAACGGAAATGGATTATGGTTCAAATGCAATCTCGGTATCCCGGCATTCGCGTGGACGCCGTCGTTCGCCTTGGAAGCGAGTGCTGTTGTGGGCAGCCATCGTCGTCATTGTTCTCATCCTGGGAATTATTTTGTTTTTGCAGGCGAAGACGTATAGTCCGCTGGAAGAAGCGCTGGCCGCGCTGGATAGCGACAGCTCGGTTCAGGTAAGCGAGCTGAAGCATGGCTACCGTTTTGAGCCGGGGGAAGGCAAAGAGCTGCTCTCGCCTAATATTATTTTTTATCCAGGAGGGCTGGTGAAGCCGGAAAGTTATGCGCCGCTTGCAAGGCGCCTCGCAGAAGCTGGACATCGCGTTTATATTGCTTCCATGCCATTTAACTTGGCGCTCACTGCGCAGGACCGCGCAGATGAATACATAGCGGAGCATCCAGAAGAAAGCTACGTGATCGGCGGGCATTCGCTTGGCGGAGCCTTTGCTGCGAGATATGCAGCAGAGAATCCGAATAAGCTGGCCGGCATCTTTTTCATGGGCGCATATGCCGATGACGGCGCTGATTTGAGCGGCAGCAAGCTTGCAGCGTTGCAAATTACGGGAACGCTGGATGCTGTGCTGAACAAGGAAACGTGGGAGCAGTCCAAGAAAAACTTGCCTGCCGATCAGACCGAATATGTATCAATTGAGGGCGGAAATCACGGCGGCTTCGGTACCTATGGCAAGCAGTCCGGCGACAACGATGCAACGATAACGGCATCCGAGCAGGCGGACGAGGTAGCAGCGGCAATCGATGCTTGGCTTTCGAAGCTGCAAAAATAAAACGGTTGCAAAAGGATATTTTAGCCATTATAATGACGTTGAAAAGGTTTTCAAAAAAAGAAAATAAAGGATGGTTTGGCGATGAAGCCTACGATCCGCGACGTTGCTAGAATGGCTAACGTATCCATCAGCACCGTTTCCCGTGTGATGAATGCCCCGGAATCGGTCACGAAGGATAAGCGACAGCGTGTGCTAGAAGCGATTGAAAGCTTGAATTATCACCCGAATGCGCTGGCCCGAGGTCTTATTTTCAAAAAGTCGCAAATGCTTGGTGTTCTCATTCCCGACATCCGCAATGCTTATTTTGGCGAAATTATTCGCGGCATGGAGGATGCGGCTAAGCAGCTCGGCTACAATTTGATGATTTGCAATACGGACCGAGTGCCGGAGCGAACTATTTCTTATCTGGATACGTTGAACAAGCAGCAGGCCGACGGTTTATTGTTCGTCAGCGATTATGTCCAGAAGCAGTATTACGAGACGATGCAAGCTTGCGGTTATCCTGTCGTGCTTGTGTCTACCGTGTCTTTCGAATACGAGCTTCCATCCGTCAAGGTTGACGAGGAGGCAGCCGCTTTCGAAGCGGTCAGTTATTTAATTGAACAAGGGCATCAGCATATTGGCCTCATCTGCTTCACGCTGCCCGACCCCATCTCAGGTCAGACCCGCCATGACGGCTTCGTCCGGGCTCTCGAACGAAACAACCTCCATCATTGTGCAGACTACGTAGAGTTTGCAACACACTGGTTTGAAGAAGCATATGCAGCCACCTCCCGCTTATTCGACCGACACCCACACTTAACTGCTGTATTTGCTTGCTCCGATGAATTTGCAATGGGCGTCATTTCCTGCTTGCATGACCGCGGAATCCGTGTTCCCGATCAAGTATCCGTTGTAGGCTTTGACAACCTGCGCATGTCCTGGATGACGATACCGAAGCTGACGACGATTGCCCAGCCCATGTATGCGATCGGCTGGAGAGCTGTAGAAAAAATGCATGAGCAGCTTGAAGGAAGAGAAGCTGCTGTCCTAAGAGAATGGCTTCCTCACGAGTTAATCGTCAGAGAGTCTACTTTGCCTATGTCCCATACATTGTCTCATACGTCGCATCACAGCATTGGGAATAAAAAAGCATAGGCCGATGCCTATTCGCTGTTCTTGTCACCCGCGGTTCATTTGCTGAATACGTTTAATGTAAGCGTGTTCATTTTGGGCGGAGCATGGGGTTTCGTCTGCCCTCTCATTTCGTTTGAATCGTGAAGGGAGTGATGCAACGTTACACTTTGATGATAGTCTCCATATGAAGACAGCTTCCATGAACGACGTACAACTGGCATACGTACATCATGCGGCGAACGTTCATCAACGAGAATGACTTGCGATTCACTTGACTATGAACGATAAGGGGATGGTTCTTTTGAAAAAGCCATTTAAGTTTGGTTATACGCTCATGCTGAGCATGGTTCTCATTTTGGCGCTGCTTGTTTCTGCTTGCAGCAGTGGAAATGGCGGAAGCAATAGCGCTGCAAGCGAGGAACCAGCAGCGACAGCTACGCCTGAGGCTAGTGCGGAAGCTACGCAGGAGCCGGCAGGAAACGCAGATGGTTCGCCGCTAGAGCAGGCGCTTGCCGGCAGCTACAAAGGTACCAAAGTCACGATGTTTGGCCCATTCGTAGATGTGGACCAGGCGAAATTTGAGGAGAGCATCAAGGCGTTTGAGGAACAAACGGGTATCGATATTCAATATGAAGGCTCCAAGGAGTTTGAAGCAACCGTTGCTATTCGGATCGATGGCGGCAATGCCCCGGATATTTCCGACTTCCCGCAGCCGGGACTGCTGGCGAATTTCGTGAAATCGGGCAAGGTTATCGATGTGTCGCAATTTTTGGACGCCGATAAGCTGAAGGGCAACTACAATCAGAGCTGGCTGGATATGGCGACGATGGAAGGGCCAAGTGGACCGATGATGGCCGGAGTATGGAATCACAGCAGCGTGAAAAGCCTCGTCTGGTATCCGAAGAAAGAGTTTGATGATGCGGGCTATACCGTACCAAAAACATGGGATGAGCTGCTGGCGCTAACCGAGCAAATCGCCGCAGACGGCGATCCGGCATGGGCAATTGGCATCGAGAGCGGAGCAGCAACCGGCTGGCCTGCGACTGACTGGATCGAAGATATTATGCTGCGCACCACAACAGCTGAAAACTATGACAAATGGGTCAAAGGCGAGCTGCCATTTACAGATCCTGCTGTAAAAAATGCATTCGAGAAGCTGTCGCAAATTTGGCTGAACGACGATTATGTATACGGCGGACGCAAGTCGATTGTAACGACCTCATTCGGCGATTCGGTGACGCCAATGTTCGATCATCCGCCTAAAGCCTGGCTGCATCGCCAAGCCAGCTTTATTACAAGCTTCTTCCCTGAAGGCTTGAAATCCGGCGAGGATTATGACTGGTTCTATTTGCCGTCGATTGATGAGGCCTATGGCAATCCTGTACTCGTTGCCGGCGATTTGTATGCGATGCATAACGACCGTCCAGAAGTGCGTGCGGTTATGGAATTTTTCACGACAGGCGAATCGATTAAGACTTGGGTGCAGTCCGGCGGCGTGGTCGCGCCAATGAATGATGCAAGCCTTGATTGGTATCCAACAGATGTGGAGCGCAGAATGGGCGAGCTGGTGAAAAATGCTTCGACGCTTCGCTTCGATGGCTCTGACCTTATGCCTGGCTCGGTAGGAGCAGGCACGTTCTGGAAAGGCATGACGGACTATATTAGTGGCACCGTTGATTTGGATGGCGCGCTTAAAGAAATTCAGTCAGGCTTCAATAATTAAATTTTAATTGAAGGAGGGGCTGGGCCATGCTAGCTTCCACGCCAAAAACGAGCAAATCGCGAAACGTTGCCGTTACTCTGGCTGTCGTGCTCGTCAATGCGATTTTGCATTCAAGCATTTACCTGTTTCTGCGCGATACGAATTTGCCATCTGTATTATATGCTTTGCTTGCTATCATTTGGGGAGTGCTGGGCGTTTATTCGATTTATTGGTCGTTTAACTGGGCAGTGGAGCAATATCCAGACATCTGGAAGCGGCGCATCCAGCCCTTTATTTTCGTAGGACCGGCAGCTTTGCTGCTCGGATGGCTGCTGCTCATTCCGACGCTGCGCACCTTCTATATGAGCCTTATGGATGCGGGCACGGAGAAGTTTGTCGGCCTCTCCAATTATGCCGCAGTTTTTACGAATCGCTTGCTGTTAACGGCGCTGCGCAACAATTTGATGTGGGTCGTTTTTGGCGCTACCGCCTGTATCTGCTTAGGGCTGCTGATTGCCGTGCTTGCTGACCGCAGCAGCTTCGAGAAGCTGGCGAAAGGCATCATCTTTATGCCAATGGCGATTTCGTTCGTCGCTGCCGGCGTCATTTGGAAATTTATTTATTTCTACAAGCCGGGTGATGAGCAGATCGGTTTGCTCAATGCGATTGTGGTCGCCTTCGGAGGGGAAGCGCAGGCTTTCACCAGCATGCTTCAGCCCTGGAACAATCTTTTCCTCGTCGCCATTCTGATTTGGATGCAGACGGGGTTTGCGATGGTGCTGTTCTCGGCGGCGCTCAAGGGCGTGCCAGAGGATATGCTAGAGGCGGCGCGGATTGACGGCGCGGGGGAAATTCGTATTTTTCGCAGCATCATTATTCCGGCCATTTCAGGAACGATTTTGTCGGTATCGACGACGATTATTGTATTTACGCTGAAAATTTTCGATGTCGTCATGGTCATGACTGGCGGGCAATACGATACGGAAGTGGTGGCGACGCAGTTTTACCGCCAGTTTTTCATGTATCGCAATGCAGGCTACGGCTCAACGCTGGCGATTGTGCTGCTCATCGCGGTTATCCCCGTCATCATCATTAATTTGCGGCAGTTTCGGAAACAGGGGGGATTCTGATGAAGCGGACAAGGAAAAAGACGATGTCGAAAACGATCGTCAACGTCATACTCGCTTTTATTTGCTTCATCTGGCTTATTCCGACGGTAGGCCTCTTGGTCTCCTCGTTCCGGCCTGCGGTTGATATTTTGCAAACCGGCTGGTGGACGGTATTCCCGCACCGTGATTATGTCACGCAATCGACGATTACGCTGCCGAAGGAAACGGATTTGCGCCAGCCGATTGAGGTGAATGGCGAGCTGTTTAACGATGATCAGCTGCGCAGCGGCGTCACGGCGCAGGATGGCAGCAGACTGATCTGGGAAAACCGCCGGGCGCGGACGATCCAGGTGCAGCAGCCGGACTGGAAGGTGAATACGAACTTCACGCTGGAAAACTACAATGGCGTGCTGACGGGCAAAAACTTTGAAATTATGCAGGCAGATGGCACGCTTAGATCGCAAAAGGGAGAAGGGCTCTCCAAAGCCTTTCTCAATACGATGGTTGTGACGATTCCATCGACAATTATTCCGATCCTAATCGCGACATTTGCTGCTTATGCTTTTGCATGGCTGCGGTTTCCACTACGGCGATCGATGTTTGTCGCCGTTATTATGATGCTCGTTGTGCCGCTGCAGGTTGCGCTCATCCCGATTTTGAAGGATTACACGGCACTTGGCCTCAATGGCAGCTACCTGGGCATATGGATTGCGCATACGGGCTTCGGCTTGCCGCTGACGATATATTTTATGTATACATTCATTAGCCAGCTGCCCAAAGATCTGTTCGAATCGGCGTTTATGGACGGAGCTTCGAACTTCACGATTTTTACACGGCTCATTCTGCCATTGTCGGTTCCAGCGATTGCGTCCATTGGCATTTTCCAGTTTCTCTGGGTTTGGAACGATTATTTAGTGTCCTTGGTGTTCATCGGCAGTCAGCCGGATGTGCAGGTCATGTCTATGCGAATTGCCGCAATGGTAGGGTCAAAAGGAAGCGACTGGCATCTGCTGACGGCAGCTGCATTCGTCTCGATGCTAATGCCGCTAACCGTATTTTTCGCCCTGCAAAAATATTTCGTCCGCGGCTTATTGGGCGGCTCGGTGAAAGGTTAGGCAGCGAGTGGCGCCTCTCCTTCAAGAAACCCGTGCGTATGCCCGAAAGATTGGGTACAATAGCTGGGTAGGAGGAGATTGAGGATGTCAGATATTACATTTTTGCGCAACTTCCCCTTTTTTGAACATATGAATGATTTGGAGCTGGCGGCAATCGCTCCGCTGTTCGTGACGAGAACCTTTGCCAAAGGCGCCCAGCTGTTCTGGGAGCAGGATGAAGGCGATGAATTGTATATGATTAAAGCCGGAGCCGTACAAATTTACCGTCATGAGGAGGATCGCGAGGTTATCCTCGCCATTTTCCATGAGGGGGACTATTTTGGCGAGATGGCGCTGATCGACAGCACAAAGCTGCGTTCTGCCTCAGCGAAAGTATTGGAGAAAAGCACGCTTTATGTGCTGAAGCGCGAGCAGTTTTTTGGGCTGCTGAAGGAAAATCCGGGCATTGCGATTCATATTTTGAGCATTACGCTGGAGCGTCTGCGCAAAGCAAATGAGCTTATTACCGATTTGACGATTTCGAATGCGCGTACGCGCATATCGCGGCTGCTGCTGCGGCTGTCGGATAAATACGGAACGACGATTGGGCTGAAGCTGACGCATCAGCAAATTGCTGATATGACGGGGACGGTGCGGGAGACGGTAACGAAGGTGCTGCTTGAAATGCAAAATGAAGGTTATATTCGCATTGTGAGCAAAAAAATCAGCATTTTGGACAAAGAGCAGCTGCAAGTCATCGGCGCCATCCAGCAGGATGGCCGGCTGAACGATGAGGGCCCTATCGCTCAGGAAGGCTGAATGCAACTATTTTTTCGAAAATGTAATTTGGATTACATTTTTTTGCGGGAGAAGTTGTTATGATCTAAAAGAAGAAGATAATAATAATGACGTGATGTCATCCTCTCGTTTATTCATTACCTATTCATTATGCGCTTCTGAGCGAAGCGCCCTCTCTATTAAGCAAGCATGATGCCTTGCTAGAGGCCGCCCTGAAAGTAGTGTTTCACTACTGGGAGGGTGGCCTTCTTTTTTATTCCTGCTTAACGGATAGATGCTGGCTGCCATTGTTTACGGTAGGCAAGCGGCGTCACACCTTCCCTCGCCTTAAACAGGTTGATAAAATGGCTGACGTTGTCGATCCCTACGAGCGGGGCAATATCGGCTACAGGCTGATCCGAATACTTCAATAGCTCCTTTGCTTGTGAAATACGAATGCCAATGACGTATTCGTGGGGAGAGAAGCCTGTATAGCGCTTGAATTGCTTGGCAAGATGGTATTTGCTCACCGCATGCTGGCGTGCCAGCTGGTCGAGCGTCATTTTCTGGGCATAATGCTGTTCGAATTTTTCAATGATTGCCGCAATATAGGGCGGAGGCTCTGTGCTCAGCAGCTCCGGTTCATGCGCGGCAAGCAGTATCTCGGTTAGAAGCTCAGCAAGCAATAGCGAGCTGGCCAGCTCTGTGCGTATGCTTTTTTGCCGATTCATTTGCAGCAATTGCGTAAGGCAAGCCTGAATCCGGCACTCTGGCCGAAGCGTAACAACTGGAGAGCCGCTTGCAGCAAATTGCTCATAGTAGCCGCATGTGGTGCTGCCGTTGAGGTGTACCCATAAAAGCTCCCAATTGCCGCCCGCAGCGGAATCTGCGGCATAATGCTGGTAGCTCATGCAATCGATGAAAAACAACTGATGAGGCCGCAGCTCATAAGTAATGTCACGGTACGTCAGGCGGCCTGCACCCGCTAAAGTATAGACGAGCAGAAACGATTCAAGCTGCTCCCGCTCGGTATAGTAAGGGGCGAAGGCCTGAAAGTGTCCGATTTCCTGAATGTAAAAAAGAGCGGATTTCGCGAATGAGGATGGTGTAGCGGCTAAGCGGACGGATTCAGGCGTCCAGGCATGAATGGCTTTTTCACTATAAGCAGACATGGACGAAGGCCTCCCCAAGATTCTATTATTTTTGCACAACTTTGTTTGATGTTTATTATATTGTAAGCCTTTACAATAGTCATATAAAACATGATTGCAGCTGAGAGGATGATCCGTCATGTCACTGCTGACACCGATTAAGCCTGCCCGCAAACCGAGAATTGGCATGTATTCTGTTGGCCTGCGCGCGTATTGGGAACAGTTCCCCGGCCTGCGCGAGCGTCTTGAGCAATATGGGGCATTTATTGAGCAGAAAATCGCCCAGTGGGCCGATGTATTTAATTATGGTCTGGTGGATACGGAAAGCGAGGGGCGCAGCGCGGGAGAATGGCTCAATACGCAAAATGTAGATTTAGTGTTTTGTCATGCCGCTACGTATTCAACCAGCTCGACGGTATTGCCTATCCATCAAATCAATAAAGCGCCAGTCGTGTTTCTTAATTTGCAGCCGACCGAGCGAATGAATTATGAAGGTTCAACGACAGGAGAATGGCTGGCGCACTGCGGCGCTTGTCCGGTTCCGGAGTTTGCTAACGCGTTTAATCGTGCCGGTATACCATTTAAAGTTGTAAATGGCTTGCTGGGACTAGATTATACACCGGATATTTCACTGACGAATGAGGTAACGAGCGGGCGTAAGGAAGCTGTTCGCGCCTGGCGTGAGATTGAGGAATGGGTAAGGGCGGCGGGTGTTCCGCGCACGCTGCGCCATAGCCGCTTCGGTTTTCTTGGCAATACGTATAGCGGCATGCTGGACATGTATAGCGATTTTACGATGCTTCAGGCTCAGACCGGCCTTCATATAGAGGTGCTGGAAATATGCGATTTGGATCGCATGCTAAGGTCGGTTACGCCGCAGGAAACGAAGCGCAAGCGGGATGAAGTGCTGGCGATGTTCCAGCTCAGCGGCGATTCTCCTTCTGATCCGATTGCCAGAAAACCGACGGAGGAGCAGCTTGAATGGTCGTGCAAGGTGGCGGCAGCGCAGGAAAAACTCGTACGCGAATATGATTTGGATGCGCTAACCTATTATTATCATGGTGCGCCGGGCGGTGAATACGAGCAGCTGCAAGGCGGCTTTATTGTGGGGCATTCTTTGCTGACAGCCAGAGGTATTCCTTGCTCGGGAGAAGGAGATTTGAAGACGGCCGTCGCTATGAAAATATGCGATATTCTCGGCACAGGCGGCAGCTTCTCGGAAATTGTGGTCGTCGATTACGTTGATGAAACGATTTTGCTTGGGCATGATGGACCGTTTCATATTGCCATATCTGAGGGAAGACCTGTATTGCGCGGCATGGGGCTCTATCATGGCAAACAGGGAACAGGTGTATCCGTTGAAGCGAAGGTACGTACGGGACCGATTACGACGCTGAACTTGACCCAGACAGGAGATGGCAGGCTTAAGCTGATCAGCAGCGAGGCGGAGTCAACCAATGGACCGATTATGCGTATTGGCAATACGCAGACGCCAGTAAAATTCAAGCAGCATCCAGACGATTATATGACGGCATGGTTTGCCGAAGCTCCGACCCATCACTGCGCCATGTCGATTGGACATAATGCCTCGCTGTTCAGCAAGGTTGGGGAGCTGATGCAGATCAAGCATGTGGCGCTGGGTTAGACGTTAGCTAAAAAATATTCAGCTGCTATGACAGTTGCGCTGTTTCTTAGCAACAGCAGCTTTCTTGCTTATCCTTGCTTTTAAAGGCGTACAAAATAAAGGAGCCATCCCTGAGGAGGCTCCTTTATTTTGTACGCCTAATATTCGAACACCAAATTATTATATGCCTATGAATGAAGGAGCGTTAAGGTTAAGCAGCAGTGCGATTAAACTTTCGGCGCCTCTAGCTGCGCCTTAATGCCTTCCTTCGCCTCTTCAGCCTTCTCTGATACTGAACCAATGATATGCTCGGCGCTTTGCTTTGCATGGTCGGCTACGTCGGAGGCCTCATCGCGAACCGTAGTGGCGAGGCTTTGCGTTTTGTTGCCTATCGTAGAAACGAGATCGCTAGTTTTCTCGCTAATGTTGGAAGCTAAGCGGCCCGTTTTTTGGGTTAAATCTGAGCAGGTATTGGAAAGAGATTTTCGCAGCTCGGAGCCTGTTTTTGGAGCAAGCAGCAGGGCCGACAAAGCACCGAGCGCACCTCCAATAAGAATTCCCGCTAGCAGTCCGTTTGATTTTGCTTCATTTACAGGGTTTGACATATTAATCCTCTCCTCTTATCTGGTTATCGTCTCTCATGTCACTAAGTAACCTCCCTAGCCATTTTTGAAACAAGCTTTAATATGTGAAGTGGCGATCGAACAATGCGGAGGGATCATTTTATATAGGAATGGAATGGCATTATCGTTTATGATATAACTACTAGAGCGTTTCACTTTGAAAAAAAAGGTTGATTAAATTGTAGCAACGAAAGGAGCGCGAACATATGCGAATTGCAATTGTGGACGACAACGCTACGAATTTGCTCATAATAGAGAAAATACTGCAAAAAGCCGGATACACGAAATTAGCAACAGCCTCCTCAGCGATGGAGCTGTTTGATATTTTGGAGCTAGATGAGCCGAATGCGACGGAACCGCCGGTTTCTCTCATTCTAATGGATTTAATGATGCCGGGCATCGATGGCATTGAAGCGTGCAGGCGCATTCAGGAAAGTGAGCGCTACCGCGATATTCCGGTTATTTTTGTTACGGCGCTCGGGGATTCCAACAAGCTGGCGGAAGCGCTGGACGCGGGAGCGATCGATTATGTCATGAAGCCGATTAATAAGGTCGAGCTTCTGGCTCGCATTCGCTCGGCACTTCGTCTTAAATATGAAAAGGATTGGCATAAGGAGCGCGATCAGCGGATTTCCTTCGAGCTGAATTTGGCGAAGCAGGTGCAGCGCAGCATATTAAGCGATCCGATAGACAATGATCGGGTGAAAATCGATGCGATTTATCGGCCGTCCTCTGAGCTGGCAGGCGACTTTTATGCCTGGTATTGCTTAGGCGGCGGAAAATATGGCGTGATTTTGCTTGATATGATGGGCCATGGCATTTCTTCCTCGCTCGTGTGCATGTATATTTATTCGGCGCTGCAGGATACGATCAAAAGCATTTCCGATCCCGAGCTCGTCGTGCTTGAGCTGAACCGGAGAATGATGCAGCTGCAAGGCTCGAATCAACTGATGAACTATTATTTTACCGCTATCTATTATGTGCTGGACACGAAGGAGCAGACGATTGAATATGTCAATGCCGGGCATCCCGCTGGCATCGCCTTTGTTGATCAAAAACCGCAGCTGCTGACGGAAGGCTGCTGCGCCTTAGGATTTTTTGATAACATTGAAGTGAAGAAAGGCAGCATTTCTTATCGCAACCAAGTGAAAATCGTGCTTTATACCGATGGTCTGCTGGATCAGCTCGCCAAAGGACAAGAGGATGACGTTCAGCAGCTGCAAGCAAGGCTGGGTGAAGATGGGGAACAGCTTGAGGATCATGTGCTGAATTTGTTCGAAGGTTTAGGACAGGTGAGCCAGCAGGACGATATATGCCTCGTTACGGTCGAAACAAAAGTGAAGGCGTAATAGATAATACGAGCGAGATACTAATAGAAAGAAATGATAGGCCCAAAGCTGGCAGCACGCTTTTACGGAAAAATAATTTTGAAATCGTTGCTCGCCAGCTGTTTCAATCAATCCCAAACGGTTTAATATAAGGATATCTGACTATTTCAGCAGATGCTGGTTTTGTTATGAACAGCATGATCGGCTGCATATCCCTTCATTGTAAACGTAGGCATGATAAACGTAATAGTCGCTTTCATCCCGCAAGTGGCAAGCAGGCAGCTGATCTTCCAGGCCCTCAGTTCTCCGCTTGTGCAGTGACGGTGTTATTGATATGATCTACTTAAAATTTGCCTTGGGAGTGTGTTCAATGACGTTAAACAAATTTCAGGCAGTTATTCATGAAACGGATAGCGCGATAATTGTACAAGTAGGCGGTGAGCTTGATTTGGCCGCAGCGCCTGAGCTGCGCTCCCTGCTCGAAACGGTTGTCAATCGTACAGAGAAAACGCTGGTTCTTGATACGGAACGCCTTGCTTATATCGATAGTACAGGTATCGGCATCGTGGTGTCGGTCATTAAAGCGCGTGATGAGAAGAAAGCCGAATTTATCGTTAAAAATATTCCAAGAAGCATTAAGCGGCTATTTGATATTACAGGCATTTCAGGTTATATCAACGAAGGGACCGTAAGCTAAGCATGAAGCGTATTGTGATGCAAATACCGGCGGACGCACAATATTTGGATATCGTGAGGCTTGGCCTGTACGGTATTGCTTCTAAAATGGGTTTTTCGTACGAGGATATCGAAGATATGAAGGTTGCTGTGGGAGAAGCTTGCAATAACGCTGTTTTACACTATACGCCACAACAAGCGGGCGAGCGGGAGGCGGTCGATGCTGTTCAAGCAGCTGAGGACGAGCTCCAAATTATAGTTGAATTTGAAGTGCTGCCAGACAGCTTGACGATTAAAATTACGAATAGCGGAGCAGGCTTTGAAGCTGGCGCCTATATGGAAAAGGCAGGGCCGCTCGAAGGTGAAGATACGAGCGGTTTGGAGGTTGGCGGACTGGGCTTGTATTTAATGCAAGCGCTAATGGATGAGGTTAATATACATTCCGCCGAATGTACGCAGGTTGTCATGACCAAGCGCCTTCTGCCGCTGCAATAACACATAACCACGACTAAGGCATGGGACGCCCCGGCAAGTCGTGGTTTTCTTTTTTTATATCGCTGGCCAGCTGCTGTTTCATTCCTTGTGGAGCAGGGTAACTTAAACGTAACAAGAAGCACAAGGAAAGTAAGGGAGGCTATGATTATGCTATGGGAAATAGGGGTTTTGATAGCAGCAATTGCTTTTGCAATACTCGTTTATTATGTGATAGAGGCGCTTAGATCGCTCAAGTATTCTCTAGATGAGATGAGGGTAACTTTAGTCGAAGTGAAGCATGAGATATCGGCAATCGGTACAGAGGTGAAGGGCGTCGTTCAAACGACAAACTCTGTTGCAGATGATGTAAATATGAAGCTCAAATCGCTTGATTCGCTGTTTGGCTCGCTGGATGATGTGGGCCATGTCGTTCAGGAAGCGACCTCGGCGGTTAAGGAATCGGCTGTCGCACTCATTTCCTCTGTTAAAACAGGGCAGAAGCTGCGGAAAGAAAGAGCCGTCGTACAAGCCAAAGCGGAAGCAGCAAGGCCGAAAGTGGCAGTGAATAGCACGAAGACGGAATTAATTGCCCAAGGAGCAACGCTTGCGGCGAAGGTGCTGCAGATGCTTGTAGAGCGTAAAGCCAATACGGCAGCAGCAGATAACGTATCCAGGCCAGCTGCTATGCATAATACAGCTTCTAGCAGACAGTAAACAGATCTTTTGCAGCATGACGTACAGAACTTAACATTTCACTGTAGAAAGGAAAGAATGGCTGATATGAAAACATCGGTGCAGTTGACAATTCCAGCGGAGGCAGATTATCTCGATATCGTAAGATTGACCTTATATGGTCTTGCCGTTAAATTAGGTTTTGAATATGAGCAAATTGAAGATATGAAGGTAGCTGTGGGCGAGGCGTGCAATAACGCGATTATACATGGTTATGAGCATCGCGGCTCGGGCGAGCTTCATGTGAGTTTTGAACAGCAGCTTGACGGCTTGAAAATTTGCGTTCGTGACAATGGAACCAGCTTTAATTATGAACAGGCTGTTAACCGTACAGCGGGGGCGCTTCATGCGACGAGGCTTAGCGAGGCTCCAATTGGAGGACTTGGTTTGTATATGATGCAAGCGCTCATGGATCATGTGGAAGTGAATACGACTAGCGGTACGGAGGTCATTCTTACAAAACTGCTTGGCAGAAAAGAGGAGATGGCATGAGTACAAAACCCTCCTCCAAAGCTCCAAGCGAAATAGCCGCATTCATGCAAACCTACCGAAATGAAGGTTGTAATGAAGCGGCTACGGCGCTTCTGGTGCATTATGAGGATATCGTTCGGATGGCTGCTGGCAAAATGTCTCGCAGCCGCCCGGATTTATATGAGGACTTATATCAGGTAGGCCAAATGTCGCTGCTGCGGCTCTTTAAACAATACGACCCTTCAATCGGTATCCCGTTTGAAGGTTATGCGATGAAAAGCGTCATTGGCAACTTGAAGAATTATTTGCGTGACCGCTCTTGGTATATTCAAGTGCCTAGACGTGTAAAGGAAAAGGGCAGCATGCTTCAGCATGCGATTGATGAGCTGACGGTAAAGCTGGAACGCTCGCCGAAAGTGGAGGAAATCGCCGCCCATCTGGAGCTTACGCAGGAAGAGACGATTGAAATTTTGGCAGGACGTGATTATTATCATTACACATCGCTTGATACGCCGTTGACGAGCGAAGGGGATGGCGCTTCTATTGGCGATCTCATTGCGAATCCGTCCGATGAATTTAAAGCGCTTGATATGAAGCTGGATATAGGAGAAGCAATGAAAAGTCTCAAGGAAGAAGAACAGACCGTCATCCATTTAATCTATCAGGAAGGCCAGTCGCAGCGAATGATAGCCGATAAGCTGGGCGTTTCGCAAATGAGCGTTTCCCGTATTCAGAAGCGTGCGATTGAGAAGCTGCGGGCATGGCTGTAGGTTTCTCCGCGTGCCTCGTTTCCTTGCCATACTCTTAGCAATGATGATAGAGTTGTAGGGATGGTGGGAATGGAGGAATGACTTATTTGGCGTTCGATGCGCTTTACGATAAGAGCGAAAATCTTATTAGGCTACCTTAGCATTCTATTATGCTTAGCTGTTGCGATTGTCATTATTGTAACCCGGATAAACGCTTTGCAGAGCGAAATCAATTTTGTCGCTGATCATGATATTGCCGTTCATGAAATGGTCGATCAGCTTGAAATCAATATGCTGGATATGCAAAATGGGCAGCGCGGCTACGTCATTAGTGGTGACGAGAAGTATTTGGTTCCTTATAACGATGCCAATTTAGTATGGGGGAGCAATTATAATACGCTGCATGAGCTATTGAGTGATAATCCTGCCCAACAGGCCAATTTGGAGGAAATTAAAGGGAATATTGAGCAATGGGGCAAGTTTGCAGGTCAGCCCGTTGTTCAACTGCGTAAAGAAAACAAGATGGATGCGATCAGGACCTATTACGCGAGCGATTTGGGCAAGGAAATTGTGGAAAAGGTTCGTACCCAGCTGGATCAGCTTCGTACTTCGGAGAAGGAGCTTACGAAGCAAAGGGTGGAGACGCTCTCACAAAATAATGTCAATTTGCAATACGTATTATTTATTGCATTTGCGTTAGTGACGATAAGCGCGATCGCTGCTGCTATGTTCGTCTCAGGCGCCATCGTTCGTACGATTAGGGATGTCAAACATACGATTCGCAGCATCATTGCTTCAGAAGGCGATATTAATGAGCGTATTCGCGTGAATACGAAGGATGAAATTCGCGAGCTGGCCGAGGCGACCAATGAATTGCTGGACAACGTCAATGAAGAAAGCTGGGTACAGAAGCGTACCGTGGAGGTAGCGGATATGTATCAGGGCTTTAAGCATATTGCTGATCTGTCCGAAGCGTTTGTCTATCAAGTAACACCGATGCTGGATGCTACTTATAGCGCCATTTATTTGCGCCATGTCCAAAATGGTGTGACTACCTATGTGAAAACGGCTTCCTTTGCCGGACATGACCATGCAATAGAAGCAGCTGTAAGCTTCAAGCCTGGAGAAGGTATTGCAGGCCAATGTGTCGTTGACAAACGGCTGTATCATTTGACAGATTTGCCGATGGGATATGTTAAAGTCCGCTCTTCCTTAGGCGAGGCTTCTCCTCGCAGCTTGCTTGTGGCTCCTGTTTTCTTCGAGGGTAAAGTATTGGCGGTTGTAGAGTTTGCCTCTTTAGGAAGCTTCGAAGATAAGCATCTTACGCTTATTAAAGCGCTGCAGGAAAGCCTTGGCGTAGCTATAAACAGCGTCGTAGGTCGTATGGAAATCGAGCGTCTGCTCAATGAATCACAAATGCTGACCGAGGAGCTGCAGGCGCAGTCCGAGGAATTGCAGGCACAGTCTGAGGAAATGCAAATGCAGCAGGAGCAGCTGCGCCTGACGAATGACTATTTGCAGGAGCAGCGGGACTTGGCCGAGCAGCGCAATACCCAGCTGGAGCAGACGAAGCATGAGCTTGAGGATTATTCCGAGAAGCTTGTGCAGAGCTCGCAGTATAAGACGGATTTTCTGGCCAATATGTCGCATGAGCTGCGTACGCCGCTTAACAGCATTTTGATTTTGTCGCAGATGCTTTATGAGAATGAAAATAAGACGATGACGGAGGAAGAGCAGCATTATTCCCACGTTATCCATTCGGCGGGCAAAGATTTGCTTAGCCTGATCGACGATATTTTGGACTTATCGAAAATCGAAGCCGGCAAGCTGGAAGTGACGATCGATGATGTCAATATGACAGAAATTCCAATGCTGATGCGCCAGTTATTCGATCCCGTAGCGGAGAAAAAACAGCTTTCCTTCGTTACTGTCTTCGATGAGCAAGCACCGCCTATTATCTCGACGGACGGTCACCGCTTGCAGCATATTTTGAAAAATCTGCTGTCCAATGCGTTTAAGTTTACAGATAGCGGTTCCGTGCGCCTCAGTATTTCTTCTGTGGAACAAGCACGAATGCTGGAGCTGTATAATGGCGAGGCGCCATCCGATACGATGATTGCCATTTCGGTAACCGACAGCGGTATTGGCATTTCGCCAGACAAGCAAGCCATTATTTTCGAAGCGTTCCAGCAAGCCGATGGGACGACGAATCGCCAATATGGCGGTACGGGCCTAGGCTTATCCATCTGCCGTGAATTTACCCGCCTGCTTGGAGGCAGGCTGCAGCTTGAGAGCGTGGAGGGCGAGGGAAGTACGTTTACATTGTATTTGCCAAGCTTAAGTGAAGAATTTGCAGCATTCAGTCAGGAAATGCTGAATAGCCGTGATCAGTCGGCAGCTGGTGCCAATACCGTAATATGGCTTACATCTGATGATGCTGGAGGCGACTCTAAGAAACTGGAGGATGAAGTGCTTAGCGAGGAAGAGGCGGCGCAGCTAAAAGCTCATATAGAGGATACGCGGCTGTTTGAGGGGAAAAGGGTGCTGCTCGTTGATGACGACGACCGCAATGTATTTGCACTCAAGACGGCGCTTGCCAGTAAAGGGGTTATTGTAGAATCGGCCAGCAACGGCAAGCTCGGCCTGGAGCTTTTGAATAAACAACCTGATTTTGATATTATTCTTATGGATATTATGATGCCGGTTATGGATGGATTGGAAGCTATACGCAGCATTCGCAGCAATCCGGTGCTGAAAGAGCTGCCGATTATTGCGCTCACAGCGAAAGCAATGAGAAATGATCGGGAGCGCTGCATGCAGGCGGGCGCTTCGGATTATATTAGCAAGCCGCTCCAAATAGAACAGCTCTACTCGCTGCTGCGCGTATGGATGACGAAGCAGGAGGGCCGATGAATCAAGAAGTGGAGAACGTAGAGCTAGAATTATTTTTAGAAGGCATCTACCGTTATTATGGATTTGACTTTCGGCATTACATTCGTTCGTCTCTCTTGCGCCGGATTCAAAATCGGTTGCGGATTGAAGGCATTCCTACGATTACAAGATTGCTTGATCAGGTGCTTCGGGATAAAGATATGCTGGATAAGGTGCTGCATGATTTCTCCATTAGAGTAACCGAGATGTTTCGGGACCCTGGGTTTTTCCGCGCCTTGCGCCAAGAGGTGATTCCTTATTTGCGAGGGCTTCCGGAAATAAGAATATGGCATGCTGGCTGTGCGACAGGCGAAGAGGTTTATTCTATGGCGATTTTGCTCAAGGAGGAAGGCCTCACGCAGCGCAGCAAAATTTATGCGACCGATATGAGCGAGAGCGCGATTGAGAAGTGCCAGCGCGGCGCATATCCGCTAAAGCAAATGCAAATTTATACGAAAAACTATATGGAAGCGGGCGGAATGATCGCCTTTTCCGAATATTATCAAACGGATCATCAATTTGCTTATTTTTTGCCGGAGCTGCGGGATAATATTATGTTCGCCCAGCATAATTTGGTGACGGACGGCTCGTTCAATGAATTTCATCTAATCATTTGCCGCAATGTGATGATTTATTTCGACACAACCTTGCAGCAGCAGGTCCATAAGCTGTTTTACAGCAGTTTGGCGGCGGAGGGATTTCTTGGATTGGGAAATAAAGAGTCCATTGTCCAGCTCGATAAGCATTTGCAATATGTCGAATTTAATCCGAATGAGCGGATCTATCGCAAAGCAACATTAGGCGGAGAGGCCGCAAAATAGGCTTTATAATGAAAAGAGCGGCTTGTCTGCTCTTTTTTTGTGTTATATAATTTTTTTGCCAATAGGTAAAAAAGGCAGGGATGCTATCAAAGATTGTCGAATACTTTAGGAGAAATGGGCTAGTGATGAATTTTCGAAGCTTTGAGGTGCAGGAATGAGAGAAGTATTGAGATACGCAAGGTTCATCGTATTATTCTTCGTTTTATCCATCTGTTTAATGGTCCCTCGAGCTTTTGCGAGCCCTCCTCCTCCACCAATAACATATATTGATCAGTGGTATATTCAATGGCTAGATGAGGCAAGTCAGGAGCCGGTGCTCGCAGATGTGATGGATCAGGAGCACAATGATAGATGGATCTTGGCAACAGGCAATGATCGGCTAACCGCTAAGCCGGAAGGCTTTAACTCCGCCTGGATCAAGATTGAGGTTCCTGAGTTGAATTGGGAAAACCCAGGTATTATGCTGGACGTGAACTTTGCGCAGCAAATTCGTATATTTAATGATGGTTATCTTATTTATGAGGATGAGCGAAACTACGGTTATGAGACGAACAATATTTTGCTGAAGCTTTCTCCTCATTATTATAATAAGCCGATATACATCTATTTAAAAGGTAATGCAGATGCAAGCTCGCTCGGAATCGATGGGAGCGTGAAGCTTGGCGATTTCCAAAGCATGAATTCTAAATATTTGCAGAAAAATATTTTGGATATTATTTTGGGCGGCACGCTTGTATTTGTATCGATTTCATTGCTAATATGCATGCTGTTTGTGAACAAAATATATTGGCCAGGCTGGAATTCGTTATGTCTCCTCATGCTGTCGATTGGGGTAATGACATTGACGATTTCCCCGTATTTGTATGCATTTTTCGGCAAATCCAGCCGGGTGTATTATTATTTGTTTGATATATCCTCGACGTTTATTATGACCTGGATCTTTTTATTTTTTGAGCAAATTATTAGTAAAGGTACAAGCCGGATCTTAAAATATTGCTTGCGTGTCCAATTAGTCATCTCTATTGGAAGCTTCGCATGGCTGCTGCTGAGCGTCCTGCTGGGCGGAAGGATCTTGCATTATTATGAGAGCATCGTTCCACTCATCTTTGCTTCGTCCGTCATTATTGGCAATATCATTTTGATCTCGGTGCTTGCATTTTATTGTGTGAAGCGAAACCGGGAAAGCATTATTATTTCCGCAGGCTTTGCGCTGTTTGCGCTAACCGTGGTGTCCGAGCTGGTCATTTATTTTACGCAAAAAGATTATGAAATGTTTTATTGGAAATGGGGAACGCTGTTTTTCCTCTTTTCTTTAATTGTGGTGTTGATCCGGCGGATCATTAATAATTATGAGCAAATGCTGCTGTACTCCCGAAAGCTGGAAGTCTTCAATAATGAGCTGCAGCGTTCGGAGAAAATGGAAATTATTAGCCAGCTCGCCGCATCGGTTGCACATGAAGTGCGCAATCCGCTTCAGGTGACACGCGGCTTTCTCCAGCTAATTGGCCACCGTTCCGCTGATCAGAAGGATAAAAACTATATGCTGCTCGCTATCGACGAGTTGGATCGGGCTTCCAGCATCATTACGGATTTCTTGACCTTTGCCAAGCCTCAGGTTGAAATGACGACGATATTGAATATAGCCGAGGAATTGGGACAAATTGAAGCGATTTTATCTCCGCTAGCTACAATCCAAGGTGGAGAATTGCGGGTAGAGTCGAATTTTGAACTGTATGTGCGGGGGAATTCCTCTAAATTCAAGCAAGCGATTATTAATATTGTGAAAAATAGCATCGAAGCGCTGCCGACAAAGGGAAGCATCGACATTATTGCCTATCAGGAAGATTCTACCGTCATTATTCGCATTAGCGATAATGGAGTCGGGATGGAAGAGAGCGAGCTGGAAAGATTGGGCGAGCCGTATTTCTCCAATAAGTCCAAAGGTACGGGGCTTGGGCTGATGGTGACCTTCCGCATTATCGAAGTGATGAACGGCCGGATCTATTTTAACAGTATTAAAGGAGTAGGCACGGAAGCGTTCGTAAGTTTGCCTATAGCAGAAATTCAATAAAAGCGCCTTGCCGTCCCGGCAGGGCGCTTGATTTATGACTGTACGTAGAGGTTTACTTCCAAGGTGGTGATGCGACAGCCGCTTGGGAGCTATCAGCAGGGCTGACAGGAATAACGAGATAGTAGCTGTTAGTTTGTTCTTCTACTGCTTTTACTTCAACGCCTTCTGGAATTTCAACTTGAAACGCCTCTTTAATAGCGGCACGTGGATCAGCAAGGAGCTGCTTCTTGAAAGCCTCATCTTCCCATGCTTTCTGAATAATTTGCTGTCGTAAATTGTTTTCGCTGCTCATACTTTTCCACCTTTCTAGTATTATGTATAAGTTCCATTTACATATTGTAACATGAAATTTCGACAAAAACTACTATATATTTTCAGAAAATACTGTTGAAAATAAGCATATTTTGGCGAATTTCGTCATGCTAGTGTTTGAAAAAGTCCGCCTTCCATTTGTTTTTGTCGAGCTAGCTCTATATTATGGGCATCCTTTGCGAGGGAAGCGGTGATGGAGGCATGAAATGCCAGCAAATGACCAGCCTTAAGGCCTAATTGTTGATGGGCTTGCTCAAATTGGCAAGCGAGCTCCGCATAGTCCGTTAGTAGCCCCTGTACATATATTGCTTTCCTTAATTTACTGACTGTAATAGGCGACTGCTCCGGCCATTTATCCATGAAAAACGCTAGTAATCCGTTATAGCTTCCATCTGCCAGATCAGCTTCCCAATCCGTCCAATCATCGGCCATCTGAAGCGCTACGAGTACATAATCAACAGCTCGTTCCACTGCTGGTATGAAGGCTTGCTGGCCCGAGAGGAGCAGGGCTCCGGTGCTGGCTATTTTCACGAGGGACGACTTTAAAGCGGTGCGAAGCGGATCGGTATTAAAATAATCTTCAGCGGACTCCTGGGCCACGCCAATCGACCAATCGGCCATGTAGCGGCCGTAATACTCCCAAAACCTAGAGTCAGAGGTGTGAAGACAGTGCAGAACACCGTACATCTGCGTATAAAATAAATGGCTCAAAGCCAGCTTCTGTCTGCTCTCCGCACTCCCCGAATCCATCACTTCATCCACAATGAAAAAATGCAGCATGCCGAATACATTGGCAAGCGCAAGCTGCTCGCATTGCTCCTCGGTCACAGAGGCCATTTCCGTCATCCAATAGGGCAGCAAATAGCCGATATAGTTCTGGTTGCCGCTGCGATGCAGAGGATTAATATGCGTGATATATGCTTGTCCCGTTTGATTTAGCGGTTCGGGAAATTTTGCCGTTATTTGCTGTGCTTTGGTGAAAACAGCTTGCAGACTGGATTCAAAAGGAGTGATAAATGGCATGGGATCATAGTCCTCTTATCTTGATATAATAGGCTTAAAGGCTTATAAAATAATATGTTTTCCAGTATTATACTTTGTTTTGACGGTTGAAGATAGAGGGGAAGTTAAGTAAAATGTAGAAACTTGGAACTTTTTTATGGAAAAACGATAAAAAGAGCGCGGCGATTGCCGAAGGGAGGCGCGAATGGGACAAAACGGGCTTTTAATGAAACCAGTCGTTCCGATTTTGCGAATTTTTGATGAAGCACATGCTAAAGCGTTTTATATGGATTTTCTCGGCTTTCGGCTGGATTGGGAGCATCGTTACGAGGCGAATTTTCCATTGTATATGCAAGTATCTAATGGCTGCTGTGTGCTGCACTTATCCGAGCATCATGGCGACAGCTGCCCCGGCGCAGCTATTCGTATTGAAACGAGCCAAATTGAAGCCTATCATACCCGTCTGCTGGAAAAAGAGTATCGTTACGCCAAGCCTGGACTGGAACGAACGCCATGGCACACACTCGAATGCGTCGTGACGGATCCGTTCGGCAATCGGCTGCTTTTTTATGAAAACCAAATGAAATAAGCCATACAAGCGGGCCTGAATCATTCCGCCGTATGGCTTTTTCTATTTAGAATATAACGGCGACAGCCAGTCAGCGATAATGTTCATCCAGCTTTTGCCGCTGCAGCAGCACGCGTGCCTCATCAGCTGGAATCGGGCGCGAGAACAAGTAGCCTTGCAGACGCTCGCATTTGAGCTCGGCCAGCATTTCCAGTTGGGACACGACCTCGACCCCTTCGGCCAAAACATCAAGCTGGAGGCTGTGGGCAAGCCTGATGATGGAATGGACAATCGATATATCAGGCGTGACGTTGATCATATCGCGAATAAAGGACTTGTCGATTTTCAGTGTATCAATCGGGAGCTTTTGCAAATAATGCAGCGAGCTGTAGCCTGTTCCAAAATCATCAATGGCGATGCTCACGCCGAGCGTCTTGAGCCGGTTCAGCTTGTTGATGACCTGGTCGGCACCTTGCAGGCCGATGCTCTCGGTAATTTCCAGCTCCAGCAAATGAGGAGGCAGCTTCGTTTCGAATAAAATATGCCGGATCGTCTCAAATAGGCTGTCATCCTCAAATTGCTTCATCGATATATTAACCGCAATTGTTACCGGCATCAGTCCTTCATCTATCCAGCGCTTCTGCTGCTCACAGGCTCGGCGCAGCACCCATTCGCCGAGCTGGATAATCATGCCTGTTTCCTCAGCCAGCGGAATAAACTCCAACGGGGAAATGAGTCCCCGCTCCGGCATGTTCCAGCGGACAAGCGCCTCAAAGCCAGAGATTTTCCCTGTGCTCGCTTCAACCTGCGGCTGATAAAACAGCGTCAGCTGCTCCTGCTCCAAAGCGATCGCGAGCTGCTTCTCCATCGTAGTGCGGCGAACGATAGATTCATTCATTTCCGAGGTGAAGAAGAGATAATTGTTTTTCCCCTGCTCCTTCACTCGGTACATGGCGATATCAGCAAACTGAATCAGCTGCTCGGACGATGTGCCATGGTCGGGATATAGGCTGATGCCGATACTTGCTGTGGATAGCAGTCGATTGTTGTCGTAGATGATGGGTACGGCGATTTCGTCAAGTATTCTTCCTGCCAGCTGCTCGGCCTCTTGGGCCCCTGCATGATTCAGCAAAATAATAAACTCATCTCCACTGAGCCGGGCAATCGTGCCGCTGTCTCCCACGCACTTGCCCATACGCAGCGCGGTTTGCTCCAGCAAAAAATCGCCAGCCCGGTGGCCAAGCGTATCATTAATGAGCTTAAAGCGATCCAAATCGACGAAAAGCACGGCGAATTGCCTGTCGATGCATGTGCTGCATTGCGCCAAAGTTGCGGTCAGCGTCTCGAAAAACGAATGGCGGTTCGGCAAGCCCGTCAAGGAATCGAAATAAGCGATGCGGGAAATCGTCTCCATCGATTGTTTTTGCGCGGTCACATTTTGGGCCACGATGTAGAACCCGGCGAGCTGCTCCTCGACAATAATGGGAATGACTGTTGCATGCAAATAAACAAGCTCGCCCGTTTTATTTGTAATCGACGTTTCCTGATGAATAGTCCGTCCTTCATGGACTTTCTCGAGCAGCTGCTGAAGCTGCCAAGCCTCCACATCGTTGATCAATTCGCCAACCGAATGTCCGATAAGCTCAGATGCGCAGTGGCCAGTGACCGTCTCAAAGGCCGAATTGACGCTCAGCAGCGTCCCTTTCAAATCAAACCACAGAACGATATCCGGATTATGCTCAAAAAGCGATTTAAAGCGCTGCTCGCTTACTTCCAGGCGCTTCTCATGCCATTTGCTGAGCGTAATATCGTGGACGACGAGCATAAAGCCGAGCGGCATACCTCGAAAGGAGCGAAGCGCCTTGCCGACGATTCGCACGATGCTTCCGGCTTTTCCTTCGCCTGGCTTCAGCCACAGCTCTTGGACAATATCCTGCTCCCCTTGCAGCAAGCGGTTCAGGGGCTGCTGATCGGAAGGGAGCGGTATAGCCCCGTTTATTTTAAAATAAAGCGGGTAAATGCTGTCCTTAGCTGCCGCTGTAGCGAGAAAACCGTATTTTTCCGCTACGTGGTTGCTCATAACGAGTTGTCCATCTGTATGATAAATGACGATGCCTTCATTCATATGATTAAATAGCAGCCTGCTAATCGGTCGTATAAGCTTGCCGATGCCAGGCCGATAAATGGTTTTTGCAATATGTTGGGTGATAGACAAGGGCTGCTGACACTTCCTCATGAGGTTAATTTAAGTTTATGTTATGTTTGTTGAGAATAATTGTCAACGGCTTCCCGCCTGCTGGTTGCTTGTTAAGAAAAGCGGAAGAGGTATGTGCCATCATTGCCATAAAAATATAATTGACAATGATTCTCAATAGGAATATACTTCGCAATAGAATAAATTCACACGACGTGGATCATTAAAAGGGGATATTTCGAATGAACTGGAAGTTACTCGCAATTTCATTATCTTGTGCAAGTTTATTAATTCTTTCGGCTTGCGGATCTGATACTGCTACCAATACAAAAACAGACAATGGGGCAGCAGCAACGAATACAGCTGCAGAATCGCCGGCAGCGTCGGAATCTCCAGCTGCTACAGTAGCGCCTGCCACGGAAGAGGAATGGCAGCCTGTTCTTGATGAATATCGCGCCTTTACGATTAAAGAGGCGGATTCGCTCGTTATTGAAACTGAAAAATTCGTCAATGCCGTTAAAGCGGGCGATATCAGGGCGGCGAAGCAGCTGTATGCGCCATCGAGAATGTATTATGAAAGAATCGAGCCAATTGCTGAAGCTCTGGGCGATTTTGACCCGCATATTGATGCCCGTGAAAATGATGTCGATGAGAAGGAATGGAGAGGCTTCCACCGTATCGAGAAAATTTTATGGGAAGAAAATACGACAAAAGGCGCTGAAGGTTATGCCGACACGCTGCTTGAGGATATCAAGCTGCTTCGCGCTTTGATGGAGACGGTTGAAATCGAGCCAAGCCTGCTCGTTACGGGAGCTGTTGAGCTGCTGAACGAAGTATCCTCCTCTAAAGTAACCGGCGAGGAAGAGCGTTATTCGCATACGGACTTGTATGATTTTGTTGCGAACGTGGAAGGGGCAGAGAAAATTTATGAGCTGCTTCAGCCGCAGCTGAACAAGCATGACGCCGCGCTGGAAACGTTGATTGGCACAAGCTTCAAAAATCTTGATGATGCGCTTGCTGTTTATAAAGATGGCGATGGCTATAAATCTTATCTGGATTTGAAAGAAGAAGATACGAAGAAGCTGAGCCAGCTGCTCGACGCTTTGGCAGAACCGCTTTCACAAATGGGCAAAATTTTGGGGGCTTAATGTTATGAGTTCTACTACTAACAACGATGACCAACAGAAGCATAATCAGAAGCAGGCTGGCGACAGCGTGCTGGAAAAACCGATGAGCCGCAGGGATTTACTGCGGCTCATGGGCGTTGGTGGGGCTGGTTTGCTGGTCGGTGCGACTGGCGTAGGCGGCATCATGCAGGCAGCGAGCAAAAGCCTGTCCGTCGCAACGACGACAGGGGCCGAAGCGGGAGCAAGTGGAGATGTGCTGCCGTTTTATGGCGCTCATCAGGCAGGCATTGCGACGCCGTCACAGGATTTTATATTATTTGCCGCTTTTGATCTGACGGCAGCTTCAATAGATGAGGTGCGTACATTGTTTCAAGCATGGACAGCCGCATCGGCTGCGATGACGCAAGGAACGATGATTGGCACGGACAATAACAATCTGAATCTGCCGCCATCTGATACGGGCGAAGCCGCAGGCCTGTCGCCTTCCAAAACAACGATTACGTTCGGTGTTGGGCCGAGCTTTTTTGATGGACGCTTCGGGCTGTCAGGCAAGAAGCCATCGTCGCTTGAGGACCTTCCGGCATTTGGCGGCGATGAGCTGCAGCCTGAATGGTGCGGTGGCGATATTGGCGTGCAGGTATGCGCGAACGATATGCAGGTCGCTTTCCATGCCATTCGCAATTTGACGCGTATTGCACGTGGCAAAGCGGTGCTGCGCTGGACGACAGAAGGGTTTCAACGCACCTCTGGCGCCGATAAGCAGGGCGCGACACCACGCAATTTAATGGGCTTCAAGGATGGTACCGCGAACCCGGATACGAGCGATGAGGCACAGATGAAGCAAGTCGTCTGGGCTTCGGCTGATGACGGCGTGCCGTGGATGGCGGGCGGAAGCTATATGGTCGTCAGAAGAATCCGCATGCGAGTAGAGGTGTGGGATCGCTCAACGCTGTCTGACCAAGAGGCAACCTTCGGACGACACCGGGAGAGCGGTGCTCCAATTGGCAGCCTGAAGGAGTTTGACACCGTTGATGTTAACAAAAAGGATGAGAGCGGCAAGCCGGTCATTCCAGCTAACTCGCATCTGGCACTTGCTAGAGGGGACGGCTCTTTGAAAATATTGCGCCGCTCCTACTCCTACTCCAGCGGTCTGGACAATCGGACCGGTCAGCTGGATGCGGGGCTGCTGTTCATTTGCTATAACCGCGATACGAGCAAGCAGTTTATCCCGATGCAGACGAAGCTCAGCCGCATGGACAAGCTGAATGAATATATCGTGCATACGGGCAGCGCCGTGTTTGCTTGTTTCCCTGGCGTTAGCGAGGGCGGCTATATTGGAGAGACGTTATTGTAGCGGGAGAGAGGGGAAGCGGCATATGGTTTTAGGTAGAAGCCGTTACAGCATAGGCTGGAAGTGGCTGGGCATTATCGTCATTTTGGCGGCGATAGCTTTAGGAGCGATCGGCGTAAGGCCAGCTTTTGCAGAAACGTCCAGCGATTTGGATAAGCTGCTTCCGCTCGTTGGCGGAGCGCTTGCGGCGGCAAGCCAGAGCGACTGGGAGCAGGCATCCGGTCATATAAAAGAAGCAAATGAACGTTGGAAGCAGCTAAACGTGAAAAAATCAGATTTATCAGCCGATGTCGATTCCGCGCTGGCTCATGCGATCGTGCTGTTGGATGAGGCAGACAACAAGCCGGATGAAGCCAAAGCTTCCTTATCCGAGCTGGCGAAAGCGATTAATAAATATGTGAAAAGCGTCCAGAAGGACGATCAAGCTAAGCTGACCGGCAAGGAAGCCGCGAAGCAGCTTCTGCCTATGGCAACGAAGCTGCTGATCGAAATTCAAGGGGAGCAATGGGTGAAGGCGAGCGCGAATTATAAGACGATTAACGATAATTGGCTGACGATTGAACCTGCGATTCGCTCGGAAAACTTCACCGTTTACGGCAAGCTGGAGACGGCCATGAGCATGATCCGAATTGCGCTTCAGGCCGAGCCGCCGCGTGCGGAGCAAGCCGAGACGGAAACGAATGCGATGATTCAACTGATTAATGACTACATTGCTGGCAAAATCGATGCAGCCTCTGCACCTGCGGAAAAGCTGGGTATTGCTGACCTGATTGCGATCGTTGATAAAGCGGCAAAAGACATAGCCGCAGGCAATTTGAATGAGGCCGATGGCCAAATGCAAGCCTTCATTTCAAAATGGCCTTCGGTCGAGGGGCAGGTGCAAATTCGCTCTGCTGATGCTTATACGAAAATCGAAATTAAAATGACGGCGGTATCGGGCTATTTGCTCTCCAATCCGCCAGTACCAGATAAAGCCCAAGCGGTAATTGCCGAAATCAGAGAAATACTCGCTCCGATGGTGGAGGAAACGCGTTATACCGCTTGGGACGCTGGAATGATTTTGCTCCGCGAGGGGCTTGAGGCGATTCTCGTGCTTGCGGCCCTACTGGCTTATTTGAAAAAATCGGGCAATGAGTCGAAGCGCGTCTGGGTATGGTCCGGCGTCTGGGTCGGCCTGCTGCTGAGCGCTGTTATGGCTGTGCTGCTCACCTATGCGATTGCTCAGGCGGCGGCTGGCAGCGCGCGAGAAGCGATTGAGGGCATCGCCGGTCTTGTTTCCGTTATCTTGATGATCACGGTCGGTAATTGGCTGCACAGCAAAGCGAATTTGCGCAGCTGGAACAGCTATATTGACAACAAGATGGGCAGTGCCATTGCGCGCGGCAGTCTGTGGTCCCTGTTCGCTGTATCGGCGCTTGCCATTATGCGGGAAGGGGCGGAGACGACGATTTTTTATGTCGGCATGGCACCTTCCATTGATCCATTACAAATGATTTTAGGGATCGGCGTAACGTTTCTGCTGCTCGTGGCGATTGCTTTCGTCATTATTCGCTTCAGCACGAAGCTGCCCATTCGCCCGTTTTTCATTGTGGCATCGGTGCTCATTTATTATTTGGTGTTCCGTTTTATGGGAGAAAGCATTCACTCGCTGCAGGTCGCTGCCTGGCTGCCTACACATGCGGTAAGCGAGCTGCCTGCTATAGGTTTCCTTGGTTTTTATCCGACGCTGGAGACGGCGCTTACGCAGCTTGCGGTATTGCTGGTCATTATCGTGATGTTCGTGTGGCAGCAGGTGAGAAGAAAAGCTTAGTTAGCCATTATAACTATTTTGCGAACAATCTAAAGCGGATGCTTGCCTTTGTGGCGGGCATCCGCTTGCTGTTTGGCGTCATGACTATTGGTTTAATAGGGAATATGATAAACTAATAACAACCCAGATAAAGGTGGAGAAAACGATGAAGGCTCAAACGATGCTTATATCCGCACTGCTGTTTGCATTCGTTATTGCGTTGTTTGCCGTAATAAATGTCAATTCGGTGCAAGTTAATTTTATGTTTGCGCAGACTCAAATTCCGCTCATCCTCGTCATTCTCGCTTCGACGCTCCTTGGCGGATTAGTGATTGGATTATTTGGAATGGTGCGTGTATTCCGTTTGCAGCGCCAGGTTAAGCTGCTGAATAAACAGGTGAATGAATTAACAGCTGAGGTGGAAAAAAAGGCAAAGCCGGAGCTCAAGCCATTCAGCATCGATGAGATTGCTGCTCCTCAGGCGCGGACGTCCGTAGATCATTAATGGCTCGTTATTTATACAGCTACAGCTGTCATGAAGAGGAATTGGAGCTATGCCGTCTGGAGCTTAGCCGCTTGCTGGATGCTCCGCTAAGCGATGGCTTTGTCGTGAGCGAGCATCGCGTTCATCCAAGCCGCAGTCCGTTTCTGAAGCGACGCGTTGAGCTTGCCCTTTCAGGAGCAAGTTTGCCGGAGCTTCTAGAGCAGCTGCCGCTTGTCGATTTGAATGGAGCGACATTCAAGGTGCTTTGCACAGTGGCGGATGCTCCATACAGCTATGAAGAGCAGCGCGGACTAGAGCGTTCCGTCGGTGCATCACTAATTGGCGTCGCGGACATGCGGCGGCCAGAGCGTCTGCTGGGCATTACCTTTTGGCAGCAGCGTTATTGGTTTGGCGACTGTGAGGAAGCGAGCGCAGTCTGGCTCGCCCATCGGCAGAAGCCGCAAAATTATTCAACAGCACTTGGCACAAGAGTGGCTCGGGCGGTAGTTAACATTGCCGCAGGGCCGAATGGCGAGGTGTTGAGTATGATCGATCCATGCTGCGGCATGGGCACCGTGCTGATTGAAGCGCTGTCGATGGGCATTGCGATTCGTGGCGTGGATCGCAATCCCCTTGCGGTGCGGGGGGCCCGGGTCAATCTTGCTCATTTTGGCTATAGTAAGGAGCTTGTTTCACTGGGCGATATGCGTGAGCTGGAGGGGCATTATGATGCGGCAATCGTAGATCTGCCATATAATTTATGTTCGGTCTTGCCGATTGGCGAGCAGCTTGATATGCTGGAAAGTGTAAGACGGCTTGCTGACCTTGCAGTCATTGTGACGACGGAGCCGATTGAAACGCAGCTTTCAGCCTCCGGCTTTAGCTCGGTAGATCGCTGCGAACTGCATAAGGGCGCTTTTACAAGATTTATTACGCTGGTTAAATAATAAAGCGAGGTGATAATATGTCGGACGTGGAGAACAAGGAAGTACAGGAGCAGCCTAAGAAGCTGACTCAAGCGGAGAAAGCCAAGCAATTGCTGGCTCAGAAGAAGCAAGGCAAAGCGGATGGCTTCGCACAAGGCGGCTTTTCAACAAACACGCAGCAAATGAAGAGCCAGAACACGAAGAAGGTCAACAATCAACGCAAAAAGATGGGCGTGTAGTCAGCTTTCAGCTGGGTGATGCCTCATCGTCTGAATAGCCTTTTGCTATGCTGGGAATGCAGCGTAGCGGGAGGCTTATTTTTAAATATAGGAAAGTATATGATTTTCCCATCCTTTCTCTATATTTCTACGCGAAACAGTAGCTTTGCCGCCAGAGGGCGGCTTCAGCCGTTTACGCTTGAAATACATCCATTTTAAGTGGCCCGTGCAGGAATGAATCGCAGCTTCTTCCCGCATAATGTACCTATACCATATTTCTTTGCGATGGAGGGAGAAGCATGCTGGCAGCAGGTGGAGGAGTCGTTAACATATTTTTGCTGGCGGGTGTGGCTACGACGAAAAGTGCCTTTAACGCTTGCCGGGACAAGCTTGATCAATTATTTCGCGAATCGGGCGTTGAGCCGCGCATTCATATTTTGCATCCTTATGGCGACAATAGCCGCAGTCTATTTCGTCAGGTGCTTGAGGTGGGCAGCGATTTGACCAGCTTTATTGCAGCTGGACGCATCGGTGGGCAAATTGCCTACCGTCAAGTGAAGGAGAAGCTGCTGAGCGCTGATGAGCCGTCCTTGTTCATCGGGCATAGCGGCGGTGGAGCGGCAGCTTATCAGGCGGCGAAAATGCTGATGGAGCGCAATCTCATGAGCAATTTCCGCGTCGTACAGGTCGGCTCGCCGCGCAATCATATTGCGCCGCAGCTGAAAGATAAAGTGTGTTATTTGTATGCCGTAAACGAGGCGGGCAAGCTTAATGATCCCGTAAGCCGCATCGGCAGTTGGGGCGGCTGGGAGCGAAGCGCTTCAGGAGTGCCGCAATGGCAGCGAATGAAGCATGCGCCTGGCAAGGTTGAGCCGATACACGTCATCGGCGGGCATGCTCATTATTTCCGCCATCAGGAGGCGTTCCGGGATCAAGATGCGATCTGCAACCTCGATAAAACGATCGACCGCTTGCGGCTATGGTTGAAAGACTGGCACTGATGTTCTACACTGTAAGTAGTAGGGCTTGCGATTTTCAGTGGTTGAAACGGAGGTGCCATAGCAATGGCAAACACGCATACGTATTCCAGACGCGAGGAAATAGCCAATGCCATCACACATGGCATTGGAGCTGCACTTAGCGTTGCTGCACTCGTTATTTTAATCGTATTTGCAGTGGAGAAGGGGACAGCTTCTCATGTAGTCAGCTTTACGATTTATGGAACAGCGATGCTGCTGCTTTATGCCGCATCGACCTTGGTGCACAGTTTTCCAGAGGGCAAGGCGAAGCGTGTTTTTGAATCGCTGGACCATTCCTTTATTTATGTATTTATTGCCGGGACGTATACGCCCATTTTGCTGCATATTGTCCAAGGGACGTTAGGATGGGTTCTATTCGGCATCGTTTGGGGCTTCGCCCTTGTTGGTGTCGTATTTAAAGCTTTTTTTGCCTCAAAGTTTTTATTTACCTCGACGATCGTGTATTTGGCCATGGGCTGGCTGATCGTTTTCGCCTGGAAGCCGCTTACGAGCCATTTGGCGCCTGGCGGCCTGCAGCTGCTCATTACAGGCGGGCTGCTCTATACGGTGGGAACCGTATTTTATATGTGGCGGGCGTTTCCTTATCATCATGCGGTATGGCATATGTTCGTGCTTGGTGGGTCCGTGCTGCATTTCTTTGCCATTCTGCTTTATATGCTGCCGTCCTAAACGTTCAAAGAAGCTTGGCAATAGACGGATGCGTTTGCATCTGCCTGCTGCCAAGCTTCTTTGTGCTTGATCTACTGCGTAAGCAGCGGGCACCAGCCGGGCGGCTCTGAACAGATGGCCAGTGCGAAAATAGGTTCCTCTACATACAGATCGTTAAAATAGCTCGGAAGCACATGGTTGGCGGCAACCGAGCCGAGCCTGAACGAGCGCTTGACCTCGCCCTTTACATGCAAGTAATAATACGTTTTTTTCGTTTGTGGCGATTGATACACAAGGGTTGGGAGATGGGGAACGATATCATATTCGTTTTGAAAACGCCAATGAGTGCCGACAAGATTGTTATAATTGCGCACAAATTTAGGATCGCCGACCCGCGGTGCCCCAAACGTATAAACGATCGGCGATTTTATTTCAGTATTCGCGGCTATATCGGCAGCTGCAAGCGTTGCCAAAGCGCCGCCTAAACTATGCCCCGTTATAAACAGAGGCTTATCTGCGGGCAACTGCTCGATAAGCGCCAATATTTGATCGCGCGCAGACATATAAATATCGGTGAAGCCTTTATGCGTATAACCGCCATTTTTCACTGGACGATAGGGCGTTTGCTGGGCGATAAAATCCGATACCCAATCGACGGCGGAGCCTGAGCCGCGGAATGCGAGCACGGAGGACTGCTCCGACATCAGCAGGAAGCCGAACGCTTCCTCCGTCTGGTCGTAGGCTCGGGCATTGAACGTCCCGACCAGCGTATAATTGCGCGGCACGAGAAACAGCCCGCTTGGATTCGTAAATTGCAAATACGTTTGACCGCATACCGCAGCCAAAAATAAAGCCGTCCGAGTGTCCAGCTGCTGCGACTCCCGGTTGTTGTTTTTTTTCAAAGTTGCCATTGCCCGACCTCCGCTCCATATTGCGTCTCAGCGCAAGAAGTTTCTGCCTAAATGCCGCCTGCAAGTGGGCAGCTGATGTTGTAGCATATGATAGGCTGGGCGACTCCGCAACCGCTTGGTCCAAGCACTGGCAAATAAATTTGGCAAAGTAACAATGGACGTAGGCGAGCTTGCACCGTTATAATAACAGGAAAAAGTTTTACGAGGGGAGCTTGCACATGACTTTGCAGATTGGTGTTATCGGTACAGGTTGGTTTGGAAAGATGCATGCTGAAAAACTGGCGCGTATGGAAGGGGTCAACGTAGCAGCATTAGTGGCTACAAGCAAGCAGAAGGCAGACGATGCGGCTAAGCCGTTTACAGATGCACGCGGTTATGAAAACGTTTCCGATATGCTCGATGACCGGAAGCTGGATGCGGTCTATATTTGTGTTCCGCCGTTTGCCCATGGCGAGATTGAAAACGAACTGGTAAAGCGCGAAATTCCGTTTCTTGTCGAAAAACCGCTTGGTGTTGATATCGAGACTCCGGCAGCTATCGGACAAGCTGTTCAGGCTAGCGGCCTGATTACATCAGTCGGCTATCATTTCCGCTATATGGATGGCACGGATAAAGCGAAAGAGCTGCTGGCGGACAGGCTGGCTGCTATGGCGATTGGGAACTGGATGGGCGGTATGCCGGGTGTCGGCTGGTGGAGAAAAATGGAAGGCTCTGGCGGACAGTTTGTCGAGCAGACGACGCATATTGTCGATTTGCTGCGTTATTTGCTCGGGGATGTGACGGAGGTTTATGCCGCATATGGCGACCGGATTATGGCAGGCAAGGAAGAAGGCGTTGAGGTTCCCGATATTGGAACGGCTACCTTCAAGCTGGCGAGCGGCGCAGTAGCTTCCATCAGCAATACCTGTGCCCTTAGCGCAGGGGATCGTGCCGGACTGCACATTTATACGGATAAAGGGGTATTGGAGCTTGGGCATCATGGGCTCATTGACATCGAAGCCAGCCGCAAAACGGAGTACGTTAACAAGCGCGATCCTTATCAGCTTGAAAATGAGGCTTTTCTGCATGCCGTTCGCACCGGCGACACTTCGCTCATTCGTTCGACCTATGCGGATGCGTTGCGGACGCAGGAAATTACAGTTGCGGCTAACCAATCGGCGAAATCGGGCCTTCCGGTTCGTTTGCCTTCGTACTTATAAGCCGCTTAGCTGAAGGAATGAAGTTATGCTCTAAAATATAATAAAGCCCCTCCATATTCGCTGAAATAGCGAGCAATGGAGGGGCTTGTTTCATAATAAATCATGTTCAGCTATAGTCGGCGTGAACGTGTCAATGGCTTCGCTGCTGACGGAGCCTGCTCCTGTGAGGCCGTCTTGGCAGACGATGGGCGCTGCCCGCTGTCTTCATCCGCAAGCGTTTCCTTGTACTTCTTGCGGCTGTGGCGGTCAGAACGAGTGGCAGCCAGCTTGCCAGAGCCGCCGCGGCCAATCAGCATATCGCCTGTCCAGCCTTTCTTCCACAGCCAGACGTAAATGAGTACGGTAATGCCGATTATGAAGGCGCAAAGAATCGTAAAGCCCCACCAGGTTTTGTCCCAAGGCAGCGGCTCCAAATTCACACCCCAAAGGGCAGAAATGACCGTTGCTGGAGTGAAAATCACGGTGAAAATCGTCAGCGTCTTCATAATATCATTGCCACGGAAGTTGGAGATCGCATCGTCCATTGAAATGAGTGTATCAATCTCCAGCGAATAATGCTTGAGCAGCGTATCAATTCGTTCCAGCTTATGAGTAATGCGCTTGTAGGCTTCGCTTTCCATAATTCCGTCGAGAAAAGCTTCCTTCACCGAGCCGTGAAGCTCGCGAACAGGCGTAAAGAGATGGCTCCAATGCAGCAAGTCATATCGCCTTTCAATGATGGTGTCCATCAGGCCGGTACGATTGGCGCTGCGCATATTATTTTCAAGATCGCCAAGCCGGTTCTCAAAGCCGTCCAGTCCTTCGTGGAAGGGGCCTAATATAACGCCGAGCATAACCAACAAGGCTTCCGGAGCGGTGTCACATGTTTCAAGCCTGCTCGTTACATCATCTGCCTGAAAGCGTATAGCTAGACGCATATCCTCATGCATCGTCACAAGCCGCTTGCCTGATACCCAGAAGTGGAACGGCTGTATATCCGTATGCACATCCGAAATCTGGATCATCAGTGTGCCATGCACAAGCGGGCCGCGCTCTGTTGCTGGGGCAACCGTAATTTGATTCGTCGTCCGTCCGTCGCATTCCTCAAGCCAGGAGGCGCATTCAGGAAGCAGCAGCTTCGCCTCCAGCTTTTGCGAATCGGCACCGCTGCCCGCCTGAACAGGGTATGGCCGCGCAGCAAGGAAGCTTTCATTATTTTTTCTGTTGTCCTTGCGTTTGGGCAGTTTCTGCCCGATCTCCGCATGCTGCCTTTCGAGCTGCAGCATTTGCCAATCCCACTGCGCGGGATAGCGAAGCACTCGATGAATCATCGCCTTGCCCCCTGCTTGTCCGATTTCCATTTCACTTCCCTCCATCATACCTTGAAAGTGTTTGTTGTACAACAACCGGGCGGCGAATCTGCAACATTGCGATTGATTCATTGCCGCTGAGGGTATAACTATTCTAAGAGCGCTCGGATGAAGCCAGCTGAAAAATGGCGTACACATCATTTGCCGAAATCAGCAGGCTTTTGTAATCACAATCAGGTTTAGGAGGAGATTCTAATGGCTAAGAAGCTGGGGATTTTCAAGACGGAGCAAGAAGTGATTGATACGGTTGCCGCATTGGAGCAAGCCGGATTCGTGCCGGGAGAGCTTCAAATTATTGCTAAGGATAGCGAGCATTCCCGCCGAATTGAAGCGGAAACCGATATTCATGCCGATGAGGTCATGGAACTGGCGCGCACGAATGGAAGCCGAGGGATGAATGAGGGGACGACGATTGCTGCTGCCGCTGTGATGCCTACGACTGGCATGACCGGAGCTGGCGGTTGGAGTGCGGTGCCAATGACAACGGATGGTTTGCTGGCGACTAATTTTATTTCAGATGACGATGGCATTAATCACGCGCTCAGAGCGCTCGGACTGGATAAAGCCGAGGATGAAAGCCGGGAAGCGATTCGTGCCGGGAGCATCATCGTCGTCGTGGAGACGGATGAGAGCCATACGATGATGGACAAAGAGGGCGGACCGAAGCTGGCGCGGCTTTCAATAGCGGAATCTGTATTTCGCAGCCAAGGCGCTGTGCATATAGCTGATATTTAGTGGATATATCAAATAAAGTTTATGTCATATAGAAAAGAAGGGCTCCGCCGATCTAAAATGTACCCCTTGTAAAGGACAATTAAAAAAAGGTTAGGCCACTTCAAGCTGCTGTCTGTATCGTGCAGGCGGCAGCTTATTTAAGTTCCATTG